>NZ_JBARYI010000078.1:0-237257 GCF_049647785.1 Gordonia sp. (in: high G+C Gram-positive bacteria)
CTGACGTGGAGCGGGAATCAACGCATCATGCGAGAAGGGGCCCGGCGGGACGCTGGGGTCGGCGGAGGGTTACCGCTGGGACCAGGTGCGAGCGAATGCGAGGAAGGCGTCGTCTTCGGTCGGGTTGGTGACCGTGACGCGGACGCCGTCGCCCGCGAAGGGGCGGACAATCACGCCAGCTTCCGCGCAGGCTGTGGCAAACGGGACCGACTGCTCGCCCAGCATCAACCACACGAAGTTGGCTTGGGAATCGGGTACCCGGTAACCCATCTCGCGCAACGCTGCGGTCACGCGACCACGTTCGACGACCACCGCGTTGGTGCGGGCGAGTAATTCGTCCTGGGCGCGCAGGGAGGCGATAGCGGCCGCCTGTGCCACATTCCCCACGGTGAACGGCACGTGCACCTTCCCGAGCGCCTCAATGATCTCCGGGTCGCCGACCGCGTAGCCGACGCGCAAGCCAGCCAGTCCGTACGCCTTCGAGAACGTACGCAGCACGACGACGTTGGGGAACTCGCGCCGCAACTCCAACGCGTCGTAGGCCAGCGGTCCGTCGAACCGGGTGTACTCGAAGTAGGCCTCGTCGAGCGCCACGACGACGTCGGCGGGTACGGCGCGCAGGAACTCGCGCAAAGCGTCCGCCTCCACTGCGGTGCCGGTCGGGTTGTTTGGGTTGCACACAAAGATCAGGCGGGTGCGGTCGGTGATCGCCGCAGCCATCGCGGTCAGGTCGTGCACGGCGTCGTCGGTGAGAGGCACTTGGACCGGCGTGGCACCGACAACCTGGGTGGCGACCGGATACATCTCAAACGACCGCCACGCGAACAACACCTCGTCGCCGGGGCGACAGGTAATAGTGATCAGGTTTTGGCACAGAATCACCGATCCGCAGCCGACCTGAACTTCGGCGGGTGTGACGCCCAGATTTTTGGCGAGCCCGTCAGTCAGGTCCACCATGCCGTTATCGGGGTAGCGGTTGACGACGGTGGCGGCTTCGGCGATCGCGGCGGCCACGCTCGGCAGCGGGGGATCGGTGACTTCGTTGCTCGCCAGCTTGATCGCACCCGGGAATGTCTTCCCAGGAACGTAGACGGGAAGGGTGTCCAGGTCTGGTCGGATTCGCATGCTCACCCCACAAATGTACGTCTGACCTGCGTCGCTGTCCGCACTTGGCTGGTGATTTGCTTCCTGGTGCCGGTCCTGTGTAATGTTTTGCCCCGGCGGGTCGAAGGACTCCACCATGGAGGCGTGCCAGAGCGGCCGAATGGGACTCACTGCTAATGAGTTGTTTCGTGAAAACGAAACCGGAGGTTCAAATCCTCTCGCCTCCGCCGACCGAGACACGTGCTCGGTACAATTGAAGAAGTCGGATCGTAAGATCCACTACGCGCCCGTAGCTCAACGGATAGAGCACTTGACTACGGATCAAGAGGTTAGGGGTTCGAATCCCTTCGGGCGCACATCGGAAGCCCCGTCACCATCAGGTGACGGGGCTTCACCCGTTTCTAGCCAATGCAAATTGACGCCCGTCGCGAACGACCAAGCGATGACGATGGCGCGGCTGGGCTTGCGCTCGCCGCTCTCGTAGTTCGAGACAGATCGCTGGGAGATACCAAGCTGCCGCGCGATCGACGCCTGAGTAAATCCCGCGTGTGAACGCGACTTCATCATGCGGTCGTTCAGTTCAAATTCCAGCACAATGCCTGCTTGGTTGCCTGCTGTAGTCATGCGTGCAAGTTTAACCAAAAGAACACTAAATGGCACCATCGCTTGACTGTGCATATTTAGCACGGCTACCGTGCTGAATATGCACAATGTAATTACAGCGGCGGAAGTCGCAGATTTACTACAGCTGTCACGTACCGAAGTCATCCGCAGAGCGGGCGACGGGCGTCTCCCCACTACCTCGAAGCTGCCGGGCCGCACTGGTGCCTACCTGTTTGATCGCGCTGCGATCGAGGAACTGACCGGTGCGTCGTGCTGACGCCCGCGATCGCCGCCTATGGCCTGCCAATCGTGATCGTCCTGATCCTGTTCGCCCTCGCCTCGCTCGCGGTCATCGCGTTCGACCTCGCGCGCCTGGCCCGCAAACGCTCGACCGTCGCCGCACGACGTGCAGCTGTGCAACGGCATCCCGCCGGACGACATCGACGGGCGCCCGCCCCGCTCGACGTACTGCCGACGAGGCGCGTCCTGTGAGCCCCATATTCGCCCAATCGCTCGATGCCACCAAGATCGCAGGCATCTACTCGGTGACCGTCGAATCCGACCCCGCCGACCCAGAATTCGATTTCGTCGGCATCAGCTGGTCCGCAAACCCCACCGGACACGGGCCGACAATCACCACCTCGCAAATGATTTCGCTCCTACGCGCCGAAGCAGACCGGATAGAGGCGAGCTGTTCGTGCGTCGCGCCCTCGCGTCACGTCCACTGTCCGGTTCACGGTGACGGACTATGCCCACCAAAGACCCCGACGACGACGGCGTAACCGTCCGGTGGCGCTCTGAGTACCCCTCAGACGTGGAGGACAAACGTCACGCGATATTGGCCGCTAAACCGGCGTGCGGTATGTGCGGTCGTTTGTTCCATCCCAGCTACACCCCGCCGCGTGACCTGATCTGCCGCGACTGCCGCAATCAGCCACCACCGGCACCTGATCCCCAAGAAGTCCTGTTCTAGGCACCACATCCCCACCAGCTTTAAGCCCGCCCTGACCCGGCAGGTACGTCGCCCGTTAGAGGGGCATTTCAGCGCGTGCCCAAATGTCAGCAAGGGCACACCCGATTCACTGAGTCGCTGGTAAAGGCGGACTCGGGCAGCAACAACGGCAATCAGTCGTGGCTCAGTGAAATATCCCAGTCCCGGCGTGGCGAGTAATTCCCGACCACGCGTTAGCAGGCTCCATACCTTCCGGCTCCATACGGCAGAGGTAGAGCCCTGCTGATCCAGTCTCACGACGATCAGCAGGGACGCCCACCACCCGACCTCACCACCGGCAGGCGACCTGCCCAACGAGGCCCACAGTCCCGCAAGGGACACCAACAGAACAAGAGGCACCAAAAATGAACCGATACGTCGCGCTCGACCTAGAGACAACCGGCCTGGATATCTTCGAGGATCACCCGCTAGAAATCGCTGCTGTCGAGCTCCCGACCGATGACCCTGACACGCTGTACGGACAGACGATGGTGTTCGTGCCCGCGCACAACACTCGCGACGTGCTCCGCAACGCGTCACCGCAGGCGCTCGCAGTGAATCGCTACTACGAGCGTCGACTGTTCGAGCAGGAGCTCACGCACGCCGAGACCGAAGACCATGCCCGCGATCTGCTGAAGATGCTCGACGGCGCGACCCTGGTTGGTGCGAACGTCGCCTACGATGCCGCTGTGCTGTGGCGGTGGCTGCGTAAGTTCGTCCCGTACACCACGCGCACGACGCCGCCCTGGAAGTTCCGTCTGTACGACGTGGAGCTCGCTACCGCGATCGCGCTCGACCTGGACGCGATCCCGTCGCTGAGTAAGTGCTGCGAGCTGTGGGACTTGGCGCTGGCGGGCGACCTCGCCCATACCGCGCTCGGTGACACGTTCGCAGCTGCTGACGTGTTCCACGCACTGACGACCGCGCACACCGCGCGCCGCGTCGCTGACGCGCTGACTGATCCGGTGCCGGTGCCGGTCCCAACGTTCAAGCGGTGCGGCCACGTCTTCTACGCCGCCAATCAGTCGCACGTCTGCGTCAAGATCAACCTGCACGCGGGTCGCCACAGCACGATCGCCAACGGCAAGCCGCTATATGACCTGAGCCCTCAGTGACCGGTAGTAAGTGGGGCGGTCGCCGCGCGTCTCGACTGCGCGCGGCGACGTTCGACGCCTGGGGCACCGTCTGCCATATCTGTGGCCTGCCCGGTGCCGACAGCGCCGATCACGTCATCCCGCGCTCGCTCGGTGGCCCCGACACCCTCGACAACCTGCGACCGGCTCACCTGGCCTGCAATCAGCGCCGGGGTAACTCACCCCTCAAAGGTCCGCCGGTAACCGTTGTGTGTGGCCCACCGGCAGCAGGAAAGACCACTTATGTGCGCGAGCACGCCCGCCCCGGCGACGTGGTGATCGACTTCGACGCGATCGCCGTGGCCCTACAGCCGCCCGGCGCTCACTCGCACGATCACCCTGCCGCGATCCTGCGCGTGGCCGCAGCTGCACGACAGGCCGCTGTCGCCGCCGCAACGAACGTGCGCGGGCAAGCGCGGCACGTCTGGCTCATCGACTCCATGCCCACACCCAAGCGACGCGGCGGGTACAAGGCCAGTGGGTGGCGCGTGGTGACCATCGACCCCGGCCACGATGTGGTGATGAGCAGAGCGGTGCAGCGACCAGCTCATGCCCTCGACGCGATCGCGCGATGGTACGGCGACGACCCGGTGACGAGCACGACACCGGACCCGTCGCGCGACTGGTGACGACTGCATAAACCACTGCATAAATATACGGCGGGCGCCCGTATGAATATTCATGCGAATATTCACGACGCTGCATAATATGCACCGCGGCGCAGTGAGTGTGTCGCGGTCCGAACCTTTTTGAACGAGCAATGTCCTCGGACGGACCCCTCCTATCCCCTCGTTTTTTCCCAGGTCACCCAGGGTGGGGGGTGGTACATACACACTCGGGCGCACATGTCAACTATGTATAAAGCGGTGCATATTATGCAGTCCGATTCTGCATGTTTATGCATGGATTGATTGCATAATATGCAGTGGTCTCGTATAAAAGTGGTATGCCTCGCCCCGATCCGACCGCCCCGCGCGCTGGTCAAGCTGCCCTGTTTGAGCCCGTCGAGGCTCTGCCGCAGTCGCGCGCCGGGCAGGTACTCCGCGGTCGGCACTCGGTGGCGATGGATGAGGCGCTGGACGCTGCTCGTGACGCTGAAGTCGTGGGCGACATCGACGCCGGTATAGCCACGGTGCTGCGCGCCGGTGCCTGGGCGCTGGACAGCATGGAGCAATCGAACAAGTACTACGGCCCTGCCAAGCTGCTGCCCGCGATCACTGAGGCATTGCGCGATGCGCACATGACCCCCGAGTCACGGCAGACCGACACAGACAGCGCCATTCACGAGCTGCTGGCAGATTTCGCCACGGCAGACACGACGGTCACCGATGACGACACCGCGCTATCTGACCCCGCGTAGTAGCCCGTACACGTTCGGTCCCAAGATCGGGCGTGTCTCGGCGATGCTCGCTCGCAAGCTCATGCCGTGGCAGGTGCTCGCCGCTGACCTGATCGGTGAGTGTGAGCACGGTGGGCGGCTGATTCACCCGCTCGTGGTGATCACAGTGCCCCGGCAGTCGGGCAAGACGGCGCTACTTGCTGCCGTCATGCTGCATCGGCTGCTCTCGGTGCCCGGTGCGCGCGTGTGGTACACCGCCCAAACCGGCATCAAAGCGCGTGAACAGATGTGGGAAATGATGGACGCGATTGAACAATCGCCGCTGTCGAAACTTGTCAAGTGCAAACGCGGTGCCGGTGATACCAGCTTCGAGCTCGTGGCGACCGGCGGGCGCGCCAAGATGCACCCGCCGACCGCAGATAGCTTGCACGGCAACCAATCTGACCTGAACGTCATCGATGAGGGCTGGTTCTTTGACGAGCCGCAAGCTCAGGGCCTCATGGGCGCAATCACCCCCACACAATCGACGCGCAAGAACGCGCAGACCATCATCATCAGTACCGCCGGTACCGCAGAGTCGGTGTGGTTTCACGGACTGGTCGAGCGCGGTCACGACGGCGCGCTGTGCCTGGTCGATTACGGCGTAGGCGATGATGTGGGACCGGACGACTACGCCGCGATCGCTGCCGCGCACCCGGCCATTGGGCACACTCAGCAAGCATCGATTCTCCCGGCGGCGCGCGAACAGCTCAGCGACGGCGAGTTTCTGCGCGCCTACGGCAACCGTCGCACACGAACCGAATCGCGGCTGCTGCCCACTGAGGTAGTCGAGGCAGCAACGTTCACCGCCAAGCTGCCGCCCGGTGCCGCAGTGTTCGGCGTCGCCTTGTCCTTTGAGCGCGATGACGCCGCGATCGTGGCGTGCATGGCCGTCGATGGTGTGCCGTGCGTGGAGCTCGTGGAGCAATTCGACTCCGCTAACGGCGTCGCCGCCCGGCTGCTCGAGCTCGTCCGCAAGCACGACGGGCACGCCGCGATCGCGCCCGGTGGCCCTGCCGGTTCCATCGCTGACGAGTACGTGAACGAGTTGGCCGGTGAGCGTGATGTCGACCGTCTGCGTTGGGTCAACGATGCCGAATTATCAAGTGCTACAAGCGATTTCCTTGACCGTATCCGCCGCGATCCGCCGGGCGTCCTGGTGCGCGGGCATCCCGCGTTCACTGACGCGTTCGATGCTGCCGCTCTGCGCAACTCCGGCGACCGCCTGCACTGGTCGCGCCGTGGCTCTGCCGGTTCGATCGCGGTCCTAGAAGCGGCGACTCTCGCGGTCCGCGCGCTCGCCACCATTCCCGCCGCCCCTGCCGCCCCCATGATTTGGAGCTGATATGTCGAAGAACCCACCGGTCCGCACCAAGGACGCCTTTAGCATCGACTCGACCCCGTGGACTGCCGTCGCGGTCTGTCGTATGCCGGGCTGCTCCTGGCGCGGATCCGGGCACAGTCGGGCCAGTGTCTACCGGTTGCTTGCCTCGCACCTGACCCATACTCACGCCGAACACCAGCGTGCAGCTGAATGTCGTGTACGTGCGCGCCGTGGCCGCGATATTTCAGAAACTCTCATGCCGATCGCGACGGTAGACGCGTGAGTTTCTTCGACCGTGTGCGTACCGCACTTGCTGCCCCTGCCGCCGTGGCCGGGCAGGTGCGCTACCTGTCCCCATACGACGACAGCAATCACCTGCTGTCGGTCGTCGCGCCGGACTGGTTGCCCAGCAACGGTGCGATGACGCGTGAGCTCGCGATGTCGGTGCCCGCAGTCAAGCGAGCTCGCAACATTATTTGCACCACGATCGCGCGTATCCCGCTCGACGCCTATCGTGGCGACGCCGCACTCACCGGCACCGATCGCCCGCTGTGGCTCGACCGCACAGACGGCCCGATCAGCCCGTATCACCGCATGGTGTGGACGATTGACGACCTGCTGTTTTCGGGCTGGTCACTGTGGGCAGTCAAGCGCAACACCGCCGGGCAGGTCATCGCCGCTGACCGCGTACCGATCAACGCCTGGCGCATCGACGGCGCGAACGTCATCTACATCTACCCCAACGGGGTCGAGACGATCGCGGACCCGTCCAGCATCGTCCTCATCCCCGCCTCCGATGAGGGACTACTGGCACAGCCCGGCCCCATCCGGCACGCCGCCGATCTGCTCAATGCGGCCTCGACTGCCGCCGCTAACCCTGCCGCATACCTCGACCTGCATCAGACCAACGGCTACGACATGACCGACGACGAGCGGGACCGCATCATCAACTCGTGGCGCTCTGCCCGTCGCGGCGAGAACGGCGGCGTCGCGTTCAGCTCGGCAGGTATCGAAGTCCGCGAGCTCGGGACGTTCAACGAACACCTACTGCTTGACGGTCGCAACGCTGCCGCCCTCGACATCGCCCGCGCGATGTCAGTCCCGGCGCTCGTGCTCGACGCCGCGACCGATTCGTCCATGACCTACGTCAACGCCCAAGCCAAGGCGCAAGACCTCATCGACTACGGCCTGTCCGCGTTCATGGCACCGGTCGCCGCGCGCCTCGGGCTTGACGACGTATCCCCGCGCGGTACCTCGATCCGATTCAACCTCGACGCGTTCACCGGCGACGGCGCAACCGCAGGCACCCCCGACGACGGCGGCAGCTCGACCCCGCCCGCCCCGACCGAGACAGGAACCAACAATGGCTGACCAATTCCGCGCCGACCGAGACATGCTCTCGCCCAACGATGACGGCGTGCGTTATGGGCGCCCGTCGCTGGTCATCGCTCACACCAACGAGGGCGACGCGAACGGTCGCGCCGACGACCTCGGCGCATGGCTACAAAAGCCTGAGTCTGAGGCGTCCTACACCATGATCGTCGATCGCGCCGGACGCACCGTGCGCAGCAACGACGACAACTACGTTCCGTGGGCTGCCGGATCACCGGCCAACGAACGCGGCCTGCACCTGTGCTTTATCGGGCGCGCCTCGCAGTCGCGTAAGGACTGGCTCAACCAAGACAAGCAACTGCGCGCCGGTGCCCGCGTCGCCGCCGACTGGTGCCGCCGGTACAACATTCCCGCCGGGTGGCTCTCCGGCGACCAAATGCGCTCGGGCCTATCCGGTATTGGCGGTCACGACACCACCGTGCAGGCATGGCACGCCACCGACCACACCGACCCCGGCACCGGATTCCCGCGTGACCGATTCATTCAGCTCGTGAACGAATACCTCACGGGCGCAACAGAACAGGACGACGGCATGGCATTCACCGACGAAGATCGCCGCAAGCTCAACTACATCTACAACCAGCTGCGCCCCTGGCCCCAACTCGGTGCCAACGCCAAGGGTGAGCCGCTGACGCTGGTCGATGCCGTCGCCTCGATCAAGGATGAGGCCGCGTAATAATGGCCTTCATTTTCGGTGTGCTCACCGGTGTGGGGCTCACCCTGACGGTGCTTGGTGGGTGGCTGTGCTACATGCTCGGCAAGGTCGGTGATGGCCTGTGAGTCACCGCCTACCCGACGATGATGCCACCACGCAAGTACGGCACCCCTCGCGCGCTGTTGTCCGGTCCTCGGTCGCCGCGACGGTGGGTATTGTCCCGCTCCTGTGGCCCCTGGTTAATCGCGAGCTCGGCCCCATCTGGGCGACCGTCGCGGTCGTGTCTGCCGTCGCCGGTAACGCGGTCATCACTCGACTGCTGGCCTACCCCGGCGTGGAGGCGTGGCTACGGGAGATGCTGCCCTCGCTGGCCGCATCGCCGCCCGATCGCCGCGACCGCCTCGACCTGTCCGCGCCGCTGCCAACGGTCATGGCCTCCGATGGTGGCGATGTCGTCATGCTCGACGGTGGCGGCGCGGTGCACGCCTCCGACACAGACGAACGGATCGTGTCCGGTCTGGTCATTCCGTGGGACAAGCAAGGCAACACCACTGCCGGTCCGCTGACGATCCCCTCGGGTGCTGTCCGTGTGCCTGCCGACATCACGCGAGTCAAGCTCATGTTCAAGCACACCGGCACCGAAGGACACAAACCGGTCGGTCGTGCCCTCTCGTACGAGGGCAGACAAGACGGGCTGTGGATGACGTTCTCGATCGCCCGGACACCGGACGGTGACGCCGCGACCCAACAGGTTGCCGAACACGTCTTTGACGCATTCAGCGCCGAACTACGCAAGGTCAAACAAGACGGCACCCGCGTCACCGATTCGATCCTGACCGCCGTCGCCCTCGTAGACACACCCGCCTTCGCCGATGCCCGCGTGCACACCCTCAAAGCGCAATACACCCCCTCAACCCAGGAGAACGAAACCGTGAACGTGAAAGCCTTCATTCAGTCCCTCATGGCCGCTGGTGCCAGCGCTGAGACCGCGCGCGCCAAGGCCGCAGAGTTCTACGATGCCGCAGACATCGCCGCCGTCGATGTCACCGGATTCATCGCCCCAACCTCACCCGCCCCGACCTCACCCGCCCCGACCTCACCCGCCCCGGCTGCGCCTGTCGCGGCCAACGCTGGCTACACTGCACCGCTCGCGCCGGTCGTGCCCGCTGGTCTGCCTCAGCATCACAGCCCGGCAATTGTGCACGCGTCGGCGTTCGACGCGGCACAGACCATCCTCGACCTGTCCCGTAACCGCGATCAGGTCGTGCACGCCGCTCTCGCGGACATCACCAACTCCGGGCTCACGGACGCGCTGCCCCCGGCCTGGTTGGGCGAGCTGTGGACCGGACCGGCTCAGACGCGCGAGCTCGTGACGCTGCTCAACACCAAGCCCTTGCGGTCGTGGCGGATGCAGGGCTTCCGGTGGAAGGACCGGCCCCTGGTTGCCGCGTACGACGGTGACAAAACAGAGATCCCCACCAACCCGGTGAGCATTGAACCCTACGAGTCTGAGGCAACCCGCTGGGCTGGCGGTCACGACCTCGACCGCAAGTTCTGGGACTTCGGCGACGCCGGTATCCTCGCGTCCTACTGGGCCGCGATGAACGAGTCCTACGCGATCGTCACCGACGCTGCCGCCGGTGCGTTCATCGTGGCAAACGCTAAGGTCGTCGCGCCGATCGCACCGACCGACGCCCCCAACGTGCCGCCGATCGTCCTGGCAATGTACGCGGCCAAGAACAGCGTCAAGAAGGCCACCGGCACCAACCCGTCCTACTACTTGGCTAACCCCGCCGATCAGCTCGCACTGTTGACGCTGACCGCATCGAACAAGCCCGCGTTCTGGGACCAGCTCGGCGTCGATCCGTCGATGCTGCTGTGGCGCGATCAGGTTCCCGCAGGCACCCTCATCGCCGGTGCCAAGCCCGCGACGACGTTCTGGGAACTGCCCGGCTCGCCGCTACGGGTGGAAGCTGAACACCTGAGCCACGGTGGCCGCGACCGCGCCATGTTCGGGTACACCGGGCAGACCATCGACAACCCCGACGGTCTGGTCAAGATCGCGTTCACCCCTGCGCCATGACCTCGCCTACCGCGCCGGTCATCACCGATGAACGGGTTGCTAAGTGGCTCGGCATGGATGCACCCGATGATCACGTCACCACGGTGACCGCCGCCGTCAACGTGTATGTGAGGGAGATACACGGTGACGGTGAGCTCGGTGACGCGATCGGGCTCGGTGCGCTCATGCTGGCCGCGCTCATCCACCGACGCCGCAACAGCCCCGGCGGTGTCGAGTCCTTTGGCGACCTCGAACCCTCGTTCGTGGCCCGCTATGACCCGACGATCAGCCAGCTACTCAAGCTCGGGAACTTCCGGCGTCTGGTGGTGGGCTAAGTGTCTGAGCTCGTGGCCGCGCTCGATCGGGTCGTGACCGCACTACGCGGGGCGGGCCTGGCCGCGACGACCGACGCCCGCGACCTCAACCCGCCGTGCGCCTGGGTCACCGTGCACGACATCGGGACCCCGACGCTATGCGGTGGGTATCAGGTGCGCGCCGACGTGTGCCTGATCGCCGGTGATGCCGGATCACCGCAATCGTTGACCGCACTTGGCGCGCTGCTCGACAAAGCGCTGACCGTCCTCACGTTGGAAGAACCGGCCCGCCCGATGACCGTGCAGCCGCCCGGCGTCGGCGTCGCGCTGCCCTCACTCGTCATCACCACCACCACCTGAAAGGCACCACAATGGCTATCAAACGCAACATTCCGCCGCTCGGCCCCGGCTCACTCGTCTTCGGCGAGGTCTCCGTCGATGAGCTCGACATCAGCTGCCAAGTCACCGCCTGCAAGATCACCATTGACAGTGACAAGGAAGACGACCTACCCACCCTGTGCGGCGGCGTCATTGTCGGCGAAAAGACGTACACGTTCAAGCTGGAAGCGAGTGCCGCGCAAGACTTGGAAGCTGACGGCCTGATCGACTGGACGTGGAAGAACGCCGGTAAGGAGATGCCGTTCAAGTTCATCCCGCGCAAGGAAGAAGTGGCGACCGTCGCCGGTTTCGTGACCATTGATCCTGTCGAGCTCGGCGGCGATATCAAAAAGCGCAACATCAGCGACTTTGAATTCGACATTGTCGGTATCCCGACGTTCACCCCCGACGCGACCCCCGATAGCGGCGAGTACCCGCCGGTAGAAGCACCGGCGGGCTAACCGCGTGCAGACCTTACGCGTGGATGTTCGCGGCGATAAGCGGATCGCGGCGAGCCTGCGCCGCGCGGCGGTGCGTATGGACAACCCGCGCCCGGCATTGGCGCAAGCGGCTAAGGCTGTCGCGGCTAAGGCCGGCGAGCTCGCGGCCAAACGCACCGGGCGACTGTCCCGGCAGAACCGGGCGCGGGTCACCGTGCGCACCGCGACGGTCAGTAACCGTACCCGCTACGCCTGGTATCAGGAAGAAGGTACCCGTGTCATGCGGGCGCACCCGTACCTGCGCCCGGCACTGACGACCACTCCAATCGGTGAAATTTTCCAAGACTTCGCCAACGACATCACCAACGACATCTAAGGACCAACCACAGTGAGCACTATCAAGCGGATCATCCTCAACGTCCTCATGACTGACGGCACCGAACACCTCGATGTCGTGGTCACCAACGCCGACCGGTTCAAAGGCGAACACATCGGACGCCGCCAAAAGTGGGCGACGCTTGAAGAGTCACCGCAGACCTACATGATGTTTTGGGCGTACGCGGCCCTCTCGCGCCTGGGCAGGTTCTCGGGCACCTTCGATGACTTCGTGCAGCAATCAGAAACCGTCGATGAGGCAGGCACCGAAGACGTGGACCCTACGGGGACAGCGACGCCGGGCGTCTAATCGCCTCGCTCGCTGTCGCCCTGCAAGTCCCGCCGTCCTCTCTGTCCAATGAGTCAGACGAGATGCTGGCAACCCTCATAGACATCCTCGAACAACAAGCACAGGAGGCTAAGCGTGGCTGAACAGACCGCCGTCGTGCGGATCATTTCGCGCACCGACAACTCAGGCATCGCCAAGATGTCGCGCAGCCTCGCCAAGTTCTCCGCGATCGCTGCCGCCGCTGTGCCCGCTGCCGCCGGTGCAGCGGCCAGCGTCGGAACCATCGCGGTCGCCGCCGCCGGTCTCGGTGCTGTCGCGGCCCCGGCGCTCGCGGTAGTGCTCGCCGGTCTCGACGGCATCAAGAAAGCAGCGGGCACCATTACACCGCAGTTCGACTCGTTCAAAGCCGCGATGTCGAGCTCGTTCTCGGGAATGTCCAAAGGTTTCGGTCTGCTCGGTGCCACGCTCGGGCGGATCACCCCCGCGATGGCCGGTGTCGGGACCGCGATCACCGGCGTGTTCAACACCGCCGCCGCCGCGATCGCCCGCAACTCGGGCAGTATCAGCAAGCTCGCGGCGACCTCGGCGGCACTGGTCACCAAGATTGGCCCCGCCCTCGGCACCCTCATCAGCAAGATGTTGCAGTTCGCCGGGTCGATCAAGCTCGATTCGATCCTCGGTGTCTTCACCCAACTGTGGGCACTGCTGCAACCGATCATCAGTTTGTTCACTCAGCTCGCCGCAGCTGCTGGCCCGTTCGGGTCGGTGCTGGGCATCATCGGCGGCGCGATCACCGCGATCACCCCGGCGCTGGTGGACCTCGCCGCAACGGTGGGACCTGTTCTCGCGCAGTCGTTTACGACTCTGGTCCCGACTATCGGGCAGCTTGCCGACGCGTTCGCGACGGTCATCACTGCGATCGCCCCGGTACTGCCGGTCATCGCGCAGCTGGTCGCCTCACTCGTCTCCGGTCTCGGCCCGGCCCTGCCGTTCGTCGTCGCCGGGATGCTCGGTCTCGGTATCGCCGCCAAGGGCCTCATGGGCATTGCCTCGGTCGTCAAGACATTCGGCAAACTACGTGCCGAGCTCTCGGGCCTGACGATCATTTCCCGGATCGGCCCGGCACTGGTGGCTGTGCGCGCCGGATTCATGACCGCTGCTGCTGCTACCTGGTCGTGGACGGCGGCACTACTTGCCAACCCGATCACGTGGATCGTCATCGGCATTATCGCTCTGATCGCGGTGATCGTTTTGATCGCCACGAAAACCACCTGGTTCCAGACGATCTGGCAAGCAATGTGCGCGTTTGTTATCGCCGCCTGGAATATCGTCTGGAACGCCATTAAAACGGTCGCCACGGTCGTACTCGCGGCGATACAGGCATATATCCAAATGTGGGTCACGGTCATCACCGCGATATGGACGGTGATTCTTACGGTCGCTACTGCCGTGTGGAACGGGATCGTCGCCGCCGTACAGTTCGCGATATCGGTCATCTCTGCGATCGTCTCCGCCGTTGTCGCCGGAATATCTGCCGGGTGGAACGCAATCATGGCGGTCGCCTCGGCAGTGTGGAACGCGATCAGCTCGGTCGTCTCCGCCGTCGCCGGTGCCATTAGCTCCGCTGTCGGCGGCGCAGTCAATACCGTGATATCGGTATTCAACCGACTCAAGGGCGTCGCGTCGTCGGTGTGGAACGGCATCAAGGGATTCATTGACGGCGTAGGCAATGCGATCCAAACGGTTATCGGTTTCGTCTCGGGCCTCATGGACAAGCTCAGTAGCGCCGCCTCGATTGTGTCGAGCCTCAACCCGTTCGGTGCGGTCGCCTCGGCGCTCTCACCGGGCCTGTCTGTCAACCTCTCGCCCCCGCCCAACCTCTCGACGCTGCAACTGTCGGCAGGATTCCCCTCGTTTACCGATCTCGGTGGCCTCGGCGGCGGCGGGCGCCCGACGCAGGTGATCGACGCCCGCACCATCGTCAATGTCGATGGGTCTGGGATCGCGGACCCGCAACAGGTCGCGCACGCCGTGGCCGGGTCGGTGGGCCGCAACAACAAAACTCGTGGGCTGACCTTCGCCGTCAAGGTCGGTGGGTGACATGCCCAACCCGACACCGACTGTATGGGTGCAGGTCCGCCAACCCGGCGGGCCGATCAACACCACCAATGTGGGCTGCTCGACCGTCCTGGACGCCGAAGGACGCGAGTGCCTGCCCCATCGGCGGGCCAGTATTTTAGGTGAGCTCACCGTCGATTGGGGCCGCTCCGATGTGTGGGCTCAACCGGACCCGGCAGTGTTCACGATGACAGTGTGGCAGTCCGATGCTGCCGCCCAAGAATGGCCAGATTTCGACCTCGCTCACGCGACACCCGGCAGCGGCATGGTCAGTTTGAACACCTCGATCGGACTGTTAGACGCCCACGGGAACACCTACTACGTTTTCCAGGGCCGCATGACCAACGTCGATGCCGAACGTCAACAGGTTCGCACCGAACGCGGACTAGAAAACGGTTGGCTGCTCCGTATCCAGGCATCGGACCGGGCAGGCGGACTCGCCCAAGTCGATAAGCAAGGGTTCGTCAAACTTGACGCCGGGCGCACCATGAAAGCAAACGCTGATTTCCTCAACGTGTTTTCCGGTTGGGCCAACATTCGAGAAACCTATTTCGAGGCTCAATATCAGAACGGAAAATGCCGGTACGTCGATATGGTCGACAAGACACTGTATGACGTTCTCGTCGAACTCTATGCCTCGTTCTCGCACCAGTTTTGCTATAACTCGCGCAGGAACACGCTTAACCGTATTCCTGCCGCGTACAACCATGGCGCGTACTCGCTCGCACTTGGGCGCACCGCAGTCGGTGGCACAGTCCGCCTGTATGCGCCTCGATGGGTCGATAACACCGGGCGTGAAGACCCGCAAGATAGCCAGTCGTACGCGTCGGGGTATATCGGTGGTAATCAGGTCTCCGGCGATGTCCGCATATCGGCAGATCAAGGACAGGCGATATCGCACATTGAGTGCAAGTGGCACGACGCCTCCCGCACCGATGACGATGTAGTCTCTCGCGTCCTGGTCACCTCGAGCGCTAACCGTGGTCTGCTCCGCTTTGACTCGTGGTTTTCAGACGGCCTCCAGATCGACCCAATCATGCAAGATGTCAAACGCAAATGCCTCGCCGAAGGATCGCGCGCCTTCCATCCGACAGTGACCTGGGATACCCGCGTTGCCGGGGAAGTGCCGGACTGGAACACCTTTGAAGCATTGACCTTGCCCGCGCAGACGGTGGCGATGGTCGTTGTCACCGGCTCGCCGTACGCCTCGTTCATGGCCTCACCGCCGGTGTGGTATCCGGCAGGTGGTGTCATCGCCTACAGCGGCGGGTATTGGCGGTTCACGACCAACCTTGCGCCCGCCCCGCTCGTGCTGTCGGGTACGCCGATCACGTTCGCAGACCTCGCGGCATCCTCGACCGGCTCGACGCTCACCATGGGCCAACTCGACGGCTCAATTTCCTCCTACGACATGCGGTACGTCACCAACCCGACACTAGAAAATTGGGAGTAAGCCATGCCAGCAACCACACGCTCACCGTTTATGCTGCCCTATCTGCTCGATTCAGACCCGGTATCTATGGTCTCGGCCAACACCCAAGCTCTGGCCGAACGGCTCACAGAAATGTTCCCCGACGGCGAACTGCCCGACCCGCCGGTCGTTGCCCCCGCGATCCCTGACTCGGTGCGCATCGCGCGGACCTCCACGCAGTCGATCGCCAACGCGACCGATGTCACCGTGGTGTGGCAGACCGCAGAATGGGACTCCCGCCCCGGCGGGGCCGCGCAGTGGGACTCGACCGGCATCACAGTCCGCCGTGACGGCATCTACCACCTGACCGCGATTTGGCCGTGGCTCGCCAACGGTCAGGGCCGCCGCAACATGAAAATCCTCCTGAACGGGACCACGCCGAACACCTACGCAATCGTCGGGGACGCGATCTTGGCCTCACCGTGGGAGAACATCACCAGCGTCTCCGATCAGATCCGCCTCTACAACGGCGACAAGCTCCGAATGGTCGTCGCGCAAGACTCCGGCGGCACACTCTCCGGCGGCTATGGAGCAAGCGCCGCAGTCAGCATTACCGGCTCAATGTCGCTGACCTGGCTTCGTCCTGCCGTCTAGCAAAAACGCTAGACGGCCATATAAAACCCTACAAAAGGAGCACCACCATGGCACGCCATACCGCTTACATCGTCCCCGGCACTTGGGAAATCGGGCCCGGCAACTTCCCGAACACTCCAATCGGGATGCTCAAGGGCGTCTCTGATCGCCTCGACCGCAACATTTGGGACGTGCAGCACGTCAACTACCCGGCGTCGTTCGGGCCGATCGCCAACAACGGTCAGCCGCCGCTCTCGCAGCTCGGTAGCCCCAGCTATGAACAGTCCGTACAGATGGGCGTCGATGAGGTCGTTCGCCTCATCAAGTCCAAGCCGGGTAGCTTCGCCGTCCTGGGCTACTCGCAGGGCGGTGCTGTCGCCTCTCGCGTCGGTCAGGAAATTCTGACCGGGCGGCTCTCGGACCGCATCAACGACTGCAAGTGGCTGCACACGTTCGCGAGCCCGCACCGCGATCAGCGTTCGAGCGTCGAACTGAATCTGACCGGCCACGGCATCAGCGGCGAACCGATCGGCGGGTTCCGCATCAACGGTGTCCCCGACGACATGGATTGGTTTGACTACGGCCTGCCCAACGATGTCTACGTGAACGCCCCGATCAATTCCTACTGCGTCGGCGGCTACGAGCTCGTCAAGGACATGAGCCTGACGGACCCGATCGGGTGGGCAACGGCGATCGGCCTAGCCCTGACGAACGGCGAGATCGCTGAGGCCGCCAACGATCTGGCAACCAACCCGCTCGTGTTCACCGCCAAGGTTGCGACGACCATCGACGCGGCGAACCGCTTCGGCACCTCGCACACTGATTACGGCATCAAGAAGGTGTTCGCGGGTAAGACCGCGATCGAGCACTCGGCCTTCCACCTCAACTACTGGGGCAAGCGCCGATAACAAAAAGGCGACCCTCGGCACTGTGTGCCCAAGGGTCGCCTTTTGGTGTTCGCCGATTCAGTAGGCGATCGAGTTTAGAAATCGAGTGATCTCGCTGATTGCGCCGGACAGGCCGGGGACTGACTGCATCCAAAGGCTGAACTGTGCGAGCGGGTCAACAATCATTCGAGGGTTCCTCCCAGTTGTGCTGATCGCGTCTACCGCGACCTGCTTGCATGGTATGTCGTGAAAAACATTGTGCGCGTTACTGTCTCCTATCCCGCGATCGCGCGAACGGTATCGCGTAGTGCTGAACGTGGCACCAGCACGTACCGCCGGGTGGTCTCTGGTGAGGAGTGCCCTAGCAGTTCCTGCACCGTAAACATGTCGTGATCGACGCTGTAGGCACGCGTCGCGAACCGGTGCCGCAACTGGTGCATCGTCGTGTCACCCGGCAGGAGCTCGGTTGCGATCTTCCCAACCCACCGGGGCGACAGGTGGCCCTCAAAGTCGCCGGGAAACGCCCAACCTCGACCACGCTCACGGATTGCTGAGGCTAGCCCATCCGGCAGCGGCACTACCCGCTGTCGTCCGCCCTTGCCGTGCACGATCAGTGACCACCCTGACAAGTCCTCGATCAAGTCGCGACTGTGAACCTGTGCGACCTCAGCACGCCGCAATCCGGCTTCAGCCGCTAGCCGCAGAATCAGACGCGCACGACTGTCAGCGCGCACCAGTGCCTCACGGTAGGTGATTTCTCCGGCTGGTCGCGGCGACGGGATCGCCGCCCGAACTTTTGGGAGTGCATTGGCTGGATTCTCGCGCGTCCGATCGCTGGCGACAGCCCACCGATAGAACGCGAGCAGCGAGGCGCGCACTCCCCGCCGCGTCTCGACCGCCCAATCTTGCTGCCCGCACCACGCGACGAGCCGCTCGCTCTCGACCTCGAACGGTGTGCCACCAAGTTCGCGACCGACACGACGAATATGTGCCCGTCGCGTCGCGATCGTCGTGTGAGGTGATCCACCGGCGCGCAGCGCAGAACAAAAATCATCAATGGCCGCGACCCATGCAGGCGGAACAGGTTTTACCTTGAGTGTCATGTATTTACTATTTACGCCGCCGGGATACTAACCAAAGGCGGTGTGCCCCAACGGTTTTGCCTGCTCACAGCGGTACGCCGCGTAGACCAAGAGGTTAGGGGTTCGAATCCCTTCGGGCGCACAGGTAGAACGCAGGTCAGAGATTCTCTGGCCTGCGTTTCTCGTTGTGGGGGCAGCATGCAATTCGTGACTGGCGGGCACAGACTTGCTCCGGGACGACGGACTCGTGATCCAGGCCGGGGACACTGTTGGTCGGGAGTCGAGACTGCGAAGGGAACCCGATGAATCACGCACGAGGGCGGGTGTTGCCCGAACCGCAACGCCGCCTGCTGGCAGACGGTCGCCAGATCGCGTACTTCTCCAACGCTGAGACGCCGCCGGAGCCCGGCGTCGACCGCCGCGAGTTCACCCCGCGACCCACCTCCTCGCCGACCCACCTGCGCCGCGACCCCCGGACCGGAACGTGGGTCATGATGGCCCCGGCGCGCCAGGACCGCACCTACAAGCCGCCACGCAATATGTGTCCGCTGTGCCCGGACGAGACGGGACAATCCAGCGAGGTGCCCGGCACGTCGTACGACGTCGCGGTCTTCGAGAACCGCTTTCCCTCGCTGTCTACGGCCAGCGTTGGCAGCGACTTCACACTCCCTGCACCGATCACGGACTTGGAAGTCCAGGCGCCCGGCTACGGGCGCTGCGAGGTGGTCTGTTTCACCGACCGGCACGACGGCTCGTTCGCCGAGCTGACGGTGGATCAGGCACGCCTGGTGATCGACGCCTGGTCGGAGCGGACCGTCGACCTGCTGAGTCGCGACGGCGTCGAAGAGGTGTTCTGCTTTGAGAACCGCGGCGAGGAAATCGGAGTGACTCTGGCCCACCCGCACGGACAGATTTATGCCTACCCTTTTCTGACCGAGCGCACGGCGGCACTGCTGGCCGAGGCTCAGCGATATCACGCAGCATCCGGTCGCGACCTCTTTGAGTCGATCCTTGACGCCGAGCGGGCGGACGGGCGACGGATTCTGCTGCAGACCGAACACACGACGGCGTTTGTGCCGTACGCCGCGCGCTGGCCCGTCGAAGTGCACGTCTATTCAAATCGCAAGGTCGGCCAGTTGGCGGAGCTCACCGAGGCCGAAGCCGACGACCTTGCCCGCACATATCTGACGGTATTGCGCGCATTCGACGCCCTCTACGACGAGCCGTTGCCGTACATCGCGTCGTGGAACCAGTTCGGCCCCACCGTCGACGGTCGGTTGCATGCCGAGCTGTTCTCGATTCGACGCAGCCGCGACAAGCTTAAATATCTGGCGGGCTCGGAGTCCGCACGCGGTGCCTTCGTCACCGACAAGACACCGGAGACAATTGCCGCCGAACTGCGGGCAGTGTTGCCTGCCATCGAGACAGTCGAGGAGGGGGCATGACGGTCATCGGCGCGTTTGCGCCGGGCCGTGTCAACTTGATTGGCGAACACACCGACTACAACCTCGGGTTCGCGCTTCCCATCGCCTTGGAGCTTGGCACGACCGTCATGTTCACTCCCGACGGTTCTGCGGCGATCACCGCAGTCTCGGACTCGGAGACCGCGTCGTCAGTGATTCCGCTGACGACGGCACCCGGTGGCGTCACCGGCTGGGGTGCGTACGTCGCTGGCTGCGTGTGGGTGCTGGGAGAGGGCGGTATCGCCGTGCCTGGCGGTCGCTTGGAAGTGTCGTCGGATGTTCCGGTTGGTGCGGGACTGTCGTCGTCTGCGGCGCTCGAGTGTGCGGTGCTGCTCGCGCTGACGTCGGCAGCTGACGGTCCGGTTCCCGACCGCATTGCGTTGGCGAAACTGGCCCAGCGGGCCGAGAATCACTACGTCGGTGCACCCACCGGCCTTCTCGACCAGTTGGCAAGCCTGTGCGCGGAACCGGACGCGGCGCTGCTGGTCGACTTCCAATCGCTGGACCTAACAACGGTTCCCGCAGACTTTGGCGATTGCTATCGGCTGCTGGTGATTGACTCGCGGGCCCCGCATCGGCACGCGGACGGCGAGTACGCGGCCCGTCGGTCCGTGTGCGCGGCAGCGGCGGCGGAGTTGGGCCTCGACAGTCTGCGGGACGCCGCACCCGACGACTGGCGGCGGCTCGTCGATCCGGTGCAAGCTGCCCGGGCCCGTCACGTGATCACCGAGAACGCTCGAGTCGTCGATGCTGCCGACGCCCTGCGGGCCAGTGACTATGCGCGGTTCGGGGCCTTGATGAATGCCTCGCATATTTCGATGCGTGATGACTTCGCCATCACGACCGACCAGATCGACTTGATTGCCGGCACCGCCGCCGCCATGGGAGCGATTGGCGCGCGGATGACCGGTGGCGGCTTCGGTGGCTCGGTGATCGCCCTCGCGAGCGCCGAGGCAGCCGAGCGGATCATCGCGGATCTGCCGACTGCCGTTGTGGATGCCAGGTTCAACGAACCAACGGTGCGCGCGGTCCGCCCCGGCGCGGGTGCCCATCTGCTCTAGCCCGGAGCGGGCGAGGACTGCGTGTGATCGCCAGCGCGTTGAGGGCGGCCCAGGCTGACCGCTAGCTACGCAGGTGCTCGACGATCGCCGGTGTAACGATCTCCGGTTGCTGAGCGTTGGCGAGGTGAGCCGATTCGGGGACCACCAGCAGGCGTCCGTCCGAGATGTTGTCGACGATCGCGCGGAGGGAGTCTGGCCCGGTGGCGGGGTCTTCGGCACCGGCGATCGCGAGGGTGGGTGCGCTGATCGCGGCGAGATCATCGCGCAGATCCATCGCGGCGATGGCTTCGCAGCAGCCCGCGTAACCCTCGTCGGGAGTGGCGGCGACCATAGCCTCGTATGACTGCTTCCGGTCGACGTTAGCCGTCAGGTAGTCGGGGGTAAACCAACGACTGACCACAGCCTCGGCAATGGAAGCGATACCGTTGGCTCGGACGGTGGCGGCACGATCAAGCCAGCCCTGGGCGGGCGGCATGTGCGCGCTCGTGCACAGCAGCACCATGCGGTCGACGCGTTCGGGATTGCGGGCCGCGAGACGCATGCCGGTCATACCGCCGAGCGACAGCCCCACGAAGTGCGCGCGCTCGATGCCGAGTCCATCGAGGAGGGCAACGACGTCGTCGGCTAACTCATCGATCGAATACGGGCCCGCCGGAACGGGACTGGAGCCGTGGCCGCGGGTGTCGTAGCGGATCACCTGAAAATGCTCTTCCAGTGCGCTGACCTGTGTGTCCCACATGCGGTGGGTTGCGCCGAGGGAACTTGACAGGATTACGGCGGGCCGATCGGGACGGCCGGAAATCACGGTGTGAACATCAACAGTCTCGTTCGTCATGGATCCACCCTAGGTTCAGCGATACATACTGTGAAGTACACATTTCACTCTGGCTGAAACTGAGACGGTATCAATCATGGAGCTTCGTCACCTGCGATATTTCCGCGTTGTCGCCGAAGAACTGCACTTCCGGCGGGCTGCGGAACGACTGCACATCGCGCAACCCCCGCTGTCGGCGCAGATTCGACAACTCGAGGAGGAACTCGGCGTTCAACTCTTGAAGCGGTCGACGCGGCGGGTGGAACTGACACCGGCCGGAGTGGTCTACCTGGAACGGGTCCGCGAAATCCTGGATGCCGTCGATGCGGCGGGCGATCAAGCGCTGCGGGTTGCCGAAGGCTCGCAGGGCAGTCTGTCGATTGGCTGTGTCGGATCGGCCACCTATTCGCTTTTTCCCCGATTGGTCCGGGCGCTGCGCGACGAAATGCCGGGTGTTGATCTCAGTATCCGCGGCGAGATGCTCGCACCGGATCAACTGGCGGCAGTGGAAGCCGGACAGATTGATCTGGCGCTGCTTCGACCACCCATTGCCAGCTCGCGGGTGGTGCTGGAAACGATGCGTCGCGATCGGCTGATTGCCCTCTTGCCTGACAGTCATCGCCTAGCGGACCGTGCCGAGCTCGACATCGCTGATCTCCGCGACGACGATTTCGTCGCTCACGCCGGGCGTGGCCGTTCAGTGATGAGCGGACTGGTCACCGGGATGTGTGCCGATGCGGGGTTTGTTCCGCGCATTCGGCACGAGGTTGCCGAGACGTCCACGCTGGTGACGTTGGTGGCGGCCGGCCTTGGGGTCGCGGTGGTTCCGGAGCCGACGGCGGCCCTCGATATCGCTGGCGTCTGCTACCGCCCGCTCACGCCGGAAGTCGGAGCGGATTTGGCGGCGGCTTGGATTCCGGGTTCGTCACCGCTGGTGGATCGAGCGGTCGCGGTGGTCCGCCGGGTTGCCGCTGTCCCCAATTGAGAAACAAAAAGTCTTAATCATCGAAAACCATGTACTGGTCTTGTATGGATAGACGCCCTACCGTAGTTGATGAATGATCCACATCACACCGTGGCGACCGCTGGCGGTCGACGGCGATGTGTGGTCGAGCAACTGCCGATGGGAGAAAAGAAGGTGAAAATCACCCGGGTGGAATCGATTCCCTTCTCGATTCCCTACCGCAAACCGCTGCATTTCGCGTCCGGCGAAGTTTATGCCGCCGAACATGTCTTGGTGCGCGTGCACACGGACGATGGGGTGGTTGGGGTCGCTGAGGCGCCGCCTCGTCCGTATACCTATGGCGAGACTCAACGGGGGATCGTCGCCGTAATCGAGGATGTTTTTGCCGCCCAATTGCAGGGCCTTACCCTGCTCGAGCGTGAGCAGGTTGGTGCGCGGCTAGCGCGGACCATCGGGAATCCGACCGCAAAATCAGCTATCGACATGGCAATGTGGGATGCCCTCGGCAAAACACTCAAGCTCCCAGTTTCGGAGTTGCTTGGCGGGTACACCGACCGCATGCGGGTGAGCCACATGCTTGGTTTCGACGAGCCGACGACCATGGTCGCCGAAGCCCAACGGATGCTCGACACCTACGGCATTTCCACCTTCAAAGTGAAGGTCGGTCGGAGTCCGGCCAAACTCGACACCGCCGTCGTCCGGGCCCTTCGTGAGCACTTCGGCGACACGATCGAACTGTACGTCGACGGAAACCGCGGTTGGACGGCCGCCGAGTCGGCACGAGCCATGCGTGAGATGTCCGACCTCGGGCTACTGTTCGCCGAAGAACTCTGCCCCGCCGACGACGTCCTCGGTCGACGGTGGCTCGTCGGGCAACTCGATATTCCATTCATCGCCGACGAGTCAGTCCCCACCCCGGCGGACGTGACGCGGGAAATCCTCGGTGGCTCGGCGACCGCGATCAACATCAAGACGGCCCGCACCGGGTTCACCCAGTCGATGCGGGTGCATCACCTTGCCGAGGGCCTCGGGGTCGAAATGGTGCTCGGCAACCAGATCGACGGCCAAATTGGCACGGCCTGTGCGGTGGCCTTCGGAACCGCCTTCAAGGCCACGTCGTCGTACGCCGGCGAACTGTCGAACTTCCTCGACATGAGCGACGACCTGCTGACCGAGCCCCTGCAGATCCGCGATGGCTACCTACAGCGATCGTCGTGTCCGGGCCTTGGCATCGAGGTCGATGAAGACAAACTCGAGCACTACCGAACCGATAGATAAAGATCTCCACCTCCCCAGCCCCACCGTTAACACCGCCTTCCCAACGAGGAGAAGAACAGATGACCACTACCGAACACAGCCCCAGCGCCGCAGCTTCCGGTGCCTCCGCGACCGAGCGCTTCCACCAGGACAAGTCACCGTACGAGGCCGTCAAAGACGTCGCCCCGGAGCGCGTCAACAAGTTGGCGCAACAGGTTCTCGCTGGCGTGCACCAGACCATCCGCGACAACAATGTCACCTACGACGAGTACAACGCCCTCAAGGCGTGGATGATCCAGGTCGGTCAGGACGGCGAATGGCCACTGTTCCTCGACGTCTGGGTGGAGCATGTCGTCGAAGACGTGAACACCTCGCACCGCCACGGCAACAAGGGCTCCATCGAAGGGCCGTACTACGTACCGAACGCACCCGAGCAGGGTGCCGACGGCGTCCTCCCGATGCGGGACGGTGAAGCCGGCGACCGCCTGGTGTGGGATGGCCAAATCACTTCGACCGACGGCACTCCGCTGAAGGGCAAGGTGGAACTCTGGCACGCCGACAGCGACGGCTACTACTCGCAGTTTGCACCCGACATCCCCGAGTGGAACCTTCGCGGCTCCTTCTCTACCGGCGACGACGGCAAGTTTCACATCACCACGATTCGTCCCGCGCCCTACCAGATTCCGACCGACGGCTCGTGCGGCAAGCTCATCGCGGCCGCGGGCTGGCACGCCTGGCGTCCGGCTCACCTGCACGTCAAGGTATCTGCCCCCGGCCACGAACTGCTGACCGCGCAGCTGTACTTCCCGGGCGACCCGCACAACGGCGACGACATCGCCGACGCGGTGAAGCCGGAACTGATGCTGGAGCCGAAGGGCGACGGCCAGGGCGGCTTCACGATCGACTACGGCTTCGCGCTGGATCCGGTGCAGGGCTGATCGACGATGCTCTTTCACGTTCGGATGGATGTTCACCTGCCGCACGACATGGATCCCGCGGTGCGCGAGGACACGCTCGCCCGCGAGAAGGCGTACTCGCAGGAGTTGCAGCGCGCCGGGAAGTGGCCCGAGATTTGGCGCATCGTCGGCGAGTACGCCAACATCTCGATCTTTGATGTTGAGTCGAACGACGAACTGCACCAACTGCTATCGGGGCTGCCACTGTTCCCCTTTATGAAGATCACGGTGATGCCGCTGGCGGTACACGCGTCCGATGTCAAGGCTGGATAGTCAGCACATCGGCAATACTCAAGAACATGGCACCCGCGGCGACCAATTTGGTGGCTGCGGGTGCCACCCGTCTGCAGTGATTCTGGCACCATCGAATTGCACGGTTTATTAGCGCAGCATGTTCGAGGGAGAGATCGTGGACCGGTCAGTCGGTGCGAAGGCGGACGGGCAGTCGGCGCCGGACTATCGGCGACCGGTGGCACCGGGACAGTCGTACCCGCCGCTCGGCTACAGTGACCGCGGCGCACCCCTGTTCACCTACGACGACCGCGAGCGGGCGTTGGCGGGGCCACAACCGGTGGTCGTAGCGCCCGAACCTGAACCGCAACCACCGATGGTCGAACCGCAACCGCCGGACCGTCGCCGCAATCTCGCGATTGGGGTCGGGGTGATTGCGGTGGCGATCCTTTGTTTGGCGTTGGCTTTTCAAACGTTTGGTCGCGGTAATGCAAACGATTCGGTTACCCGCGCCGATCCACCCGCAACCCAATCCACTGACGACCCGTATCTGCAGGGCATTCCGGACGGTCCGGAGTCGACGGTTCCGCGCGATCCCAGCGCCGCTCCGTCGACCGTGCCCGGAGATGCGAGCGTGGTTTACGAAGTGGAGTCCGGCAGGGCGACGGTCCTGTATGTGGACGGTGCCGATGTAAAGATTGCGAGCAGCCGCGGCGGAGTGTGGAAGCAATCGGTCGGGCGCGGCACCAACGCGCTGTTCCGCATCACCGTCGTCCCATCCGACGCTGAGCCGGTCAAGTGCACGATCACGATCGACGGGAAGGTTGTGGACCAGCAATCCAGCGCCAATCAGCAGACTTCTGGAATGGTGACCTGCCGTTTTGAGGGCTGATGGGTGGGCGCCTCTTGGCCGCCCCGCCTATTTTGTTGCGGCGAGGGCTACCGTGAGGGGGTGACTTCCTTCGATGCGTCGCCGACTGATGCCGGCGTCAAAGCGATGCTGACCTGGCGCAGCTCCGACAACAGCCGACTCGAGCAGGTTCGACTCAATCTCAACGGATCGCGGGTGCGCGCTTACGGGCGCATTGTGGCTGCGGCAACAGACGATAGTGCGGCGTACTCCGCGTCGTATGAACTGGTTACCAACGATTCCGGCGTGACGCGTCGCCTTTCCGTTCGGGTGCTGCGCGCCGACGGTGACAGCGCTCTCGATCTGAGCCGCGACATGGACGGCCGGTGGATGGTGCAAACCCCGACCAGTACGGTTCGCAGCGACTTCGACGGTGCCGAGGTGGTCGACCTGGAACTCTCACCGTTCTTCAAGGGACTGCCGGTTCGCCGCTTCGGTATCACCCCGGGAGTGCGCCGCACGGACCTTCCGGTCGTCACGCTCCGCCTCCCCGACTGTGAAATCGATTCGCTGACCAAGAGTTACGTCGGGCTTGCCGACGGCCGCGTGGAAGTGATCGGGCCGAAGGGCTCGAAGTTCCTGACGGTCAATGATGCCGGGGTGGTCAGTGACTACTCGGGCATCGCCAGCCTCATCGGGTAGTCGAAGCGGCTAGCCGACCCAGACTTTTCCGCGGTGGGCTTGCCGACGAAGTTCTTCCTGCCAGCCGTCGTCGCCGACCGTCACGCCCGTGATGGCTTGCGGCTGGGCGTTGGCGATCGCTTCGTATTTGGCGCGAGCACGATGGCCATCGTCGATGATCGCCGCCACGTCACCGTTGTCACGTAACGCGTCGCGGGCGGCCGTGAGACGGTCGATGGTGGTGCTCAAGGTGTTCAGCAGCGCGATGGAGTTCGCTTCGAGCATGGCGCGCTGAAGGTCGGGGGCCGTGCCTGCCACCCGGGTCCCGTCGCGGAAGCTGCCTGCGGCCAGACGGAGCGCCAGATCGCTTTCGCCAGCACCGACGGTGGCAGTGACGGCAGCCATCAGATGTGGGTTGTGCGAGATGGCGGCGGCGGCGCGGTCGTGGGCGTCGTTGGCCGCGGGCACCACATAGGAGCCTGCGGCGCGGGCCAGGTGCGCCACTGCGAGCCAATCGTCGGCATCGGTGTGGTCGTCGGTCGTCACCATCCACATGGCGCCGTCAAACAGGCTGGGATCAGTGGCCAACCAGCCAGAGTGCGCGGTCCCGGCCATCGGGTGCCCCCCGATGTAGCGACCGTGGGGATGCAGGCGAGCGATCAGATACGCGACCTCTTCCTTCACGCTGATCACATCGGTGAGCAGGCACGACGGCGCGTGATCGCGGATCGCTTCCACCATCGTCGTGGCTGCGGTGAATGGCGTCGCGAGGACGATCAGAGCGTCGGACTCGGCCGCCTCGCGCAACACCGCGACAAGGTCGCTGGAGGCGGTGTAACCGTCGGCGGCGGCCGCGTCGACGGTGGCGACGGAGCGGTTGTAACCGAAGGTGCGGTGGCCCGTGTCGGAGAGGCGGCGCAGCAGTGACCCGCCGATCAAACCGAGGCCGAGGACGCAGATGGGGCGAGTGAGTGCAGCAGACACAAACCCAGCGTGGCACATTCGCGTGAATCTAACTTGGGAGAGTCCTCAAAAGCGGCTACCGTGGCGAGCATGGCGAAGCCTGATGCGCAGAGCGAATACGACGATGTCGATGGTTTTGCCGTGGCGGTGGTCCGCGAAGAGGCCGGGTGGAAGGTGACCGCGCTCGCGCCGTCGGCCCTTGACAGCGTCGACGATGCCGAACTTCAACTCCGTGAACTCCGCGCCCCGGGTGCGGTGTTTGGGCTCCTCGACGTCGACGACGAGTTCTTCATCATCGTGCGTCCGTCGCCCGCGGGTGCGCGGTTGGTGCTTTCGGATGCGACGGCGGCCGTCGACTACGACGTCGCCGCAGATGTCCTCGACGCTCTTCACATCGACATTCCCGATCTGGATCCGGACGAACTCGACGATGTTGACCCGTGGGAGGAAGGCGACCTGGCGATCCTGACCGACCTGGGCTTGCCGGATGCGGTCCTCAGCATCATTCTTGGCGACACTGACCTCTACGCCGATGAGCAAATCGGCATGATTGCGGCGCGCATGGGTTTTGCCGATGAATTGTCGGCTGTGCTCGACAAACTCGGCCGCTAACACCGCTATGACATCCCGTCCCGCCACCCCCGCAGCCGCCGGGTCGCGCCCGGATCGGGGGCAGGTTGATCGACTCGCCGAGTCGATGATGTCCGCGGCCCTCGACGCGGCGCGCACCGCCGATCCCGCTGACGTGCCGATCGGCGCGGTGATCTTTGGCCCGGACGGGACGGAACTGGCGCGGGCGTCGAACCGACGTGAGGCGGACGGCGACCCCACCGCTCACGCCGAGATTCTGGCGTTGCGGGCTGCCGCGCGCGTTTTCGGCGACGGGTGGCGGCTGTCCGGGTGCACCCTGGTGGTGACTGTGGAGCCGTGCACGATGTGTGCGGGCGCGATCGCTTTGGCGCGCGTGTCCCAAGTGGTCTTCGGCGCGTGGGAGCCAAAGACCGGCGCTGTGGGATCGCTGTGGGACGTGCTGCGAGATGAACGCCAGATGCATCGACCGGAAGTGCTGTCGGGCGTGCGTGAGGACGAATGCGGGGCGCTCGTGCGGGAGTTCTTTTCCGAGCGTCGGGGTTAACCCTGACCCGGCCCTGATCTTTTCGTTAGGCCTCACCACTTCGTGGCGGACTGTGGCAGATTTGGAGATGCGATCGTGCCGAGGTGCAGGTCGCGGAAGGGGAAAACCACATGTCGGATCCAATGGACAAGATCAGCGAGGCCCTGGCGACCGCGGCAGGCAAGCTCGACGAGTTCGCGAAGAGCGAGCAAGTGCAAGGCGCCGTCGACAGTGCCAAGGAGAAGCTGTCGGAGATCGCGAACAATGATCAGGTGCAGGGCGCGGTCGAGACGGCAAAGACCAAACTGAACGAGATCGCGAACAACGAGCAGGTGCAGAGCGCCGTCGAGACTGCCAAGACTAAGGTCGGCGAAATCGCCGACAAGCTTTCCGGCCACTAAAGGTGCTCTGACCAGCCGATTTCGTACTGATGAACCACTGCGGTACAGTTTTCCGCGGTGGCGTGTCCGAGCGGCCGAAGGTGCAGCACTCGAAATGCTGTGTACGGTGACCCCGTACCGAGGGTTCAAATCCCTCCGCCACCGCGCAAGGCCCTGATCTGCTAATGCAGGTCAGGGCCTTTTTCATGCTTGTTCCCGCATTGCCGCACACAGGGGATTCTGAGGACCCGACGCCGGAGGTGCTTCAAAGCAAGTTCGACCCACCATCAGTGGAGGTCAACTGCTGTAAACCAGCGATTCTGTGCACATCTTCTGCCCTCTAACGGCTATGGTCATTTGCGATGATTGCCGGACGGCGATCGACGGTCTTATCAAGGGGAGAGTCACATGCGAATCAAGAATCGGGTGTACGCGGTTGCAGCCGCGGCGTCAGCCGCAGCCTTGCTGGTTACCGGATGTAGTTCAGGGGACTCGAACGACAACGCGGCCTCGGCAACACCGACAACCAGCGCGGCATCGCCCGGCGACACGGCAGTGGCCGGAGATTGCGCAACGCCGTCGGGCAAGGTGACCGATGCGAACCATCAGCCCGGAGAGCCCACCTTCGGCCTCCTGACGCTGCCCGGATGGGACCGAGTCACCTCGGCCGATAGTGACGTGGTGCGACTTGCCGTTCGGAACGCGGACTTGCGGTCGGGCAACTTTTCGCCGAATGCGGTCGTGACCGTCGAGAAATCGCCAGTTTCGGACATCGAGAGCGAAACCGAGCGGCAGATCGAGGGGCTGAAGCAGTCCACCGTTTCGCCGACCGACATCAAGACTGAGGCCCCCACAACCACCTGTGGCTTCCCAAGTCAGACGCTGACCTACTCGATGAAGAACCAGGCCGGCAGCATGTCGTCGGTGACCGCGACCATCTTCATGGTGCCGAATGCGACCGGTTCCACGGTGGCTGTGTTGACGATGCAGACCACCGAACCCGATAACGAGGAGTATCAGGCGGCGGTGAAGCAGATGATCGAGGAATTCCAGATCGAGAAGTAGTACTGCGGACAGAGGCGTCCCCGCGAGCGGGTGTCGAGGGAGAATCTCCCTCGGTACTGGCTCTCGGGGACGTTTCTGGCTGTACCGGGTAAGTGACCGCTGGCGTCAGTGCTCAGTCGAGAACGAACTCCGCCGCCGGTGCACTTCGAGCGCCAACGCCACGAGACGGTCAATGAGATCGGGGTAGGCGATCCCCGTCGCTTCCCACATCTTCGGGTACATCGATGATGGTGTGAACCCGGGAATCGTGTTGACCTCGTTGAGCAACCATCCACGACCACCCTCTTCGTAGAAGAAGTCGACACGGGCCATACCTGCGCAGCGCAGCGCGATAAATGCATCAGCCGCGTACTCGCGGATCTGCGCGATCGCATCTTCGGGCAGGGGAGCGGGGATCATGAGTTCGGCGGCGCCGGTCAGGTACTTGTCGGCGTAGTCGTAGAAGTCCGAACCGATCTTCACTTCACCGGGCAGTGAGGTGTCGGGTGCGGTGTTACCAAGGACCGCGACTTCAATCTCGCGTCCAACGACGGCCTCTTCGATGATGACGACATCGTCGTAGCGGAGGGCGTGATTGATGGCGGCGTCGAGTTCTTCGCGGTTTTGCGCGCGGCTCACGCCGACCGACGATCCCATGTTGGCGGGCTTGACGAACACGGGCATGCCCAGCTGTTCTTCGACGTCGGTGAGGATCTGGCGGGCATCGTCGACGCCGTCGCGGAAGGTGATCCACCGGCACTGGGGGATCCCGGCGCGTGCCGCGATCTCCTTGGTCATCGCCTTGTCCATGCACACGGATGAGGACAGGACGCCGCAGCCGACGTAGGGGAGCTTGAACAGTTCCAGCATGCCTTGGACGGTGCCGTCTTCGCCGTGCGGTCCATGCAGGAGGGGGAACACGACGGTCAGGTCCTCGGGTGGACCGTTCAGCACCTCGAACGGATTGACCGTGGGGCCTTCGATCTCCAGGCTGTTGGGTAGTTCCGCACCTGCGGCGATGGCCTCGGCGGCGGCGTCGTTGCGGTGCCACACGCCGCGTTGGTCGATGCCAACGGGGATGATGCGGTACTTGGTTCGGTCTGCGGCAGCCAACACATGTGCTGCGCTCACGCGGGAGACGTCGTGTTCTGCGGATACTCCGCCATAGAGGACGACAAGCCGGATGAGGGGAATGCTCATGGGTGCAACGATACGTGCACCCTTGTAGCGTAGTTCGACGTGCGCCTCTCAACTTCTCAGATCGCCGCCGCGACCGGCGGAACCCTCCATGGACCCGACGTTGACATCGATTCGGCCAGTATCGATTCGCGGTCGGTCCGTCGAGGTCAATTGTTTGTGCCGATTGTCGCCGCGCGCGACGGTCACGACTTCATTTCGGCGGCGGTCGAGTCCGGGGCGTCGGCGTACCTGACGGATCGGGCACCCGATGCGGCGGTCGATGCGACAGCGATCCAGGTGGCCGATACGGCGGAGGCGCTGGCGGACGTGGGCCGCGCGGTCCGCGCCCTGCTCCCGGGTCGGGTGGTTGGCGTTACCGGTTCGGTCGGTAAGACATCGACCAAAGACCTGCTGGCCGGCGTGCTGGAGACGACGTTTGTGACTGCGGCGAGCGCGAAGTCGTTTAACAACGAACTGGGGCTGCCGCTGACACTGGCCGGTGCGCCCGACAGCACCGAGGCCGTGGTCTTGGAGATGGGTGCCCGGGGCGTCGGCCACATTGCCCAACTGTGTTCGATCGCCTCACCGACGGTGGGGGTCCTGACTCGTGTCGAGGGCGTCCACCTGGAAATGTTCGGCACTATCGAAGATGTGGCACAGGCCAAGGGGGAGCTCATCGATTCGCTGCCCGCCGACGGTCTGGCGGTGTTGAACGCCGACGATCCGCGGGTGGCGGCAATGGCATCGCGAACCAGCGCACGAGTGCTCACATACGGCGTCGAGAATGCAGCGGACGTCTACGCCACCGACATCACCCTTGACGATGAACTGCGGGCGAGTTTCACCCTGCATAGCCCGTGGGGGCAAGCGCCGGTGAAGCTCGGTGCGCGCGGCGAACACCAGGTGGGCAATGCGCTGGCCGCTGCCGCCGCTGGCGGAGGTTTGGGAGTGCCGCTCGACCAGATCGTCGAGGGTCTCTTCGCAGCCGAACTGTCGGGGCTGCGAATGGAAATGAGCACGACCGCGGCTGGCGTCACGATCGTGAACGACGCATACAACGCCAACCCCACGTCGATGGGTGCCGCACTAACTGCACTGGCGCGGCTCGATGCGAGCCGCAGGTATGCGGTCCTCGGCACCATGGCCGAACTCGGCGACGACAGCGCTGCTGCCCACCGAAGCGTCGCCAAACAGGCCCTTGACTTGGGCGTGACGGTCATTGCGGTCGACGAACCGCATTACGGAGACGGCGTGACGCACGTCGCCGGGGTCGACGGCGCGGTCGCTGCGCTGAGCGAACTCCAGCGCGGCGACGCGGTCCTGGTGAAGGGCAGCCGAGTCGCCGCCCTGGAACGTGTCGCCGACGCTCTGAGCGAGTAGTTCTCGATCAGTTCGGCATTAGTGCGAACGCCTGGCTGCCCTTGGTGCACCGGGCGAGTTCCCCGACGACCTTCGACGGTCCGCAGTCCCATCCGGAGACGGTTTGGGGTGCGCCGGTAGCGATCAGCGGGCCATACTCCTTCGCGATGGTTTTGGCGGTGTCGCACGAGACGTCACCTTCGACGATGTGAATTTGGAGGGCACCGTCCGGGCCCTTGGTGGCACCGCAGGTCTGATCGCCCTCAGCGGACCTGCTCGACGGCGCGGCATCCGCGGAAGTCGTCTTCGGCTTGGGGCCGCCAACCACGGGGATGCTGCTGTTCGCCGGTGGCGTCACCACAGTCGCCGACGAATCGGCGCTCGAGGTGGCATCGTTTTCCGACCCGCACGCCGTAGCTGTGAGGACCACTGAGAAGCCGAGGAACGCGGTCGCAAGCAGTTTCTTGGTGACAGTCATGGGCTCTACGCTAACGAATTTGAGCGTGTACGTGCACGACTGGGATGATGACGAGTGTGACTACCAGCCACTTCGCACCGCGCACGTCCCTACCCGGCACTGCCGGCCGTACGGGAACCATCACGACGCCGCACGGTCAGATCCAGACGCCAGCCTTTGTGCCGGTCGGAACCAAGGCGACTGTGAAGACGGTGCTGCCCGAATCGGTGGAGGCCCTTGGCGCGCAAGCCGTCCTCGCGAACGCCTATCACCTCTACCTGCAGCCGGGGCCGGAGATTGTCGACCGGGCGGGTGGCCTGGGCAAGTTCATGAACTGGCACGGCCCCACCTACACCGACAGCGGTGGCTTCCAGGTGATGTCGCTGGGCGTGGGCTTCAAGAAAGTCATCTCGATGGATGTTGTCGGCGAGCAGGACGACACCCGGATCGCCGAGGGGAAAGAGCGGCTCGCAAACGTCGACGACGATGGCGTCACGTTTAAATCGCACCTCGATGGTTCCAAGCATCGCTTTACGCCCGAGGTGTCGATGCAGATCCAGCACCAACTCGGTGCCGACATCATCTTTGCGTTCGACGAGCTCACCACGCTGATGAACACGCGTGGCTACCAGGAGAGTTCGTTGGAGCGCACCCGCCAGTGGGCTATCCGCTGCCTCGCCGAGCACAATCGACTCTCGGTTGAGCGGGACCATCGCCCGCAGCAGGCACTGTGGGGAGTGGTGCAGGGTGCCCAGTACGAGGACTTGCGCCGCAAGGCGACACGCGACCTCGTCGAACTGAGTCGGATCGACCGGGAAAACGGCGGCAAGGGTTTCGGCGGCTACGGTATCGGGGGCGCGCTGGAGAAAGCGAACCTTGGGACCATCGTCGGATGGGTCACCGACGAGCTGCCCGACGACGCACCCCGTCACCTGTTGGGTATCAGCGAGCCCGACGATATTTTCACCGCGATCGAGAACGGCGCTGACACGTTTGACTGTGTTTCACCGACGCGTGTGGCACGTAACGGGGCGATCTATTCGTTCGACGGTCGTTACAACATCACAAACGCTAAGTACCGCGACGACTTCTCGCCGTTGGATGCCGAACTCGACAACTATTCGACGCAGTACACCCGCGCCTACCTGCATCACCTGTTCAAAGCCAAGGAAGGTCTCGCATCGACGTTGGCGACGTTGCACAACCTGTCGTTTACGGTCACCTTGGTTGAGCGTGCCCGCCACGCGATTGAGGCTGGCAACTACTTCGAGTACCGCGACGAATTTCTGCGACGGTATTACGCGGGCGCGAAGTAGGTCATTTCGGCGGGATAAAGATCCACGGTTCGCGGGGCAAAGCCGCGGGGTCAAAACGGGCGGCCAGCGTCTGCATCGTCACCGGCTCGCCCGGCGAAGCAAGCCCCAGCGACTCCGCGATCATCGACAGTGCGCCCGCCGCGTCGATCCCGTGCTCGGCGAGGTCTTCGAGGGTCACCGCACCGTCGCGTTTGGCGAGGCGAACGTGCTTGTCGTTCAGCACCATCGGCACGTGCGCGTATTCGGGCGGCTGATGGTGCAGCAGTGTCGCCAGGTACGACTGCCGCGGTGCCGAACTGAGCAGGTCATCGCCGCGAACCACCTGGTCGATACCGGTAGTGGCGTCGTCGATGACGACGGCGAGATTGTAGGCGGGCGTGCCGTCGCCGCGGACAAGAACGAAGTCGTCGACGTCGCCGGTGTACTCGCCGTGCAGAGTGTCGTGGACGGTGAAGGTCGACACGTCGGCGCGCAAGCGGATGGCGGCGGGGCGGGATGCGCGTCGTTCGACCCGTTCAGCCCGAGTGAGGTCGCGGCAGGTTCCCGGGTACGCGCCCTGCGGGGAGTGCGGCGCGCTGGGGGCGTCGAGGATTTCTCGACGGGTGCAGTAGCACTCGAAAGTACGGTCGGCGGCGATGAGCTCGTCGACGATGCGACGGTATTCGGCCAGCCTGGCCGACTGGTAGACGATGGGCTCGTTCCAGGTGAGGCCGAGGGCGGCGAGGTCGGTGAGTTGTCGGCGATCTGAGCCCGGTGCCACCCGGTCGAGATCTTCCATGCGAATCACGAAATCGCGGCCGCTGGCGTGGGCAAACAGCCACGCCAGGACCGCGGTCCGCAAGTTCCCGATATGTAGGTCGCCGGATGGCGATGGCGCAAAGCGACCTGCGGCAGGTGAAACCGATGGCATTCCTACACGGTAGTTTCTGCTGCTTTCGCGTCGGCTTCCCGCTGCAGTTTGGCCCGGTATTCCGGGCGGGTGCTATCCGGGCGGACCATGAACGCCACGGCAATCACGCCGATGATCATCACGGCCGCGGGGAGCAGAAGTGACTGCTCCATCGCCGTTGAGAATGGTGCCAGTAGGAAGTTCGGCAGGGAACCGGCACCGATGGCGTCGGAGTGCCCGGCACTTTCCGGCATGTTGGCAACGAGTCGGGACTGCATTGCGGCGGCAATTGCTGCCGAACCGAGGACCGAACCGATCTGCCGCGTGGTGTTGTAGATGCCAGCCCCGGCACCGGCCTGGCGTGGTGGCAGATTTCGGGTTGCCGTCGTCGCGAGCGGACCCCACATGCCAGCGTTCGCCAGGCCCATCAATGCGGAGGGGAGTAGGAACATCCAGATCGGGGTATCGACGTTCATCATCGATGCGTACCAAAACAGGGCGACGCTGAAGAGCCCAAGGCCGGGGATCAGCAGGTAGCGCGGATCTGTCCGGTCGAGGAGTTTCCCGGCAAGGGGCGCCAGGACGCCGGCGAGGACGGCCATCGGAATCATCAGCAATGCCGACTGGGTGGGGGTGAGTCCGCGTCCGAGCTGGATGAAGAACATCATCGGCAGTGTCATGCTGGTTACGGCAAAGCCGACAACCGCGATTCCGAGGTTGGAGATCGTGAAGTTCCGGTCCTTGAACAGTTCGAGCGGAACCAGTGGTTCAGATTTGGTCCGCGACTGCTGCCACAAGAACACGCCCATGACGGCCACACCGCCGAACACCATCGCCCAAATGCCGGTGGACCAGTTGTACTTTTCGCCTTCCTGGAGCCCAAAGACGATCAGGAACATGGCGATGGTGCTGAGGACGACACCGATCATGTCGAAGCGGTGCGGGTGGGTCTCCAGCTTCGGCACCAACTTCCATGCGGCGATGATGCCGATGACGCCGACCGGGACGTTGACGAAGAAGATCCATTCCCAGCCCGCATGGTCGACGAGGAGACCGCCGGCGAGTGGCCCGACGAGCATGGCGACACCGGCGACAGATCCCCACAGGCCCATCGCGGTTCCGCGCTGATGCGGCGGGAAGGTACGCGTGATGACGGCCATCGTCTGCGGGGTCACCAGGGCGGCACCCAAACCCTGGATGGCGCGAAACCCAATGAGTTCACCCAACGACGACGACAGTCCGCACGCCAGCGACGCGAGCGTAAAGATGGTGATGCCGATGAGGTAAATGTTGCGGGGACCGAAGCGGTCGCCGAGACGGCCGGTGATGAGCAGTGGCACCGCATACGCCAACAAGTAGGCGCTGGTGACCCACACGACGTTGTCGAGGTTGCTGGTGTCGGGGTCGAGCGCAGCTTTGATGGCGGGGTTGGCGACCGACACGATCGTCGTATCGACCAGCACCATAAAGAAGCCGATGACCAGCGCCCACAGCGCAGGCCATGGACTCCGTTCGGCGGTGGCGGAGGGGGTGGTCATGAGGTGGCGTCTTTCGATTCGGGATGGTGCGAACTGGGGAAGCGAGCATCGACGCCCCACAGGTAGTTGGGGTCGCCCAGATGCGTAAGTAGTCGGCGGGTCCACCGGAGATCGGTTTCGATGAGTTCGGCCTGCCGGTCAATTTCGATGAGGAACTGAGGTGGGGTGTCCCGTTCGGCGGCACCGGCGAGGCCTGCGTGATGCCCGTCAAGGTCGGCGATGAGGGCGTCGCGTCGTTGGCTGAGGAGTTCGACCGCTTCGGCACGGTCGAGGTTGTGGGCTTCGGCGAGGGCGACGCGGAACTGAGCCGGTCGTGTGTTTTGGGGGAGTTCGGCGCGAACCCATGCGACGACGGCGTCGCGCCCGGCGTCGGTGAGGGTGTAGGTGGTGCGCTCGGGGCGGTTGCCCTCGCGATCAACGCCCACTTCGCGGACCAATTCGGCATCTTGGAGGCGGGCGACGGTGTGATAGAGGGTTCCGTTGGTGATGGGGACCATGCGGTCGTTTCGCCGCTGTTTGAGGGTGCGCGCCATCTCGTACGGGTGCATGTCGCCCTCGCGCAGTAGCGCCAAGACCATTACTGCCAGCGGCGTAAGACGAAGGGATTTGCCCGGCATTCGAAGTCCCATCCACATTGATTAGTCCATACCAATTAGTCAACATGGACTATAGGTCGACGGCTGACTTCGTCAAAATCGGCACGTTCCTTCCGTCGCGCTAACGCGTTGAGGGTCGAACGCGGCGTGTCCGCTTCTTCGGCGTGTCGAACCTGGCTGCTCCCTCTGGCTCTCCCTCGTGCGGAATGCCCTCAGATTCCGATCCAAAATTGTCAGACCCTCTAATTAGAATCGAACGTAAGTTCGAGCTAGCAATTCGAAGGGGAAATTAGATGACTACTCGCACCAGTACCCGCCCGCCGGCCTCCACGGTTGAGGTTTCCGACGGGGAGATTTTGATCCGGATCGCCCGCCCTGCCCCGGTTGCCTCTGGCGGTTCGGCGGAGGGTTCGGCTGCCTCTTCTGGTGTGGTGCGTGATTCGCGTGCGCAGCGGTTGGCGTTTGCGGCTCGGGTCGATTCGTTTGCCGGGGTGGTGATGTGGCATCGCTACAGCGAGATTTGCTCGCTGCTGCAGGAACGGTTTGCCGAAGCGCAGGCCGATACGACCTCGGATGTGTTTGCCCGCGTGTACGACCCGTTGTGCCAGGTCGCGGCGTCGTATGCGACGGCGGCTGGAGTGCGGCAGTACACGGCCGAGCAGTTTGTCGAACGGGCCGTAGCGTGTGTTGAACGCATTCCGGCGGTGGGTGGCTTGTTGCGTGATGGGCTGATCCCCGACGCCTGGTTTGCTCGTGTGGTCGAGCAAACTGCCCTGGTCGACGACCTCGCTTTGCTGGCCCTGATCGACGCCGAGGTCGCTCACCGACTGATGGGTTTGGGGGGCCTTTCGGCCAAGCGTGTGGAGGCCGTTGTTGCTGCGGTCGTCGCCGAGCATGACCCCGATGCGGTCACGTTGACTCGTGAGCAGGTCAAGGCCTACAAGAAGGTATTGGTCAACCCGCTCAGCGAGGGGATGTCGGAGTTGATCATTACCGCTGCGGCCGAGGACGTGCGTATCGCTAAGGAGGTCCTTGATGCGGTGATCGCCGGGGTGTGCCCGAAAGATCCCCGCACCAAGCAGGTCCGTCGCTCGGATGCGGCGATGGCACGGTTGAACGGTACGGCGTTCACCTGCCAGTGCGGCGAGGATGATTGCACCGCTGAACTGTCGGCCGAGCAGGTTCAGGCTCGGTGTGCGCGGGTGGTGTTGCATGTGGTGGTGCGGGAAGAAACCCTCGACGGCACGTCCGAGACGCCGGCGCAGTTGGATGGGTTCGGCCCGATCTCGGCCCAGCATGTTCACGAGATCGCTGCCCGTTCCGATGCGGTGGCCCGCAAGGTCGATCTGGGTGATCTGCTCGATCACCAGGCCCAGCCGGGTAACAACTACCGGCCCACTGCCACTCTCGATGTGGTTTTGCGGGGCCTGTTCGGGACATGCACCTGGCCCGGCTGCAGCGAGCCAGCGTTTGCGGCGGATTTGGATCACGTGTGCGAGTATGACCACGACGACCCGGCCGCTGGTGGCCCGACGTGCTTGTGCAATATCAACCCCAAGTGCCGGTTCCATCACGGGCTTAAGACCAGTGCCGAAGGCTGGCTTGACGATCAGATCGTTGACGCCAACGGCGTGATCTGGACCGAGGTGACGACCCCGGAAGGGTTCACCGTTCGTCAGCAAGCGTTGAACACGTGGCTGCTGCCGGAAGTGGGGTTGATTCCGTGCTCGCACCCCACGTTCGGCGGGACACGCCCGGATTCCGGACACGTCGAGGACGGCCCTCAACGCACAAAGTCCCGCACGAAGGCCAAGCACGATTACCGAATTGCCCGCCGCGCCGCCAACCGCCGCATCCGCGAGGAAGCCGAAGCCCGGGAATTAGCTGAGGACGGAGTCCCACCGTTCTGACCAACGCGGCAGCGCGTCAGGTTCGACACGCCGAAGAGTCGGACACGCCGTGTTCGACCCTCGACGCGTTAGCCCGAAGGCGTCCGCGATTGTCGCGTACTCCTCGATTAGGGGGTGCGCTCGCTTCGCTCGCGGCCCCACTCGGAGAGCGAGGGGAAAGGTTAGCCCGAGTACGGGAGACGCCGGAGTTTGGAACATGCACCTGAAGTCGTTGCCAAGCGACTGGTACTCGGGAACGATGGGCGAGTGGACCTTCCGGTAAACCCGCCCGTGCAACCGATGCTCGCGAAAGCCGTCGGTGCTGTTCCGGACCAGCCAGCTGAGGGTCCGGTGTGGTCGTACGAGCCGAAGTGGGATGGTTTCCGCGCCTTGATCTTCCGCGACGCCGACGAGGTTGTGATGGCGTCGCGCGGTGGCAAAGACCTGGCCCGCTACTTCCCGGAAATCGTCGACGCCGCTCGCCGTGCACTACCGCCGCGCATCGTGCTCGACGGTGAGGTGGCGGTGGCCAGGCCTGTCGGCGGTGTCAATCGGCTCGACTGGGACTCGCTTTCTCAGCGCATCCACCCCGCGGCGTCGCGGGTGGCGAAGTTGGCTGAGGAGACGCCAGCCGTGTTCATCGGATTCGATGCCCTCGCCACCGACACTCTCGATCTGACCGGCGAACAGTTCGACGTCCGTCGCGCTGCGCTGCTCGAGGCCGCCGCTGACTCCGGGGATGAGCGGATCCAAGTCAGTCGTGTCACCAGGGACCCAGACGTCGCCAAAGCGTGGTTCGCCGAATTTGAAGGCGCGGGACTCGACGGCGTCGTCGGTAAACGACTCGACGGAATCTACGTGCCTGGCAAGCGTGAAATGGTGAAGGTGAAGCACAAGCGCACCGCGGACTGCGTGATCCTCGGCTACCGCGTTCATAAGTCCGGAACCGGGCTCGGCTCAATGCTTCTCGGCCTCTTCGACGACACCGGCGACTTGCGGATGGTTGGCGGGTCGAGTGCCTTCGCCGACAAGGTGCGCCTTGAATTGCAAGAACTGCTGGAACCGATGCGCCTCGATCCGGACAACGTGGCGCAAGGGGAGGTCAGCCGGTGGCGCAGTGCCGGAAGCGCCGAGTGGATTCCGGTGCGACCGGAACTGGTCGCCGAGTTCGCGTACGACCAAATGGAAAACCAACGCTTCCGGCACACCGTGAAGTTTCTGCGCTGGCGTGCCGACCGCGAACCGGAAAGCTGCGGGTACGACCAACTCGAAGTGCCGCTCACCTACGACATCTTCGACGTCCTCGAGACCGGAAAGAGTTCCTGATGCCGCCCAAACCGAAGCCCGTCATGCTCGACGTCGACGGCGTCGAAGTGAAAATGAGCAGCCCCGACAAGATCTACTTCCCGGAACTCGGCGACGACGGCGGACGGAAAGCCGACCTCGTCGACTACTACCGGACCATGGCGGTGACCGGACCCCTCCTGACGGCGATCGCCGGGCGGCCAACCTTTCTGCAACGCTTCCCCGACGGGGTGGAGGGTGAGCAGATCTATCAAAAGCATCTGCCGAAGTATCACCCCGAACACGTCCAGTCGACGCGGATCGTCTTCCCGTCCAAGCGTTCCGGTGATGCGTTCTGTCCGCGAATTGCCGCTGACGTGGTGTGGGCCGCCAACCTGGGGACGTTCACGTTCCACACCTGGCCCACCGTCGACCCCGACAACGATCACCCGGAGCAACTGCGAATCGATCTGGACCCGCCGGATGGAAAGTCGTTCGACGATGTCCGACGCGTGGCACTCGACCTCGTGAAGCCGTTCCTCGAAGAAATTGGCATGACGGGATTCGTGAAAACCTCCGGAAGCCGCGGGGTGCATGTCTTTGTCCCCATCCGGCCGGAGTGGGATTTCATCGCGACCCGACGCACGGTGATTGCGCTCGGACGCGAGCTGGAACGCCGAGAACCGAAAGCTGTCACCACATCGTGGTGGAAGGAAGAACGCGGCGACCGGATCTTCATCGACTACAACCAGAACGCCCGTGATCGCTCGATGGCCTCGCCGTATTCGGCGCGCAAGTCGGCCCGCGCCCGCGTCTCCACCCCGGTGACCTGGGAAGAGCTCGTCGACATCGACCCTGAGGACCTCACGATTGCGACCGTTCCGGCCCTCGTCGAACGTCGAGGCGACCCATGGGCCGACATCGCCGATCACCGTTCCGGCTTGGAGAAACTCCTGGAAATGGTCGAGCGCGACGAAGCCGACGGCCTGGGTGACATGGTGTACCCGCCCAACTATCCGAAGATGCCGGGCGAACCTCCGCGTGTTCCGCCGAGCAAGATGGTCGCCGAACATTGGGATGAAGACGGGAATCGAATCGAGCCGAGTTAGCGCTCGTTGGCTGGGGAAAATTCTGCCGCCCGTCGCGCCAGCAATGCCCCGGGCGCGAACCCGGTCAGCTCGGTGAACTCGCGCGACATGTGCGGCTGATCGGCATACCCATAATCCGCCGCGACCGCTGCTGCGGGCAGTCCCGATTCGAGGGCGGCGCGTGCGGCGTCGAATCGAGCCAGTCGAGCGGCCTGCTTTGGCCCGACACCGAACTCCGCGACAAAAAGCTTGGTTAGATACCGCGCCGACCACCCCGACAATTCGACGAGTTCGGCCACTGTCACCTGGCCGCGCCTGCGCGCGATCACATCCCACGCGGTCTGCGCGTCGAAGGCCGGAGTGGTGTCGGCGGCGATGGCGGCGAGCGCGCTCGCACACACCTGCGTGCGGCCCGCTGGCCGCGCGTGCGCCAACTGTTCGTGCAGGCGGCGTGCAAAGTCCGTGTTTACCTGCGATAACTCGATCATCTCGCCGGTGAGTTCGCCGAACGGCATGCCGAGGATGGCTCGTACCGCGGTGGGCGAGAGGGCAAGCTGCACCCCGTGCTGGGAACCATCGTGATGAATTGTCACCGGCCTCAGGTGCATTCCGGCCAGGCAGCAGCGGAAGGCGGTGGTCCCGCGGGTGCTCTCGCTACTGAGAACTAAACCGTCGGCCAGGTCGACCACCAGCGTCGCGGAGGCGGAAGGCAGCCCGAGATGCTCACCGGGTGCGGCACCGTCGATGTCGTACGGGGTGATCGTGACGCCAGTTAGCCCGCGTAGGTCCCGAAACTCCATACGTTGCCTTCCGGATCGGCGATGGAGAACCCTCGGGATCCATAATCGGCGTCTTCCATCTCTCGGACAAGGGTGGCACCGAGCGCGGTGGCCTTGGCGAAGACCGCGTCGGGGTCGGTGACGACCACGTACAGGCTTCCGGAGCCGACCGGTCGGTTGAAGGTTTTGTCGGCCTTGTTTGCGGAGTGGATCATCACTCGGCCGCCGTCGGGCCACAGCATTTCGGAATGCATCACTTCTCCCGCGCCGTCGCCCTCGACGAGGACGCCGGGGATGAATCCGAGTTGCTCGAGCCAGTCGCGCTGGGCGATCGCGTCGTTGCAGGTGAGCCCGGGCCAGATGTTGGTGTCTTTGCGTGTGTTCATGACCTCAGTTTGGGCCTGTCTTTCGCGCGGATCTTGGAAAAATCGGCACAAACACCCGGGTGGATGGGACTTTGGTCCCGGTTGGCTCGAAAAGCTCGTAGGTTAGGGTTAGCTTATGAACAAGCTGTCGCGGCTAATCGTCACACTCGTTTCCGGTCTGATGGCCGTGGCATTGACAGCTGTCGCGGTTGCGCCTGCGACAGCAAAACCCTGGAAGCCCGCGATCACCGTGTACCTCGCCGACGGTGTGACCCCGGTCGGCACCACCGTGCTGCACCCCGGCGACGTTGTCGTTGTGAAGGGCACCGGCTTCGATCCGAACGCCAATACCTCCGGTGGTTTTCCGGTTCCGGTGCCGCCGGGCGTTCCGCACGGCACCTTCGTCACGTTCGGGGCGTTCTCACCCAACTGGCGTCCATCACAGGGGGCGCCGGAATCCTCGCGCACCACGGTCCGCGCGCAAACCAAGTGGGCACTCTCCCGCGATGCCCTTAATCGCGTTCCGAACGTGCCGTTCGACATGCGTCGCACCGTCCGCCAACAGTGGACCCCGGTGAGCCGCGCCGGCGAGTTCACCGCACGCATCAGCCTCGCGACTCCGAAGGAACTGCCAGCGAACGGCCGCTGGGGCATCTACACCTTCGGTGCTGCCGACGCGGTAAATGCCGCCCAGGAACTGCGCGTTCCGTTGAACTACTCCACCGAGAACGGCCCCAACACCCCGACTCCGGCACCAAAGAACCTGATCTGGGCTTACTCGCCGTCGTTCGCCGACACCGTCAAGAACACCACGTCGGGAGGACTGTCGGGCAGCGACGGTGCGGCCATCGACAGCAACGGGCGGATGTCGTTCAAGCTCGTCGGCAACAGCCTCAGCAACGGCAAGGGCCAACTGCGCTACCAGGGGACCGTCGTCGCGTTCACCAAGTTCCACCTGCTCGAGATTGCGCTGGCCGATCCAGTCATCACCGTCAATGGCACGCGAGCGGTGTTGAGCATGCGGACCTCAACCACCGACCAGAACGGCAATGACGTGCTGCGTCGCGTCAACATCGCCGACCTGACACTGACCGCCGCGCAGGCCGCCCGTCTCGCCAAGGGTGAGGACGTTTCCGGGATTGCCGCAGCTTTCCGCCAGGGCATTACGCCGACCTCGCTCGCCGCGCTGTCGTTGGGTAACGCAGCCCCGGTGACGCTGGACTTTTAGTCGGTCCGTTTCTCGACGATCGCGAGTAACGTCGCCGGTGTGAGTTCCGCACCCGACGAGGGGCCCAAGAAACTCGCCGCCGAGATCGTCAGCGGTGTCGACAAGAACGACCCGGATTGGGCTGCGACGCAGGTCAATCCGGGTCTTCGCGTGGCCGCAGCCTGGACGTGGCGACTGCTGATCGTCGGTGCGGGGTTGTTTGTTCTCGGGCAGATTTTTCTCCGTTTTAAAGAACTCTTTGTTCCCGTGGCGATCGCGATTCTGCTGTCTGCACTCCTGGTTCCGATGGTTGGTTGGCTCGAACGGCGCCGGATTCCGCGTTCGATAGGCGTCCTGCTGGCCGTCGTACTAACGCTCGCGGTGATTGCCGCCGGGCTGAGTTTTGTTGTCCAACAACTCATCACCGGTGTTCCGCGGATGTCCGACGACATCGCCAACTCGGTGTCCAAGGTCCGCAACTGGCTCGAGACCGGCCCCTTCAAGATTGACTCCGAGACCGTTCGCAGCAGCAGCAACGACATCATCGGGTGGCTGCGCGCCCACGAGGCCACCATCGCGACAGGTGCGATCGATACCGCAGCGGTCGTCACCATGCTGGCGACGGCCACCCTGCTGACAATCTTCCTGCTGATCTTCTTCCTGTACGACGGTCGCCAAATCTGGCAGTACGTCACCAAACTCATCCCCTCGGCACACCGCGAGCACGTTCGTGCCGCAGGCGATGCGGGATTCCGGACGCTGCAGTCGTACGTGCGCGCCACCGTGCTCGTCGCCCTGATCGACGCCATCGGAATCGGTATCGGCTTGGCGATCCTGCAAGTACCGATGGTGCTACCGCTGATGGCGCTCATCTTCTTGGGTGCCTTCATCCCGATCGTCGGTTCGGTCGCCGCCGGATCGCTGGCCGTCCTCGTCGCACTCGCCACGCAAGGCTGGGTGACTGCGCTGCTGGTGGTCGTCGTGCTGGTGGTGATCATGCAAGTGGAAAGCCACGTGCTCCAACCGTTCCTCCTCGGACGGTCAGTGAAGCTCCACCCAGTCGCCGTGATCATCGTGATCGCCGCAGGCATCATGTTCGCGGGCATCGTCGGCGGCCTCCTCGCAGTACCCATCCTCGCGTTCGTGAACACAGCGATCGGGCATCCGCGCGGATCCTCTGGCGGCGAACCGCCGCTGCTGCCCGGTGAAACCGAGATACCGCTCGATGGGGAGCCACCGCTTGCCGAAGGAAGTTGACCTCACCGCCGAGGATTTGCGGGCCGTCGTCGAATTCGCGCTGACCGCAGCCCGCAGTGTGCTGCCGCTGTATGTCGAAGCGTGCCCTGATAGCCCGATGCCGCAGGCTGCGCTCAACGCGGCACAGCGTTTCGTCGACGGTGAACCGCGGTCGAACCTGCAGCGTCGAACTGCTGTCGACGCGCATCGAGCGGCGAAAGCTGCGCCAACGATTGCGGCTACCTGTGCCGCCTACGCAGCCGGTGACGCGGCCGCAGCTGCCTACCTGCATCCGCTTCCAAAAGCGACGCAGGTCGGTCACATTCTGCGGGCGTCGGCGTACGCAGCAGCGGCGGTCGAAGCTGACGGTTCAGCGGCAGACGCCGAGCGCTTCATTGCCGCAGAAATCGCGCGCATGCCCGCGGCAGTGCTCGACGTCCTTCGCCGCTATCCGCCCGCACCAAAAGGGAAGACCCGCGTCGCGCAGTTAATGTTCCTGCTCGACGCGACGCTGCGCCCAGAGGTTTTCCCCGAGCCGTGAAGTAGGCAGGTACCGCCCCAGCTTTCTTTGGGAGGCGGCGTTATTCCAGTGATGAACGTCCTACCCTGGCGAGAGATACGCGTCCTGTACTGGAGGAGAGTCATGAGCTACACCGTCGCTGACCTGATTGTCGAAACTATCGCTGCCGCGGGCGTCGAGCGTATCTACGGAATTCCGGGTGACTCTCTCAACGGCTTCACCGATGCGCTGCGGACCTCGAAGTCGCTGGCTTGGACCCACGTGCGGCACGAGGAGGGTGCGGCTTTCGCTGCGTCGGGTGAGGCGGCGATTACCGGTCGACTGGCAGTGTGCGCGGGTAGTTGCGGGCCGGGAAACCTGCACCTCATCAACGGGTTGTATGACGCGCACCGTTCTCGGGTGCCGGTTCTGGCGATTGCGGCGCAGATTCCAGCGGCTACCGTCGGCACCACGTACTTTCAGGAGACCCACCCTGAGCAGATCTTCGCCGAGTGCAGCGACTACTGCGAGACGATCAACACTGTCGAACAGGCGCCCCATCTGATCGACATCGCGATCCGTACGGCCGTCGAGCAACGCGGTGTGGCTGTCCTGGTGATTCCGGGGGAGTTGTTCCTCGCCAAGATCGACCGTCCCGAACGAGTTTCCCGGATCCGTGCCGTGGAGACCGTGATGTATCCGGCGGTGGAACCGTTGAGCTTGGCCGCCGTCCGGCTCAACGAATCCAAGAGAGTCACGATCCTCGCTGGCGCGGGCACTGCAGGTGCTCACGACGAATTGGTTGCGCTCGCTGCCGCGTTGAAGGCTCCGATCGTCCACGCGCTCCGCGGGAAGGAGCATGTGGAGTACGACAATCCGTACGACGTTGGCATGACCGGCCTGCTCGGATTCTCGTCCGGCTATCGCGCCATCGAGCACTGCGACACCCTGCTGATGATCGGCACCGACTTCCCCTACTCGCAGTTTCTGCCGTCGAAGGCGTTTGTCATCCAACTCGACGTCCGCGGCCGCCAAATCGGCAGGCGTTGTCGCGTCGACCTTCCGTTGGTCGGCGACGCCGCCGACACGATGCCGCGCCTCACTGAACGGATCGTTGATGGCCGTGACGGCGGGCACCTGGATGCCGCACTTGAGCACTACCGGCGAACCCGCGACGGACTCGACGAACTGGCAGCCCCAGCCGGGCCGGGCGAACCGATCCATCCGCAGTACCTGACCAAACTGCTTTCGGATGCGGCGGATGACGACGCGGTCTTCGTGCCCGACGTCGGCTCGCCGGTGGTGTGGGCATCCCGGTATTTAAAGATGAATGGTCGCCGCAGGCTGATCGGCTCTTTCAGCCACGGATCCATGGCCAATGCGCTCTCCCAGAGCGCTGGCATCTCGGCGGTCTCGCCGCAGCGGCAGGTCATTGCACTTGCCGGTGACGGCGGGCTCGCGATGTTGCTCGGCGAGTTGTTGACGCTGGTTCAAAATTCGCTGCCGGTGAAGGTCGTCGTCTACAACAACGCGTCACTCAATTTTGTCGAGCTTGAGATGAAGGCCGCCGGATTCGTTACCTTCGGCACCGACCTCAAGAACCCCGACTTCGCGGCACTCGCCGAATCGGTCGGGATCTGGGGCCGCCGCGTCACCGAATCAGAGGATCTGCCCACCGCGGTCGACGCCTTCCTGGCGCACGATGGCCCGGCACTGCTCGATGTCACGACGGCACGCCAGGAACTGTCGATCCCACCGACGATTTCGGCGGCACAGGCCAAGGGGTTCGCGCTTTACGCCCTCCGGACGGTGATGTCAGGTCGCGGCGACGAACTCGTCGACCTAGCCGAGACGAATCTGCGGCGACGGCTGTTCTGATCGGCTACTCGGCGGCCCGGCGCACCATCTCGCCAATCCAGATCGGCGCATAGGGCGACGTGCAGTTCGGTGGTGTCGGATAGTCCTTGAGTACCTCAAGCTTTTCGCCGATCGCGATGGCGCGACTCCGCAGGTCAGGGTTATTGATGCCGATCTGGGCGAGGGTCTCGTTCATGGGCCACTGAAGGTCGGACGGGGCGTCCTTCATGTCGGCTTCAATCGTGTCGAGCAGTCCGGACAAGTCCAGGCCTTCGCCGCCCTTCGCGACACGAACACTCGTCAGGTGCCAGCCCGCGCCGGCGATCGTCGGATCCGGGTCGTCGAACCATGCGACGCGAAGCTCCTCCGCATAGCGGCCCTTCTTCACCAGGTTCGCCAAGAGCCAGTCCCGCACCTTCGGAGTCCGCGCCTCACGGAGCATGGCGTCCAACTCAGCCGCTGAATAGTTGCTCGGCCGACTGACCAAGATCGCGAGCAGTCGTGCTGCTGTGTCATCCGTCGCCCACAGCTCACGCGCCAAATCCGGCTGGCCCTTAAGGCGCTTCCCAATCGCCCGCAGCTTGCTCAGATTGACGCCGTGATCATCGCCGTGGCGGACATTGACCGCGAGGACCTTCGGGTCGTTAAGGGCATCCAACTCGGCAAGCAGGTCATCGACGGTGGGCATGGTGTCGAGGGTAGCGGGGCTCAAACGGCAACGAAGAAGTTGTCGCGCACCTGCTGGTTGTCCTATGTCGCGCATGGTCTTCCCGGCTGGGCCCAGCTGCGGTCGGATAGAGGAACCGTCGCTACGCTCCTCCCGAATCCGCAGTGCTCAATATGCACAACGCGGCCCCCTGCCTTCGTTCCTCAGGCAGGGGGCCGCGTTGTGCATGGCGGAGGATAGGGGATTCGAACCCCTGAGGGCTATTAACCCAACCCGCGTTCCAGGCGAGCGCCATAGGCCACTAGGCGAATCCTCCAGGCAGAAATGATCGTAACGGGTGCCGTGCATGGAACCCAAAACGACCCGCTACACTGGTCTACGGATCCCGCGCGGCGTGCATCCTGTGAACTCCCCCAGGGCCGGAAGGCAGCAAGGGTCAACGGGCTCTCTCGGGTGCGCGGGGTCCGCTAACTTTTTCAAGCGTCACATCTGCAAACGCCGCGAGGCGCGTTTGTGGGAGAGGTCCTCCGTTGAACTTTCACTCTATGAGTGTCGACCAACTCCGCACCACCCAAAACGACCTCCGCAAACGCTACGAAACACTCAAAGCCGCCGGCCTCAAACTCGACCTCACCCGCGGCAAACCAGCACCCGACCAGCTCGACCTCTCCAACGAGATGCTCAAGCTGCCTGGCGACGTCTACACCAGCCCCGACGGCACCGACTGTCGTAACTACGGTGGCGTCACCGGACTACCCGGACTCCGCGAAATCTTCGGCGAACTCCTCGGCACCGGCGCCGACCGCACCATCGCCCTCGGCAACGCCAGCCTGCAAATCATGCACGACATCACCGTCGCCGCACTGCTGCACGGCACTCCCGACTCCGAAACCCCGTGGTCGCAGAGCCCCATCAAATTCCTGTGCCCAGTCCCCGGCTACGACCGCCACTTCGGCATCACCGAGCGGTACGGCATCGAAATGGTCAACGTCCCCATGAACCCGGACGGCCCCGACGTCGACGCCTGCGCCGAACTCGTCGCAAACGACCCCAGCATCAAAGGTATGTGGGTAGTTCCCACCTACTCCAACCCCACCGGCTACACCGTCAGCGAAGACGTCGCTCGACAACTCGTCGCCATGCCCGCAGCCCCCGACTTCCGGATCTACTGGGACAACGCCTACGCCGTCCACACCCTCGTCGACAGCGAGCCGACACCGGTACCGATCCTCGACCTCGCCGCCGAAGCCGGAAACCCCAACCGCGTCTACGTCTTCGCCTCCACCAGCAAAATCACGTTCGCTGGCGCAGGCGTCGCATTCCTCGCATCATCGAAAGCCAACCTCGACTGGTACGGGAAAAACGCCGGCGTGGCGACCATCGGTCCCGACAAGCTCAACCAACTCCGCCACCTCATGTTCTTGCGCGACGCCGACGGCGTGCGCGAACACATGGCGAAACACCGTGCACTCATCGAACCCAAATTCGCGGCCGTCCTCGAGATCCTCGAAAACCGTCTCGGCGAAAGCAAAATCGCCTCCTGGACGCACCCAGAAGGCGGCTACTTCATTAGCCTCGACGTCGTCGACGGTGCCGCAGCGCGCACCATCGCCCTCGCCAAAGAAGCTGGCATCGCCCTCACCGCTGCAGGCTCCACGTTCCCGTACAAGAACGACCCCCGCGACGAAAATATTCGCCTCGCACCGACCTTCCCGTCGATCGACGAACTCGGCACCGCCATGGATGGCGTCGCGACATGCGCATTACTGGCCGCCACCGAAGTGCTGATCGACAAAAACTAGTCGGCGAAAACAGCGCCAGTTTCACGCCAGGGCCAACGTCCCGGCATGGCTGTCACACGTCGCCGGTAGTCTTGCTCCGTGGCCCTCTATCGCACCTATCGTCCGGCAACATTCGCCGAGGTCGTCGGCCAGGAGCACGTCACTGAGCCCCTGAGTCGAGCCCTCGATACTGGCCGCATCAACCACGCCTACCTGTTCTCCGGTCCGCGCGGTTGCGGCAAAACATCATCCGCGCGAATCCTGGCCCGCTCGCTCAACTGCGAGCACGGACCCACCTCAACGCCGTGCGGCACCTGCGCGTCATGCCTAGCGCTGGCACCGGGCGGGCCCGGCAACCTCGACGTCGTGGAACTCGACGCCGCGAGTCACGGTGGCGTCGACGACACCCGAGACCTCCGCGACCGAGCCTTCTATGCCCCGGCCGAATCCCGCTACCGCGTCTTCATCATCGACGAAGCGCACATGGTGACGCCCGCGGGCTTCAACGCGCTCCTGAAGATCGTGGAAGAACCGCCAGAACACCTGATCTTCATTTTCGCGACCACTGAACCGGAAAAAGTGCTGACGACCATCAAGTCGCGCACCCACCACTACCCGTTCCGACTGCTCGCGCCGCCAGTCATGCGCGGACTGCTGGAGAGCATTTGCGAACGCGAAGGTGTCGTCGTGGCGCCGGAAGTGTTCCCGCTCGTCATTCGGGCAGGCGGCGGCTCTCCGCGCGACAGCCTCAGCATCCTCGACCAACTCCTCGCTGGCGCGGGCGACGAAGGCGTCACCTATCCCCGCGCATTGTCACTGCTTGGTGTCACCGATTCGGCCCTGATCGACGGTGCCATCGACGCACTAGCCTCGAGTGACGGTGCCGCCCTCTTCGGTGTTGTCGAGAGTGTCGTCGACGCAGGCCACGACCCTCGGCGCTTCGCGATCGACCTCCTCGACCGCTTCCGCGATCTGATCCTTCTCCAAGCCATCCCCGATGCTGCCGACCGAGGCCTCGTTGAGGCCCCGGAAGATCAGATCGCTGGAATGGTCAACGCCGCAGCCAAACTCGGTCCCGCAACACTGACCCGCTACGCCGAAGTGGCGCATGCTGCGCTCGGCGAAATGCGTGGAACCACGTCGCCGCGACTGCTGCTGGAAGTGATGTGCGCACGGCTGCTGCTTCCGGCGGCCTCCGCCGACGATGCGGCGCTCCTGCAGCGCGTCGAAAGCCTCGAACGTCGTCCCGCAGGAAGCGGTCCCGCCGTCGTCGAAGGAGCCCCAGCGGTGGCGCAGGGTGCACCCGCGGCTGCTCCGCAGGCCCCGGCAAGCGAGGATGCCCCGCCGCGCTTTGTCCGACCGTCCCAACGCAAGGCTGCCCCCGAACCGGCACCCGCCGCGGCCGCACCGGAACCGGCACCCACTCCGGCACCCACTCCGGCGCCAACAACAGAGCCGACAACAGAGCCGACGCCCGCCCCGGAACCGGAGTCAACACCGGAACCCGTGCGCGAGCAAGCCACGCAGCCGGAGCCGACCCCGGAACCTGAGCCGACCCCGGAACCTGAACCGGTCCGCGCAACCGTGCATCCGCCGGTGGAATCAGATCCGCGAGCACCGGAACCGCCCGTCCGCGATCAGGGCACGCAGCGTGGATCACGTCCCGCGCAGGCACCGCCGCACGACGACATCCCGCTGCCACCGGAGCCGCCGATGGAGTCGGATTACATTCCCGAACCGGAACGGCACGTGGCGAAGGCCCCCGTAGCGTCGGCCGCGCCCAAGCCGGAACCGGAGAAGCCGTCCGGACTCACTGTCGAGGCTGTCACCGCCAAATGGCCGGAGATCCGCGCAGCGGTCCGCAAACAAAGCACCGTCCTCGAGGCGATGCTGTCTGCGGCGTTCGTCCATCACGTCGACAGCCCCAATGTTGTTCTCGGGCATCCACATTCGGCGCTCGTGGGACGACTTTCCGATGACCGCGGCCTCCGTGCACTGAACTCGGCGGTCACCGAGGTGTTCGGTCCGGGCCTCAGCGTTTCGCTAGTGCACGCGCAGCCGGGTTCGGCCCCGGCTAGCGCGCAGTCGCCGTCGAACGAGCAGGCGCAGTCAACTCCGCAGCGTCGCCAGACGTATACGCGGCCAAGTCAACCCCAGGGTGGGCAGGCGGCTGAGGCGAGTCGGGAAGCGACGCCGGAGCTTCCGGAGCCGGAAGCACCGCCTGTCCCCGACGAAGAGCTGACCCACGCCGAACGCGCAGAGATGGTGGAGCAAGCGCAGACGGGCACTCCCGACCATCGCCTCGACCCCGACCAGGTGGCCCTGGAGTTGCTGAAGTCTGAGCTCGGCGCTCGCCCGGTGGAGTAGTTCGCCGCTCTGGCAAGAATTGTCAGACCCCAGCGGTACCGTCCAGCTTGTCGGTTGGTGATCGCTGGGGGAGCGGATGACGACAAATCTAGATGTGGGTAGACAATCGATCTACCATCAAGAGATGAAGACCATCACGGTGGCTCAATTGCGCCAGAACCCAACGGAGGCGTTGGAGGCAGTCGCTCGTGGCGAACGTTATGTCGTCACTAAGCACCGACTCGCGGTGGCGCACTTAGTTCCGGTGGACGACGCGCCAATGGGGATTCGTCCTGCGAAGGAACCTGGCAGCGCACGCCTGCGCGAGCAGACAGACCTGCCCGACCTGCCCATCGAGGAGGTCGAGGGGTTGCTGGCTGAGATGGAAGAGGACCGGTGACGACGCGGTATTACGTCGATACCTCGATCGCGGTGCTAGCCCTCACCAGCAACTCCGCAGCCCGATCTTGGTTCGACGAGGCGACCGCCACCGGATCGCTCTCGTCGTCTCGCTTACTGAAGACAGAGTTGACGAGAGTACTCCGGCGAAAGGGCCTCCCGGTCGCCTTGAGGTCGCGGATCCTCGATTACGTCAGCGTCGTCCCGATGACAGAACAAGTCCTCGTATTAGCGGAGGCTATTTCGCAGCACGTGAAGACGCTCGATGCGATCCACCTTGCCTCGGCTTTGCAACTCGGTGAAGCGACGGTAGTGAGCCACGATGCGAAGATGCTGACCGTTGCTACTGATCTCGGTCTGGAAACGTTGGACCCGTTTGGCTGAGGCCTGACGCTTTCGGAGTCCACCAACTCCTACGGCGTCCACCAGTCTTTACGGCGTCCACCAACCTCTACGGCGTCCACCAACCTCTACGGCGTCCACCAGGGCCGCAGCGGCAGCGTCGTCGTCGAATCGAGCTGCAGCTTGGTCGCCAGCACATGGTGCAGCTGAACAATGTTGCGCTCGAACCCAATACGACAGCCAGCCATGTACAGGCCCCACAGGCGTGCGGTGCCCTCGCCGACCTCTGCGACCGCTTCGTCCCAGTTGGCGACGAGGTTGGCGTTCCAGTCGCGCAGTGTCATGGCGTAGTGCAGGCGGAAGTTCTCCTCGTGCAGCACCTCCATCCGTCCGACATTCTGGATCTTGGAAATGATGGTGCCCGAACCGGTCAGTTCCCCATCGGGGAACACATAGCGGTCGATGAACGGGCCAGCCTTGCTGCGCCTGCTGTTGTGCGGGCGGGTGATGGAATGGTTCAGGATTAGGCCGCCCGCACGAACCTTGTCGCGCATGAAGGCGAAATACTTCGGATAGTTTGCGACGCCGATGTGCTCGGTGAGGCCGATCGAGGAAATCGCGTCGAAGCCGGATTCGGCGACGTCGCGATAGTCGCTGAAGCGGACTTCCGCGAACTCCGACAGTCCCTCGTCAACGATGGCCTTCTGTGCCCAGCGTGCTTGCTCGGACGAGAGGGTGACGCCCAGGGCGTACACGCCCCTTCGTGCCGCATACCGGACCATCCCGCCCCAGCCGCAGCCCATGTCGAGCAGGCGATCGCCTGGCTTGAGATCGAGCTTCTCGAAGATGAGCCGGTACTTGTTCTCCTGCGCCTCCTCCAGGGTGGCTTCGGGATTGTCGTAGACGGCGCATGTGTAGGTCATCGATTCGCCGAGGACCAGTTCGTAGAAGCGATTCGACACGTCGTAGTGGTAGTGAATAACTTCGGCGTCGCGTTCCTTTGTGTGGCGCAACCCTTCGGCCATTCGACGCCACCGAGGCAGGCTCTCCTGCGGGGGCGGGGCAATGAGCTTGAAGTGTTCGCGACCGATGGAGCGGGCTACCTTCGCCAATTCCACCGGGCTCGGTTTGGTGAACTTCAGGTCGCCCGCGAGGGCCTGAAGGGCACCGTAGGGATCCCCGGGATGCGAGCCGATAAGTTCCAGGTCGCCGGCAATGTAGGCACGCGCGAGCCCGAGGTCGCCGGGTGCGGTTACCAGGTAGGTGGTGCCGCGCGGATTCTTCAGATTCAGTCCGTACTGGGCGTCTTCCGGTCCGGCGCTGCTGCCGTCGTAGGCCGTGACGCGCACGGCGAGATCGTTGCCGACCAGCGTTTCCAGGACTTGCGCGAGCTTCATGCGTGTTTCACCGCTTTCTCGTATAGGCCGAGCAGACGACGTTCGGGGTCGTACTTTGCCTTCAGTGCATCGTAGGTACTTCCGCCGTAGAGTTCTGCGAATTCTTCTGCGCTGTAAAAGGATTCGGAATACAGCGACTTGTGTCCACCCAGTTCGCTGACCTTCTGCTCGATCCGTCGATTGGTATAACCGGGCTGGCCGGGGGTGACGGGCACACCGGACCAGAACCCAACGTTGACGTAAAATTTCCCGCGTTCGAGCGGATACAGAGACCACGGCTGGACCGCGTCGGTGCCGATCGGCGAGGGCTCCGTCAGTTTCAGTGGGCACAGCCAAATCGGTTCAATCGGCACTTGCTCGAGGAACCAGTCGATGAAGTCGACGGCCGCTTCGATCGGAACCTCAATGTCTTGGACCACCCGCTCAGACGCGGGTAGTCCCTTGCGGGCGTTGAGTTTGTCGCCGATGTCCCACCGTTGGTCGTAGCCGATGAGTTTCCAGTAGAAACTGCTGCGCAGGTACTTCTTTGGCCAGAAACGGCGGACCTTGGGATTCTGGGCCCCGAATGCACGCGAACACCAGAACCAGTCGGTGTCCCAACGCCACAGGTAGTCGCTAATCGTCAACCGGTCGCGCTTGGGCTCGGGACTGTCGTGCTGGATGGACCGATAGAAGATGCGGTGATTCGTGTAATCACTGACCGGGCCGGGATCGTCGGACTGCCTCCCCAGGACCAGGTAGCCCTCGTCTGCGGAGAAGACCACCCCGTCGAGGTAGTCGACGCGCTCGCCGAGATACTCGCGGTCGGTGGCAATCTGCGCCATCAGGTCGCGCAGTTCGCGGGTGCCATGCACGCGCACGTGCCGCAATTCGACGAAGCGGGGCACTTTTTCGAGGGCAATTTCCAAGCGCACGCAGTATCCGAGCGTGCCGTACGAGTTGGGGAAGCCGAAGAACAAGTCTCGATACTCGTTGTCTGGACGCGCGATCACCACTTCGCCCGCGCCGGTGAGGATCTCCATTTCCAGCACGGACTCGTGTGGCAGCCCGCTGCGAAACGAACTGCTCTCGATGCCCAAACCGGTAACGGCACCGCCCAGCGTGATCGTCTTCAGCTGCGGAACCACCAGGGGCACAAGGCCATACAGCAGGGTGCGCGCGACGAGATCCTCGTAGGTGCACATCCCGGCCACCTGTGCCGTCTGCTTAACGGGGTCGACTGAAATGACGCCATTGAGATCGGAAACATCCAATCCGGGCGACGACACTTCCGCGCGCTTCCGGAACAAATTAGAGGTCTTCTTCGCCAATCGGACATTGGTTCCGGTCGGAATTGCGTGGTAACTGTCCAGGAGCTTGCTCCTGCCGCGCCGGAATGCAATGTCGTTGTACTCGGATGCGTTCAAAGCCACATTCCCACCGTAGCCCCATCGCCAGTACGGTGGATGGAGTCCATCGCCACCGCCGCATTGAAATCAGCGGGGCGATACCAAAAGCGGCATGCACTCAGTGCCGATCCATCCATAAGGAGCCACCAAAAGTGGGACAGGTAACCGCCTCCGCCAGCATGTCGATTAACGCCGCACCGGAAGCCGTCAGCGCCGCACTGGCCGATTACGCGACCGTTCGGCCGACGCTGCTTCCGGCAAACTACCGCGACTACCGCGTCGATGAGGGCGGCAACGGCAACGGCACGCTGGTTCATTGGATCTTGCAGGCCACCGAGAAGCGCCAGCGCGATGTCCTTGCCGACGTCACCGTCCAGGGCAACACCATCACTGAGACCGACCGCAATTCGACGATGGTCACCACGTACGTCGTCACCGGCGCTGGCGCAGGTTCGACCGTCGAAACCACCACCACGTGGAAGGGTGCTGGCGGCATCGGCGGCTTCTTTGAGCGCACGTTCGCGCCCAAGGGTCTGAATCGGATCCAGACCGAACTGCTGACCAACCTCAAGAACAAGCTCGAGAAGTAGTACTTCTGAGTCGTCGGGGACGCAGTCGCGTCAAACCACTGGCCGCCCGGGATGGCATTGATGCCACCCGGGTGGTTTTGCGTGCGCTGGGCAGCACCGTCTGCGAGGCACTGCTGGCGGCACCGTCGTTGAGCGAGTTGTCGGAGGCCGATCTCCGGGCACGGTCGGCGGCGGGGGAGATCGTGGACGTCGACGGCAATCCGGTCGACCTCGACGCCACGGTGCTGCGCCCGGCCCCGGTGTATCTCTACCGGGACCTGCCGCACGAGTATCCCGTCCCCTTCGACATGCCGATCCTGCATGTCGACGACGACATCGTGGTGGTCGACAAGCCGCACTTTCTGGCGACGATGCCGCGCGGCGCGCACGTCGCGCAGACGGCCCTGGTGCGACTGCGCCGGGAACTCGGCTCCGACGATGTTGCCCCCGCTCATCGACTCGACCGGCTGACAGCGGGCGTCCTGCTCTTTACCCGTCGTCGGGACGTGCGGGCCGCCTACCAGGAACTCTTTGCCGAACGGCAGGTCCACAAGGAGTACCGGGCGTATGCGCCGGTCGACGACTCTCTCGCGGCAGGGAGGCGCGTGGAGAACCGGATCGTCAAGACCTCCGGCGACCTCCGCGCCCAAGTGGTGCCCGGCGAGGTCAATGCGATCTCTTCCATCACGCTCGTCGGACAGGACGACGGTATCGGCGAATACCACCTGCTCCCGACTACCGGTCGCACCCATCAGTTGCGGATGCACATGGCTGGCCTCGGCGTTCCTATCCTGGGCGACCCGCTGTACCCGGATGTGGACCCGGACCTCGCTTCCGCGCCCGAACGCGGCGATTTCTCCCAGCCGTTGCGGCTGGTAGCGCACGTGCTGTCGTTCACCGACCCCCTCTCGGGGGAGCGGCGGGAGTTCCGCACCCAGCGTTGATCGCGGGTTCGCGTACCCTCGCGGCATGGCCATCATCGCGTCGTACGAGCGGCATCCCGACCTCGGATGCGAAGCCGTTGTGTTCCTCGACGACGAATCCGACGCCTGCTTCCAACTGCAGCGCGACCTTCCCGGCGGCCCGCGGGCAGGGGAGTACTGCATCACCACCGGTGCCAGCGCCCCCATCTACGACGGCATCACCAACTGGCGGCGCGTCGACAACCGATTCGAATTCGCGCTCACCCCGCGAGCGGCCCGATTGTTCGGTGACGAACTGCTGTCGTTCCAGGTAGTCGCGTCGGACGATGTCAGTATTGACGAACTCGCCGGGCACGTCGACCGCTTCCTTGCGGCCAACCGACTACCCTGAGATACGTGACTGACGCATTCGATCCCAGCGCCCTCTTTGGTGGCGGAGCAAACGGCGAGAACCCGATGGCGGGACTGCTCGCGCAAGCCCAAGAAATGCAGACCACGCTGCTGCGCGCCCAGCAAGAACTAGAGGAAGCCGTCGTGACCGGCACCGCTGGCAACGGCCTGGTAACCGTGACCGGATCAGGCGCTGGCGAGGTGACGGGCATCGAGATTTCCCGCGATGTCGTCGACCCCGAAGATATTGAGACCCTGCAAGACCTCATCATCGGTGCGCTCGCTGATTTCTCGAACGTCAGGGAGAATCTGGCCTCGGAAAAGATGGGGCCGTTGGCTGGCGGACTGCCCGGATTGGGCTGATTCACCACCATGTACGAAGGCCCGATTCAGGATCTCATCGACCAACTCGCGAAGCTTCCCGGGTTGGGCCCGAAGGGTGCGCAGCGCATCGCTTTTCACCTGCTTGCCGGTGAGAATGTCGAGATTGATCGGCTCATCGCCGCCCTCGGTCACGTGCGCGACGATGTTGTTTTCTGCAGCGAGTGCGGCAATGTGGCGGCCGAGAAACTCTGTCGCATCTGCGCTGACGCGCGCCGCGACGTGACGAAGATTTGCGTCGTCGAAGAGCCGAAGGACATCTACGCGATTGAGCGGACCAGGGAGTTCGACGGTCGCTATCACGTGCTCGGCGGGGCCCTGGATCCGTTGTCGGGCATTGGGCCGGACCAGTTGCGTATCCGCGAACTCCTGCGTCGCCTCGGCACGCAAGAGGACGGGCAGGACGTTTCGGAGATCATTGTCGCGACCGATCCCAATACCGAGGGCGAAGCGACCGCCACGTACCTGCTGCGGATGTTGAAAGATTTCCCCGGGCTGTCGGTCACGCGCCTAGCATCTGGTCTGCCCATGGGTGGCGACCTGGAGTTCGCTGACGAGTTGACGCTGGGTCGGGCACTGTCGGGCCGCCGCGTTCTGGTGTGACGGCCTTCCCCAATGACCGACACTCTCGATCCGACGCCGCGAGATTGGTCGTGGCTGGCTGACGAAGTCGCCACCCGCAGCGGGCTGATCGAGGGGGCCATCGCGATCGACGGACCGTCGGGTGCCGGGAAGAGCACGTTTGCTGCCGAGTTGGTGCGGGCGTTCGCTGACCGCAGTCGTGCTTCGGTCCTCATTAGTACCGATGACTACGCAACCTGGGACGATCCTGCAGCGTGGTGGCCGGAGTTGGAGCGCGATGTATTGGGCGCTTACGAACGCAACCACGACTACTCGTACTCGCCGCGCGTGTGGGTCGACGGCCATCCGCAGCCGGGGCCCGAGCAGTGGGTGCGGTGGCAGCCGATTCTGATTGTCGAGGGTGTTACGTGTGCCCGCCGGAGTTCGGCTCACCGGTTTACCCAGCGGTATTGGCTCGACGGTCCTGACCCGGAGCAGCGACTTGCCCGCACCGTCGCCCGCGATGGCGAAGCCGAGCGTGACCACCTGACGCGCTGGCAGCACTTTGAGAAAGGCTGGTTCGCCGTCGACAAGACCCGCTCCCGATGCGAGGTTTTGTCGTCGATTTCCGAGTAGCGACTGAGCGTAGCGATGGAGAGTATCGAGGAGCGACGACCCCTACCGCGCGGCGGCCAAGCGTTCCTTGCGGAGACGGTCCACCTGCGGGAGGTCCAAGGGGGCGAGCTTGGTGCCCGTCGCCTTTTCCAGGAGGTAGTCGGCGAGTTCGGGATTGCGGGCCAAAACCGGACCGTGCATGTACGTGCTGACCACACTGCCCTGCACGGCACCCTCGATGCCGCCGCCAGCACCATTGCCGACACCGTCGCGGACGCGGCCCAGCGGCTTGGCCGCCGGACCCAAAGTGGTGGCGCCGCGATGATTTTCAAATCCGGACAGTGGCTGGGTTAGACCGTCGAGCAGGGGCATGGTTACCAGTTCGCCGATTGCGCGAGCCTCTTGGGGCGAGGTCGTGAGATCGAGCATGCTGATCCCTGAAACCCGTTCGCCCGCAGCAGTCTCGTACCAGTGACCCAAGACCTGGATCGCGGCACAGATCGCCAGGACCGGCCGGCCAGCGTCCGCTGCCCGCTGCAAACCGGGGTACCGCTGAAGATGGCGAGTCGCTAGGCGCTGGGCATAATCTTCGGCGCCACCGAGGGTGTACACGTCAAGGGATTCGGGGACCTCGTCGTCGAGGGTGATCTCTACGATCTCCGCATCAAGGCCGCGCATGCGAGCGCGCTGACGCAAGATCAGGGCGTTGCCACCGTCGCCGTACGTGCCCATCACATCGGGCAGGACCAGGCCGATCCGCAGTGTCGACTCGCTCATCGGGTGCCTCCTTCGGTCGTGGCTTCCGGCGCGACGGGCTGGGCGCCTGCGCGTTCCAGGGCAACGCCAAGGTCGCGGAACGCGGTGTAGTTGGCGAGCACCTCCACGCGGCCCGGAGGGCACGAGGCGATCGCATCGAACGGATTGTCGATCACCGTGTGCTCGGAACCGGCATACAGCAGGCGGACCGACAGGTCTGCCGCGCGCTCGCCCGCGGCAATCACCTTGGTCTGCTCGAAAGCTTCGAAGCGCACATCCCACAGCCACGACAAGTCTTCACCATCGGGAACCTGGCCGTTAACGGCAATCACCAGGCTGTCGGCCGTCTCGTCGATCATCGACAGCGCTTCCTGCCAGCCCGCCGGGTTCTTAGCGAGGAGCGTGCGGATCCGGTGGCCATTCAGGTCGACGGTGCCATAGCGTCCAGCCACCTCTCCGACGGTCCCAACCGCGCGCGCGGCGAATGCTGGATCGGCACCCATGGCAACAGCGGTGGCGATGGCCTGCGTAGCGTTGCCGCGGTTGGCTCGACCGGGCACCTGGAGCGTCATCGGTGCGACGAAACCGTCGGGGCCGTAGACGTTGTCGTCGTCGAACCACCACTGCGGTTCGGGGCGGGCAAAGTTGGCATCGCCGGTCGATCGCCAGTGATCGCCCTCGCGGACGATGGGCTCACCAGATCGCGGACAGCTCACCGAGTCGCCGACCCAGCTTGCGCCTGCCGCGACCCACACCACGTGGGGGGCGTCGAAGGCGGCCGACGTGACGAGCACGTCGTCGCAGTTAGCGATGATCGTGGCGTCGGAATGATTGTTGATTCCGCGGCGCAGGCTTTGCTCGATGACGTTGATTTCGCCGACGCGGTCGAGCTGATCGCGAGACAGGTTCAGCAGAGTCATGGCACGCGGTGACGTGTTGTCGGCGACGTGCGCCACGTGTAGCTCGTCAACCTCGAGGGCAGCGATAGGGGCGTCCTGCTGCAGGCTCAAGGTCGCGATAATGCCTGCGTCCATGTTGGCGCCGTCGGCCTGCGTGGCGATCTCCCCGAGCCCAGCGAGTGCGGCAGCCGTCATCCGGGTGGTGGTGGATTTGCCGTTGGTTCCGGTGATCAGCGCGACCGATTTCCCGGCGGCCAACCGAGTCATGATCTTCGGGTCGATCTTCTCGGCGATGAGGCCGCCGATCATCGAACCTTTGCCGCGACCGGCGGTGCGAGAGGCCCAGCGGGCAGCCGCGGCAGCGGCGAGCGCGGCGCGAGTACGGACGGGGAGTCGGGTGGCTTCCGGCATGACACGAGTTTCCCACATGCGCGCATTTGGGCTGCTCCTGCGGGTGGGTGCGGGTGCCCAAAGATAACGCCATTAATTAATGTGACCGTTAGTAACGGCATAGTGGTTTGTCTGCCAGCAAGTGCGCGACGCAGCATCGCGCGCATGAGTGAGGCAGTCGCCAATGCTGCCCGGGAATCTCGGTGATAGGTTCGGCGGTGTGAGCCGCGCAACAGCAGTCAAGCTGCCTGTCCCGATGAAAATCCAACGATCGGTCCTCCTGGCGACCGCCAAGATGCCCAATGCCGTGCGAGCCCGGCTATCTCGTCTTGCCCCGGTCAATGCCGACGGCGACCGACTCGACCCGATGTTGACGGCAATCACCTTGGCTTCCAAGTACATTCCGTCGTTCGCGCTGATGGGCAAAACGGTCGAGGAATCACGTCGCTCTCTCGATCTCAATAGCGCAATGATGGCCGAAAGCTTTGGTCCGTTCGCGGTCGAAGAAGACCTGGTCATGGATACCGCTGCCGGGCCCGTGCCGGCCACGCGTTACAGCTTGGATGGCAACGGTCGCGGATTAATCGTCTTCTATCACGGCGGTGGATTCGTTGTGGGTAGCCGCGTCTCGCACGATTCGGCAGTGCGGGCACTGGCGGTGGCTTCGGGCGCCGACGTGCTCGCGGTCGACTACCGACTTGCTCCCGAGCACCGCTTCCCCGCGGCGGTGGACGATTCCGTCGCCGCCTTCCGCTACGCGGTAGCTAAGGCTGCCGACTGGGGCATTGACCCGAACCAAATTGTGGTGGCCGGAGACTCAGCCGGCGGTAATCTCGCGGCGGTCGTAGCTCAGCAGGTCCGTGGCGACGACGTTGTGCCGTGCCTGCAGTTATTGGTCTATCCCGTCGTCGACATGTCCCGTAAGCGCCCGTCCATCCACGAGTTTTCGACCGGCTTCTTTTTGACCGAAGCAGATATGGATTACTTCCGCGAGACCTACCAGTCCTCAGCAGACGACGTCTCCGACCCGCGATTCTCGCCGCTCCTGGCGGAGAGTCTGTCGGGCCTGCCGGACGCGCACGTCGCCGTCGCCGGGTTCGATCCGCTGCGCGATGAAGGCCTGGAGTACGCCGATGCGCTCGAGAAGGCAGGCGTATCGGTCACCGTCGATCGTGTTGGTCCGATGATCCACGGCTTCCTCAACATGGGATTGTTGACGCCGGTCGCCCGCGACAGCATTGCCCGGATGGGGGAAGCGATCAAGAGGGCTGTCGCCGCGGCATAGGAACGGCGGCGCTCGCGCGGAGATTCTGCTGGGGCGCACAGGCCGCGAATAAAGAAATCCCCGCCCGGAACCCGAGCGGGGATTTCTTCGCTAGTGCGTCAGCGATCTACGGTGCCCAGGTGCGGGCACCCTCGGCGGCTTCTTCAACGGGTGCGGCCGAACGGTGTGCGCGGTTCACGGCTGAAACCACGGCGCGCAGGCTGGCGGTGGTGATCGACGCGGCGATACCGACGCCCCACACCACTTCGCCGTTGATTTCAGCTTCGACGTAGCAAGCGGCGTTCGCGTCGTCGCCCGCGGTCATCGCGTGCTCGGAGTAGTCCAAGACGCTGACGTCGTAGCCAATGGTCGACAGGGCGTCGACGAAGGCGGCCAGCGGGCCGTTGCCGGTGCCGCTGATTTCCTTCTCAACACCGTCGACGAGCACGGCGGCGGTGACCGAATCTTCGCCGTCGTCGGTCTCCGCGGCGTCGACGCGCTGGCTCAACCGCTCCAGCGGGGTCACCGGCTGCAGGTATTCCTGCGAGAACACATCCCACATTTCCTTGGGATTGACCTCGCCGCCCTCACCGTCGGTGAGCTTCTGGATCTCGCGGCTGAACTCGATCTGCAGGCGACGCGGCAGGTCCAGGCCGTGATCGGCCTTCATGATGTACGTGACGCCGCCCTTGCCGGACTGGCTGTTGACACGAATCACGGCCTCGTAGCTGCGGCCCACATCCTTCGGGTCGATCGGCAGGTATGGCACCTGCCACAGGATGTCTTCGACGTCCTGATCGGCGTTGTCGGCGTCGATCTTCATCTGGTCGAGGCCCTTGTTGATCGCATCCTGGTGGCTACCGGAGAACGCGGTGTAAACCAGGTCGCCGCCGTAGGGGTGGCGCTCGGGAACGTTCAACTGGTTGCAGTATTCGACGGTGCGACGGATCTCGTCGATGTCGGCGAAGTTGATCTGCGGGTCGATACCGCGGCTAAACAGGTTCATGCCCAACGTCACCAGGCACACGTTGCCGGTGCGCTCGCCGTTGCCGAACAGGCAGCCTTCGATCCGGTCCGCGCCAGCCAGGTAGCCCAGCTCAGCTGCGGCGACACCTTCGCCGCGGTCGTTGTGCGGGTGCAGGCTCAAGATGATCGAGTCGCGGCGCGCCAAGTTGCGGTGCATCCACTCGATGGAGTCGGCGTAGACGTTGGGGGTCGCCATTTCGACGGTCGCGGGCAGGTTCAGGATCAGCGGGCGTTCCGGAGTCGGGTTAATGACCTCGGAGACGGCGTCGCAAACTTCCTTCGCGTAGGCGAGTTCGGTGCCGGTGTAGCTCTCGGGGGAGTACTCGTAACGCCAGTTGGTGTCCGGGTACTTCTTGGCTTCGTCCAGGCACAGCTGCGCGGCGTCGGTCGCAATCTTGGTGATGGCGGCCTTGTCGGCGCGGAACACGACGCGACGCTGCAGCACAGAGGTGGAGTTATAGAAGTGCACGATCACGTTCTGGGCACCGGCGCACGCCTCGTAGGTGCGCTGGATCAGCTCGGGGCGAGCCTGCGTCAGGACCTGGATGGTGACGTCGTCGGGGATTGCGCCGTCGTCGATGATTTCGCGGACGAAGTCGAAGTCGGTCTGGCTGGCCGACGGGAAGCCGACCTCAATCTCCTTGTAGCCCATGCGAACCAACAGGTCGAACATGCGGCGCTTGCGTGCCGGGCTCATGGGGTCAATCAACGCCTGGTTGCCGTCGCGCAGGTCGACGGCGCACCACAGCGGGGCTACTTCGGCGACCTTGTCGGGCCAGGTGCGGTCGGGCAGCGACACCTTCTCGACCTCATCGGCGAAACTCCGATAGCGGTGCACGGGCATCGCCGAGTTACGTTGCAAATTCCAACTGGCCTGGCCATCCGGAATGGGTCCCGTGGGGGTTACCAAGCGGCTGGGGCCGGAAGTGAAAGCGTCTGCTGGTGCCATGATTGGTCAATCTCCTGATCAAAGAAGTGGGGTTGACCGGCGCATAAAGAGGCCCCGCGACGGAGAGCCGGTCGGATCAGACCCCGCCGCGGCAACCGAGAAGGAGCGCGCGCTGCATGCTCTCCAGCATAACACCGCTGACGGTCCACCCGGCATTTCAAACGCGGGTGTGAAAGGGTTCACGGTCGCGTTGCGCCGCGGAGAGCAGCCAGTACGACCGCCGCGAGCACCAGCAGCGCGGACCCGCCGACCCCGGCGGCAACATGCAGTCCGTCGACGAATGCGGCTCTGGCGGCATCGATCGTCGCCTGTCCTGCTGAGCCCAATTCGCTTGCCTGCTTGAGGGTTTCGCCGAGTGAATCGGAGAAACCACGACCTTCGCGGTCGGCGATGAAGACGGCGGTGGCGATGGACCCAAGGAGTGCTAAGCCGAGCGAAGTCCCCAACTCAAAGCAGGTTTCGGAGATCGCCGAGGCGGCACCGGATTGCTCGGGCGGTGCGGCGCCAACCACGACGTCTGTCACCAAAGCGAAGATGACGCCGTACCCGACGCCGGCCACGGCACTGATCAACAGGAAGATCCAGAGGGGCGACGACGGTGTCATCGCGAGATAGCCGAAGTTGGCGATGCCTGCCAGCAGGACCGATCCGACGAGTGCGGCCCGGACGCCGACGAGTCGCGCTACCCGGTCGGCGGTGATGGAGAAGACGGCAATGGTGATTGCCATCGGAAGTCCGGCGAGGGCGGCCGCGAGGACGTCGTGGCCCAGGACCGACTGCAGGTAGACGTTCGCAAGGTAGGCGATGCCCGCTTCCACCATGATGCCGACCAAGGCGATGGCCAGGGCCGCGCTGAAGATGGGATTTCGGAACAGGCGCAGGTTCAGCAGTGGTGCGGGCGTTCGCGACTCGTGCCAGAGGAAGGTAAGCAGCATGGCGAGGCCGAACAGGCCGGTGATCACCGCAGCTGTGGAGAGACCTTCGGTTGCGAGCGACTTCACCGAATACACCGCGGGGAGCAGGCCGAGCATCGACAGGAGGACGCCGATGACGTCGAACGGTTCGCTGCTCGGTGAGTGGTACTCGGGCAGGACGAAAGGTCCGACGGCGAACAGGATCGCCAGCACCGGCACATTGATCAGAAACACCACACCCCACCAGTAGTGGTGCAGCAACATGCCGCCGATGACTGGGCCGAGGGCCGCGCCGCCAGCAAACGCCGACGTCCAAATCCCGATGGCACGCGCTCGGGAACGACCGTCGGGAAACATGTTGGCGATCAGCGCCAGACTGGCGGGCATCAGAGTGGCACCGCCGACACCCATCAGGGCGCGCGCGGCGATCAAGAAGGCAGTGCTTGGAGCGAACGCGGCGAGGACGGAGGCCGCACCGAAAAGTGCGGCACCGAGGAAGAGGATGCGGCGGCGACCAATTCGGTCGCCCAGGTTGCCCATGGTGATGAGCAGACCCGCGATCAGGAATCCGTAGATGTCGAGGATCCAAAGCTGGCCGGTAGCTGAGGGATCGAGGGCGTCAACGATGGTCGGCATTGCCAGGAAAAGGACTGACACGTCCATCGAGACCAGCAACACCGGAAGCAGCAGCACGGTCAGGCCCCACCAGGCGCGGCGGTTGTCGGCCGGTGGCTGGCCGGTGGGCGGGGGTGCCGCGGACATGGTGGAACTCCCTGGGAGATGGGGCGTGGACCAGCCAAGATTACGCCGTCATTTTCTAAACCCCACGGTGGTGAAACCGGCGCGCAAGAATGGAAGTGGACGCACCTGTGGTGGCGCCCGGCAGTTAACGGTCGTGGCAAGGAGATGATCGTGGCGAGAGGGAGGCGTCGGCTCGGCCTGCTCGCGGCACTGGTTGGCCTGACCGTCGCGGTGGCCGCCTGCGGCAGCTCGGCGATGGCCCCCAGCAGCAGTACGCCGACAGTCCTGGGTTCGGCGGAGGGCACAGTCAGCGTGCTGGCCGGGCCCGGTCACGTGGAAGACGGCAGCAACAATCGGTCCGTCAACTGGGTGCAACCCTTCAGTCAGCAGACGGGTTGGCAGGTGGAATTTACCTCGTTCGGGACGTCGGACGAGGCAGTTGCCAAGATGCGGAGCGGTCAGTTCGACGTCGTATCGGCGTCCGGGGATGCCTCCCTGCGGCTGATTGCCGCGGGTGACGTTGCACCGATCAACACCGCATTGCTCTCCAACTACCCCAACATCTACCCGTACCTTCGGGAAAAATCCTGGAACTCGGCGGGCGGGAAAGTTTACGGAGTGCCCAGCGGTTGGGGTGCCAACCTGCTGATGTACCGGACCGACCTCGTTAAACCCGCGCCGACGTCGTGGTCTGCGGTCTTCGACGACGCCGATCGGTATCCCGGCAAAGTCACCGCGTACGACTCGCCGATTTACCTGGCCGATGCCGCGCTCTACCTGATGAAGCACCGCCCGGAACTGCGAATCACCAACCCGTATGCACTGGATGAACAGCAGTTTCAAGCGGTCGTCGATCTCCTAAAAATCCAGCGCGCCAGCATCGGTTTCTACTGGAACGACATTGTTCACGAGGTACTGGCCTTCAGTGCCGGGTGGAGTGTCATCGGAACCACCTGGCAAGTCGGTGCCAACCTGGCGCGCGATGGCGGTGCGCAGGTCGAGACGGTAACGCCGGTCGAAGGCTCTACCGGCTGGGCTGATTCGTGGATGGTGTCGTCGCGCGCTAAGCATCTCAGTTGTGCGTACCAGTGGATCAACTACGCGTTGAGCCCCACGGTGAACGCACAGATCACCGAGTACGTCGGCGAAGCACCCGCCAACTCGAAGGCCTGCGCGCACTCGAAAGACCGCAACCACTGCGCGGTTTACCACTCCGCCGACGCCGCGTATGCCTCGAAAATTTGGTACTGGGCGACACCGATGGCCGACTGCCTCGACGGTCGGACCGACGTGAAGTGTGTCGACTATGCGGGGTGGACGAAAGCGTGGCTGGAGATCAAGGGGTGAGCCTCAGGCGACGATCGATAGGCCGTGCCCGACGTCCCACCGCTGCGCGGAATCCCGGATGAACTCGCCGGGTGCTACGAGCGGTGACGACGTGACGATGGCGCGGTCCTCGGAATTCACCAGGGCGGCCCCGGGGGAAACCGTCTTGAGCGAGGTCAAAATGCGATGTTCCAAGGCGGCGACGGTGACATCGAAGCCCACGACTCCGGCCGGACCGTCGGGCCGGTAGGTGTCGACGGCAGCGGTGTACGTGATGGAGAACTCGTCGGTGCAGAGCAGGTCGACGTACGGCCCGGTGATGGCCATGTGCCCGGTGCTGATCGGTGTCACGTACCAGTCTGCGGTGAGGTAGCGACCGCGTGCGGCATCGGACAGATTGGCGATCGGGTCGACGCGGTCGACACCGGTACCTTGCCACCACGCCATGTAGTAGCGGTCGGAGTTGAGCAGGCCCGGTGCGGCAATGAATCCGCCACCGGAAACAACGGAGTCGTCGGCCTTCAGTACCTCGGCGACGGTCGGTTTCACCGCGCGTTCAATCGCAGCAGCGTTGAGCGTCCCGCGGTGCGCCGCCAGCGAATGGCCCAATGCCACCGACCACCGCTGCAGGCTGGTGGAGATTTCTGTCAGCGATCGGGCGACTGCAGCTACTTCGGGCGATGTAGGCACGATCAGCGAGTCCTTTACTTGGGGCGAGATGTGGGTTGGGCCGTCGCCGGCGCTCCGACTCGGTTAGCCGGTTTGCGAGCGTCGAATGAGAAGCCAATTCACGGTATGGGTAATCAGCGCGCGGATGGCGGATTCGGCGTTCGCCTCGCTGCCCTCGGCAATGGCAGCAAGCACGGCGGACCGATGCGCGCACGACTCGCGACGATAGTCCGGGTCGGTGTTCGGCAGATAGGTGAGGCATCCGAGTTCAGACTGCGCCTGAATCAACGCTCGAGCCAAGCGGGCGATGCGCGCCGCAGCAGCGACTTCCACCAGGAATTCGGTTTCCAACTGGCGCCACGTCGTCGGATCCTGCTCGACATCCGGACTGTCCGGGTCGCCGATGAGGTCACCCAGGAGCTTCAGGTCGCTCGGGCTGGCTCGGCGGGCGGCCGCTCGAGCACAACCGACCGCCAGCGCCTCGTAATGGGCACCCATCTCGAAGATGTCGGTGCGCGACGTTTCCCGTAGCCGGGCCTCGGCACGTTCGGTAGAGGGTGCGAGGCCAGCGGAGATGAAGCTTCCCCCTGTACGGCCGCGAGTGGTTACGACGATTTCAGCGTCGCGGAGTCGGGCGAGCGCTTCACGAACGGTCAAGGGGGAAACACCAAGCGCCGCAGCAAACTCAACCTCGTTGGGGAGGCGTTGGCCCGGACGCAAGACGCCCGATTCTGCGGATTCCGCGATGCGATCGCTGATCTGGTCGACGAGGGAACCAGACCGGAGCGGCGTAAACACGGCGGACGTGCTCCGACTCGGCTCGGTGTTCAACATGACGCGGCCTCTTCTCTGCCGTGGCGGCACGGCATGTAGGCGGTGAGGAGGGAGAGTGTATGAAACGGAAAAATTGTGAAATTCGGGCGAGGGGATGGATCAGAGTAAACATACGCGGCGCCTTGCACGTCACAGACAAAACTGAGTCGAGCTTGAGCTAGATCGCATACTCGAACACCGTCAACATATGTGCGCCAAACCATCCGGAGAACACGGCAACCAGCGCTAACATCGCCGCGATTTCGGTGCGCGGGCGGGTTGCTATCCGCAGGGCAACTGGAATGAACAGGACAAATGCCGGCAGCAGCAGTCGTGCCCGGCTCATCATCAGTCCGTCCGACAACAGGATGGATGCCACCACCAGAGCGCCGTACACCAACACCGGCCATGGCACGCGATCGGCGATTGACCATCCGAGCAGAGTGATAACGGACACGAAAATGAGCGCGGTCGCGACCGCTGCGAAGGTCGAATCCGATCCCAGCGAGTCGACAAGGAAGCGCCACGTGGCACGACCGCCGTCGATCCTGGTGTTCCATCCGGAGGTCTGAACTTGGAACCAGCCGTCGAGGGAACCGGTCTTCGCGGCGACCAATGCCAGGTATCCGAGATAGCCGAGTGGGGCAATCCCGACTGCGACCCAGGCGCGGCGACCGTCGCGTCGGCCGAGGAACGCGGCGACCATCACGACGGCGATCACGGCGACCCCCGTCGGTCGCACCACTCCGGCGCCCAGGGCGCAGAACCCGGCGAGCAGCCAGCGTCGTTCGGTGACCCCAACGAGTGCCCATGCCGCGGCCGCGCAAAACACCGCTTCGGTGTACGCCATATTGAGGACCACCGACATGGGGGTGGCTGCGAAGAGGGCCACCAGGATCAGTCCGACGATCGGTGCCTGTTCTTGCGAAGCTCTGACCTGTGGTGACACCCGCGTCGCGCAGTGCTGACCTAGCCGCCCAATAGCCACCGCGGCGAGGGCCCCGGCAAGCACGTTGACGATCATGGCCGCCGCAAACGGCGAGATTCCCGGGAGAATGGCAACGGCCCGGACCAGCCAGGGGTACCCGGGGAAGAATGCATACGCGGTGAAATCGGTATGGACACCGTTTGCATCGGTGAACCAGGGTGGGACTCCGCCGTAGCCGTAGCGGGCGAGCCCGAGCATCCATTCGCCGTCCCACTTCGACAGTGTCGACGTCATTGCGAGCTGATGGGCGTTGGTAAAAACTGAGAGGACGGCGAGCCCGACTAGCCGGACGGCGAAGTACACGCCGACGCACAGCAACGCGAAACGGTGGGCCCGCACTGAACGTTCAGTGGCCACACGGAATTTCGACGGCGGACGGCGGCGTTGATTAGTCGCAGAGGTGGCTGTCATCGGGCCCGATGTTACGGCAGGACCGCGGCGGACGGTGGTCGCTGGAATGCGTCTGGTCAGCGGCGGCAGGTAAGGTGAACCGGGCGCAAGGCCCCTAGTACAGGACTGGCCTTGCCCAAGTGACTGATCTTGCAAAGTGACTGCAAAGACAAAGGAAGGTTGCACGACGTGGCTCTGGTTGTCCAGAAATACGGTGGCTCCTCAGTGTCGGATGCCGCTGGCATTCGCCGAGTCGCCGAGCGCATCGTCGAAACCAAGCGTGCCGGCAATGAAGTCGTCGTGGTGGTTTCCGCCATGGGCGACACCACCGACGAACTCCTCGACCTCGCACAGCAGGTCACCGAGAATCCGCCGGGCCGTGAGATGGACATGCTGCTTACCTCGGGTGAGCGGATCTCCAATGCGCTGGTAGCGATGGCGATTAACGCCCTCGGGGAAAACGCACAGTCGTTCACCGGTTCGCAGGCGGGCGTCATTACTACGAGCAGCCATGGCAAAGCCAAGATTATTGACGTGACGCCGGGTCGCGTTCGCAGTGCCCTCGACAACGGCCACGTAGTGCTCGTGGCTGGTTTCCAGGGCGTCTCGCAGGACACCAAAGACGTCACGACCCTCGGTCGTGGCGGCTCGGACACCACGGCAGTCGCCTTGGCTGCGGCGCTCGACGCTGACGTCTGCGAGATCTACACCGACGTCGACGGCATTTACACCGCTGACCCCCGCATCGTGCCGAACGCTCAACGCCTCGGACATGTCTCGTTTGAAGAGATGCTCGAGATGGCAGCGTGCGGTGCCAAAGTTTTGATGCTGCGTTGCGTTGAATACGCGCGCCGCTACAACGTTCCAATTCATGTGCGCTCGTCGTACTCGAATAAGCCCGGCACCATTGTCTCGGGCTCGATGGAGGACATCCCCGTGGAAGAAGCAATCCTCACCGGCGTCGCCCATGACCGCAGCGAAGCCCAGGTCACCGTCATTGGTATCGACGACAAGCCCGGCTACGCCGCCAAGGTGTTCCGTGCTGTCGCCGACGCCGAGATCAACATCGACATGGTGCTGCAGGGCGTGTCGGCGTTGGAGACCGGCAAGACCGACATCACCTTCACCCTGCCCAAGGAATTGGGCGAGTTGGCGGTGGAAGAACTCGGCAAACTGCGCGATGAGATCGGGTTCTCCGAGGTTGTCCTGGACGACAACATTGGCAAGGTCTCGCTGGTTGGTGCCGGTATGAAGAGCCACCCGGGCGTCACCGCGACGTTCTGTGAGGCGCTCAGCGACGCAGGCATCAATATCGAACTGATCTCGACATCGGAGATCCGCATCTCGGTGTTGCTGCGCGAACAGGACCTGGACCAAGCGGTCCAGGTGCTGCACGAAACCTTCGGCCTCGGTGCTGAAGAAGAAGCCGTGGTCTACGGCGGAACCGGGCGATAGGAGTCGGGTAATGGGTGTTCGTTTGGGTGTAGTCGGCGCGACCGGGCAGGTCGGCGGCGTGATGCGTCAACTGTTGGAGGACCGGAACTTCCCGGCCGACGAGATTCGTTTCTTCGCATCGCCGCGTTCGGCTGGAAAGACCCTGCCGTGGCGCGGCGGTGAGATCGTCATTGAAGATGCCACCACAGCCGACCCTGCGGGTCTCGACATTGCGTTGTTCTCCGCTGGCGCCACCATGTCGAAGGTTCAGGCACCGCGATTTGCCGCTGCTGGCGTCACAGTCATCGACAACTCGTCGGCGTGGCGCAAGGATTCTGACGTGCCGCTGATTGTCGCCGAGGTTAATGGCGCGTTGGCGAAGAACCCGCCCAAGGGCATCATCGCGAACCCCAACTGCACCACGATGGCGGCAATGCCGGTTCTCAAGCCGTTGCATGACGCCAAGGGCCTGCAGCGCCTCGTCATTTCTAGCTACCAGGCTGTGTCCGGCAGCGGACTCTCGGGCGTCCGCGAACTTGCCGGTCAGGTTCGCGCCGGCATCGACGGCGCGGAGAAGCTGGTCTACGACGGAAGTGCCGTCGACTTGGGCGAGACGATCAATTACGTCGCGCCGATCGCTTTCAACGTGGTCCCGCTGGCAGGTTCGCTGGTCGACGATGGCAGTGGCGAGACGGACGAAGACCAGAAGCTGCGCAACGAGTCGCGTCGTATCCTCGACATCCCGGAACTGTTGGTCAGCGGAACGTGCGTTCGCGTCCCCGTCTTCACTGGACACTCACTGTCGATCAACGCCGAGTTCGCCGAGTCGGTGACTCCGGAAGAAGCTCGCGAGATTCTCGCGACCGCCGCTGGTGTACAGGTCGTCGACGTGCCGAATCCATTGGACGCTGCGGGCGGCGACGTCTCGTTGGTCGGTCGTATCCGTCAGGACGAGGGTGCCCCCGCGGGCCGCGGGCTGGCGCTCTTCGTCTCGGGTGACAACCTCCGCAAGGGTGCTGCCCTCAACACGATTCAAATCGCGGAGCTGCTCGTCTAGCCCGAACCCCGCCGCTTGTCCTTCCCGCATGATGCGTTGATTCCCGCTACACGTCCGACGTGTAGCGGGAATCAACGCATCATGCGGGAAAAGGTGGGTGGGCGGGTGTTACAGAATTCACACGTTTGTGAGAGAGCTCACAGAATGGCGTGAAATCTGTACTACTCATCGGTAACTTTGTGCCGTAAGTTACAAAGCGTGAGAAATATTCGGGGCATCGTCTCATCGAGCCGTCAAACATTGTCAGGCGCAGCTAAGCGCGTCACTGTCGTCGCTGTTGTGAGTGCAGTTGCTGGCGCGACGCTGGTTTCGACCAGCGGTGCCGGCACTGCGGAAGCTGTCGGCAACTTCTACCTGCCGCCCGCTAACTACTCTTCGACGCCGGGTGACATCGTCCGTACGCAGCACGCCGACCTGCTCCTGCAGATCCCGGGCGTAAAGCGGCAATGGCCGGGCAACGCTACCCGCATCATGTACACCTCCACCAAGCAGGACGGATCCAAGACCGCCGTGACCGGCACCGTCGTCGAACCGACCGCGCCGTGGCAGGGCAAGGGAAAGCGTCCGACGGTCGTGCTGGCTCCCGGCACCATCGGGCAGGGCGACCAGTGCGCAGGCTCGAAGATGCTGTCGTTCCCGATGTCGATCGACCCGACCAAGCCGAGCATCGGCGTCAACTACTCGGGCCTGGAGATGAACCTCTTCCTCCTCAACGGCGTTCGAGTTGTCATGACCGACTACATCGGCCTCGGCACCCCGGGCATCCATACCTACGTCAACCGGGCCGAGTCCGCACACGCGGTTCTCGACGCCGCGCGCGCAGCACTCAAGACTGCCAAGGCACCGAAGGATGCACCGGTGGCCTTCGCGGGCTACTCGCAGGGTGGCGGTTCGGCAGCCGCGGCGGCCGAACTGGCGTCGACGTACGCTCCCGAACTCAACGTCAAGGCCACCTACGCGGGTGCGCCGCCCGCAGACCTCGCCAAGGTGCTCCCGGCCATCGACGGAACCTTCATCACCGGTGCTATCGGCTATGCGATCAATGGGCTCGCCGCGCGTTACCCGGAGATCAATTCGATCTTGGACAAAGAAACAAACGCGACCGGACGCAAGGCGCTCAAGGCAGTCTCTACCCAGTGCATCGGCGACACCGCATTGGCCTTCGGTTTCCAGCGCACCAGCTCGTGGACCCGCACCGGTGAGTCGCTATCGTCGGTAATCAAGCGCTACCCGGTGATCCAGGACGCGCTGGCCGATCAGCGGATCGGAAAGCTCAAGCCGAATGCACCGGTCCTGATTTCCACCGGCATCAACGACGACGTGATTCCGCACGGGCAGGTCATCACGCTGTACCGCGACTGGAAGAAGCAGGGGGCCGTCGTGCATCTGGCGAACGATTACACCCCGCCGATCTTCCCGGGTCTGGTCGTCAACCATGCGCTGCCTATGCTTTTCCAGCTCCTTCCGGGTACCAACTTCATCCTCGGCGAGTTCAACAGCTGAACCGGTAAGAACGAGTCATCACCTGGGCAATCAGCGCTCCGTCAGTTGTAAATGTGGTCCACTGGCCACGTGACTTTGACGAAACGTTTGCTGATTGCCGCGGCGACGGCGGTCCTCGGGCTCGCTGCGGTGTCGACTAATCCGTTGGACGGGTTAGGGACTGCCGTGGCGAGCCCTGCCATTCCCGGGGTTGGCCCGGCGGCCACTTCCCTAATGCACGGCGATCCGGAATCGACAGACAGCACGCCGTTCCGCGGACCGGGGCGAACGGCGCACCTGGCCGCGTCAAGCTCGCCGGGCGGAGTGTGCGCGGCAACGTTTGTCGGCTCCGACGGCTTCCCGATTTCCCTGTGCACCGCTTACGTGGCGGGGGACCCGCCGCAGGTCGCCACTCCCGTGGTCACCTTGTTCAACCCGAAGAATGCCCAGGTTCTGGCACGACTGCCGCTGACAAAGGGGCAACTGCTGGGCGGGGTTTACGGGTTCCTCGATAACCACGACCGCGTCGTCGTGGCGGATGGATCGGGCAAGATCCTCCGTGTCGGGCACCATCGCACACCGAGTGGGTGGAAGCTCAGCGTCGACAAGGCCACCGACGTCTCGAAGTATCTCGGGAACGACGGGATCACCGGCTTGGCCCCCGACTACCAGGGCCGGACCTGGTTCGCGACCACCAAGGGCGTGATCGGAACGGTCCTACCCGACGGTCGTATCGGTACCACCCGCCTGCCGCGGGGCGAGGAACTGGGTAACGGGCTGACGATCCATCGGTCCGGTGCCTCTGTCCTCACCACCCATGCGCTGTACGAGATGACCGCCGACGCGAACGGGGTTCCGCAGACCGTGTGGCGGCGAAGCTACGATCGCGGCACCGCACGCAAGCCCGGTCAGCTGACCTGGGGTTCGGGAACCACGCCGACGTATTTTGGCCCCGGCGGTGATGGCTGGGTCGCCATTGTCGACAGCGCCGCAACGCCGGAGTTGATCGTCTACAACTCGTCCGACGGGTCGCAGGTGTGCCGCATGCGCGCATTTAAAGCCTCACCGCAGGGCACCGAGAACTCGCCGATGGCGAAGGGCAACAGCCTTGTCATCCCAAGCACCTACGGCTTCCAGTATCCGCCGATGGCGGTAAACGGCGGTAATAGCGTGCCAGCATTTGCTGGTTTCCGCGGCGGCATGACCCGCATCGATGTTGCGGACGGGAAGTGCTCGCGCGTTTGGGAAACAACGACTGACCGGATGGCGACCCTGCCACGACTGTCGCGGGCCGACAACCTGATTCACGGCTTGGCTTACGGTCCCTACTCGGCGGTACCGCAGCAAGTTGGTCCGGTGAACTATGTCGCCATCGACTTTGAGACCGGCCGTCGCGTCGTCACCCGACAGGTCGGGGCTGCACCGCTCGACGAGCCGATGCAGTTGACCGGAATGATCGGTCCCGGCGGCGTCCTTTGGCAAGGGACCATAACCCGCATGCTGAAAGTGACGCCCTAGCGTGCGCGCTTAGCGTCGTCGGCTGGGCGATCCGGTGGTAGGCAGATCTGCCATGATCTATGGCATGACCACCCCCGGGTCGCCCGACGGCGACATGCCCGACGACGACCGGTTACCAACGCAGGCCGAACTCGACGCCCAAGATCTTGCTGAGATCGCCCGGAAATCGAAAGACCGCAATCTCGCCAATCGGTATCCGACACGGCCGGAGGACCCCGGACCGGCGCCCATGGAGTTGCTTCGCGATGCGCGGGTCCTGTGGTGGATTGCGGCGGCGGCCTGCCTGACGTGGGTTGTTTACGGAATCGCAAACCTGGGGATGCTTGAAGAACTCATGGCCGTCCGACTCCGCCCGGGTCTGGAAGAGGTCCCCGGCGTTGACCCGGATTCCAAAGCCCTGTCGATGGCATCGTTCTGGACCCCGGCCCTCCTCATTGGCATGCCGGTGTTCACTGCATTGAGCTATCCGCTGCTCGTCGGCATCGTTAAGTTCAACAGTCGCAATGTGCGCAGCATCTATGTCGCAGTCTTAGCTGTGGCGGTGCTGTTCACGATTGTCGGTGCCGACCTGCTCTTCAACTACCCGGAAATTTCCGTGGTCTGGCGGATCATCGCGTGGGTCGAGTGTGGCGCACTGGTCTTGTCCGCGCTCGTGACGATGCGTCGCGCGCCCAATGAATGGCTTCCGAAGACCTCATTGGTTGTGAAGCCCTTCCGGGCCTCGCGCGACGAGTAGGTTGGATAGCGGCGTGGATTTCACGCGATCTGACCGCATCTGAAGGAGAATGAAATGACCGTGTCCCCCGTGTACCACGTTTCGTCAACCTCTACCGGAGGTGGTCGCGACAGCGAAGTGGTGTCCGAATCGGGCCGCATCGATCTGGAACTTGCACCGCCGGTCGAGATGGGCGGCAAGGGCGACGGAAGCAACCCCGAGGAACTGTTTTCGGCAGGCTACGCGGCCTGCTTCATGGGGGCACTTCGCCTCGTTGCCAAGAACGCGGGCGTGGCCGTCCCCGACGACGCCGCAGTGAAGGTGACCATCGGAATCGGCAAGGACGACGTCGACGACGGCTTCGGACTCACCGCCGATATCGACGTTTACCTGCCCGGTTTGGAGACTGGCGCAGCTTCCGAATTGGCCCAGGCCGCACACGGTTTTTGCCCTTACTCGAAGGCCACTCGCGGAAATATTGCGCATAAGGTCACGTCTCGGGTGTAATCCCGGCACCTCCGCGCGGGTGTGGCGCGCTTCCGGTGTGACCGGTGGCACGGCCTCAGTGTGATTGGCGGCACGGCGCCGGGTACCGTGAACTCTCGTGAGTAACTTGGCACTCGTCGCGGCCGCTGGAATTCTGGCGGTCACCATCGCGACCATCGCATATGTTCGATACCGCCAGAACGAAACGGTGGTCCTGCGTCGTGACGCCGATCTCGCTGCCACGCTGCGCGAGTTGGCGGGCACCGATGCCGCTCGACTGGCCGCCGTCGACGAATTCGAGATCGGCCTCTACGAACGGCTCTTTTATAGTCGGGCGATCGGGCCGCGTGCCCGCTCGGCCGCCTGGGCTCTTCTCGCAACGGTGCTGACCATCGCCGCGGTGATTGCTCTCGACGGTCAGGACAACATCGTCAGCGTCGTCGCATGGGCGTGCTCGATTGTCCTGGCCGTCGCGTTCGGGATCGCCGCGGTCGTCTTTGCGGCGCTCGCTGGCTATTCGGCGCTGACGACGCCGCGCGTGTCGTTTGCCGATTCATACGCCGACGAGGCAACAGGTTCGGACGCGTCGGGCGCCGACTTGTAGTGGCGCGCAACAGGACCGGATCGACTCGTTCGCGGGTGATCGGCGCGGGTGCGATTGGCCTCGCGGTCGTGGTGCTGGTGGCGGCATCCGCCGTGTCGGTGGTTGCTGATAAAACCACGCCAGCACGACTGGTCGATGGCTCGGTCGAGGTTGTGGCCGAACCTGGTGTGCCGGACTCCGTGTTGGTGAGCCGCACGGTATTCGCGTCGTCGTCGACGGCAGTGGTGGTGGCGCAGGCGGCCAACGCCAGCGACGTCCGGGCCGCCGCCGACCTCGCGCGTGCCAAACGGGTCCCGGTCTTCGTCCTGGCTGAGAGCACCGCACCCGCCGTGTCGACCGAGTTGCGCAGGCTCGGCGTTACCCAAGCGGTGCGCATCGGTGCCGCTACCGCACCTGTCGACGTCCCGGAGACCACCGACACCGATCTGCCCGGCGACGCGGTCAGTACCGGTAGCGGAACGCTGGTGCTGCTGGCCGACTCGGGCAGCGACACGGTCGCTGCCGTGGCAACCGCCGAAGCAGGTGCCGCAGAGGTGATTTCGATGCCGGTCGCGGACCCGCGGAGTTCCGGTGAGGCCCTCGCCCGAATGCGCGCCAAGCCGGCCATGCCGGTTCGCGCGATTGGCGCGAACTTCGGCACCGTCGAGCAGTTCAAGCAGCAACTCAACCTGGCACGGAATGTCCAGGAGCTTCCGGGCGGCGGTCAACTGATGTTTCCGTCGCGTCGCGTCGTGGCACTCTACGGATCGCCCGGGGCCCCCGAGTTGGGCCCGCTCGGCCGCCAGAGCATTCCCGACTCCATCAAGAAGGCGAAGGCCCTGGCCGCCAAATACCAGAAGTTCTCGCCCGTGCCCGTCGTGCCTGGATTCGAAATCATCGTCACCGTCGCCTCGGCCGAACCTGGCCCCGGTGGCAACTACACCTCGGCGCTCGACGTTGAGAAGATTCGACCGTGGGTCGACGCCGCAGGCAAAGCTGGCGTCTACGTGACGCTCGATTTGCAGCCCGGCCGGATGAACTTCCTTAAGCAGGCCAAGATGTACCGCGACTTGCTGCTGGAACCGCACGTGGGGCTGGCGCTCGACCCGGAATGGCGCCTCAAACCCAACCAGGTTCATCTGACCCAGATAGGTTCGGTGGCACCCGCGGAAGTCAATCAAGTTTCGACGTGGCTGGCCGACATCGTCGCGTCCCAGAACCTGCCGCAGAAAGCGTTGGTGCTGCACCAGTTTGACGCCGATATGCTCGGCGACCGGAGCAAAATCGACACCCGCCGGCCGGAGTTGAGCTTCGTGATCCACGCGGACGGTCACGGTGTCCCCAGCGTGAAGATGGAAACATACCGTCGAATTGTGGCGGGGATACCGCCACGCACCTGGCTGGGGTGGAAGAATTTCTATACCGAGGACAAGCCCATGTTCTCTCCACGGAAGACGATGGCTGTCGACCCGGTACCGTATTTCATTTCCTACCAGTAGGAGGCCGACGATGGCCGTGTCAGTCGAAGAATTGTCTGCGGTTCCGGAGGCCTCGAAGCGACGCAGTTCGCTGGGACTCCTTGCTGCCCAGGACGCAATGCGTCTGCCGGATCTGATTCCCGTTCGCTATCACCGGATGTCGGCGACTCCGTTCACGTTCTATCGCGGGGCCGCCGCCGTGATGGCGTCGGACCTTTCGCTGACTCCCACAACGGGAATCATCACGCAGTTATGCGGCGATGCACACCTGAGTAACTTTGGACTCTTCCGGTCGCCAGAGCGAACCATGGTGTTCGACCTCAACGACTTCGACGAGACTCACCCCGGTCCCTTCGAATGGGATGTGAAACGGCTCGCCGCCAGCGTCATGGTCAGCGCCCTCCAGAATGGCAGCGATGAGAAGGAGGCGCGCCGAGCGGCCAAGCATGCTGCTCGGGCCTATCGGGAAGGCATGATCGCCAGCGCTAGCGAGACCGCGATGAAGTGCTGGTACACGCGGGTCGACGCGGACGATGTGATGGTCGATCTCGGAAACCGGTTCGATGTCTCGGTGTCGGAACGGACCCAGAAGGCGCTCGCGAAGGCCCGTCACCGAGACAGTGCGCGGGCACTTTCTAAACTCGCCTACGTCGATGCCGATGGACCGCATATCAAGAGTGACCCGCCGCTGCTGATGCCCGCATCGGAGATTGTGACGACCCTGTCGCGGGACGAACTCGATGCCGAGTTCCTGGAAGGGTTCGACCGCTACCGGCGGACGCTGCCGGCGCACGTTGCCGAACTGTTTTCCCAGTATCGCTTTGTCGAAGCGGCGCGCAAGGTGGTTGGCGTCGGCAGTGTCGGTACGCGGTGCTGGGTATCGCTCTTCGACGGTGCCATGGGTATTAGTGACCCGTTGATCTTGCAGCTTAAGGAAGCGTCCCAATCGGTCCTCGCGCCCTACGTGCGGGGATACCACTATGAGCACCAGGGCAATCGCGTCGTCTTCGGGCAGCAGTTGCTGCAAGCTTCCAGCGACATCATGTTGGGTTGGGTGCAGACAATGGTGTTCGTTGGCGGTCGCAGCGCAGACTTCTATGTCCGTCAGTTGCGAGACGGCAAGGGTTCGGTAGTCGTGGAGGCGTTGGAGCCGAAGGGCATGCGGTACTACGCGCGATTGTGCGGCACCGTGATGGCGCAAGCCCACGCCCGAACGCCAGCTCGGCTAGAGATCGCCGAGTACCTGTCGGATGCAGGCAAGCGATTCGATTCCGCGATCGCCGATTTCTCGGTCGAATACAGCCGGGTCAACGTTGCCGATCACGCCGGACTCATCGGAGCCATCAGCGACGGCAGCGTCGATGCTGTGTCACTCGGGCCAGACGCCTGACCAGCCGATTTTAATCTTTCGACCCACTCGTTGTAGGCTACTGGAGGCTACAACACGGGGTATGGCGCAGCTTGGTAGCGCGCTTCGTTCGGGACGAAGAGGTCGTGGGTTCGAATCCCGCTACCCCGACGCTTTGGTTGAGAAGCAGTAGAGGCCCCCGGCCTGCAGAAATGCGGACCGGGGGCCTCCTCGTTTGTCTGGAGGTCAGTGCTGGCGCAAACGTAGCCCGGCTGGATCAACACCGACCTTGGTGGGCTCGAGGCCAAACTCACCGGCGTTGGCTTGCAGTCGCGATTCCGGCGCTACGGCGTTACGTGATATGAGTGCTATGTCCTATATTTGATTACATTCTTGCGTCGTTTCTGAGAAAGCCCAGGTTAGTGTGACCCGGAGTCTTGTTTTGTCCCGGCGTGCCTGGTTGACTAATTAATGTTCCGCTCGCGCTAACTGCTGCAAGCGGAACCGCGTGTTCGGTGGGGCGCTCTGGGGAGGGTAGTGAGCCGAACAAGCGAGAAGGCGACTCGTCCTGCTCCTGTCTAAGGGGAGGGAGCTGGACGAGTCGCTCTCTTCTTTTCGCCCCGAAGTCGGGTGCTGTGCAGGCTACCCGAAGTCTTCGTGAGGAAGTTCGCGGATCACGCGCGCCGGATTGCCGGCAGCGAATACGTGGTCGGGCAGGTTACGAGTCACCACACTGCCCGCGCCCACGACGGTATTTCGACCGATGCTGACACCTGGGCACACGATGACGCCACCGCCGAACCACACATTGTCGCCAATGCTGATTGGTGCGGCCGACTCCCACCGCTCCCGTCGGGCTTGGTGATCTTCCAACGGATGTAATGCGGTCAGCAACTGCACTCGTGGGCCGATAGAACAGTCGTCGCCGATCGTGATCGGCGCGCAGTCGAGCAGGACGGCGTCGTAATTGAGGAAGCTATTGGAACCGATGGTGATGTTGAAGCCGTAGTCGCACCGGAAACGCGGCATGATCCAACTGTCGGATCCGAGGCCACCGAGGCGGTCGGTCAGGATCGCGGTTCGACGCGCATCCTCATCGGACCCCACCGCGTTGAACTCATCGCACAGGTGCCCGCACGCTTTGCGCAGGGCCACCAGTTCCGGGTCGGCATCGGAGTACCGTGCACCCGCAAGCATTAATTCCAGATTCGACCCGAGGCTCAAGTCAGCTGATTCTCCAGCTGCGGCAGGGACTGCTCGATGGGGCTTTCGCCGCCACCGTGCGAAATTGGGGTCAACGTCAAAAGGGTGGCTTCTGGGCGGCACGCGAATCGCGCTGGCGCATACGGTGACGTCCCCAAACCTGCGCTGACGTGAAGCTTCATGGTGGACCCCCAGTTGGAGACGCCCTTCACTCGTGAACGGTCGAGGTGGCAGTTGGTGACCACTGCGCCGTATCCCGGGACGCAAAGTTGGCCGCCGTGTGTATGGCCAGCCAGCACGAGGTCGTAGTCGTCGGCGGCAAAGGCGTCGAGCACCCGCGGCTCAGGGGAGTGGGTCAAACCCAAGCGCAACTGCGCCAGCGGGTTGGGACGGCCAGCAATCACGTCGTAACGATCGCGTTCGATGTGTGGATCGTCGACCCCCGCCGCCACCACGCGCACGGACCCAACTTCGAGTTCGCGGACCGTATGCGTCGCGTCAAGCCAGCCGCGCTCGGAGAAAGCAGCCCGCAAATCTTGCCACGGCAGCGGCTCGCCGTGGGTCCGGACGTGATTCTTCTTGAAGTACTTGAACGGATTCTTCGGCTTTGGGCCGAAGTAGTCGTTGGATCCGAAAACAAACAATCCCGGACGGGCCAACAGGCCGCCGAGCGCCTGCACGACGGCGGGCACAGCGTTCGGGTGGGCCAGATTGTCGCCGGTGTTGACCACGAGGTCAGGCTCAAGGCGGTCCAACTCGGAGATCCACGCCTGCTTGAGCCGCTGGTTCGGCATCATGTGGATGTCGCTGATGTGCAACACCCGCAGCGGCGATGAGCCGGGTTCGAGGACCGGGAGCGTGGCATGCCGGAGGGTGAACGCATTTCGCTCGATCATCGTCGAATAGACCAACCCCGCGGCCGCCGCGCCCGCTCCGCCAGCAATTACGCGGGCCAGCGTCGAAGGGTCACGTGGGGGAGGGACCGAGGCAGCGCCGAATCCAGGAACCGAAACCATTAGCTCAGGATACGCGTTGGCTAGCCTTCTGGAACTTCGATGACCACCGGGCCGACGCCGGGGACCTGAACGGTCTTCTCCGCAGGCGGGCCACCGTTGGTCGCGGTCTTCCCTCGGCCATTGCTCACGTACATGGCGATGGTGCTGCCTGGCATTGCGCTGTCAGACGGTGCGGTGAACACGACGGTCCCCTTGGGGCGGGGACTGTCGACTTCAAGCTCGGTGACCTTAAAGCCGGCCTCCTGAAGCCGCGATGTGGCCTGACTGACGGGCAGGCCGCTGACCTGGGGGATTCGTCCGCGATCACTGCCGGAAACGAACCGCGGATCGGTCGGCGGCAAGTTAACCGGACCAAACTTGGTCGCGATCGGTCCCATCATCGAATACCAAGTCCGAGCCGGTTCCATACCGCCGTACAGGTCGCCGTCACCACACTGGCGCAACGGCGAACTGCAGATGCCCGCCGGATGCGAACCGTCGTTGTAGGTGTAGACGGCGGCCGCCAGCCGGTTGGTGAAACCGAGGAAGGCCGACGAGCGGTGAGCTTCGGTGGTGCCGGTCTTACCGGACATCGGCAGACGCCAACCGGCGGCTCCAGCCGCGGCCGCCGACGTGCCGCCGCCACGATCGTCTTCGCTGAGCGCGTTGGCGAGCGTGTTCGCCAAACCGGCTTCCACCACCTGTTCGCACTTTGGCGGACTAAACGGGGCGTTAACCATGACTGGCTTACCCGCCGGATCCATAATCGCGTTGCTGTACTGGTCGCGCTTAACCGTCTGGATCGACAGAATCGGATTGGGTGGGCACCAGGTGCCACCCGAGGACAGGGTGGCCGCCACGTTCGACAATTCCAGCGCGTTGACCGCGAACGGTCCCAGCGTGAACGAACCGAAATTGCCCTTCTTGACGTACTCGGCGAGGCTTTGCTCGCTCACCCCCGACGTACCGGGCTGGTTGTACGACCGCAGGCCCAACCGGACGGCCATATCAACGGCGGGTTTAACGCCAACCTGCTGCAACAACTGCACGAACGTCGTGTTGGGGCTCGTCGCGAGTGCCTGCGTGACCGACGCGGCAGGCGGATAGGGGCCAGCGTTCTTGACGCAGTAGGCATTGGCCGGGCACCCGAACGCTCCGTTGCTGTTGCCCATGCCGAAGACGGCAATGCTCGGCGGAATCGGCAACACGCTGCCGATGCCCATGCCCTTCTCCATCGCGGCCGCCGTGGTGAAGATCTTGAAGACCGAACCCGCGCCGTCACCGACAAGCGAGAAGGGCTGCGGTTGAACAGTTTCGTTCTTGTTCGCATCGAGGCCGTAGTTGCGGCTCGACGCCATCGCCAGCACATTGTGCGAATTTTTACCCGGCTCCACGATGCTGCTGACCGTGGCAATGCCATCGGTACTCGGTGCCGTCAGTTGCTGTGCCGCGCGGACCGCGTTGCCCTGCACTTCCGGATTCAGGGTGGTGCGGATCAGGTATCCGCCGCGCAACACCTGGTTGCGGGGGATGCCGTTCTCGGCGAGGAACTGCAGCACGTAGTCGCAGAAGAAACCGTTATTGTTGGCGGCGATGCAGCCCTGCGTCGGGGTTTTCGGGGCGGGAAGCACACCGAGCGGCTTCTGCTTGGCCGCTTCAAACTCGGCGCGGCGCTCCGGAAAATTCTCGATCATGGTGTCGAGCACAGTGTTTCGACGGGTCATCGTCGCCTGCGGATCGGTGTACGGGTTCAGGCCGGAACTGGACTGGACCATGCCAGCCAGCATCGCCGATTGCTCGACGGTCAATTCCTTAGCCGAATGCCCGAAGTACGTCTGTGCGGCCGCCTCGATACCGTACGCATTGTTGCCGAACGGGACCACGTTTAGGTAGCGCGTGACGATCTGCTTCTTGGCGTCTTGCTTTGCTGCAGCATCGTCGAGGCCTTTTTCTCGTTTGGCCTGGTCGATCAGGGTCTGCTCAAGCGTCAGTGCCATCCGGACTTCACGCAGCTTACGGGCCGGGGTGGTCTCGATTGCCGCCTCGCGTTCGGCTTCGGTGCGGGCCAAGACAAGAAGTTGGTAGTTCTTGATGTACTGCTGATCGATCGTCGACGCGCCCTGCTGGACTTCGCCGGACGACGAGTTCTTCAGCGCCGCACGGATTGTGCCCTTCCAGTCGACGCCGTCGTGCTCCAGAAACCGACGGTCCTCAATGGAGATGATCGCGCGGATCATGTCGGGCGAGATGTCGTTGTAGCCGACCTGGTAGCGGTACTGGTCAAACAAGATGGCAATCGGCGCGCCGTTGGCGTCGGTGACCGTTGTGACTTCGGGAATCGTGCCACCCAGCAGTTCCGATGACGAATTTTCCATCGTGGCCGCCGCGCGATTGGACATGACACCCATGCCGACGGTGATCGGAAACAGCAGTCCCGCTACCAATATCGCAGCCATCACGATGGAGATTGCTAGGCCTGCGAGGTTCGAAGTCTTGCGCACGTTGGACACGATACGTGGCATCGGCCACCTAGCGCCGCATCCACCTGCGCCAACGTGTTTCGGGAAGGAAAATTCACCGGCACCTTAACTGACCGACTTGCGCTGTATCGGTGACCTCAATAGATTGGAGACGTGAGTTACCTAACAAAGGGGCTCATATTTCGGTTCGAATCACAGCAGGATCTTATGCACGGGCCACACCAGGTGCGTGTCGATGGGTTTGTGAAAGGCGGGATCGCGCAATGACTCTGGCGCCGTTGTCCACCGTTGACTCTGAAGCTCGACTGGCTTGGGTTTCCCAAGCACGTTGCCGTGGGGGTGACCCGGACGATCTCTTCGTCCGTGGAGCTGCCCAGCGGAAGGCCGCAACAATCTGCCGGCACTGTCCGGTTCAACTTGAGTGCGGCGCAGACGCCCTCGACAACCGCGTCGAATTCGGGGTGTGGGGTGGAATGACTGAACGCCAGCGTCGCGCGCTGCTGCGTCAGCATCCCGAAGTCACCTCGTGGTCGGACTTCTTCGAAAACCAGCGTCGCCGTCAGCGTCTCGGCGCTGTCCAGAACTAAAAGTAATCAGGCCCGGCAATCGCCGGGCCTGACGCCTTTTAGCTTCAGCTGTTCTCGCAGGTGAGTGCGGCTAGCCCTTGCTGGTGATCTGCTCTGCCACGGCGCGCAACGCGCTGGCATCGGCCACCTCGAAGGGGAGGGCGGGCACGCCGACCAGGGGCACGCTCGGATGCGACGAGGTAAACCGCTGCAGCAGGCGAACTTCCCGCTGGGCGGTGGCGGCACGCTCCGCGTGAATCTTCAATACGCCGCGGGTCAACTCGTCGTCCACCGTGGTCATCGCCGTTTCTGCGGCGGCGGCGGGCAAGCTCGACAGCGTTGGATGCGTCCGGTTCACCACCAGGCCCGTCAAGGGCATCGAATCCTTCGACAGTCGCTCCACAAAAAACGATGCCTCACGCAGGGCGTCGGGTTCGGGGGCGGCGATCACCACAAACTCGGTACCCGGCGTCTTCAACAGCTCGTATGTGCGGTTCGCGCGTTCCTGGAAGCCGCCAAACATTGAGTCGAGCGACTGCACAAACGTGGCGACGTCGCGCAGGATATCTCCGCCAACAATTGTGGCGATGCCGCGCATGGCCAGGCTCATTGCCCCGGTCAGGACGCGACCAACTCCGCGGCCACCGCCAACCAGCATCTTCATCAGACGCCCGGACAGAAATGACCCCAACCGCTGCGGCGCGTCGAGGAAGTCCAGCGCATTCCGTGACGGCGGCGTGTCGACAATGATCAGGTCCCAGCGGTTCTCGCCAAGGAGACGGCTGAGTTTCTCCATCGCCATGTACTCCTGCGTTCCGGAGAACGACGACGCCACAGTTTGGTAGAAGCTGTTGTTCATGATCGCTTCGGCGCGCTCGGGCGTCGAATGCTCAATGACCATGTCATCGAAAGTGCGACGCATGTCGAGCATCATGGCGTCCAGCGATCCGGTCGCGGTCTCGGCGATGGTGTCCAGCGGGACGGGCTGAGGCTCGTTGGTGAGCTCGTTCATGCCCAACGACTGCGCTAGCCTGCGGGCCGGGTCAATCGTCAAAACGGCGACCTTGCGACCACTTTCGGCGGCATGCAGGGCCATCGCGGCGGCGGTGGTGGTTTTGCCGACCCCACCGGAACCGCAACAAACAACCACTCGGGTATTTGGGTCGGCGAGTACCGCACCCATCTTCAAATCAGGCATGGCTTAGGCCCCCGTCTTCTTCAACACGGCCGAAAGTTCATAGATTGCACCCAGATCGACCCCGTGTTCGACGGTCGGCAGTTCCACCTGGGCGGCGTCGACATCGTCGAGTTCGGCTCGAGCAATGTATTGGGCTTGCAGCCGCGCTGCGTAGTCGATGGTTTCGGTCAACAGGCCGGCCAAATCATCGTCCGACAGGTGCACACCGACCTCGGCGAGACTCTTCTCAATCCGCCGCGAGTCGATCCGACCTTCGGCAATGGCGTCGGCCTCGTCCTCTGGCAAGTAAGCCGGGTTGACCCGGTTGATGACGATCGCCCCGATGTTGAGGTCCTTCGCCCGCAATTCGGCGACCGCCTCGATCGTTTCCTGGACCGGCATCGCCTCAAGCAGCGTGCACAGGTGAACCCACGTATCCGGTGAATGCAGCAGCGCCGCCACCGACTCGGATTGGTTTCGGATCGGTCCGCTCTTCGCGAGGTCGCGCATGGCGGTCGTCACGTCGAGGAAGTTGCCGATGCGGCCGGTCGGCGGGGAATCGACGACGATGGCGTCGTAGAGGCGTTCCCCCTGCTTGGTGGTCGCGATGACCCGTTCCTTGATTTTGCCGGTCACCAGCACGTCCTTGAGGCCCGGCGCCACGGTCGTGACGAAGTCGATCGCGCCGACCTTCTTGATGGCGCGCCCGGCAAAGCCCAGGTTGTAGAACATGTCGAGGTACTCCAGGAGCGCATGCTCGATCTGGAGCGCCAACGCCCACACCGATCCGCCGCCATCCATCGCGACCAGCTCAGTGTCGGTCGGGGGGAGCGGGGGCACGTCGAAGAGCTGTGCGATCCCTTGGCGTTCCTCGCATTCCACCAAGAGGACCTTCTTACCGTTGGACGCCAGGGTCAACGCCAGGGCTGCCGCCACTGTCGTCTTACCGGTGCCACCCTTACCCGACACGAAATGCAGACGTCCGTCGCGGGCTTGAACCGGCCATTCACCGATGCCCGCGTTGGGCCGCTCTACGTTCTCAACTTCGTTGACCACGCCGCTCACCTTATCGACCGTGTCTACTGCAGCCGCGTCTAACCGATAAGGTTGGGGGTATGAGTGCAGTTACCGCTTGGGAATACGTCACAGTTCCGCTGCTTACGCACGCGACCAAACAGATCCTCGATCAGTGGGGAGCCGACGGATGGGAACTGGTGAGCGTTCTTCCCGGCCCCACCGGTGAGCAGCATGTCGCCTACCTCAAGCGCGCAAAGGACTAACCCCATGGCAGCACCTTGGTCAGCACGACTCGCCGAATTGGGGATCGAACTCCCCGCCGTTGTAAAGCCGGTCGGTAGCTACACGCCAGCGCTGCGTGTCGGCGACCTCGTGTACACCTCGGGACAAATTCCAGTGTCCGGCGGCGAAGTGATCATCCAGGGCAAGGTCGCCGACGGTGCCGAAGGCGAAGTGTCCCCAGAGCAGGCCAACGAAGCCGCACGACTCTGCGCCCTGAATGCCCTCGCCGCCGTCCACGCTGAAGTCGGAATCGACTCGGTGGTGCGGGTCATCAAGGTCGTCGGGTTCGTCGCGTCCGCGCCCGGCTTCTCCGGACAACCCGGTGTCATTAACGGTGCCTCTGACCTATTCGGCGAAATCTTCGGCGAGGCTGGCGTCCATGCCCGCTCTGCCGTCGGCGTCGCCGAACTGCCGCTCGGAGTCCCCGTTGAAGTGGAGATCATCGTCCAGGTGCGATGACCGAAACCTCGAATGACTGACACCGCTGCTGGCGCTCGCCGCCTCCGTACTTCCGCCGCGCCGGAAGAACAGGAGTCGGTGATTCTGGCGTCTGCACGACGCGAATTTTCCGAAGTTGGTGTGCGTCGCGCCAGCATGGATGCGATCGCCAAAGCCGCGGGCATCTCGCGCAGCACGCTGTACCGCCGGTTCCCCAACAAAGACGTCCTCCTGTCGAAGGTTGGCGAACTGATCGCGATCGAAACGCTGCAGCGATTGGCGATCGCGGTGCACAACCTGCCGCCGCGTGACGCGGTGGTCGCGGCTTTCGTCGAATACACGCGCTTCGTCGGCGACGACCCCCTCGTGCGCCACCTGCTCGTCGAAGAACCAGAACTCGCCGATGTGATGATGGGCCGATCCTCGCGCGGTGCCGACGAATTTCTGGAACGCTCCACCCTCACGGTGGCGAGCACGCTGCGCCAGACCGGTGCCAGGATGCCAGACACTGATCTCGAATTGGTCGCCGAGCACCTCGTGCGGATCGCGTTCTCGCTGACGCAGGTCCGGACATCGCGCCTTGATCTCGCGAACCCGGCGACCATCGAGAATTACGCAACGAAGTTCTTGGCACCGCTCGTCTTCTGAGTCGCAGACGCCAGGCGGCCGCCAGTCGGCCCGCCGGTGGCTATCCTTGATGAATGTCCTCCGAAGCGTCAAAGACCCCGCCCGACAACGGCTCTGAAGCGACTGTCGTCGATGAGGCAGCGTCGAAGCCCGTGCACCCCGCCTACGGTGTGGTCCGCGAAGTCACACCGTTCGCGTCGGTGATCCTGTGCCGCAACCCGGGTTCGTTTGAACTCGACGGCACCAACACCTGGATTTTGCGAGCGCCCGGCTCGCCCACCGCGGTAGTCGTAGATCCGGGGCCCAAGAAGCACGGCAAGCATGTTCGCGCGGTCGTTGAAGCCGCGAGCGTCGTCGAACTAGTGCTGATCAGCCACCGGCATCACGACCATGTTGGCGCATGCAAGAAGATGCGGAAGCTGTCGGGTGCGCCCCAGCGGGCGTACTCGAACAAGTACTCGGTGGGTGCAGCACGCCTGCGAGACCGGGAGGTTATCCACGCGGCCGGGCTGAAGATCACCGTGGTGCACACGCCCGGACATACCGCCGATTCGACGAGCTTCCTCGTCGAATGGGAAGGTCAGCAGGCAATCCTGACGGCCGACACCATTCTGGGATTTGGCACCACGGTGCTCGATCCCAGCGATGGTTCGCTGAATGATTACTTCAATTCGCTGAACCGGCTGCTGGTGGAAGCCTCCGATGCGGTGCTGCTCCCGGGCCACGGGCCCGACCACCCGACGCTCGGCCCGATTGGTCGCTATTACAAGGCGCACCGCGAGGAACGTCTCGCGCAGATCGTCACGGCGATTGAAGCGATGGGCGTGACCCCGGAGAAGGCGAAACCGATGAAGGTGGTCCGCACGGTGTACGCCGACGTGGACAAGAAGCTATGGCCGGCCGCCCGCATGTCGGTGAAAACGCAGTTGGAGTACATCCGCACGCTCTAACCCGGGTTTTCGCCCTCCATCGTACGCCCGCCCGGCACTTTTCTGTCACGAACAGCGGATTTGGATCGGCACAACCGTCACCGATCGCGGTGATCGGTGACGTTCTGGTCGAATCGTGACAGAAAAGCGGTTTGGAATGGGGTGGGTTGGGGCAACAAAAATGGAGTGAAGAACCGCGCGGCGACGGCACTACACTCCATTTTTGTTTGTGGCTAGCGGGCGCGGCGGGCCAGACGCTCGGAATCGGCGATCAGGACGCTCTTGCCTTCAAGGCGAAGCCATCCGCGCTGGGCGAAGTCGGCGAGGGCCTTGTTCACGGTCTCACGCGAAGCTCCGACCAGCTGGGCGATCTCTTCCTGCGTGAGATCGTGCGTGACGCGGAGCGCGCCACCCTCCTGGGTGCCGAAGCGCTGCGCCAACTGCAAAAGCTGCTTGGCGACACGACCGGGGACGTCGGTGAAGATGAGGTCCGCGAGGTTGTTGTTGGTGCGGCGAAGGCGACGAGCCAAAACGCGCAGCAACTGCTCGGCGATTTCCGGACGGTCCTTGATCCACTTGCGGAGTGCATCCCGGTCCATCGTGACCGCACGCACCTCGGTGACAGTGGTGGCCGACGACGTACGCGGGCCTGGGTCGAAGATCGACAGTTCGCCGAACATGTCCGACGGTCCCATGATCGTCAGCAGGTTCTCACGGCCGTCGGGTGACCGGCGGCCGAGCTTGACCTTGCCGGACAGAATGATGAAGAGACGATCGCCGGGTTCTCCCTCGTGGAAGATTACATGCCCACGGGGGAACTCAATGGGCTGGAGTTCCTTTGCGAGCGCTGCGACGGCAGTGGGTTCGACACCCTGAAATATGCCCGCCCGTGCTAGTACTTCTTCCACCTAAAGAACCTCTCTCGAGAATATGCGCCGCGTCCAGTGAACACACTACGTGAAAAATCATAGTTGTTGGATTCATCACTGGTGGTATTAGTAGACAACTACCGCGCGTCCCAGTTCTATCCGGGGTGCCATTTCGACTGCGCGGCCGCGCTTTTGTGACGTTAGGAAGCGCGGGTTGCGCTTGAGCCTGTCAAATCCGATGCTCGATCTCCCGCAGGCTTTGCGCGGCGATTGCGAAGTTCATCCAACGCCGAACCCAGACCGTCCTTGGCCAGGTTGTTAACGTCGGTCGCGTCGGCGGCCTCCAGGAACTCTTCGACATGCTCGGGACCGACGCTGAGTCGGTCGAGTCGCTCTTGAACTTTTTCCATCGCAAGTGCAAACAGCATCAGCACGGCGGGGAAGAGGAGTACCGCAAAACCTTGCATGTGGACCAGTAAACACCCGGGCCTGAAGTCTCTGCCAAACCCAAACGGCCGTCGTCACCGAGTTGTGACCTGCCCGGATGTCAGAACAGGCAATTCGGTCGGTTAGACGACGGCGTCCCCGCTGGTCTTGGCGGCGCAGGTGGCAAGGGCCGCAGTCACGGCTAACCTGGTCAGTTGTGAGCAGACGTAAGGAAGAAACCAGGCTCGGCCTGGTTCGACGGGCCCGGCGCATGAATCGTGCGCTGCAGGTGGCCTTCCCGCACGTTTACGCAGAACTGGACTTCACGACGCCGCTCGAATTGTCGGTGGCCACCATCTTGTCCGCGCAGTGCACTGATGTCCGGGTCAACCAGGTGACCCCTGCCTTGTTCGCGCGGTATCCGGATGCGGCGTCGTACGCCACCGCCGACCGTACTGAATTAGAAGAACTGATCCGACCAACCGGCTTCTTCCGCAACAAAGCCAACTCGATCATCGGACTCGGACAGGCGCTCGTGTCGAAGTACGACGGTGAAGTTCCTGGCAATCTCAAAGACCTGGTGACGCTCCCCGGCTTTGGCCGGAAGACCGCGAATGTGGTGCTTGGCAATGCGTTCGGTGTCCCCGGGATCACCGTCGATACCCACTTTGGGCGTTTGGTGCGCCGCTGGGGCTGGACCCAGGAGACAGACCCGGTCAAGGTGGAGCACGCGATAGGTGAACTGTTCCCGAAACGGGAGTGGACCGACCTATCGCACCGCATCATCTTTCACGGTCGACGGGTCTGTCATGCGCGCAAGCCAGCTTGTGGAGTGTGCATTCTGGCGAAGGATTGCCCGTCGTATGGGGAAGGTCCCACCGATGTGGTGGAGGCCGCGGCCCTGGTCAAGGGACCCGAAACCGAGCACCTGCTCGATTTGGCTGGAGTGAAGAAGCAGTGAATTTTGTGAAGAAGGTCGGTCAGATTCTCAAGGAACCGGCCGCACGGGCAACGCTCGTGTTCATCATCGTCGCGGTCGCGTTGATCGCGGCTCTGTGGCCCCGGAGCACGACGCCAGATTCGGCGACCGCCACCGGTGCCAACCCGCCGACGTCGGGAATCACCGACCAGCAGGTGTCTGCCGACCAGATGGCAACGGCTCGAGCCGCGGCGGCGTTGAACCCGTGCCCCAGCGGCCAACTGCCGGTTGGACCGAACGCGGTGCTCGCGGGCGTGAGCGCGCCGTGCATGGCGACGGGCGATGAGATCAACCTCGGCGCGGTGACGGCAGGAAAGCCGCTCGTCATCAATATGTGGGCCGTGTGGTGCCTACCGTGCCGCAAGGAACTGCCGATCTTCGACGACTTCTCACAGCGGGCGGGCGAACAGCTGAACGTGATCGCCGTCCATGCGCGCGAAGGCGGAGACAAGCCGTACTTCGTTCTGAAATTCTTGGAGGAGGTCGGGGTGCATCTACCGGTCGTCACCGACCCGACGGGTGCTATTGCCCAGGCTATTGGGGCACCGCGGATCTTCCCGTCCACCATCCTGATTCGTGCCGACGGCACAGTCGCGAAGGTGATGCCGCAAATCTTCAACTCCACGGAGGAACTATCGCAGGCCGTTCGCGACAACCTTGGCATCGACGTTGGGGGCGGCGCGTGAGCGATGTCCAGGTTGGGCCAGTGGTTTCCCGCGATCAGATTCCCTCGTGGCTACATGCGGTGACCGATAACCCAGATGTCATCAGCGAGCGGGTGCTCGCCCGCGGCGGCGATCGCGCACGACTGGCGTCGCTGGCTGCGAAAGCCGGCGGGCAGCGCGCAGCGGCGGTCCTGGTTCTGATGTCCGGTTCGTTCGACCCAGACCCCAATTCGCCCGGCGGGCTCCCCGGCGACGCCGAGATCCTGCTGACCGAGCGGGCGGCCACGCTCCGCACTCACAGCGGTCAGGTCGCGTTCCCCGGCGGAGCGCGGGATCCGGGCGACGATTACCCGATCGGTACGGCGATGCGTGAGGCCGAGGAGGAGACGGGACTGTCGGGTGACGGGGTTACCATCCTGGCGAATTTGCCGGTCTTTCCGGTGCCGTCCGGATTTCAGGTACACCCGGTGCTTGCGCATTGGACGAAGCCCAGCGAGGTATTCGCCGTCGACCACGGGGAGACGGCCCGCGTCATGCGCGCAAATCTGCGGGAACTCTTGTCGCCGGAGAATCGTTTTCAAGTCAGCCGCTCCATCGTGGGTGCCACGGTCTACAAGGGCCCGGCGTTCATGTACGACGGCATGTTGGTCTGGGGGTTCACGGGCGGACTGATCGCCGCGATCAGTGAGGCCTCGGGGTGGGACGTTCCGTGGAACACCGACGACGTTCGGCCCCTTGAACAGATGATTGCTGAAACCGGCGGTCGACAAATTTCCGGGTTCGATGACCCGCCTGGCGGTAGCGATGCCAACGACGTGAACGGAGATCGATGAGCGGATCGATGTGGGTCGACCTGGTAATTCTGGCGGTGGCCCTGCTTGCGGCCTTCAGCGGATACCGACAGGGTGCGACCGCATCGGCATTGGCATTGCTCGGTGTCGTGATTGGTGCGATCGCCGGCATCCTGCTCGCGCCGATTGTTATCGAACGGTTCGACGACCCGCGCCTGCGCCTGGCGGTCGGACTGTTGCTGATCGTGGTGCTGGTGGTGATCGGTGAGGTCGCTGGCATGGTCCTGGGGCGGGCCGCCCGCAGCGGCATCCACGCGCCAGGGTTACGCAAAATCGACAGCATCATCGGGTCGGTGTTGCAGGCCATCGCCATCGTCGTCGCGGCGTGGCTGTTGGCGTTCCCGCTGCGCAGCGCCGAACAATTGAGCATCTCGCACGCGGTGGACGATTCGAAGGTGATTCAAACCGTCGACAAGGTGGCCCCGCAATGGGTACGCGACCTGCCGAATGAGTTCACCAGCCTGGTCGAGAGTTCCGGACTCAAGGAAGTCATCGGGCCATTTGGTCAGACGAGCGTTGCCGCCGTCGATCCCCCCAATCAGGGTCTCGTCAGTTCCCCCGCCGTTCAGGCGGTCCGCGGTAGCGTCATCAAGATCACCGGGGTGGCAAGTAGTTGCGGTCAGGCGCTGGAGGGTAGCGGTTTTGTCATCGCTCCCCAACGTGTCATGACAAACGCCCACGTGGTGGCGGGTACCGACACGGTCACGGTCCACGCGGCGAACGGACGTCGGCTAGGAGCGACCGTCGTTTGGTTTAACCACCGCAACGACATTGCCATCCTCGACGTTCCGGGCCTGCGTGCCAAACCGTTGACTTTTGCCGCGCAACAGGCCGAATCGGGTGCCGATGCGATTGCGCTCGGATACCCGGAGAACGGTCCTTTCACGGTGACGCCGTTGCGCGTGCGGAACGTTGTGGACCTGAGCGGACCCGACATCTATCAGAGTCCCAAGCAAGTGGAGCGGCAGGTGTACACGGTGCGTGGCAATATCCGTTCCGGCAACTCGGGTGGCCCGATGATCGCGCCGGACGGCACGGTTCTCGGTGTGGTCTTTGGTGCGGCCGAAGACCCGACCGATGACACCGGTTTTGTCTTGACCGCGGCGCAAGTTCAGCGTGACATCGCCGCATCCGAACAAAGTGATGTGCAGGTCAGCACGCAGCAGTGCGTCGCATCGTAGATAGCCCGAAGCGGCCTAGTCCGCGAGGTGGTTCAGGAGTAACCGATTGAATTCGGTCGGTGCCTCTTGATGCACGAAGTGGCCTGAGCCGGCAACAGTTTGATAATCCATCTGGGGTGCCCAGCGGCGACTGTCGGCCATGAGGGAGTCCAGGATGTAGTGGTCGTCTCGGCCACGTACGGCGAGGACGGGAATCGACAGCGCCTTGTCCATCAGGTTGAGGAAACGCCAACCGTCCGTGCGGAATTGGGAGCGGAACGCCCAACGGCGGTACTCCAGGCTGCAATGTGCGACGCCGGGGATTTGGATGGCGAGGCGGTTGTTCTTAATCGCGGCGCTGAAATCGTCCGTCTCCCGCCACGCGTCCCCGGCACGTTCCCGGAAATACTCGTCAATGAAGACCCCATCGCTGCGGGTGAGTCGGCGTTCGCCGATGCGCGGCAGTTGGTTGTGCAGGAATGGTCCCAGAAAAGCCGACCGCTCCTCGGTGTTGAAGAGAACCCCGTTCTTCAGGGCCTGCGGATGCGGTGACGACAGCACGGTGACCCGATCGACCACCGTCGGATGCAGCGTGGCCGTTGCCCAACAGACCAGACCGCCGTCGGCGTGCCCCACGAGCGAGGCACTGGCATGCCCAAGCGCACGTATCAGTGCGTAGGTGTCACCGGCGAGCGTCCAACCGTCATAGCCGCGCGGAGGCTTGTCTGAGTCGCCGTATCCACGGAGATCGACGGCGACCGCGCGGTACCCGGCGTCGGTGAGCGCGCTGAGCTGGTGCCGCCACGACCACCAGAACTCACCGAACCCGTGCAGCATCAGCACCAGTGGACGGTCGGCAATCCCATGTTCGGTTTCGACCGCATGGAAGCGCAGGCCGTTGGCGCGGACATCGAAATGCCGCCACGGTCCGTCGAAGCGGACGAGCGTTGGGTCCGGGGGTGGGCTAGTCACAACGGCGCGCGAGGAGGGCGATCAACGGTGCATTGGATCGCGGGCCGGTGGAATCTGCGGGTGAGCCATGCCGCCGGTCGGAGCCTGTTGGCGTCCGGGGATCACGGTGGCCAACTCGTTTACCGATTCGATCGTCTTCTCCGGTGCCTTGAGTTTCTTCAAGAACATGTAGCCGACGATGATCAGGATGATCGACACGACCAGGAGTAGCAGGAAGACGATGCCGAATGCAGCCCAGGTGGGCAGCCACACGGCGAGCAGGAAACCGAGGAAGACGAAGAAGAACAGGCTCGCGTACAGCAGCAGGGCCGCGGCGACGATCATCATGCCGCTGCCTGCGCCAGCCTTCTTGGCCTCTTGGACAAGTTCGGTCTTCGCGAGCTTGATCTCAGCGCGAACGAGCGTTGATGCGCTAGCGGTCGCGTCCTTGACCAGATTGCCGATCGTCGGTTCGCCGTTGCGTCCGAGGTTCGCATCCGACATGGGAATCGATGGAACGCGAGGAGCCTCGCCCGGGTTGCTCGGCCAGGTGTCGGAATTACCGCTCACGAAAACTCCCTCTTACAGATCGGTGGTCGGTCTCATGTTGCCACGTTGGGTGGCGGTGATGAAACGCCCGCCACCCTTGAAAAGGTGGCGGGCGCTTTTCACGACGAGATTAGCCGTGCGATGCGATCAGTTCTGGCGACTGCGGATCGCTTCGAAGACGGACGGGTCGACGAGCGTCGACGTGTCGCCGAGTTCGCGGCCTTCGGCGACATCCTTGAGGAGACGGCGCATGATCTTGCCCGAACGGGTCTTGGGCAATTCCGGAACGATATTGATTTCGCGGGGCTTGGCGATGGGGGAGATGTCGGTCGCCACCTGGTTGCGCAACTCGGTGATCAACGCGTCGCCGGCGTTCTCCGCGCCTTCCATCAGGATCACGAAGGCCACGATGCCCTGGCCGGTGGTTTCGTCGGCGGCACCGATGACAGCGGCCTCCGCCACCGAAGTGTGTGCCACGAGAGCGGATTCGACCTCAGAGGTGGAGATGCGGTGGCCGGACACGTTCATGACATCGTCTACTCGGCCAAGGACCCACAGTGCGTGGTCTTCGTCGTAGCGTGCGCCGTCGCCGGCGAAGTACCAGCCCTGCTCGGCAAAGCGCGACCAGTAGGTGTCCTTGAATCGTTCTTCGTCGCCCCAAATGCCACGCAGCATCCCCGGCCACGGCTTGTCGAGGACGAGGTAGCCCTGCTCCCCGTCGGCGACGTTGTTGCCGTTGTCGTCGACGATGTTGGCGCTGATGCCGGGCAACGGTCGCATTGCCGAGCCCGGTTTGGTTGCGGTGACGCCGGGCAGCGGGGAGATCATGATGCCGCCGGTCTCGGTCTGCCACCAGGTGTCGACGATGGGGCACTTACCGTGGCCGATGACCTCGTTGTACCAACGCCAGGCTTCCGGGTTGATCGGCTCACCGACGCTGCCGAGGAGGCGCAGGCTCGAAAGGTCGTGGGTGTCGGGGATGTCCCGGCCCCACTTCATGAACGTACGAATCAGGGTCGGCGCGATGTAATAGGTGGTGACGCCATACTTTTCGATGATCTGGAAGTGCCGGTGCTCGTCGGGGGTGTTGGGGGTGCCCTCATAGATCACTTCGGTGGCGCCATTCGAGAGCGGGCCGTAGACAAGGTATGAGTGACCGGTGACCCAACCGATGTCAGCGCCGCACCAGAAGACGTCGCGGCCTTCTTTATGGTCGAAGACATTGTGGAAGGTGTAACTCGCCTGCGTCAGGTAGCCGCCCGACGAATGCACGATGCCCTTGGGCTTACCGGTGGTGCCCGATGTGTACAGCAAGAAGAGTGGATGTTCAGCGTCGAAGGCTTCCGGCTCATGGTGCGGCGAAGCCTCGGCCACGGTGTCTTCCCACCAGACGTCGCGTCCCTCAACCCAATTGAGGTTGTCTTCGTGGTTGGTGCGGCGCACCACGATGACCTTTTCGACCGACGGTGCCGCATTGGCGCCGGTGCCGAGGGCTTCGTCGACGGCATCCTTCAGCGGAGCGGGCTTGCCACGTCGATACTGGCCATCGGTAGTGATGACGACCTTCGCTTCGGCGTCGTCGACGCGCGAACGCAGGGCCGCCGCGGAGAACCCGGCGAACACGACCGAGTGCGTGAGGCCCAGGCGCGCGCAGGCCAGCATGGAGATGATGGCTTCCGGAACCATCGGCATGTAGATGGCGACGCGGTCGCCGGTCTGCAACCCGATGGCGGTGAAGTAGTTCGCAGCACGAGACACTTCGTCTTGCAACTGGCGGTACGTGATGTCGCGGGAATCGCCGGGCTCGCCGACCCAATGGATCGCGACGCGATCGCCCTTACCTGCGAGGACATGGCGGTCGACACAGTTGTATGCGACGTTGAGCTTTCCACCCACGAACCACTTCGCGAACGGGGCATTCGACCAGTCGAGGACCTCGCCGAACGGGGTATCCCAGTCGAGGCGATGTGCCTGCTCGGCCCAGAACCCGAGCGGATCGGCCTCAGCGCGGCTGTACATCTCAGCCGTTGCGTTCGCGTTGGCGGCGAATTCTTCAGACGGCGGGAACACTGTGGGGGCGCTGGAGGTCATCGTCGAAAGCCTTTCCGTTGACGGATGATTTTGTTCTGTTGTGAACGTAGTCACTTTGGATACCAAGTGTGATGTCGGGACGGTTGCATGCGGGTTGCGAGCGATGAACGGTCAGTAGTCAGCGATCTGCGGCAGGCGCTCGTGCGGGCCGTTCCGAGTTCGAGACTAGGCTTGCTCGGGTGAGTCAAGATCCGTTGGCACCCCTGCTCGAACTCCCCGGTGTGCGTGAAGCTTCCGATAAGGCACGAGAAGCCGTTGGTGCCGCCCATCGGCATCCGATCAACATGCGGCAGTGGGACAAAACGTCTCGGGAGGCCTCGTGGCGTGCGGGACGATCGTCGGCCGCTATTGACGGTGGCACCACCGACATCTCTCGAGAAGACCTCGGTGACCCGATCGCAGCCGGGGCGATTCGCGTTGCGCAGTCCCTCGACAGTGACTCGCTCGACCAAGCCGTTACCGTGTTTCGTCGCGCGCCGGCGCAGTCGTTGGCAAGGCTGCACACCCTGGCTGCGTCGGACCTGCTGGAGGACAAGGACCTGCTGGGGCGGCCAAGGTCGGAGCCGCACATTGCGCAACGACTGGACTTCCTGGGCCAGTTGATCACCGGTGGTACTTCGGTGCCCGCGCCCGTTCTGGCTGCGGTGGTACATGGAGACCTGTTGGTGTTGCAGCCCTTCGTCGGCGCAAACGGCGTGGTCGCGCGCGCGACGTCGCGCTTGGTGTCGGCAACGACGGGCTTGGACCCGCACCTGCTGGGGGTGCCGGAAGTGTTCTGGCTGAGCAAGGTGGGGCAGTACAAGGAACTGTCGGATCACTTCGCGACCGGAGAGCCGGAGGCCCTGGCGAACTGGATCATCTTCTGCTGCGACGGCTTAGAAGCCGGAGCCAAGGAAGCCCTGTCGATCGCGGAGGCTGCCCGCGGATAGGTCGGCACACATATTTGCGGGCGGCCTCCCGACTGAAGGTTCAGTCGGATTGCCGCCCGCAAGCACGGACTTCAGGCTACCAATGCGTGCATATGTGGGTTGTGGGATCGCCTCGGCGATGAGGAGCTTGCATCTCGTCGTGACTCGAAGGCAGGTAACTCGGTCCTGCGCGGGTCGCGAATAATGCCCGCTGGTTCGCAGGCGCACAACGCTTTTGCCATTCAGAGCGGCGCGCTCCGCGTGGGTGCTTGCCGTCCGTGCTGGAGCTTGCCGATCCGGGGACTTCTACCCTTCTCTTCCGGGAGAAGCTTTGCCGTCCGGGGCTCCGTACCTCCATTTGTACATGGTGATGACGATCACATCAAGGGTTTCTTCAAAAATCTTTTGTGCCTGCTGACCTGGCACTTTGTGAATGTCGGAGTTGGTAAGCGACGGCCATGGCCGCTGCGGCCCCGATTGCTGTGGCGCACAATGCCGTTCGCGTGACGGCAGGCTTTGTGGCCCACGCGGCGGAAGGTAGGGGGTCGGGGAAATCCAAGATTTCCCAACCATTTTCGGCTGCGTGCCGGCGCAAAACCCGGTCGGGGTTGACGACTGCCGGGTGGCCGACCGCCTTCAGCATGGGCAGGTCGGTGCTCGAATCGGAGTAGGCAAAACACTGGGCGAGGTCGTAGCCGCGTTCGTCGGCGAGTTCCCTGATGGCGACCGACTTGTTCTCGCCGTAGCAGTAAAAATCCAGGGCCCCCGAGTAGTGCCCATCTTCGACGTGCATGATGCTCGCGCGAACGCAGTCGACTCCGAGTAGGGCTCCGATGGGTTCGACCATCTCGATACCCGAGGCGGAGATCAGGGCGACGTCGTGCCCGGCCTTCTTGTGCTCGGCGATCAGTGCGGCGGCTTCACTAAAGATGACCGGCCGGACTACCTCGTCGAGCGTTTCGGACACGATTTCGCGGACCTGGTCGGTGCTCCAGCCGGTGCTCATCTGGATGACGTGCTTGCGGAGTCGCGCGACCTGATCTTCCTCGGCCGAGGCGAGGTGGAACTGCAGTTGTGCGATCGCAGATCGAAGCATTGCGCGGCGCGTCAGCAAGCCGCCTTCGAAGAATGGCTTCGTGAAGGCGAGGGCGCTCGAGCGTGCAATGACGGTTTTGTCGAGGTCGAAAAATGCGGCGATCTGGGTTGATGACGTCGAGGTCACAGTACAAATCCTACGACTAGGGGAGGTTTGCAAAGTGTGACCGAGGATACACTTTGGGGGAGATAGTTGGTGTTGCAATCTTCGCGCGAGCGCGTGTAGATTGTTGGTATCCGGTTTACACCGGTAGCTTTCAGCCCGACCCCCCGGGGCTGAACAGCTGATGACCCCGGCCTCCTCCCCCCTGGCCGGGGTCGTCCTCATTTCTAGGGTGTTTTCGCCCCTACTCTGAATTCTTCCGCACTGGCGTGAGATAGATTCCCTTCATCGTCTCGCATTGTGACCTGGACCGCTGTAGTTTCAGACGGACAGTGTCGCAAGGAGCGCGCTAGAAATATGTCTGGGGATGGAATGAGAACTGTCGGAAGAATTACGCTCGCGCTGTGCGCGGCGTTGCTGGGAGCACTTGCCCTCGTTGCCGCACCAGCACAAGCGGATCCCAAGCTGCCGGAAAACTACAACTTCTTCGGCGGAATCCCGTACGAGTTGCAGCATCCGGGCGGATCGCTGCCGGGGTCCAACGACTTCAACTGCAAGCCGACAGCAGAGCATCCGCGTCCGGTAATTCTGGTTCACGGAACCGGCGGCGCCAAGACCACCAACTGGGGTTCGTACGTGCCCATGCTGAAGAACCGCGGCTACTGCGTGTTCGCTCTCACCTACGGGGCCCTGCCGGGTCTGCCGTTCCCGATGACCGCTGTCGGCGGCATGGATAAAATCCCGGTCAGTGCAGGTCAGCTAGCCAAATTCATCGATCGCGTTCGCAAAGCCACCGGTGCGAAAACTGTCGACATCGTCGGCCACTCGCAGGGTACTTTCATGCCTGCGTACTACATGAAGGCACTTGGGGGAGCGGACAAGGTCACCAAATATGTCTCGCTCGCACCGTTGTGGAAGGGCACCGGGTCCACGAGCCCGTCCATGAAGTGGATGGGCCAGCTGCTCGGCGATGCGCCGATCCCGGTGTGTATCGGCTGCGGCGGCATGCTGCCGGGCTCGGACGTCTACAACAAGATTTGGCGCGGTGGCAGTCCTTACGTGAAGGGTGTCGACTACACCAACATCATGACCAGGTACGACGAGCTCGTCGTCCCATATACCGCCGGTTACGTTCCAGGTCGCAAGGGCGAGAGCGTCAAGAACATCGTCGTCCAGGACTCGTGCTCGCAGGACTACAGCGAGCACATGGCGATCGCGGGCTCTCGTCGGGCCGCGTACATGGTGCTCAACGCGCTCGACCCGGAACATCCGGTGAAGGTGCCATGCGAGTTCGTGCCGCCGTTCACCGGTCAGTCCTGACCGAACCACGGGCACGCCAGCGCATGCCGGAGCCTGTGGATAACGCAGTTTCCTAGCCGGGACCAGTAGCGCATTCTCAGTTCATGAGTGATGCGCTACTGGTCCTTTCTGGTGAAGAACTGCTCGATGACCTCGCGCGATGCAGTGCTGCAGCCGGGTACACGATGGTGGTCGCAGACCCGGCTCGCTGCAGGCACCAATGGCTACGGGCCAGCGCGGTCGTCGCAGATCGGGCGGCGTTGGAGGTCCTGGGCCACATCGAACTGCCCAATCGTCCCGGGCTGTTCGCGGTCGGCACGGCTGGCGACGACGGCGAACTCTGGCGCGCTGGCTTGAGCCTCGGTGCGGCCGGCGGATTTGTTCTACCCGACGAAGAAGAAGCGCTGGTTGCCGCCCTTTCCCGCGTGCGGGAACCGCGGAGTCGATCGGCGGGCACCATCGCGGTGATCGGCGGTCACGGTGGAGCGGGGGCCAGCACGCTGGCGGCGGCGATCGCTCTAACCGCGGCGCAGACGTCCACGGTGCTGCTGCTCGACGTCGACCAAGCCGGGGCGGGCGCGGACCTCCTCCTGGGAATTGAAGCCGAGCCAGGTCTGCGATGGTCGGAGGTCAACGGCGAGACCGGTGCCATCGGCGGGGCCGCGCTCCGTGCGGCGGTTCCGCGGTCGCGCGGTGTTGGAGTGCTGGCCTGTGCGCGAGACGATCCGCAACCGCTGCGCCCCGACACGGTTGTCGCGGCTCTCGATGCCGCGCGGGGTGCCGGCGACGTGGTCGTTGCCGATGTAGGCCGCGAACCCGGACCGGTTACATCAGGCGTCCTCGATTCGATGGATGTCTTGATCGTGATCAGCACGGCAACAGTGCCGGGCGTCGCGGCCACGAGGAGAACTGTTGCTCGGCTGCTCGGTGAGCGGGAGCCACGTCTCGTTGTGCGCGGGCCAGCGCCGGGTGGCTTGCAAGCTGACGAAATCGCGCGGTCGATAGGGGTGCCGCTGCTCTGCGGATTACGGCCCGACCCGCGATTGCCCGCTCGATGCGAATCGGGAGGCCTGGCGTTGGGGAGATTCTCGCCCTTGGCGCGGGCGGCGAACACTATCTGCGATCTAGCGCGAGTGGGTCGACGATGACCGGCGCTGATCCGGCGCTCCTCGATCGCGTTCGGCAGCGCCTGGCTGCCGACACTCACGGCACAGCGGCGGCACCCGACCCGGCGACGATCGCCGAGGCGATCCGGGCCGAATCCGGGGGCCTCCTCGGCGACACCGATCTTCTTGCGGCCCTGCGCTATCTGCAAACCGAGATGGTGGGCGTCGGCAGGTTAGAAGGCCTGCTCGCCGATCCGGCCGTCACCGATGTGCTGGTGGTGGGGCCCGATCGCGTCTGGGCCGACCGCGGCGGCGGATTGGAACTGACCGGAGTGTGCTTCGACGACGAAGCCGGGGTCCGCAGGCTTGCCGTGCGGTTGGCGCTCGGGGCGGGCCGTCGTCTCGACGATGCGCAACCGTGGGTCGACGGCCGGTTGACGGGGGTGGGACGCAACGGTTTTCATGTCCGACTGCACGCGCTGATCCCGCCCCTAGCCCAGGACGGTACGTGCATTTCGTTGCGGGTTCTGCGTGGGGCCACGCACAATTTCGCATCCCTTGTCGCTCGCGGATCGATTGCTGCGGAAGTCGCCGACATGGTGGCCGAGGTGGTGGGTGCGAGGCTTGCCTTCCTCGTAGTTGGTGGAACCGGGGCAGGCAAGACAACTGTGCTGAATAGCCTGCTGGGCTTGGTCGAAGCCGAGCACCGCATCCTCTGTGTGGAGGATGCGCCGGAACTGGCACCCGATCATCCGCACGTTGTGCGGCTGGTGGCACGGGCCGCCAACGTTGAAGGCGTCGGGGAGGTGACGGTGCGAACGTTGGTGCGGCAAGCCCTCCGGATGCGGCCGGACCGAATCGTGGTGGGCGAGGTTCGCGGTGCGGAAGTGATCGACTTGCTGACCGCGCTCAACACCGGGCACGACGGTTGCGCAGGCACCTTGCATGCCAACTCGATCAGCGAAGTCCCAGCCCGAATGGAGGCCCTCGCGGCGCTCGGCGGGATGGGCCGAACCGCGTTGCACAGCCAGTTGGGCCCGGCCATCTTATCTGTAACTTGGTTACGGTGTATCTGACTGTGAATCACATGACGGTTTAGATTGTGGGTGACACCCCTCCAGTCGGGTGTACCCGTCGATAGGGCTTACGTGGGCGTCGAGGACCGGCGTGGAGTCGTTTGAGATTGGCAGTCGGGGGCCAGCAGAGGATTGGTTCCGTGATTCATCCGGTAAGTCGTTCCCGATGTCACACCCGGGCGAACTCTCCGGGAGTTCCCTGATGCGGTTGCCGGGTCTGGGATGCTGCAATCGAGGTATGCATGTGGGCGAGCAGGTATTGGTGAGTATTTCTCGGCAACTTGGGCGACCTGCCGGGATTCGCGGTCGAATCGTTGGCCGGGTAGTGAATCGACGCAATCGTGAACCTATCGCTGCCGCGGTGGAGGCTGCTGGAATCCGGGCGGGTCAAGTAGTCGCCGATGTCGGGTTCGGTGGTGGTGTCGGATTAGGGTTGTTGCTTGATCGTGTAGGGCAATCGGGCATGGTGCACGGATTCGAGATCTCCACAACGATGATCGACGGCGCACAGAGACGCTTCCGTCGCGAGGTCCAAACGCGGAGACTGTCACTGACTGCCGCGCCGATGGAGGCATTACCTGTTCCGGACGCTTCGATTGACGCGTTGATCAGCACAAATACGATCTACTTCATCGATGATGTGTTCGCCGCATTCAGTGAGCTCAATCGGATTCTCGCTGGCAACGGCTGCGCCGTTCTCGGCATCGCAGATCCGGATGCTTTGCGAGCGATGCCGTTCACGCAGTACGGGTTTCATGTCCGGGAGTTCGATGCGATTGTCGACGAACTCCAGCGAGCCGGCCTGCATGTCGAGGAGCGGATCCGCGCCGGCAGTGTCGACTTTCCCTACTGGTTACTCGTCGCACGCAAGTCGGGTGTCCGGTAGCGGTTTTCGATGGCTCCGCTGCCTGGGTGCGCCTGACCGCCTCACTGTGCGGTCCGGCTCGCCCCGCAGCTTCGGGTAGGCGACGTCGCTGAAGGAAACTCGTGGCGGACAACAGCATCAATGCTGTTCAGTCCAGGGCGGTGTGACGTGGGGAAGGCATCTTGGGCCGTGACGACCGAATGCCTGAAGTTGTCGGCCTGTGCCCCGGTCGGTGCAGGCGAGACTCGGTCTGCCACGGTCGGCGGGCGTACTGTTGGATCGACGGTGAATGAGGTGTAGCGATGATGTTCTCTAACGGCGGCCACATGGGCAGTTTCGGGCACGGTTGGATGCTGCTCGTACTGATCGCAGTCTGGGCGTTGATCGCCGTCGGAATCACTCTGGCGATCCGTTCGTCGATACGCGCCTCTTCAAAGCTGGACCCCGAGTCTGTCCTCGGCCAGCGTTTGGCGTGCGGGGAGATTTCGGACGTGGACTACACGCGGATGGTTCGGCTGATTCGCGACGACCCCCAGGGGCCTCCAAACTGGTGAGAGCCGACCAGTCGGCGCAGTGGTCAGGCCTGTGGGGCTGGTGATAGTTCCCGTTGAACAGTGAGCCAGGACATGCCGTTGTGCGTGTTCCAATGCTGGCGACGGTGAGGGGCCACATTCGTATCGTCAGCATCGGTTCAAGGTTTCCTCAAGATCGTCCGCGAGGGTCGCTACCCGGCGCGTCGGAGACGACTCTGGGAGTGGACGTCCGCGATACATGCTCGCGGATTCAGTGCGGACCAGAAAGGCTGATCAGGATGGTTGAGGTTTCGAGGCGATCGGTGCTCATCGGAGGGTTGGCGGCGCTGGGGGTCGGGGTACTCGGCGCGTGCAGCCCGGACCGCCCTCAACGCCCTGAGTCGTCGCCGTTGCCGGGACCACCGTTGCAGGCGTCGCCGAAGCCGGGGCAGAAGGTGGTGGAGGCGTCTTTGACGGCCCGACCGGTGGCTGTCGACCTCGGTGCGGGCATTATCGCGAACACCTGGGCCTACGGCGACGAGGTTCCCGGGCGAGTGGTTCGCGCCACTGCGGGCGACTTCCTGCGAGTCAACGTCGACAACCAACTTCCTGCGCCGACGACCGTTCACTGGCACGGCATCCGACTTCGCAACGAAGCCGACGGAGTCCCAGACGTCACGCAGCAGGCGATCGCACCCGGAAACCGGTTCGTGTACGCCTTCACGGCCCCCGATGCTGGGACGCACTTCTTCCACCCCCACGTCGGGGCACAGCTCGATCGAGGTCTGTACGCGCCGATCATCATCGATGATCCGGCCGATGCGGGCGACTACGACGCGGAATGGATCGTCGTCCTCGACGACTGGACGGACGGGGTCGGGAAGAGCCCCGATCAGATTCTGGCCGACTTTCAGGCCGATTCCGGACCGTTGAAGTCGGGCATGGGCGGGATGGATCACTCGTCGATGCCGGGAATGAACCACGGCAATTCGTCGCTGGGTGACGCCGGAGACGTCGCCTACCCGCACTATCTCATCAACGGCAGGGTTCCGGAGGCGCCGACCGAGTTCCGCTGCCGACCGGGTCAACGAGTCCGGGTGCGACTGATCAACGCGGCATCGGACACGGTCTTCAAGGTCGCACTCGCCGACCACACGATGACGGTGACGCACAGTGACGGACATCGGGTCAACGACAAGCAGACCGGAGCCCTGTACGTCGCGATGGGTGAGCGCTACGACGTGACCATCACCGCCGGAGATGGCGTGTTCCCGCTTGTCGCGGCGGCCGAAGGCAAGAGTGGCCAAGCCTTGGCGCTCCTGCGGACAGCTTCGGGACAGGCCCCGCCGAGCACCATCCGCCCGCGCGAACTCGAGGGTCCAGTACTTCTTGGCGCCGATGACCTGGCCGCGGCGGAATCGGCACGATTGCCCGACCGCGATCCCGACACCACACTCAAAGTCACTTTGAACGGGCAGATGTCGCCGTTTGCCTGGGGGATCAACGGCAAGAAGTACGGCCAGGACACACCGCTGACTGTCCGGCCCGGCCAGCGGCTGCGAATGCAGATCACGAACTCGACGATGATGGTGCATCCGATGCACATCCACGGCCACACCTGGTCGCTGCCCGACCGATCGGGTTTGCGCAAGGATACGGTGCTGATCCGTCCGATGGGCCGCGTCAACGTCGACCTCGACGCCGACAACCCCGGCGCCTGGGCTCTGCACTGCCACAACATCTATCACATGGAGACGGGCATGATGACCACTCTCCGATACGCGTAGACGCACCAGCCCTGCGGCACCTAGACCGGTACATCGCGGGCCGACTGAGACACCTCGATCACCCCATCTACTAAGCTGCTTAGTAGATGGGGTGGTTTCGCCCCTCGCGGTCGCGTTCTGTGCACACGAGAGGTCGTATCCCATGGTCAAATTCCCTAGAGGCGGTACTGCCGCCTTCCTTCTTGCTGCCGTCCTGATCATCGCAGGGTGTTCGCAGCCATCCCGGGATCTGGTGGCCGATCCGTCGGTTGCGTCGGCCGCGCCGTCGATCGAGCTCACCCCCGACGACGGGGCGAGCGGAGTCGATCCCCTTGCCCCGGTCGTGGCCACTGTGCGCGGCGGCACCCTGGAGAACGTGACGCTCGTCAACGATGGGGGGCGGCCTGTCGTCGGCATCATGACACCGGACCGCTCCTCCTGGAAGGTCGGTGAACCGCTCGGTTATGGCCGGACGTACACCGTGACCGCCACGGCTCGCGGCGGCGGACAGCGCGCCTCGCGCACCGGGTCGTTCACCACGCTCACCCCCGACAATCAGGCCGGCGTCACCCTGCAGACGACCGGCGGCACGCCACTGTCGACCGGAGGGACCTACGGCGTCGGAATCGTCATCGTTGCTCACTTCGACGAGCCGATTGGTGACCGCGCCGCAGCCGAGCGGCGACTGTCGGTCCGCACCACGCCCGGAGTCGAGGGCTCCTGGTACTGGCTCGACGACCAGAACGCTCACTGGCGGCCGCGCGAGTACTACCGTCCTGGCACCGAGGTCACCGTTGAGGCGCGGATCTACGGCGCCGACCTCGGCGGCGGCCTCTACGGTCAAGAAGATGCCGAGGCGACTTTCACGATCGGTGACTCGCACGTAGCGATCGCCGACGATCGCACCAAGCAGGTCAAGGTGTACGAGAACGGCAACCTCGTCCGCACGATGCCGACCTCGATGGGGATGGGTGGCACTGAGGTCATCGGGGGCACCGAGATCAGCTTCTGGACTCAGCGTGGCATCTATACGGTGCTGGATAAGGCGAATCCGGTCGTCATGGACTCGTCCACCTACGGTCTGCCGATCAACTCCAGGCTCGGCTACAAGCAAACCATCGCCTACGCCACGAGGATCAGCACCGACGGTGTCTATCTGCATCAACTGGACGAGACCGTCTGGGCGCAAGGAAACACGAATCTCTCGCATGGCTGCCTCAACCTCAACGGCGCCAACGCCCGCTGGTTCTACCAGTTCTCGATCCCGGGCGACGTCGTCGAGGTCCGCAACACCGGCGGGGCGCCGCTGGAGCTCTGGCAGAACGGCGACTGGGGCGTGCCCTGGGAGCAATGGCGAGCAGGCAGTGCGCTGGCCTGATCAGAACTCCTGCGAGACGATCACGAATAGATCTCACTCCCGCAACGATCTACTAAGGCGCTTAGTAGATCATTGGGTCGACATCGACGGCGTTGCAGCCCGCGCTGACATCGACCTGTCGACCGCGCTGACCTCCATGTTCTGCGATTGAAGGCGGCCCGCACACGCATTGCCCATTCCGTCGAATGTCCGGTTTGGTGCTGGTGGTGCCAGTGGTGCGCAAGTGTCATAGTGGCGTCCATGACTAGAGATCCCCTCGTCGGACTCACCTCCTCGCCATCATCGGCAACGCTCGCACCTCGGGTGCGGCACTGGGTGGGCACCGCCCCTGTCGCTCTTGGTCTGGCCGCGGCGGTTGCGGCGGGGACGCTGAGTCCAGCGCCCGCCGTGGCTGAGACCGCCAACGGTGTTGACGGTCACGTCGTGGTCGAGCTGGCGGCCATCGTTAAAGACAGCGTGCGGGCCGTGGCCGGACCTGACGGACTGGTGAAGCTGCTGGCCCCGATGGCCACCGTGACCTCATGTCTGACCGTCTCTGCCGAGACCGACCCCGCCGCAGGCGATCGGGTCGGAGCTCTGGGGTGCTTCGCGGCCGCCGGGACTGCCTTCGGTGGGCAGGCGCCATTGATCCTCGACGCGGTCCCTGTGGGGCGCCTACTGGCGACACTCGCTGCCGCGGTCGCGCCGCACGACCCGTCGATTTCGCACGGGGGATCCTCCGATCACCTCGCCCCGGACGGCGCCCGCCCCGCTCCCGGGCAGACTGCGGCCACCCCCACCCCCGGCGGTGTCCTGACCTCCACGTTCGGTGACGGTCGCGGTCATCAGGGCATCGACATCGGCAACCGCCTGGGAGCGCCCATCCTGGCGGTCGAGGACGGCGAGGTCATCAACTCAGGGCCTGCGGAGGGGTTCGGCCTGTGGATCCGTATCCGTCACGCGGACGGTGCTGTCACGACCTACGGTCACAACGATCAGAATTCGGTCAACGTCGGCGACCGTGTGCGTATGAGTCAGCAGATCGGCACTGTCGGCAGCCGCGGGGTGTCGAGCGGGCCGCACGTGCACTTCGAGGTCGCCGACCCCGCCGGGACGGCGATCGATCCGCTGCCGTGGCTGCAGGCCCGCGGCGTCACCATCGCCACCGAGGCATCGCCGCCGCCGACTGCGACGCCTCCGGACGTGTCGGTGCTGGCTCGGGGGCAGGTGCGCGACCGCCGACACTGACCTACTATGTTGCTTAGTAGATGGAGGGGTTGGCAGTGACGCGAACAAGGGTCAGTCATCGACTCGCCGTGGCGGTCGGCGTTCTCGCAGCAGTCCTCAGCGGTGCAATGATCTTGGTCTATGCCGAGACCGTTGACTTGCGAGGGCGCCCGCATGCGCACCGCCTCGGCTGGCCGCCGACCTGGCATTGGGTGTGGGCGGCAATAGTAGCGGCGATCGTGGCGCTCGCCGCGCGAGCGCTGCTGCGGCGACTGGTATTCACCGCGCACGTTCGCCGTGATTCGACGACTGCCGACCCGGCGGACGAGACCGACTCGACTCGACGGGCCGAGACACAGATGCTGACCAAGACAAGAAGGAGTGGCCATGCTGCGTGAGTGGTCCCTGGTGCGCTGGGTGGTGGCAGCAGTCACGGCCATCGCGATCGGATTGGCCGTCGGTATTCCGTCCGGACTGATCGACACGCCGTGGTATTCACGCATGACGCCGACCCTGTGGTGGAACTACCCGATTTGGCTGGCGACCGCGGTGTTGGGCGGCCTGATCGCGGCCACCTACATTCAAGCCCGGACGGCGCCGCGGATGGAGAAGAAACTCTGGGCGACGGTCGGTTCGGCGTTGGCTGTCGGATGCCCGGTGTGCAACAAGGTGGTGGTCGCGGTCGTCGGTGTCAGTGGAGCATTGACCGTCTGGGCGCCGTTGCAGCCGATCCTGGCTGTGGTGTCCGTGGCATTGTTGGGTTGGGCCCTGCAGCGACGGCTGCAGGGCGAACGGCGATGCGCGGTCGCGGCCTGACTGCGCGGTTTGCCGCAGTCAGTGCAGTGGCGTGAGGGAAAGGTGTGCGATGCACGGTCTGGGCGAGCTGGAGGCACGCATCATGGAGGTCTTCTGGCGCGATGACGCGGACAAACGTGTCCGCGACGTGCTCGAAGGGCTGGACGCGGAGCGCGAACCCGCGTACACGACGGTGATGACGGTGATGGACAACCTGTACCAGAAGGGGTGGCTGGGACGCGACCGGCGCGGCCGGGCGTACTGGTATCACTCGCTCAAGTCGCGTGAGCAGACCGTCAGCGATGCCTTGCGTGCGGTGCTGGCCGACGCCGGCGACCCGTCTGGGGCGCTGCTGCATTTCGTGCGGCACGCCTCCGACCAGGAAAGCGCAGCAATCGCTCAGGGCCTGCGGGAACGGGACTGACGCGGTGGTCACGGCAGCACTGTTGGGCGTGAGTGCGCTGGCTGCGGCTCTGATCGGTGACCGGGTCCTCGACGTCCTGATCGCGCGTGATCGACTCACGGCCAGGACCCTGCTGCGGGTGTGGGCGGCGCTGACCGCTGGCGTGTTCGTCGCCGCTGCGAGCTCGGTGGCCATCGTCGCCATTCCCGGCCACGCGAGCGTCGTGGGTGGGGTGTTGCAGACCTGCCTGAACGGACTCGACAGTGCGGTCAGCCGCACCCTCGAGTTGGTCGCCGGGCCAGGCGTGTTCGCCCTCGTCCTGGCCGTGTCCGGGTGGCGGGCTGCGGCGTTCTGGCGGACCGCCCGTCGCCGTGACCTCGAGATCGGGGCGCACCACGCACTGCTCGCGCGGTTGCTGAACCCGACGGGCGCCCGGTCGCCACTGTGGCTGCCGACGAGCACACCCATGGCCTACAGCACGCCCGGACGGACCGAGGGCCTGATCGTGGCCAGCGAAGGGCTGCGGCAGCGACTGGACCCGGCGGCGTTGTCGGCGGTGATGGCTCACGAACAGGCGCACGTCCATGGTCACCATCATCTGTTCGTCCGCGTCGCCGACTGTCTCTCGCACGCGGTGCCCTGGCTACCACTGACTCGGCAGGCGAGTCCCATCGTGCGCGCCCTGGTCGAGTTCGACGCCGACGCACACGCCGCGCATGAGCACGGCGACGCTGCCGTCGTCCGCGCGATCACGCACGTTCACCCGACCGCGCCGGCGGGCGCTCTGGGGATCGCTCGTGACTGCGTCGATCTGCGGTTGCATCGATTGGGCCGTTCCGCCGCTCCCGGCACGCGACCGTCGCGTAGTTCGTCCTACGCTGCCCCGACAGCGGCCGCGATGTTCCCCATTCTGCTATTCCTCGCCGGTCTGGCCACCGTCTTCCTGGCTGCCTGCCCCGCCTGACCCTCCTGGGAACCGGCCGGTGCTCGCCCGGCCCGTCGCATCGATCGTGATCGAGAGTCCGCACGCCGACGCGCACCGTCAGGCCGGGGCCAGGCTCGTTGGGCGCCCGGTCACACGGGCAGGACGACGTCGTTGATCAGCGCCATTCGGACCCAGTCCACGAACACATTCCACAAGCCCGTCACCAACATCACGCCGACACCGACCAGCAGGACGCCCCCGACGATCTGAATGGTGCGGGCGTGGCGGCGGAGGAAGCCAAGGCTGCGGACGGCCCATGCCGATGAGAACGCCAGGACCACGAACGGGACACCGAGGCCGAAGCAGTACGCGACGACCATCAGCGCGCCGCGGAACGGCGCGTCGCCGTTCGTGCTGATCGCTAGCCCGATGACGGCACCGAGGGTGGCACTGCTGCACGGTATCCACCCGATGGCGAACACGGCCCCCAGCAGCGGCGCGCCGACCATACCGGTGCGGCGGTGAGGCGTCATGCGGCGTTCTCGCCGGAAGAACGGAACCACGCCGACGAATACCAAGCCCATCACGATGGTCACGACCCCGCCGACGCGTTGCATCACTGCCAGGCGGGCCTGATCGAGGAAGACCGAGGTCACACCGAACAGCGCCACCGTGGCCAGGACGTAGACGAGCGTGAAGCCCAGGACGAACAGCCCTGCCGCGGCAACCACCCGCCACCGGCCGGACTTGGGGCCCTCACCGACCTGGACGGCGGGAGCTTCGGCACCGACCAGCCCCGCCAGATACGACAGGTAGCCCGGCACCAGAGGCACCACGCACGGCGAGGCGAAAGAGATGATCCCGACCAGCGCCGCGACACCCAGGCCCAGCAGCAGCGGACCACTGGTGACCGTGGCCGCGAACGTCGTTCCCAGATCCGCCAGAAACCACTGATTCACTGCGGCGCCGCCTTCTCCTCGGCCACCGTCACAACGGCAGCACGCAATTCGGCCTCGGTGATCGCTCGAAGGAACAGCTTCGCTGGGCGGTGCTGGCGGTCGAGGATCAGAGTGGTCGGGACAACACCCACGGGGACTCCGAGTGCGGCAAGGGTGGCGCCGCCGTAGTCGAAGATCGACCGATAGGGCACCTTGCGGTCGGTGGTGAAATCCTGTGCGGTCGAGCGCGAATCACGAAAGTTGATCCCCACGAACTGCACCCCACGGGCGCGGGTGTCGCGGTAGACGTTCTCCAGTGCCTGAAACTCGGTACGGCACGGTGGGCACCACGAAGCCCACACGTTCACCACAACAACGTCACCGCGGTAATCGGCGAGCCGGACAGTTCCCCGGTCGAACAAGTCCTCACCCTCGACCGCGCCGATCGCACGCCGCATGGCGGGCGCGTAGTCGATGACCGTCTGACCGTCAGGGGAGACGAACTGATTGGCGCGCACCGCAGACACGGCATCAGTGCCGGTACCGCACGCGGTCAGCACCGTGGCACCGATGAGCATCGCGCCGACGAGCGCCTGCGCGCGTCGCCGACGGCCACGCGCGCAGTCCGGCATCCTCTCGTCGATCCGGTACCTGTCCTCGGAAATGTGTCCGGGTGCCACACAACCACCTCCATCTACTAAGGAGAGTAGTACTAACTTGCTTAGTAAATGGTGAGAGTGATCGATGCCCGGGTGCTGACGGTGGCCGGCGGCGGACTAACCCGGCTAGCGGTCCAAGACTGCGCGCGTCGTTGATCCTGGATGCAGGTCGAGTCTGCGCAGCAGTTGTGCGTTCAGGGCCACGACGATGGTCGACAACGACATGAGGATCGCGCCCACCGACATCGGCATGACAAATCCGATGGGTGCAAGCACTCCGGCCGCGAGCGGGACGGAGATCAGATTGTAACCGGCCGCCCACCACAGGTTCTGTTTCATCTTGCGGTACGCCGCTCGCGACAGTTCGATCACCGAGAGCACGGAGCGGGGATCGTCGCTGGCCAGGATGACACCGGCCGAGGCGATAGCGACATCAGTACCTGCGCCGATCGCCAGACCGATGTCGGCCTGGGCGAGCGCGGGAGCATCGTTCACCCCGTCTCCGACCATCGCCACCCTGCGACCTTCGGTCTGCAGTTCCTGCACCTTGGCGGCCTTGTCTTCGGGACGGACACCGGCGAAGACACGGTCGATGCCGAGTTCATGAGCAACGGCATTCGCGACAGCTTCAGCGTCACCGGTGATCATCACGACCTCGACGCCCTGCGCATGGAGCGCATCGACAGCCTCGCGTGACTCGCGGCGGATCTCGTCGGCGAGTTTCAATGCGCCGATCAGCCGCCGGTCTTGAATGACATGCAAGATGATCGCCCCGTCCGCACGCCAGCGATCAGCGACAGGCAGTTCGTTGAGGTGTTCTTCGGCGAGCAGGTGCGGGCCCCCGACCCGCACTGTCGTTCCCTCGATCGTCGCGGTGACCCCCACTGCGGGCGATGAGGAGAAATCGCTGCTGGTCGGGACTCTGAGGCTGTGGCGATCGGCGGCGCCGACGATCGCGCGTGCGAGGGGATGCTCGCTGTCGGACTCAGCGGCCGCCGCCAACGCCAGCAACTGATCCTCGTCGACGTCGTCGACGGCAAAGACATCCGTGACAGTGGGTTCGCCCCGGGTGAGCGTGCCGGTCTTGTCGAATAGGACGCTGTCGACCGTCCGCATGCTCTCCAACGCAAGTCGGTCTTTGACGAGTACGCCGCCCCGGGCCGCACGCTCGGTCGCAATCGAGACGACGAGCGGAATCGCTAGGCCCAGAGCGTGCGGGCACGCGATCACCAAGACGGTGATCGTGCGAACCACCGCATCATCGGGCAAGCCGATCGCCGTCCACACAATCGCGGTGATCGCCGCGGCTCCGAGGGCAAACCAGAACAGCCATCCGGCCGCGGTGTCGGCGAGTCGTTGAGCACGAGACGACGAGTTCTGAGCATCGGTGACAAGCCGTTGGATCCCGGCGAGAGTCGTCTCGTCGCCGGTGGCCGTGATCACGATTCGTAGTCCTGAATCGGAAGCGACCGTCCCCGCGGTCACGGTGTCGCCAACACTGCGGGTGACCGTCTGGGACTCACCGGTGACCATCGATTCGTCCATCGCCGCACGCCCCTCGACGATCCGGCCGTCGGCTGGGATGCCCCCGCCGGGGCGAATGACGACGGTGTCGCCGACCTCCAGATCGGCGGGGGCCACGGCCTCGATTTGCCCGTCTCGGACACGTTCTGCTTGGTCGGGCAGAAGCGCGGCCAGGGAGTCCAGGGCCGAGGTGGTCTGGGCCAGCGACCGCATCTCGATCCAGTGGCCCAGCAGCATGATGACGATCAGCAGCGCCAATTCCCACCAGAACTCCAGTTGATGACTGACAAGTCCCAGCGTCGCCGCCCAGGACGCGAAGAACGCCACCGTGATCGCCAGTGCGATCAGAAGCATCATCCCGGGTTTCCGCGTCCGCAGCTCGCTCAGAGCGCCGGCCAGGAACGGCCAGCCGCCCCAGAGGTACATCACGGTGCCGAGCGCGGGCGCGATCCATTCGGCCCAGCCGGGGACCGAGTAGCCGACCAACATCGCGAACATCGGCGAGAAGGCGATTACCGGAACCGCGATGATGAGGTTGATCCAGAACAGTCGGCGAAACTCCCCGACGTGGTCACCGTGCCCACCATGCCCCCCGTGCGCACCGTGGTGGTCCCGGTGCCCACTGTGGTCTCCGTGTCCACTGTCGTGGTCCAGGTGCCCGCTACGCCCGCTGGGGGTGCCATGCTCTCCGTGATGGTCGGCGTGGTCGTTGTGATCTCGACCGTGCTCGCCGTGTTCGTTGTGCCCGCTGTGCGGTGGGTCTGCGACAGCATTGTGGCTCTCAGGCACTGCCGCGTCATGGCGGTCGACGCCGTGTATGGGGGCGCCGCCGACGTCTCGGTGGTGGTGGTGCGCGTGGGGGTCAGTCATCCTGCTGCCTTCCTCATCGTCATTCCCCAGCTGGGTTGGTGACTGTTGAAGTCGTCACCACCCCCGGCTCAAGACGTCGGTTGAATTTCGCTCTCGACGACCCACTTATGGTTGGTCATCTTCATGCCGTCCGCCTCGTAATCGACCATGTAGACGGTCTGGTCGGTGGAGCTGGCGATTGTTGCCTTCGCCCCCTTCATGCCCGTCATGTGATCGGCCTCGAGGGTGACTTCGGTGCCATCGGCCAGACGTCGATCTCCTGCGTTTTTGATCTCCTGTTGGACTACCCACTTGTGATCCTTGACCGGCTGGCCGCCGGTGGTCGGGGTGAAGTTCACCGAGTAGGTGTAGGTGTCGAAGGCGCCGACGATTGTGGCCCGCGCACCGTCCATGCCCGCCATGTGGTCTGCGGTCAGCATGACCTGGCTGCCGATCGGAAACTTGGGTGCTGAGACCGCCTTGATGCCGGCAGGTGCCGGTCCGCCGTCCATCGGGTGGTCCATCGGCGAATCGCTCATTGCTCCGGCACTGCTGGCCATGCTGCCACTGTCATGGCCTTGGTGGTCCTGGCTTTCGCCGGCACTGCAACCGGCCAGAACCAGTACTCCGACGAGTATTCCGGCCGAGACGGCCGTCATGAGAGGCTTGCGCATGTGGTCTCCTATCCACTCTGATCTCACCGAACGACGCACCGGTGTGGTGCATCGCCGTTTTCTCCGTTGTCGGCCGATTGCGCTTTGCTCGGCGGCCGCACAGGGCTGAAGGTGTAAAAGTGCGTTAACCCGCGAACGTCACGCCGACAGCAGGACGCGAGCTGGCGTCCATCAAATCCGCACTGCCGAATAGCCGGCCGCTGTGACTGCGTCGACCACCGCGGCCTCGTCGACGAGGCCGACGGCGGTGACCACGAGCCTGCCGGTCTGCGCGCTCACCTGAGCGTCCTGAACACCCTCTACGGCTGCGACTTCCTCGCGCACCGAGGCCTCGCAATGCCCGCACGTCATGCCTGTTACCTGATACTCGCTCGACGACATGTCTTCCCACCTCTCCAGTTGATACCCCATGGGGGTATGATGTTCCGATGACGATATACCTGCCGCCGGCCGTGATGCAAGAGTGCCGCCGCGCATCGCAGGTCAGGCGACCTGGCGAGAGCTGCCAGGTGTGGGGCGACTCGGTCAGTTGCGGTTGACTACGTCTGCACGTGACCGTTCGGGCGTCTCGGCGGTGTACTGATCAGTGAGACCGAGACGGAGGTGTTCGCTATGATAAACGGCCTCGTCAAGCAGTTGAGCGACGTGGGTGTCATAGAGGCTGTACACAATGCTGCGGCCGTTGCGTACCCCCGTGACCAGGCCCAGGTTCCGTAACAGTCGTAGTTGGTGCGAGACCGCGGACGGCTCCATCTGCACGGCCGCCGCAAGTTCTCCCACAGCCATGGCTCCGCCTTGAAGCTCGGATAAGATCCGCAGCCTGCTCGGAGTCGCCAAAGCCTGCAGGGTGGTGGCGACGCGGTCGGCGGTCGCCGCGTCGAGTGAGGTCGTTGTCTCGCCGCCACTGCCGATCCGGTGTCCCATGATCAACATCATACTTCGCACTACTCACATGAAGAGGTGTTCATATATTCTGATTTGGTGATTGATTCGAACCAGAGAGAGTGACCCGGGATGGACATGGCGACGACACAGGTCGACCAAAGCAGGGGTGCCGCGAGGCGTGGCTATGCCGGGGCGCGGACCCGTCCATGGGACCTTGCCGAGGTCCGATGGGCAGTGGCCGCATTGGTGTTGTTCGTGGCCGGGCTGGCCGCGCAGCTCGGCGGCACGGCGCCGGCAGTGTGGTGGACGCTATATCTGGCCTGCTATGTCGTCGGTGGGTGGGAGTCGGCGCTGTCCGGTCTGCAGGCGTTGCGCGAGAAGACTCTCGACGTCGACCTGCTGATGGTTGTGGCCGCGATCGGTGCTGCCGCGATCGGGCAGGTCACCGACGGTGCCCTGTTGATCGTCATCTTCGCGACTTCCGGCGCCTTGGAGGCCTGGGCGACGGCTCGCACCGAGGATTCGGTGCGCGGACTGCTCGACCTTGCGCCGAGTCGGGCCACGGTCCTTGGCGCCGGCGGGCACGAGCAGATCGTTGACGCCGCGGGGTTGGTCGTTGGCGACGTGATCCGGGTCCGCCCCGGTGAGCGTATCGCCGCCGACGGCACCGTCATCGACGGTGCCAGTGAAGTCGATCAGGCCACCATTACTGGGGAGCCGCTACCGGTGATCAAGCGGGTCGACGACGAGGTCTTCGCCGGTACGGTCAACGGCACCGGCGCACTGACAATCCGCGCTGACCGGCCTGCCGCCGACTCGGTCGTCGCGCGTATTGCGGCGATGGTCGCCGAAGCGTCGCAGACGAAGGCGCGAGCACAGCTGTTCATCGACAAGGTCGAACAGCGGTATTCGATCGGCATGGTGGCCTGCACGCTCCTGGTGTTCGCGATTCCGCTCGCGTTCGGTGCCGAACTGCAGCCGTCTTTGCTGCGAGCGATGACGTTCATGATCGTTGCGTCGCCGTGCGCGGTGGTCTTGGCGACCATGCCGCCGTTGCTGGCCGCCATCGCCAACGCAGGTCGCCGCGGCGTCCTTATCAAATCAGCGGTGGTCATGGAAAATCTGTCGACGATCGACACTGTCGCATTCGACAAGACGGGCACAATCACCTCCGGCCGTCCTGTCCTGGCCACCGTCGACCTCACCGGGCAGGGCCTCGACCTCGGCCACGGCATCGACACGGTCCTCAGCGTCGCCGCAGCCGTCGAGTCACTCAGTGAACACCCACTGGCGGCGGCCATCGTCTCAGCTGCCCATGAGCGAGGGCTATCGGTCCCGCCGGTGGAAGGCTTTGCCGCGCAGCCGGGGAGCGGTGTGACCGGCGTTGTTGGCGGGCACCAGATCGCGGTCGTGTCTCCACACACCTCGGACACCCCCGCGGCGGTCGAGGTCGCCGAACTCGTTGCTGCCGCCGAAACGCGAGGCGACACCGCGGTCATCGTCGTCGACAACGGGGCGGCTATCGCAGTGTTGGCTCTGGGCGACTCGCAACGCGTCGACGCGGCCGCCAGCGTGGTCGCTCTGACTGGCGATGGAGTGAGTACCGTCCTGTTGACCGGTGACAACGCAAAAGCCGCGGAACGCGTCGCGGCCGACGTGGGCATCGTTGACATCCATGCTGAATTGCTCCCGGAGGGCAAAACGGACGCCATTGCCGCCCTGCACGCTGGCGGTCGCACTGTCGCTATGGTCGGCGACGGGGTCAACGACGCGCCCGCGCTCGCTGCGGCCGAGGTTGGGATCGCGATGGGCGGCGCCGGTTCTGATCTGGCGTTGCAGGCTGCCGATGTCGTCGTCGTCCGTGATGATCTGACCGCAGTGCCCTCGGTCCTCGCTTTTGCTCGGCGGGCGCACCGTGTCGTCGTCGCCAACCTCATCATCGCGGCGACGTTCATTGCGGTACTGGTGCTCTGGGACCTGCTCGGCACGCTGCCTCTGCCACTCGGTGTCGCCGGCCACGAAGGGTCCACCATCATCGTCGGGCTCAATGGTCTGCGACTGCTCCGGCGTTCTGCGTGGCCACGAATGATTGGGCACTGATCAGCGGAGCCTCCGAAAAACGGCGGCGAATCAGGCGGCTTGTGTGTGCGACGATGACATCCATGGAATCGGTCCGGCCCTCGGTTGCCGCCGTCCACGATCGTGTGACAGTGCATCTGGACGCCCTCGACGACGCGACACTGGTCGACCAACTGCGCACGCTGCTCGGTGCGCGTTTGGTTGCGTATCTGGCCGGCGCGCCCAGCACCGCTGCGGTCAGCGACTACATCACACACGCGGCCGCAGTCCCGGACCACGTCCGAGCCCGTTTGAAGGTGGCCTACAGCGTGGCGGCCCTGCAACACCAGCTCGGCGCTACCCCATCGTTGATCCAAGCCTGGTTCCAAGGACGCAATCCGCGCCTGGATGATCGAGCACCGGCACAGGTCATCGCCGACGATCCCGGCCGCTTCCGAGGCACGCTCATCGCGGCCGCCGTAACTCTGGTGGGTGGCTAGGTGGACACTGACGCCGCGTTTGCGGCCTCCTGGCGGATCGGCAGTCGAATCAATGCCGTTGCTCAGGCCGAGATCCTCGTCGACTCCGTGGTGGGACCGCCACAGCACATTCGGCGACGACTGGATGCCGTCATTGACGACCTCCTCGATCCTGCTGACTAGGCTGGCGAACAGACGAATCAGCCGATGGCCCTACGGTTGGGCGCGATGTGCGCAATGACGTTCTCGAACCGTGGGACGGGACGTGCGCCGGTTACCCGAGAATCGTCGGCGGTCTGTCGTCACTCGTCCGCCGTGTCTAGCCGGCCGTAGAGTTTGGCGATCAGCACGTCCTTGGCGCGAAGTTCTGCGCGGAGGCGACGGAGTTCGGCATCGTTGGCCGTTAACTGAGCGCGAAGCGCCGACACGATGGAGCTGTCGGTGGCTGCAGCCTCGGGTGGCGGGGCGATGGTGGTGTGGGCGCGGATCTTCTCCCGCAGGTCCGGATGGTTGTAAATCGTCTTGCGGGTGACGCCGGCACGTACAGCGACGGCGTTGATGTTGATTGTGGCCCCCGATCTCCGCATGGCGGTGAGGGCCTTCTCAATCCGAGTCCGGACGTCGGCGGAGCGCTGCTGTGCGTGGGCGTTGAGCGCGGCGATCGCCTGATCAGTCGGTGGCGTCATACCCCATCACCTCGGTTCTCAGCTTTCCCTAGTGCGATCTCGTGCAGCCCTCGAGTCTGGATCTGCAGCAGCGGTCGCCGATCGGAGGTGCCGGCCCCGGCCACCGCAGAATCGCGATCGGCCGATGCCTGGTCCTCTTCGGCAGCGAGTCGGGCGATGATGGCATCGAGCGAGGCGATCTCGCGGAGACGTTCGTGGACCCAGACATTCTCGTCGGAAAGTTGCCGACCCGTGCGCTCGTGGTATTGGCGGCGCCGCACCTGGAGAAGCGACTCGGTACGGGTGCGCTGGTCGGCGAGTTCGTCGAGGTGTGTGCGGTCGGTGGCGAAGTGACCGCAGGTCAGGCAGGCGTTGCCTTTGTCGCAGGTCTGCAAGGGCGGCAGCAGACAGACGCCGTTCGGGAGGACGCGGTCGGTGCGTTGGGACAGTTGGGTCATGTCGTAGACGTCGGTGGGGCTGATGCCCAGGTCGGCGCCGTGGGCGCCGATCTTCTTGTGCTTGAGGAACTCCGCTTCCGCAGTGGCTGCGAGGGTGGCCGCGTATCGCAGGGTCATCTCGGGTGAGGCGTGTCCGAGGTAGCGCTGCACGACGTGGATGGGGACGCCGTCATTGAGGAGCTCGGTCGCCCGGGTGTGCCGGAGCCGGTGGGTTTGGGTGAACCTCAGAGGGTTTCCGGCGCTGTCGGTGAGTCCGTGGACTCGGTCGAGTTTGGCCAGTGCGGATCGGTAGGAGGCATACGGGCGGGGGCGTTGCCCCTGAAATTGGTGCCGGACCCCGAGAAACAGGTACTTCGGGGTCAGGTCCGGGTAGTGGTCTCGGTTGTACTGTTGTTGTTCGGCGATGATGTTCACCACGGCCTGCTCAACCAGGATCGTCGGGATGACGCCGTCGACCTTGGTCTGCTGGTACCGGAGTTTGGCGACGAACGCATCGGGGTCGTTACTGTCTACGGGACGTTCGATGCCAGGGATCGCCTCCAGGGGTTCGTGGTCGAGCATCAGGATCTCCGAGGCTCGGCGGCCGGTCAGGGCTTGAAGCAGCCAGATGCGGGCGGTCTGCGGGTCACCGAGGCCGGCAACGACCGATAGGGTTCGGTCGGGGTGGGTGATCGACACCGGGAATCCGCGGTCGGCGGACAGGACGTCGAGGTAGCACAGCATCTGCTGCAGTTCGCTGGTGCTGTACCAGGTCAACTCCCGAACGCGGGAGGAGTGCCGAGTCCGGAACGCCGGCCCCCACAGCCGGGTGTGCGCGGCCGAGACCGCCAGCCAGCGACGATCGCCGGTCGCCGCCGCGGCTTCGGGGGCGTGGTCGGCCATGAACGTGTAGAACACCTGCGTCTGGCTGCGGGCCTCGTCGACGGCCGACGCCGACAACAATCGCCCAGGCCGGGCACAGGCCTGCGGTGAGTGCAGGTAGCCGGAGAAGTCGGTGAACACCTGACGCAATACTGCGGGGTCGGTGCTGATCACTGGATCGTCGATGCCCTGAGCCTGCAGGAACGGCCCGAGAAGGCGGGACAGGGTGCGGGCCCGCTCCACCGCCGACGACCACCGCAGCAGTTCGGTGCTCAGCGCGGTCCGCAACCAGAAGCGGACACCGTCGCGGAGCCAGCGCGGTTCGAGGGTGTCCAAGCGTAGCGCTTTGTCGTGGGCCGGTTCGTGCTCGCGTTGCGGGATCCGCCGATCGGCTCGCAGATCCCAGATGTCGTGCTCCCACCACGGCTTGGTGCCGCAGCGGACACTGACGTGCAGGTGCATCTGCTCGATGAAGTTGGTGATGTTGCGGCGCGAGTTCGCCGACGCCAGGCGGGCATTGCGCTGCTCGAACCCCACCAGCGCCGACCGGGTCAGGTCCGCGACACCCAGGTCGGTCACCGACGTCGGTGGATCACCGTGGACTCGTTGATAGTCGGCGACGGCCGCGGTCAACGTCAGGGAGAACCAGCGCAGCAGGGACGGTTCGATCTTGCGGAGTCCGTCGGCACCGCACAGCCACACCCACCACGCCAGCTCTTGCTGCAAGCGCAGCGGAACCGACTGCGGGGTGAAGTCGTGCCCGTCCGGGTTCCGCAGGTACCGCCGATTGAGCAGAAACACGCGATCGGCGGGCGCCTGGTCGATGCGGTACCGCAGCTGCCGCCATTGATCGGGGACCCGCGCCCACTGCGCCTCCCACAAAGAGTCCCCGGAGGGATCTGCGGCGTCGGCAGGTATCAGCCGCGGGGTGTGGTCAGGTGTCATGGATTCCCCTCCAGCCCGCGACGTAGTTCTTCCACTGCGACAGGGACCGCATCTGCGCGTCTTCGGTCACCCATCCGTAGGTCGAGAGAGTGGTCTGCACATCCTGGTGGCCCAGGCGCCGCATCACCACGTGCGGCGGAGTCCCGTTGAGGAGCAACGCGGTCGCATGCGTATGACGCAGCCAGTGCGGCGACCAGTCGGCCGGCACTGTGTCGGGATGGTGGCGCCGCACCTGGTCGACCCGGGCGTACACGGTCTCCACCCGCATCGGCGCGAACTGCTGCCCGCGAATGAGATTGACGAACACGAAATGTGAATCCAGGTTCTCCACGAGCACGTCAGCGCACATCTGCACGAGCATCCACACGTACTCGGTGTAGAGCGCGGCCAAGTCGTCACCGATGTAGATGCGGCGAGCCCCGGTTTTGGCGCGCAGGCCGTGAGGATGATCATCGCGGCCGACGATGTCGATGGATGGGGTGACGCCGCCAGTGATGTGGAAGTCACTGTGCCGCAACGATAACGTTTCACCCAGGCGCATGCCGGTCTCGGCCAGGACCGCCATCATGAGTCGGTCGCGGAGTCCGACAGGGCCGCCGGTCCAGCCGGTGTCGGTCTGGACCGCACAGTCGTCGAGGATCGCGACCACCTGCGCTGGATCCAGGACCGGCGTCGCAGACTGGTTCGGCAGCCGAGTCCGGTACAACGGCCGCCGGTGATCGCGGTGCGGGCCGACACCGTCGAGGAAGCCCTTGTAGGGGCTCGCCCAGCGTTGGGTCCGGCGGGCACTGTAGAGCCGCTCATACGGTTCGATCAGGTGATGAGCATCGGCGTGGAAGGTGTACAGCGCCAGCACAGCAGCACTGTAGGTGGCGACCGAGGATTCGGCGAGCCACCTCTCCCGCTCGGACAGTCGCGTCACGCCGGGCAGGTCCCCGTACCGCAGGTAGGTCAGGAAGTCGCCGAACCGGGACACCGGAAACTGGTCCCACTCGTCGCCGACATGCTCAAGCAAAGTCCACCAGTATCCCAGGCCACGGGCGTAGCCGCGGACGGTATTAGGTGAGCGGTCCTGATCGCGCAGAAACCGCAGGAACTCGTGCGCAGGCAGAACGGGTAGACCGGTGTCGTCGACGACGGTGTAGGAGTCGGGCCGGTCAGGGAATCTCATTCGCTGTGCTCGGGCCATCACCGCCACCTCCGCCGACGATCACGCTTGCCGCGAACGGTGAGCGCCGGCGAAGTCGACCTCGACAACCGCGCCGCGGCGGCCGGTGACCGACGGCGCGGCCGCTGACGCCGGCGTTGCTACAGCCTTCTGAGCCGGCCCTCGCTGGCCGACCATCAACTCGCCGATCACATCGACCGGCAGGATCAATCGGCGTGCGGCCAGAGCCTGCACAGATTTGGTGCCGTACACCGCTTCGACCCACCTGCTCATCAGGCGAGGACGCTCGGGAAGCCGATCGTCCCAGCCCGGTTCGGTGCGGCCCCAGGTGAACCCGGTATCAGGATTCACCCGCGTATACAACTGCTTGCGCAGCGTCTCGTAACGATGCTCGTCCATGGCGCCGGACTCGTAGAAGTGGCGCAGCAATGCGCCGAGCGAGATGCCCCACTTCATCTTCACCGGAAGGAGATTCACCAACGACGGTGCACTACGCAACGATGCCGACGCATGCGCGTACGGCGCCAGGAACTCCGAAGCGAATCGCGAGGCCTCTTGCTCGCGTTCGTCGGTCATCTCACCGGCATTGCGATGGAGCATCAGGTGCCCGAGCTCGTGTGCGAGCGTCCACCGCGTCCGTTCCCACGAGTCCAACTCCCGCGACGCGACCAGAGGCCGTTCCCGGAATTCTCCGATCCACACCGAGCACCCGAGATGCTTCTCCAGACGTCCGCGTGAATTGCCTTCCAGGCCTTGGGATCCGAATCGTTCACTCCGCATCATCACCGGGATCCCACTTCGTTCCATCAGATGAGTCAGGTCCGCAATCGGCGCATCCGGTCCGACATTGAGCATCTCCCTGGCCGCCGCGGCCGCAGCGACAGGATCCAACGTCGGTCTGGGCTCAATCAGTAAGGGCGGCAACTTCTGCGCAGCATGCAACTGGAGCAGGAAGTCACCTGACAACGCCATCACCTGCGCCATCCGATTTTTCTCGGCAGCGGTCATCGCCTTCGGCGCCCGGAACGACAGATCCGACGGCTCGACCCGCGACACCGGTGCGGTGGTGAAGAACTCCGCAGGAAACCGCAGAACCTCACTCAAATGATCGACGTCCTGGACGGCCAACTCGACGGTCTCCGCGCGCTCCATCCGCGTCAACCGCGCACCAGACCAGCCCATCTTCGCGAGTACTTCTTTGGCGGTCATCCGTCGGAGCAGTCTCGCTTGCCGGACCCTGAGTCCGTACACCTCACATGTGGTCATAACGTCCCCGATTCAAACACTCGCCGACTGACGGTAGCGACCGGGTCTGACAGTTCCGCTAGGCCGGCGAAGGACCGTCGCCCTCCTGAGCCTTGCCCAGCAGGTCGCCGAAGTCGTCGTCGTTCTCGGCGACGACCTGACGAGGCTGCACTTGCCGCGGGAGTGGAGTCGACGCCAAAATCGCCACCGTCGACGATGAATCGATCCCGACCACCGCCGCCAGAAAAACCTCGGCCACCTGCACCGAGTCCGGCGTGAACGAGTAGAGCACGAACCATTCCACTGGGCCCGAGGGAATCTGCTGCTCCGGATCGGGAACAGGGAACGGAAGCACCCAGTCGGCCTCCGCCGGGCCGGAGTCCCGCTCGTCGGGAGTCACCGGAACCGGGCCGGTGCGCACGATTAGACGCTCGCCCTGCTCCGGGATGACCGACGCCGGCATCTTCCGGACCCGGATGCTGGTCCCTCGCTGGTCCTCGAGCAGTGCTGACATCCCCTGCCCGTAACGCATCGCGAACACGCCAGGCTTCGGCGGAGAATCTGGATTCCTGAAACCCACAGTGCGAAGCAACAGCATCCCGCGCACGTCCGTGCAGTGGATCATTCCGTGTAGGTCCGACACGGTCCCGCCGTACTCGGTCACCACAGGTTCCCAGAGGTCGGCAACCGCCTGAACGGCGTCGGCCAGGTCGCGCCGCAACACCACGAACTCGCCGTTGAACTGCTCGACCAGCTGGTCGCACTTGGCCCGGAGTTGGCTGAGGTTCATGCATGAAGAATTTCATATCCGTTCCTACATATCAATAGGTTCACCGATGAAAGTTTTCGCATCTGAATACTCGGTTGATACCTAATAGTATACATGTAGATAACAACAAATGCAAAGGTCAAGGGCATATTTATAACTCATCTTGTCTTGCTACTACAGATAATGCCGCCAAGTGATTCTCGGGGTTTCCCGCGATGAGGTGGGGCGACGGGCGTTGACCGAGATCGGGGTGGTCGAACGGGACAAGTCGGGCCTGGTGCGGGTGGTCCCCGCATGGACCGAGCCGGGTGGTTTCACCAGCCGCCGTGACCAGTTGCAGCGGATGATTCGGGAACGACGATGACCGTCGGGATCGCGTTGATAGCGATCGCCGGAACAATCTTGCTCTGGCCGGTACCCGAGGCGACGCGTCGACTGCAACGGCTCGTCGAGCATCGCGGTCCGGCACGACCACCCGCGGATCCGGTTGTGGCGATCTGGCTGCTCCCGGCTGTCGCAGCGACGGTGTTTGGTCCGGCCGCGGCGATCGCGGGAACCCTGATCGCGGCTCTGGTTACCCAACAACGACGTAAGGCGCGCCGCGACGCCGCCCATCACCGCGACATTGCCGACCTGATCGCCGCGCTGGGAGTGATGGGCACGGAACTGTCGGTGGGCGCACCGGTCTCGACCGCTTGTCGCGCGGCGGCGACAGAGTTGGCCGGGGGCGGGGAGGGGTCCGTTGCGCGTGAACTGGCGCGAATGGCTGCGCGTGCCGAACTCGGAGGTGACCCCGGGGGCGGGGTTGGCGTCGACGGCCCGGTGCGCCGGCTGGCACAGGCGTGGACGACGTCGCTGCACTTCGGTCTCCCCATGGGCGACATGCTGGCTGCGCTGCGCGCAGATTTGGTTGCGCGACAAGACTTTGCCGCCCGCACGCGCGCCGGGATGGCCGGGCCGCGCGCCACGGCGGTCGTGCTGGCGGGACTGCCTGTCTTGGGCCTCGCGCTCGGCCAGGCGATGGGGGCGGCGCCGGTGCAGGTGCTGTTGCAGGGCGGGCTGGGTGGGGTGCTGCTGGTGGCTGGGACCGGGCTTTCGGTGGGCGGAGTCCTGTGGGCCGGTCGAATCACGGACAAGGTTCTCGCGCCGTGACGGCGGCCCTGCTGCTGACGGCCGCGGCCTTGCTGATGTGGCCGGGACCGTCGTGGATGTTGGTGCGTGCGGCGGTAGTCGTGCCAGAAGGGTCAGCCGATGTGGTCGGATCGGGTGTGCCAGACCCGTTTGACGTGGCCGCGGGCTACGACACCTTGGCCGTGTGTTTGCGAGCGGGGCTGCCATTGGCCACCGCAGCTCGTGTGGCGGCGCAGTCGTCGCCGCTGGTGCTGGGGCAGCACTTTGCGCGTGCCGCGGATCTGCTGATGCTGGGTTCTGATCCGGAGGTCGCGTGGGCGGTCGGCGACGATGCTCCGGACGATTTCCGGGATCTGGCCGCTCTCATTAGGCGGGCATCGCGTGCGGGGTCGGTGTTGGCCGACGCCGTCGCCGGGTTTGCCGCGAGTACTCGCCGCCGTGCCGAGAACACCGCGCTTGAAGCCGCCGAACGGGCGGGCGTCAAGATCAGCGGCCCACTGGGCCTGTGCTTCCTTCCGGCGTTTGTATGCCTGGGCATTGCGCCCGTCGTAATCGGGCTGGCATCGGGATTACTCGTCGGATTGTGACTGGGCCAGCGTCTCTCGCACGTCATTCGGACGACAGAACCTCGGCGTTGCCCCTTCTGCTGGGTGCTGTTGGGCGCGCACTCTCGAAGGATGAACATTCGCCCGGTGATTCGTACGAGCATGGTTGTTGCCGCGGTGGCCGTGCTCATCGCGTCGGTCGCGGCTTGTGACCCGGTACCTCCTCGGGCGGGGCCGTCGTCTGCGGTGGCCTCGGTGACCGAGACAGTGCCGGATACTGACATGTCGCCGGTGACGGTCACGAGAACGGTCTCGCAAACTACCGCGCCGCAGCACAACAATCCGACAGCCAGTCAGCCGACCCCGTCGGCAACGGACCTGTCGCGCTATTACGGCCAGTGGGATGGGCATGGTCGCGGGATGACGCTCAACCCGGACGGGTCGGCAACGGTATCGCTGGCATCAGGTGCCGCCAACGTCGAGAAGTGGACGGCTACCTGGGGCGCGCACGGCCACGGCATCGTGGTCACCTTGCAGACCATGACGTCACGTACGGGCGAACCGCTCGGTCAGGAACCGGGCGAATCGTGGACGGGAAGCCTGGAACCGTCGCCGGAAGACGGTGTCACCATCCTCCACATGCCTGGCTTCACCGATTGGTGCTCAACGAAGTACGGGCGGTCGGTGGCCTGCGGGGCCTGAGCCGAGGCCGCTGCAGAATTTGCGGCAACGCTCGACGAACCTATCGTTGATTGGGTTAGCGGTGATGGTTCGTCAGGGGTGCAATGGCGCGGCAGGATGTGATGCGGGGGCTTCGGCTCACCATCCCGTTGATGCTCGGCTACCTCCCGGTGGCCTTCGCTTTTGGTGTGCTCGCCGAGGTGTTCGGGTTGCCGGTCTGGGCGTCGCTGCTGATGTCGGCGATCGTCTATGGCGGCGCATCCCAGTTCGCCGCCTTGCAAGTGTTGGCGTCGGGCGGTGGCATGTTCGCGGTCATCTCCACCACATTCGTGGTGAACTTGCGGCACTTCCTCTTAGCGGCGTCAATTGCCCCGCGTGTGAAGGACTATTCGACGAAGGAAGCCGCCGCGTTTGGGGCGCAACTGACCGACGAGGCCTACGTCATCCAAGAGGTCCTGTTCCGAGCCCATGAGCGACGGCCGAAAGCGGAAGTCTTCGCGCTCAACATGGGTGTCTACGCCTCGTGGATAGCCGGGACGGCGCTCGGCATCGTCTTCGGCAGCGCGGTGCCGGGTATCGAAGACATCGGCCTCGAATTTGCGCTGACCGCCATGTTTCTGGCGATCCTGGCCCAGGATGCCGTGCGGAGTCGGTTGGATCTGTTTGTTGCCCTGGTTGGCGGTGGCGTTGCCGTGCTGCTGACCCAGTTGGGGTTGGAGTTGTGGTCGGTGGTGTTGGCGACAGTGTTCGCTGCGACGGTCGGATTCTGCCTGGACCGGACCAATGATGAACCCGTTGATAGCCCGGTGGGTGAGACTTCGTGAGTACGACGTATCTGATCGTCATGATCGTGGGGATGGCGTTGGCGACGTTGATTTCGCGGGTACCGCCGCTGGTGTTGGCAACCAAACTCAAGCCGGGGCGGAAAGTTCAGCGGTGGCTCAAGCAGGTGCCGCCAGCGGTGATGGCCGCGCTTGTGGCGCCAGCAATTTTTGCCCCCGACGGGCAGATCTGGATCAGCTATCACAACGCCGACCTGATGGTCGGTACCGCGACACTGATCGTGGCCATCGCGACGAAGAACTTCTACGCCACCATCGCCTTCGGTGTTTGCGCGATGGCGTTCGTCAACCTTGTTTTGAATTGACCTCGGATTTGAATTGGGCCCGGTAGTGAATTGAGGGCGACGACACGCCCGATTGGGCCGTGTTGGAACCGATTGCGGGTCCGCTGCGTCTAACTCAGGTAGGGAATTTGCTACGGAACTACGACGACGGGGGACGTTATGGAAATCAGCAACTCGGTGCGAGCAAGTTATCGGCAGGTGCGAGACCTCGCGGTCCAGATTGCGGTCGACGAAGAAGGAATGTCGACGGCGGAATACTCCATCATTTGTAATTAACACCACGCACCTGGACTGGCTGACCAGCGGGTTCGTGAACGTCCAAGGAATCTGTACTTTCAAGTGCGAGTAGCGCACGACCGATGTCTACCGGAAAGCCGCTCTTGTGGCCGGCGACAGTCGGGTCAGACAACCCGACGGGAAATGACTTGCACATGCAAGTAAAACCGAGCCTTATATATATAGAGAGGTGCCTGTGACCATCACCTACGTCATCCCCGACACCCACGGCTGCCGGACCGAGCTGCAGGGGGCGCTGACCAAGGTCGATCTGTGCGACCCGTCGACCCAGCTCGTGTTCCTCGGCGACTATGTCGACCGCGGTCCCGACAGTGCCGGAGTCCTCACTGCTGTGAAGGACCTCTGCGACGCCCACCCCTCCCAGGTGATCGCGCTCGCCGGCAACCACGAGGTGTGGTTCCTCGACTGGCTCGACGCCGACGATGGTGACCCGACGTGGCTGCTGGCCGACACTGGGCTCGTCACGGTCCGCTCGTTCCTGCCGACCGAGGTCGTCGAGCGGGCCGTCGCCGCGCTGGCGGGCGGGAGCATCGAGGCGGTCAACACCACCATCAAGCGCGAGATCAGCGCCCGTCATAGCGATCTGATCGCCTGGCTGCGCCAGCTACCGCTGTTCCACGAGACGCCCACACACATCTACGTCCACGCCGGCGTCGACGAGGAGGCTGGACCGATGTGGAAGGCCATGACGACCGCCGAGACGTTCACGGAGAAGTACCCGCCGTCGCTCGGCAAACACGCAGTCGGCAAGCTGATCGTCGCCGGGCACACGGGCGTCGGCCCGCTGCACGCCCGCGAGGGCCGGATGCGGTGCTGGGAGCCATATGTCGATGCGGGGCACGCGTACCTCGACGGGCGCGTCGAGGACACCGGCGTGCTCAACGTCATGCGCTACGACAGCGTGAGTCGGACGACGTCCTTCCTTTGATACGCGGCACAAACACCCGCCGGCCGGTGGCTGGCGGGTGCTTGTTCTCTCGATTCGCTGTGCGCCGTCCTCTGCCCGCGATCTACTGGTAGGCGTGGACGACGAGCAGATGACCGAGGCCGAGATCGACGAGCTGTTCGAGCGGACGCAGCCGATCGGCAACGCGATCAACGCGCTTGCGCAGGCTGAGCTGGCCGTCGCCGCCGTCGACGAGCTTCCGGCCGAACATCGGGCTCGAATGGACCGAGTCTTCGCCGCAGTTCTTGACGAGGTCGAGCGTCCGCGAGACTGATGGCTCGACCCGTTCAGGCAGCCAGTCCAGCCTGGATCGTCGTGTACTTGTTTCCGTGCTTGGCGAACAGGGCGGCAATCGAGTCCTTGTCGGCGCTGCATGAGTAGACGGCTTGGCGGACCTTGGAATCCTTGAGGTCCAAGCCGATCAAGTCCTCGCCGGACTCCACGCCGACCGCGATCACCCGGTCGAACCTGTCGCCGTAGTTGTCCGCGTACTCCGCAAGAGCGGCCAGTTTCGGATGGGCATCGCCCAGGTGCGAGCCGTGCGGGTCGATGATCGACGGCTTCAGCTGGCCGTCGACCTCGTGAACGAACACGAAGTCGGGCTGGACAGAACGCCACGTGCCACCGGACTCATGGACCACTCGCAGCGAGTGCTTGGACGCGCCCGACGGATTCCGGTACCAGCCGACGAGCTTCCCGTTCTCTAACTCGTGCGCGATGGTCGCCCGCTCCCACCGGTTCTTGGTCATCTTCAGATCCAGCGGGTAGCCGCCGTCGACGGTAGACAGGACGTGCTTGACCACTGTCGGCAGCTTGTTCCCGTCTGGGTCTTCTGTGCCGACCCGCTCGTCGTCCTTGACCTCAATGGACACCGGCTCGGGCTCGCGCGCCATGTCCTCGATAGCGTCGTAGACCGGTTGGCGCGAATCCGGCAGGGCCTTGATGCCCGCCGCGTTTGTCGTGAGCCACAGCCGGGTCAGCGAGTCCGCGGCGTCCTCGACGGGTGCCTTGACCGGCTCCTCGATGAACGCCAGCGCCGCCACCTGCGCCCGCACCGCGGTAATGTCCTCGCTGCCCGGCTCGCCAGCCTCGTAGGCCGCGCGGATCGCAGCTTCCATGTTGCGTTGCAGGTACCTGTTCACCACCGACGTCGTCAGCATCCGCCGCAGATGGCGGAGCGCATCGTCGACGGTCGTCGCGTCTGCCGCGCGCGAGTCTGCAGCGTCGTCGCTGGCCTCGTCCTGGCCGTGCTCAGCGGTGATCCGCCGGATGTCGGCGGTCATGATCTCGTGGGCCTGCTCGTTGATCTGGGCGCGGTTGTCCGCGATGATGCCGTCCAGCACGGCGAACATAGCCGCGTGGGCGGCCTTGTCCGCACCGGGCACCAGCTCGTCGCGCGCCAGCTCGACAGCGGCCTTGAGCATCCGCTTGATCGGCTTGGGCGCGGCAGCCGGCTTCGCATGCGAGGGCAGCGACTCGATCAGCTCCACCACCGTCGTCGGTACATTCGGGTTGCGTACCAGGGACGCCGGCCCGAACAGCACATTCGGCACCCTTGCTCCGCCGTCGCCCGCGCGCGGCTCTCGCATGCCCATGATCTCCTCGGCCACGACCTTGGCGGTGCCGCGGTCGAAGTACGGCAGGTAGCACGAGGCCGAGTTGAGCCGCTCGACGCTGGTGGACTGCGCCAGCGGCGTGCGCACCATACGGCCGAGCAGCTGCGTGACGTAGGTGTCGTCGACGGCCGGGCGCAGCGACACCAGCACCTCGGCGCGCGGGCAGTCCCAACCGGTGCTGACCGCGTCCTTGGCCACCAGCACGCGGATCTGGTGGTCGTCCTCGATGTCCTGGGGCGCGACCTTGGGGATCTCGTACGCCCCGACCTCGATCGTCGAGCGGTCGCCGAGCACGTGCGCCACGCAGTCAGCAGGCATGTCCGGCCAATTCTTGCGCACCGTCTCCAGCATGAGGTGGATCAGTGCGTCCTCGTCTTGACGGCCCTTCTCCGAATCCTTCTGTCCCGCAGCCTTGTTCGGGATCTGGATCACCAGCAGCGGCAGCACCGTATCGATGCCCTGTTCAGCACAGTAGTGCGCCCACAGCTCGCTGACCGCGACGAAGTCGAGCGTGGCCTCGCGGACCATCGTGGTGGAGAAGTCGCCGTCCTCGTCCGGGATGTCGAGAGTCAGCGTGTTCTTCAGCAGTCCCGACTCCTGGACCCGCTTTGGGTCTATCTCGACGTTGGGCTCCTTGGAGAAACCCGTCGCATGCTTCATCGCCTCGTCGAAGCGCTTGACCGTCGCAGAGATGCCCCACACCACCGGCATCGGCGGGTTCGCGCCGTTGCCGTTGATGATCTTCTGCACGATCGTCTGTTCGTCGCCCGACGGCACCTTCATACCTTCGTGCGCCTCGTCGAGGACCATGTAGAGCGTCTTGTCCTCGTCGCCGATCGTGTTGTCCAGGATCTCCCAGAACGTGAAGCGCCGGCTGTCGGTGTGCTTGACGAAGTCAGCCTTCTTGCCGAGCTTGCTCGGGTTGATGAAGTAGACCTTGCCGGTCTCCAGTGAATCCTCGGCGTAGTGCTTGTCCAGCAGCACCAGATCGCCGGTCGGGATGGCGTCGGCACACTCGATGAACCGCCCCTTCGTCTGCTCGTTGAGCGAAGGGTCCTTGGATACCCACAGCACCACCGCGCTCGGATCGGCCGCGAAATCGAACTCGTCGCTGCCGTGCAGCAGTGCCTCGATCACCGTCGCGGCGATGACAGTCTTGCCCGAGCCGGTCGTGGAGCTGAGCGCGAACGCCGTCCGCTTCCTGCGCTCGTGCCAGTCGCGCCCGGCGAACCGCAGCGTCCTGAGGGTGTCCTCGACCGCGTCGCTCTGGTAGTCCTTCAGCGTGAACCGCACGGCTCAGGCCCTCCCGTTGTTGATCTCGAAGGTCCGCAGGTACGACTCGTAGAGCCGCACCGATTCGACGCCGTCTGGCAGCTGACCGGCGATCGCCTGGAACTGGGTCGCGTCGTCGGTGACGACGTAGGCGATCCGCAGATCCTCGGCGTGGGCCACCTCCTGCAAGAACGGGCCAGCCGAGTCGACGCTGAACAGCACCGCGTAGTAGTCGGCGATATCGAAGGTGTCGCTACGTTCGGCGATGAGCCGGCCCTGCGCGCCGGCGCGCATCCACAGCAACGGTGCAATCCGCTCGTAGGCCATGTCCAGCTCGACCAGAGCCGGGTTCTCATAGGTCAGGTCGAAGAACTCGACGTTCTCCTCCAGCCCTTCGCTGTACTGGCTCCCGTCGTTGCGTAAGCCAGTGACCACTGTCGTAATCCGCGGGCGGCAGACATGCTGGAAAACGCCGTTGGCTTCCCACTCGGGGTCGCCCGGTCGGAGACCCTTCTTACGCAGTGATTTGGAGTCCGCATCCGAGAGTTCGTTGTTCGTCACCAGGATCACGCGGCGGCGACCACCAAGTCGGTTGAGCCTCATTACGGCATCGGCCGTCGACCCGGACCCACCAAAAAAGTCCAGAACTACCGCGTCTTTGGGAGTGCACAGACCGATCCACTCGGCCAGCACTTCCGGGTCCTTCGGATTCGGGAACCGCTTGTCCTTGAATACTCCAGTTCCGTTTTTCGGTTCGTACAGCACGCGCGAGCCGTGCGTGCGCTGCCGGTCAAATACCGACAGTGCAGCCTGACCGGTCACCGACTCGAGAGGCTTCTTCAAGCTGATCGGCTTGGTGTGGTCTTCACGGAAGATCACCCAACCGTCATCGATCATTTCCTGCATACGCTCAGGCGAGGAGTACAGCCAACCGCGCTCAGGGACCGGGACCGGTTCGCGCGTCACCGGATGCAGTACATCGTAATCGGGACCGCCCCCGCCCGGCCAGGTGATGTCCGTATCCCGGCAGAGTCGACCATCCGGCAAGAAATACACGCTCCGCGACATTGCCTTGGCTGGAGAATCCTTCGGCTGGGACCGGAACCAAGCGCGCATGAGCTTGGTCGCCTCGACTTCGTTGCCATCGGACTCCTCCCACGCTGTCCGGCCCTGGGAAAGAACTTCTTCGACACCCGGCTTCGGCACCCGCCACCGCGCCCCCGCCGCCGGGATCTTGTCCGCGGTCAGCGTGTGAACGTCAGGAGCCTCCTTGACGGGGATGCCCTCGACCGACCAGATCGCCTTCTCCTTGGCATATACCAGCATGTAATCCGCACCGTTCGAGACGAAACGGGGGTCGTTCTTGCGCCCGCCCTGCCACACGACGTCGGATATGAAGTTCACCTCGCCGAACACCTGGTCCATCAGCATTCGTAGCCGATGGTGCTCGTCGTCACCAATGGCAACGATGACCACACCCGTAGGCTTCAGCAGTCGCTTGGCGAGCATGAGCCGGCGCTCCATGAACGCCAACCATTTCGAGTGGATATAGGCGTCGGTTGGGTCGACGTGCTTGTCGTTGTAGATCCAGTCGCTCGTACCTGTGTTGTATGGCGGATCAATGTAGATGCAGTCGACAGAGCCCTGGCTAGTGAACTCCAGAGCCTCCAGGACGTGGAAATTCTCGCCATTGATGACCGTGTGGAAGGGCTTGTCACCACCCCGAAGCAACCGCTCGCCACAAAGCGCCAGCCCCGGATAGATCGGGTCCCGGAAGTCAGCCACGAATACCAGGTCATCGACCGCCCGGCTCGCCTCGTCGTTGGTCTTTGGATCGAGCAGCTCGGCAACCTTGGCGCCCTTTGGGCCGGAGAGAGCCGTCACCAGCCAGGTCGCTTCCGACTCAGCAGCTGCCGTGCCCCTCTCGGGCAGGAACCGCACCTTGTCACCGACTGAGATGGCCCGTCCGGTCAGCGCCACCGACTCAGGAGTGTGTCGCTCGAAGTTCAGGCCGAACTGGCGGCGCGATTGCAGCGAGTCGACGTGTCGGCGCAGCGCCTTCGCCGTCGCCGGATCGGTGCTCGCCACTCGGTCGAGGAGTGCCTGAAGTTCGTTGCTCACAAAGGGCAACACTACTGTGACACCTGCGGCGACCTGCGGAGGATGAGGGTTCCGAGGTCGCCTCGGCGGTCACGGCATCATGCGACACACCCACTCGCAGCTCGGCTTCGGTCACATACTCGCGCACTACTATGGCCCCTACCAGGATGATCGCCCCGCTCTCCGCCGAGGCCGGGTGCGACGGCCCGAGAGTGAGAGCACCACCAATGTCGACCGGAACCGACGCGGGCCTGTTGGACAAGCCCAAAGCCCAGTCTGTCTACAAGCACGGAATCATCGAGCAGTACGTCGTTCGATACGCCACGATGACCGCAAGCAGGCTCGACCCCAAGCGCTGCGTGCTGTTCGACGGATTCGCCGGGCGGGGTAGGTTCGAGACCGGCGAGGCCGGCTCAGCCGAGCACATGATGATCGCCGCCCAGAAGATCAAGGCATCGACCCAGGTTGATCTGCTCCTCGTCGAGAAGGACCATGATTCGTACCTAGCGCTGAACGCCGTCGCCGACGAGTACCGCGAACGCGGGCTGCGGATCGCCGGCTACGAGGACGACTGCGCGAACCGCCTCGGCGACATGCTCTCACTTGCCAAGGGTGCGAGTCTGTTCGTGTTGCTCGATCCGTGTGGTGCGGTGCTCCCGATGGACCCAATCAGGGGCGTGCTCGACCAGCGCGGGAATTGGCCGCGCACAGAAGTGCTCCTCAACTTCAACGCCGGGCTCATCCGCCGCTCTGGCGGCCAGTTGAAGAAGGGACAGTTAGACCTCGGCGGGGTCGCGAAGGCCGACACCGTCTGCGGAGGCGAGTGGTGGCGCGACGTCGCGCTCGCGGCGCACGAGGAGTCCGGCGGGGAGAACTGGGAGTCGGCGGCCGAAGCTGTCGCCCTCGAATATTCACGCCGTCTCACGGCGGGGACCAAGTATGGCGCGGTCGTTGCGCCCGTTCGACGGCAGGTCCACAAGCAGCCGATCTACTACCTCATATTTCTTACGCAGGATCCACACGGCTTCTGGGTGTTCGGCGCCGCGGCGTCGAAGGCCCGCGAGAAGTGGATCGACTTCCTCGGTCCCGACGCGGACGAGGGTCAGGGGACTTTATGGGACACCGTCAAGGACCAACTCGATCGAGAAAACGCCAAGGCCGTCGATCGCATCACCGAGAATCTTCGCGTCCTCACTGCTGACGGCCAGCCGAAACGCGTTGTTCAGCACTACGCGGAGATATTCGGCGACGTGTACGGCGAGGCCAAGGAGACGGCGTTCTCGGCTGCGCTGCGCGCCATGATCAAATCCAAGGAGGTCGAGTACGTGACGAAGGGGAGCAAACCTCACCAGCACGTCATCAAGAAGTCGGGCGTCTAGGCTAAGCCGAGACGCTCGCCAGCTCGGGCATGTCGTCCCATGTCCGGCCGCCAAGCTCGCGGCCGTTGGCCTTCGGCGTGCGTCCGCCCCACTGCTTGAAGAAGAACGCTACGTCGGCGTCGACGCACTGGTCGCGGATCTCCTCGACCCATGCCGGGTCAATCGGCCGGGCCTTCGGCCCGGACTCGCCGCCGGCGATCACCCAGTCGATCCCGCTCAGGTCCAGGTCCGGCAGCGCGGTCAGCAGCGGCTCGCAGGACAGGAACCTCGTCGCGGCGGGCACCGCGCGCAGGTGGTCGATCCTGTCGACAACGTCGGCTGACTCCACCGAGACGCCCATCCACAGGTTGTCCGGCCAGTCGAGCTTGTCGGCGATCCGTTCGAGCCGGTGCGCCCGCTTGGTGAGCACCTGGTAGGTGTGCTGCGGCGTCGCCCAGATCACGTCGAACACGTCCTCGATGAAGCTTAGCGGCACCTTCGCGTGGAACAGGTCGCTCATCGAGTTCACGAACACCACCTTGGGGGCGCGCCACCGTAGCGGCTGCGCCAGCGCTCGCGGATGAGTGGTGACGCCGAAACCAGGCCCGGAGGTGCGCGGGTCGCCGTCGTTCTGGTACTTTTCGGCGCCCATCGCCTTGAGCCGCTTGGCCAGAGCCAGCGCGTAGCAGTTGTCGCAACCCGCCGCGACCCGGTCGCAGCCGGTGACGGGGTTCCAGGTGACCTCGGTCCACTCGATGGCGCTCTTCATGCCCATAGCCTCACCTTTCACATCCGTTACACGAGTGTGTATGGCATCGGCTTCCCGCGCAAGCTGACTCGGGCGTTCCGGCTAGTCCGTGACTCGCCCCACGACCGCCTCGGCGATTTGGTCGGCGATCTCAGCGATGTCGAACTCACCGGTGCTCAGCGCCCGCTTGTCCGCGAGAGACGGGCTGTAGCTCCTGACCTCTTCGGCGGTCACCTCGTGCCAGATCGGGAGCATCGACTGCTCGCCGGCCACTGTGCGGGTGACGAGCCCGTCCAGTTCGTGGTTCGTCCACCCCTTGGCGAAGAACGCCGGCGACAGGACGACCACGCCGAACCGGCTCGACCGGATGCCCTCGTCGATCTTGCGCCTCAGGCTGTCGCCAATCTTGACCTCGGTCTTGTCCAGCCAGACTCGGACGCCGCGCCCGGTCAGCGCGTCGCGCAGCGGTACCGCCACCGGGTCCTTGTCCTCCGTCGCGTGCGAGAGGAACACGTCCCATGTCTGGCCGCCGAGAGCATCGCCCACGGGCTCCACCGGCTCGCGGACCTCGATGTCACGGACCAGATTGGATGGCTGCCGGAACGTGGGCAGGTTGCCCCGTGGCGGCGGCTCAACGCTGACGCCGGATCGAATCCGGCCGCTGACGCCCCCGAGGTCGACGGCGATGACCCACCGACCATTGCTCGGGATCGGGATGCGCGCAGGTGAGCGCTTGACCAGCCCGCCGTAGTAGCGACACTTGCGGCCAGCTTTGTACGAGCGGTACTCCGAAGAGGTCATCAGCAGGACGTTGGCCTGCTTGTCGAGGGTCACGACCGCCGTGGCGCCCCTGCTCTGCTGACCGAGGTCGTAGTGAACGTGCTGCACTGAGGGACCCTATTTCTTGTCCCGCGGCGGGAACGGGTCGTTGCCCGGAGCCACTGTGTCGGAGTTACGAATCTTCCCATCCCGCCCGTGCGTGCGGACCTCGCCGCCTCCGGCATTGCTGACGATCGCCTTGGCCCGGGTCACGGCTTTCGCCTGTGTGTCGGTGTGGGCGCTCGCCCGGCTGGCTCCGGGCTTCTTAACGTCCCAGCCACCGTTGGTGCCTGGGACCACATGTCGCCGATTGTCGTTGCTCACAATGCTCCTCACCGGTCCTTGCTGGACCTAGCGCGAACACTAGTCCCGACCCCCGACAAACCGCTGTCCGCAAGCCGGTCGTTCACTGAGACAGCCGAACGCTGCCGCTGCGGCTGGCGAATCCGCAGGGCTTACAGTTTCATTCGGCCCGTGCAGAGGTGCGTCTCGGGTGACGTCCAGTATCGAGCGTTCGTGAGATCAGAGCAGTGTGCCCTGTTCAGGCTGGCCTTTGACATGATCGAGCGCGACACCGAGCTCCGTTCTTGAGGTTACTGGCTCAGCGCCAGCCTCGATGAGGATGCGGTTCCCGATGGGCGTCTCATCCCCGAAGTTGAGCGCAAACACTGGCCGGCCTCGCTTGAGTGCATCTCGTCCGGCTGCGAGAGTGCCGCCCTTCTCGCCAGCCTCGATCACTACCAGCGCTTTGCCCAGCCCGAAGATCACGTGGTTGCGGGCCATCGCTGCGTACGCTGCCCATGGCTGGTCTGGGCGGAACTGAGAGACGACGAGTATTCGGCCCGGATCGAAGCTCTCCTTGAACTCTCGTTTGACGCGGAAAGCGTCGATTCCTTCGGCCAGGACGATCACGGTGCGGCCGCCGCGGTCCAGAGCGGCGAGATGCGTCGCCGTATCCACTCCTTTCGCGTAGCCGGAGACCACCGTCAGTCCTCGATCGCTCACCTCTTCGCCGCACGCGCGCGCGGCCTTTAGTCCCAGAGGGCTTACGCGCCGTGATCCGCACAGCCCTGCGCCGTCCGCGGTTAGTAGCGACAGGTCGCCTTTGCAGAAGAGAGTCGGGACGGCAGGTCGACCCCTGACTACCAACGAATCGGGGAAGGCGTCGTCCCCGGCGTTGATTGCCTTGATACCCCGGGACTGGAGATCCTCGACTTTTCGTGCCAACGAGTCACGCACTTCCTTCGGAAGAGTTCTCCAGGCGTCTCGAAGCGGTTCTGGGTCAGGATCGGCCAGCGCACGAGTCACTTTCGCGGGCGTGCGGAACACTTCGAACGCGACTAGCGCCCGGAGCGTTCCCTCAACAGACATTCGTTCAGTTCCTCATCGTTCTCGCGCCGACCAGCCCATAGACTGCGTGAGCCCCCGCTAGCTTGGCAACCTGGGCCACTTCCGTGCAGGTCGCGCCGGTATGCCAGACATCGTCGACGATCACGCACGGTCCGTCCAGCATCGCCGGCGAGGAGAAGAGGCCTCTGACATCGATGTTCGGGTCCGCTTTCCGCGGTGCACGGGCGGGGCCGATCGTTTGGATCAGTTGTTTGTGGGTCGCCTCCGCGACCAGATGCGCCACCCGCTCGCCGGTACTATTGCCAGTGCCCGAGGAACCCGGAACGCTCAGAAGGTACGGTGCGTCCCTGTATGCCGGATGCCGCTCGATCGCCGCTGCCAGGCGCGCAGCGAGTGCCTCGCGGGCCTGCTTCTGCTTGCCAGGCGAGTAGGTGAAGTACTTCGCCTGGTGGATCAGCTGCCCCACTTCAGTGTTCGCCCACTGGTCTGCGGGAACGTCCTCATCGATCGTCTTGTAGCGGTCCAACGCCAGCACCAGGTCGAACGGTGCCGGGGCGGGCAGGCACAACCCTGTTTCAAGTAGCGACACCAATCCTGCGAGGCCGTCCGGGAACCCGCTGCGGAACTCCAGGCACCTGTTGTACTCGGGTCTGCTCGCCGGAACCGCCACCGCTCTGTACTTCGAGTCGAAGCACGCCGCGATATGGGTGAGGGGCAATTGGGGGGTCTTCAGATAGAGACGGCGCCACCGGTCGCCGTCGTCGGCTGGCTTCGCACGCAAGGAACTCTCGATCCGGCACGGTCGAGCCGGCGGGTGGAACTCGGATAGGTACATGAACGGGCAACCCTTGAAGTAACCGAAGTGAGTTTCAAAGCGTACCGCCAGTTCGCCCGTCTGCACGCGATGCCGGCACGCTCTGGCGTGCCTTATCTTCGAACGCTTTTTCGATCCGCTGGAGTACACCCTGGCGAGACGGTCTGCCTCGTCCAATCTTCTGTCACAACAAAGTTGTGTTTCGATTCGTTTGACATATTCTCGACAGGGTTATAAAGTTAGGTGGTACACAACGCACGGGGCCGCGACAGCCAGGGAGATGACATGAGCAGCACGATCACCATCAAGGACGCTACGGAGATCATCGAATCGGCTGAGATCCCCAACTTGAGCGCGCAGCCGGCGATCGACCACGGCCTGGTCGAGGAGCCATCCATCGAGGCGCGTCACGATTTGCAGGCCGACGAGATCGAGATCTCCGTGACCGGTGAGGATTGGGACATCGACTCGGTCTTCATCGATGTCCGCCACGACGGACTCGTCGATAGCGACGACGTGAACGGCGCAATCGCAGAGGTGCTGAGCCGCCTCCAGGACGCCGACAGTCCGCGGGTCCTGCTGGAGGACCTCACGCGGATCGTCATGGCCGACGGCCCGCGTGCACCTGCGGGATCTGCGTGTCTCACTGCTTTCGCGCAGTTCATGCTTGACGATGCGATCGCGGCGCAGTCGTTGCGGTTCTACGTCAACGACGACCACGTCGACGTAGTTGTCGAGCGTTCGCACGGCTGCTATCAGTGCCGCGAGTGGCACCACCTGACTGGCCCCATCCATACGGCATCGATGAAGACCCGGTCGCAGGAACGAGGCTGCGGCTCCTGGTTGGGACCTTCCTACCGCACGGTCGATCTCGACATCAAGGATGAGACCGTGAGCGCCGACTCCGTCGACGACGTGATCGACGCGCTGACCGAGGCTGTCGTCGAGGTCCTCGCCGAGGATGTCGACCGGATCGAGCGAGCCGCACCGCGCTGGGCTGCCGAGCATGACGACGCCGACTGGGAGGACCACATCGCCTATAACGGCATCGAAACCTACCTGGACGAGGCGATCACCGACGGTGTGCGGGAAGCCGGCTACCAGGCGGTGATCGACGTCCTCGTAACCTATGGAGTCTGCGACAGCGAGGACGAGGCCCGCGGGTGTGTGCTCTCGGCCCTCACCGAGGCCGTCATCAGTGCAGCCTGACCTTCTAGTCGACGAAGGGCCCGGAGTCATAGATGAAACCGGGCCCTTCGCTGTACCGGAAGGATTCGCTATGAGTTTCAGCGCCGGAGGCGGCAGCATGGTCGGTCAGCGCGTCGGCTACCGCCGTGTCTCGTCGGTCGACCAGAAGGCCGACCGCCAGCTAGACGGCATCCAGGTCGACAAAATCTTCACCGACAAGGCTAGCGGCAAGGACGTCGACCGCCCGGAGCTGCAGAAAGCGCTCGACTACGTCCGTGAGGGCGACACCCTCGTCGTGCACAGTATGGATCGTCTGGCCCGCAACCTTGACGACTTGCGTCGCATCGTGCGCGACCTGACCGACAGGGGCGTCAGGGTCGAGTTTGTCAAGGATGCGCACGTCTTCACCGGCGAGGACAACCCGATGAGCAACCTCATGCTGTCCCTGCTGGGCGCCGTCGCTGAATTCGAGCGGGCGCTGATCCGCGAGCGTCAGCGAGAGGGTATCGCGCTGGCCAAGGCTGCGGGCAAGTACCGCGGCGGACAGCCGAAGCTCACCCCCGCTCAGGCTTCCGAGCTCGCCGGCCGCAAGCGGGCAGGCGAGTCGGTTGCCGCCTTGGCCAGGGAATACGGAGTGAGCCGGCAGACGGTCTATCGGTACGTCGCCGAAGCTGAATCGGATTAATCGCACGGAAGGGAAGCAGTTGCCAGACGTCCCGCAGCTGTTCCGGCGGTGGCGATGGGCGGACGAGCGCCCAGAGGCCGACCAAACTCTCGTTGACCCGACGATCAGCCTCGACGACGCCCACCCGCGCCGTGGATGGGCGTTGCCGGCAGGCTGGGTGTCCGCCGTAAACACGCTGCACGCCCGCCTCGTCACTGTCGTGCCTGGTTACCGCGTCATTCAGGCCGCCCAGACACGTGACCGTCTCCGCTATCTGGTCGACGTCCTCGACCGCGACGCCGAGGTACTGATCGCCGAGTCCGCCGCACTGACCGCGACGATGTGCGCCGTGTGTGGCGCCGAGGTCGTCGAGCGTTCGTCGACGCCCCGCTGCGCCGCGCACCCGCGGCGTGAGGTCCCGCACGCGATGGCCCGGCCACCGGGTTGGGCGCCGACTTAGCAGCGACGGCGCAGCCGTCACCGGAAGCCTCCTCGACACCAACACGTCGAGGAGGCCTCTCACATGTCCACTCCACACACGTCCCCAGCAACCACCACCGCCACCAGGTCTGGTGCCCGCGTCGTCGTCACGCGCACCGACGTAGGTCTCATCGCCGGTGCCGAGCCCATCGTCGCGGTGATGGCTGACGACGGCGAGGTCATGGCCTTCACCCCTACGACGGCGCTGGACCTCGCCGGGATGCTTACCCGCGCCGCGACCGGCGAGATCGCGGTGCAGATCAAGGTCACGAACTCCTATCCAGGCGAATCGTTTGAACACGTCTACGACGTCGTCGCGCCCGCGCCGAGAGACAACGACTACGCCACCGACTGGATGTACGACAACCTCTACGAGCACACCGGCGAGGGGCCCGAGTACGCCAACACCCCTGCAGCTTATGAGGTCGAGATCCTCAGTGCGCCAAGCGAATTTGCGCACCTCGTCGGCCTGAAAGTCGATTCCTACGGGTGAGTACGCCGGCAGAGCCGTCGACGGCCGCCACCTCGAACACCACACCAAGGGAGGGCCCGTCATGACCACGATTCTCTGCGATCCCTGGATCGAGCGACATATCGGTGCAGGGCGCCTGTCGCCGGGAGCCCGCGGCATGAGCCGTGAGGCCGCCGCCGAGCAGTACAACAGCGCAAACGGCCTTGTTTCGTCGGACGAGGACTACCTCTACACGCCTGGTCAAGCCGCTGACGTCGCCCGCGAGCTGCTCGCCGACATCGGCATCGAGATCACCGAGGGCTCGCGCATCCTGCTCACCGACATGACCGGTGGTCCGCGCTGCTGGTCGCACCTTGTCGAACCATCGCAGATCGAGTACGCCGCCGAGCAGCACCGACTCATCACAGGCGAGACCATCAACCCCGACCCGATCGTGGAGGCACTGCCGTGGGCATGACACCGTCCGTAGCCATCACCGAGCCCGACCGCCCTCGTGTCTGGATCGGTTCCCTTGCCGCGTACCACGGCTCGCACGACGGCGTCCCGCGCCTCATCGGCGAGTGGTACGACGCGACCGACGCGGGCGAGGTCACCGTCGCCGACCTGCACAAGGGCACCAGCGTGCCGTTCGACCCCGACGACGAGCTGTGGGTGATGGACCTCGACGGGGACTGGCCGGTGCGCCGTGAGATGGACCCGACCGAAGCCGCCCGTTGGGGCGAGATCTACGAAGAGGTGGGCGAAGAGCGCTGGCCAGCTCTGTGCGCGTGGGTGCGCAGCGGCGGCTACATCGCCGAGGGTGACACCGACTTCCCGGTCCTGTCCGACTTCGAGGAGGCGTACTGCGGTTCTGGCTGGGATAGCTTCCGGGACTTCGCCGAGGACTTTGCCGAGGACATCGGCCTACTGTCCGATGTGCCCGAGAGCCTCCAGGTGTACTTCGACATGCACGCCTGGGCCCGAGACCTCGCGTACGATTACATGACTGAGCGGGACGCCGACAGCAACCTGCACATCTTCAGGAATCTCTGATGACCGACTTGACCCTGTGCGACGCGCTCGACCTACTGCCCGAGGCCTGGCACGACGACGTCGCCGACGACGCGGCAGGCCAAGGCTGTACCGTCGGCTACACGGCCGCGGCGAGTGGCCTGCGCACCGCAACGATCGAGCGGGTGTGGCGTCACTTCGCCGAGCGGAAGGGCGACGCTGACTGGCAGGCGCTGAGCGCCGGCCAGCGACTCGACGAGGTCTTCCCGGACTACAGCGCCATCGGAGCGTTCGACCTGCTCGCTGAGCTCGGTGTTACGCCGGTCTATGTCCTTCCTTCCGACTGACCCACGGGGGCTGGCCGCTGCGCGAGCCAGCCCTCCCTGGGTCATTCGCGCATATGACGCGGGACTTTGCAGACTCATGTGAGCTTAGTCTCATTGCTTGACACGACCTGCTACCCTCTTAGACGTATAGATAGGCGACCGCGAGAGCGGTCTGTGCAGCTCATCGCCTATTTTCTGCCATAAACCCCTCCTACGAATGAATGCGTCGCCCAGATGGGCGGCGCGTTTTCTTTTGCACTATGCGACGATGCCTATGTGGCAGTAGTGCACCATAAGTCGGACGCTACCGATCGACCGTGATCCGCACAGCAGGAAGGACGCTATGAACGTGACAAGATGGGCCCGTGCCCGCACCAGACGCCCATATCCCGCAGCGCGAGCTGGATGCTCGCCCAGTGCGGCGTGAGGCCGTCGGCGCCGCCCTGCGAGCGGCCCGGATCGCAGCGGGTCTCAACAAGCAGCAGGCAGTTGAGTTGTCCGGCGTTTCCAGGCATTCGTTGATGCGCTTGGAAGCGGGTAGCGGCTCGATGAATCTGGACCGCCTGTGGTCTCTTGCTCGCGCGTACGGCACCACGCCCAGCGCGATTCTCGCTGCCGCCGAGAGAGATCCCGAAGCCGCCGAGACGCTCAAGCCGTAATTCGGCTGCTCCGCACCACCACCACTCACCTCACGACGTCGACACCCTCGACGTCCGTGCTCGCTGTGCGCAGCGGGCCCACGCACACCACCTGACACCACCACCTGGGAACCACCACCATGAAAACTCGCATCATCACCGCTCTGACCGCGCTGTTCGTTGCCGTCGCCGGTCTGGCCGGCACCACCGCGACCGCGCCCGAGGCCTCTGCCCGGGTCGCCAGCGGCACCTACACGTACACGACCGTCTCCTTCGGCGTGCCGTCGAAGAGTCGGGCCGTGATCCGCGGGAACTCCCTGACCGTCTACGCGCCAGCGGGAGTCCAGCGCTATCGCCTCCACCAGACGCGATCCGGTGCGTTCTACGACGTCATGGGAACGCGCTACGTGCTGCACAAGAAGCGTGGAGGTTCCTACTCGGGTCCGACTCACTGGGGTCCTGCCGTCATCGGCCACTCGATACTCGTTCCGCGCCGCTGACCAAACCCCGCGACCTCGAAGGACCTTTGCCATGCCTGACCTCGACTTGTACGTCATTCACAACCTCAACCGACGCGCCACCTCGCCGGAACTGGCCGCTCAGCTGACTGCCCGGCTCAACACCGCACCCGACCAGATCACTCGCCAGCGGCTCGACATCGCGCGATCCATCCTCGGAGATCCGCAGCGTCGGGTGCAGTACGACGCGATGCTCGCTGACCCGGCCGCCCCGACTATCACCGAGCAGACCCTCGCCGCGCTCTCCGGGTTCGGCACGACTGCCCCCGGAAGCAGAGTTCCCGGACTCCTCTCGTCTTCCAAGACGCGGCTGCTGACCCTGGCCGCGGCAGTGCTTGGGCTCGTGGTGATCATCGTGGTCACCGTAGTCTCGTGCGGCAGCGACAGCACCAGCATCCCAGTCGGTGCCGACGGCGTCACCACGACCGCGGCGACTGCTGGCGACGCGGCTCCAGACTGCAAGCGCTGGACCAACAAGTCCGTCAGTTCCGCATCCTGGGCCTCCGGCGCGAGAAAGGCTCCCCGTGCCATTCTCGTACTGACCGACGCCTACGCCCTGCCGTCGGCGTTCGCGCCTCTGTCGGACCCCTCACGGTCGAGCGATGTGAACTTCGGCGGTGGTGTGCCGTTCATGGTCCCGACGCTCACGCAGTTCCAGAATCGGGATGTCGGCGTCTACGCGTACGAGAAGAAGAGCAGCAAATACGACAGCGATGGCTATCCGGACGCTGTTCTGCATGCCGCGACGCTCGCCCAGGACGGCAAGCTTGTCTCCGAGAAGACCTACACTGCCGCCACTGGTCGCGAACTGCCGAAGCCGTTCGACCTCGCGCAGGACGTGGAGGAAGGGTACTACCGCGTCGAGGCGGCCAGCGGCGTCACGATCCCAAGCGCGGCCGCCGGCGACAAGGCGCACAAGAACTATGTGTGGGCGCTCCCGGACGCCTTCGATGAGAACGTCGTGTGGGTCCTGGCGCGCGGATCGGACAAGCTCTACAAGGCTGGCCTCTACGGCGTCGTGAGTGGGGTCGAGGCGGTCGTGCCGCTCGTGGACAAGTGCGCGAAATGACCGGGCCGCTGAACGACTCGCCGCAACTGTCCAAGCACAGCGCGACCCCATGGCTGATCGCCGCCGTGGTCGTGCTCGCGATCGCCGTCATCGCCGCACTCGTCGTCATCGTGACCGCCGACGACGAACCCGCCGCCGCACCGGCGACGGTCACCTCGTCCGGGATCCCCGGAGCGACCAGCACGGCACCGGCGACCACCACGACGGGGACAGCGGCTCCGCAGCCGCCGGTGGCCGGCGCGTACGCCGGTGCCGGCGGTCCGCGGCCGGCAGGAGCCGAACCGCTCCCGACCTACGTCGGGAAGTACTCGAAGCTGGAATCGGCGCACCTGCTCACGCCCACCGGCGGCATAGGCTGCGACTTCAATGCCACCGACCAGGACGGCAAGCAGGGCCAGTGCGGGGTGCGGAAGTTCGCCCAGTCCAGCCCATTCGGCTGCGAGAGCATCGGTGGCAGCTGCAAGCAGAAGTGGCTGTTCCTGTTGGCCGACGACCGGGTCGGAGTGCCGGTCGGCTCCACTGGGACCACGGGCTGGATGAACCAGCCCGCCAACGACGGCTACACCGTGCCGCGCGTTCAGTACGGCCGCAGCTACTACTTCCAGGACTGGGTCGTCGCCTCGGCCTCCAACGGCTTGACCGTCTGGAACTCCACGACCGGCTCGGGGGTGTTCCTGTCGAACGAGCGGGCCCAGACCTTTGACGGTCCCGCGACCGCTGGGCCGACGACGCCGACCGCTGCGCCGATCGTCTTCGGCTCGATGGCCTCCAACGGGAAGGGGCTGGGCACCGCGAAGCCGGCGTCGATCTACTACGGCGGATCGCCGTCGAGCATCGTCGAGGGCGTCAGCTGGAGCTCCTGGGGCGGTGACCGGGCCGAAGGCGGCGGCACCGGCAACTATGTCGCCCCCGGCCGCGCCACCGCGCAGTCGGTGAAAAGGCAGGCCACCGTCGTCGCGTTCGCTCCGGGCACCTGCAACGGTCAGCGCGCCTATACCAGGGCCGCGATCTACTTCCCGGGCGAGGGGCAGTCCTTCGACGCCAGCGGGGCCGTCGACATCTGTTTCACGCCGTGAAAGGGACGCCCGCGTGATCGCCACCATTCCTCCCCGCGCGATGACGAGCGGGTCAGCACTAATGCAGGGGGCTCTCGTGAACGTGAACTGGACTCGCGCCGACTATGTCGCAACGCTCCAGCGACTCTCACAGCACGTCAACCAGCTGTCTCAATGCACGGCGAGACTCAACTATCTGACTCGCCAGCGCGACGAGGTCAGTGAGTACAACAAGCTGGTCCCGGGTTCGCGCAAGAAGGCCGAAGACCGCGTGGCGGCGGTCAACGCCGAGATCCAGCACACTCGACAGATCGAACAGGGAGCAATCGCCGAGTTTCGACAGTTCTACTTCGGCATCGGTGGCCCGGAGTTCTACCCCGTCGACTACCTCAACGGCTACGCGATCACCCAGGTCGCGACGCTCATCGCTCAGCATCGTGCGGACTCGGTGGGTGAAGCCCTGCGCTTCCTCCTTCAACAAGAGGAAGCGCAGGGCCAGTACCGCCAGGCACAGGCCGCTGCCGACCGCCGCCACCGGCAGAATATCCAGCACCGACAAGACGTCGCGAACAGGGCCATTTTGTGGGACATGTGGCGCGACTGGCGTTAGTCCTCGCCCAGTTCACGGGTCTTCGTGAACCCGCCTGACGGCGGATTACCAGTACCTGTGCGGGCGCGATGCTCGTCGACCGACTCGCTGTAGAACAAGTACTCGCCGATGACCCCGCGCCGCGCTTGCACCCGCTTGAACTGCTCCGCTGCGAATTCCGCGTATGCGTCGATGCGCCCCGTCGCCGCGAGGTACGCCGCGAACTCCGGCACGCCACCGGCCGCGGCCTGCCGCACCGCCGCTGGCGCCGTGTCCGGCGGGGTGCCTGTGGAGGCGGGCCGGAAGTACGTCGCGCGCCACACCAGGTATTCGGCCGGCTCACCGTGCTCACGTAGGAACGCCGTCGCGGGGCGCGGGAGCGATCCGAGGTGCGACTGCTCGCCACGGACCACCCGCACCGCGTCGCCCCACTCCGTGCCGTAGTACGCATCCATCGACTGCGGGGTCTCGCCCGCGGACCGCTTCCGGTCCGCGTATGCCTCGTAGCGCTCCTGAGCGAACTGCTCGTAGCCGCGGGCTGCACCCTCCTCGTGCGTCGACAGGAACCTCAGTGCATCGTCGGACAGCGACGCCAGCGGCCCATCAGCCGGCCGCTCGACCGGCGCGGCCATCGCGTCGCGCTTCTCCGTGGCCCAGGCCCGCAGGGCGTCGGCCTGCTGTCGCTGCTCCACGTAGAGGACCAACAGCCAGGCGAGCCCCTCCATGAGCGACTGCGACTGCGAGATCCGCCGCGCTGCGACCTGAACGTCGCGGTCGAGACGGTCCTCGACGCGCTCGGCGACGTCGTCGATCCACTCGTCGGTCCGAGTCCGGTGCCGGGCGGCCTTCCGCTCGATCGATGCGTTCAGTCGGCCGCCCGCCACCGTGCGAGGCGTGCCCGCTCGCTCGCCTTGATCTTCTCCATCTCCTCGTCCAGCCACGACGGGCGCCTTGCGGCGGCCGGGCGCTTGGCGATCGCCCTCATGGTCGAACCCATCACCGCCCGCGAATCGTCGAATGCCCGCATCGCCTCCAGTCGGTGCCGCAGGGACAGCGACATCCCCTCCTCCGGCGTAGGCTCTGGTTCCGGTTCCGGCGGCTGCACCGGCGTCGCTGCGAAGTTCACCCCCGACGGCTTCGACACTTGCTCCCGCAACTTCTTCTGTCGCTCGGCCCTGCCCATCTTGAATCTCCTTCTGTCGGTCAACGATCGACGACTCGATCGCTTGGTAGGTGTAGTCGGTGCCGAAGATCGATCCGCCACGCGACATCTTGTAGGTCTTGCCACCGCTCGACTCGAACCGCCGGACACGGCCGGCGTCGTCGAGGACGGCGAACGACAGCGCGGGCTTCGGGTTGGTCTTGCTCGGCTTCTTGAAGCGCACATCGACGCCGCGTGCGCGCATCCGCTTCTTGAACGACGCCATCGAGTCGATGCTGTCGTCGTCGAGGACGCGGTCGACCTCGTCCCGGACCCATGCCTGCCAGTTCTCTTCGGTGACGTCGAGGTGATCGAGACCTGTGTGGTCAGGGATCTCGACGCCGCGGCGGCGAAGCCAGACGCCCTCCTTGGTCTTCGACACCTCGCCGGGCTCGGCGACGAGCAGGCCGTTCTCGGCCATTAGCTCGTCGTTGATCGATTTCACGTCGCCGTAGACGAAGCCCTTACGGAGCGCCCGCACGGTCTGTGTGTCGTGATTCAGGACGAAGATGTGCGCGTGAAGATGGTTGCGGTCCGCATGCACGCCGACCACGCACGGTGCGCCCGGTGCTACACGCTTCGCCAACTCGTAGGCCAGTTCGAGGACCCGCTGCTGGTGCTCCGGGTTGCTGCGGTCGAACTCGTCGGGCGAGAAGGACTGAGTAAGCAGGATGCCTTTGCGAGGGCGCCGTTTTGAGTACGGTGCGAACATTTCCTCGGCAACGCGAGCCGTCTCTTCGCCGGCAGCGATGCCGGGCGGCAGCATCGTGAAGTCGGAGCGGAAAGCGACGGGGCGGAAGACCTGATCGCGCTTCCGAACTTTACCCACGATCACGTACATGATCGGCCCGGTGATCGCCCTCGCAGGCTCAGCCTTGACAATGCTCATGGACCTGCTCCTGGATCTCGGCCACCAGGTCGTGAAGCTGCGCGACGACGGCCTGCATCGCGACAGCCTCGCCGCTGTTCGCGTGCCGCGCTAACTGGTTGACGTTGTTGCCGAGCTTGTTGATCGACGCGGTGCTCTGGGTCAGGAGCGACGCCCACCGTGCGGTCGGAGGCCGCACAGGACGGCTCCTGGGCTCCTCACGGACGGGCTTGCCGACCTCGCCCTTGGCGCGCTGCTTCTTGACGTGGTTGTGCGTCAGCTTGATCGCGTGACGGATCGCCGCCGAGGAGGTCTTAGCGTTGTAAAAGTCCTGGATCTCGTCGACGGCAGTCTTCTCGTCGTCCTTGACGCGGACGTGAATGATGGTCGATTTTGCGGACACGGGTTCCCTCGCAGAATGGTGCTGTGCGAGAGACCTGGAATGCCCTTAGAACCTGCATCGGCTCGACCCGGACGGGCCTCAAGTGTGGAACCGAAGTGGCTCCTGGGGTTCTTTCCCCTACCTGATTCGTCGTCGATTCTACCTCAGCGGCATAGGGAGAAACAGCGCGGCTAGAAACGCACAAGTGTGTGACACCTCTGCCCGCTGCGCGGGCCTCCTATCACTTGTGCCTGCTAAAGGGAGGTGGCTGCGCCCCTCCCTCTTGGGCCTTCGGCCCAATTCACCCTCCCTGCGGGTGCTCGCGCTCCGCGCTGCGCCTGAGCCCGTGCCGCCTCGCTGGCCTGCCGATGGCAGGACACCTCGACCCGCGACATGTCGACCGCTCGGAGGTGCGCGGGCGTGGACCGTGATCCCCGACGGCGACCAACGACCGTCGATCGCAGCGCGCCCGTGACGCAGGCCGAGGTTTCGCTCGTCCCGCTCTGGCGCCGACAGCTGGGTTGCCCCGCCCCCTGACGGGCCGGGGAGGGCACTGCGCACTCGCTTCGCTCGCACGCCGCGCCCAAAGGACCGTGCCGCACCAAGGAACACCCTGCGCCGAAGGGATGCGCCAAAATCGGCCTCATGAGATCGCCGCTGAGGCGGGATCGACTCGGTAGCCGTTCGGCTGCGGAACCCAAGGCGTTCGGGCTACCAGGGTCGCTGCGGAGTCCCGTGATCAGCCGGGCCCAAAGCTGGATGAACGGTGGCAGGGGTCCGGGCCAAGTTGGTCACGGTCGACGTGGTGGAGCGAGCCTGTGGCTGTCGACGCGTTGAGGAGGGGCGAACCCGGCACGGCCCTCGGCACCGCCGGAATACCGTCGCCGAATGACGCGCGCCAGCAAACAAGTGTCGAAAACTATTGTGCTGCAGTAATTCTGGTCGATCATTGGTCGGTTGAGGTCCTACCTTCGGGTCACTGTGTGCCCACACAGGCTCGGAAGTCGGTTTTCGCTGGTGCACTCGAACGACCACTTCGGGACAAGGTAGCCCGGAGCAGACCAGGAAGAAGGCGTCGCTGGCTCCCCGAGAGCGCCGTCTCGGGCCATTCACGCCCGGAAAGAACCGTCGCTGGCCCGTACCGGGCCTGAGTGGTCTCCGTATGGCTTCTGATCGGTACGTCGACCGACCAGCGACGCCTCGAAATTGGTTGTCGTCGGCTGCTGGATGGTTTCGGTACGTCGATCGACCATCGACGCCCCGATTCGGGCTCTCGTCGGTCACCCGACGGTACGAGCAGCAGCCACCTTGGCCCGGACCGGGCGCGTTCGGGCCAAGCGATGACCACCGGACGCTCGTCGAGAGACCGGTTCTGATCCAGCGCTAGCCATCTCGGGCCGGATTCGCCCAGACGTGGCCGTGACTGGTCGGTCGCCGTACCAGCCAGCGACCAGCGCTAGCCCACTTCGTCCCGACGCGGGTCGAAGCGGTCGGGTCGAGCGGCCGCCGAGCGGCGCGCCAGTGGGCGCAGAAAAGACCGCACCCCCGCCACCACGGAGGTGACGGGGGTGCGACGATAGGTGTAGGACCGTGATCAGGAGCGGTCACATGTGCCGGAACCGGAGAGCCCATACGTTCGGCGGCAGAGCCCGTCTCACGTCCGGGTGAGCAGTAATCACCCGATACACGACCTCGGGCGACTTCCCGTTCCACATCGTGCGATTGATGATGTCTTCCCATGTATCGTCGCTCGGGTCCTGCAGGACGCGCGGGAGCGCGTAGTCACGAGCCCATTCCTCGTCTGCGAGCTCGCGCCGCAGCCGCTCGCCTTCGACGGCCGCGGTACGGATGGAACCCGGGTGCTTCATGTAGATGTCGGGGTATTCGCGCGCCACATCGGTCGGGGCCAGCTCGCCCTCGAACACACGCCGCTTCACGTCCTTGAAAGTCACACGCGGCGCGCGAGTCCACCGCGCCACGAACGCGTCGTAATCGAACGATGCGACGACCTCGTGGAAGCCCTCGTGCGACAGGTACTTGCTGTAGTTGCGCCACGCGAGGCCGCCGACGAGGGGCGCGACGCGGTACCCGGGCGGGAGCATCGCTGCGACGACGTGAAGGTCGCGGCGGTCCTTGAATCGGAACGCTCCCTGCAGATGCTCTTCTGCACCGACGCAGGAGACGCAGGCGGTACCGGTGCCGTGGCGGACAAAGAGCCAGTCCACGGCACCGCTGAATACTAGGGCCGCGCGGAGCTTGATCTCATCGGCTCGGTCGGTCGTCGCTGCGTGGCGAACGAACACGAAAGCCCGATAGCGGACCCGGTCAGCCTTCGGAGTGTTGTTGGTGTCGATCTCGGTGCTGGCGCACTGCAAGCGCGCCCGGGTAGCATCGGACTGTGGTTGGCGAGTCATCCGCCAACTCCTTTCGTGAAGAGTGAAGAGCGACTGGGCCTGGCAGCCCAGGCGCTTTTTCCATTGAGTTTGTGGTTGTGCAGGGGGAGGTCAGCCGGCGTCGGCCAGGAAAGATTTGAGATCCTCGACGCGGTACAGGACCAACGTCGGGGAGATACGGCGATAGCGCGGGCCCGCGCCTCGATTGCGCCAGTTGCGCAGAGTTTTCGGAGCGACCCCGAGGGCCTCAGCGGCCTCATTCGTCGTGACGGACAGCCGAGGAACAGCAGTGGTAGCAGACATGACGCCCACTCCTTCCAGAAGAAGAAGCGCACCAGTTGGTTTCTGTGGTGGTGGGCAGTCACTTCGCGGGAGGCCTGCCGGCCCAGAGCCCCGCTTCGCACCGCCGTCTCGGCTCGGTGCCGCCGCCGCCGTGACCCTGGCGGGGGTCCGGCGTGCCCTGCCGGAGAGGACCCGGCGTACCTCGCCGGGAAGGAGTGCGGCCCGGCGTCGCCGGACCCTTCTACCCTACCGTTCCCCGGTTCCGCCTTCAAGCACCCTGGCCGCTATGATCTGCGGGCCTACGAGCGCAGCGATAGTCCCATGCTCGTCCCAGTTGTCCCACTTCTTTCTTCGTTAGAAAGTGGGACCGCCTGTGGCATCACCGCAGTTCGCCGGGGGTGGGGCGTTGCCTGTCCTACTCTGTCCCAGTCCTCAATCAAGAACATGCACCCGCGTACGCGCGCGCGTCCGTGCTGGTCATCGCAGCCATCCGTGCAGTCTTGTCCCACATCATGTATGAAAGTTGGGTCTCGTCCGAACATCTGTCTTTCAACGCTCTATTTTCCGACGGTCGAATCGGGGACAGCGGGAGCACTCCGGGCATCTGTGCAGGTCACAGACCACTTCGCTGTCCCAAACACGCGAAGCGAGATCCGGGGCACCTCCGGAATCTGTGCAGGTCACAGGGTACTTTGCTGTCCCGATCCGAGATTGGGACAGCGATCGGGGACATCGGAGTGTCTACGGTCCGTCGACCACATCAGCATCGGCCCCGTCGCGCCAGTATCGGCCCGCCAACGCTTCGGGAATGGACGCCCACCCATCGGCGTCCCATCCGCCGAGTGCGCGCGCCTCGGCCATCGCGGCGATCGGCCCGGGCAGCGCGCCACCGTCCAGGCCCGGCCCGGCGCCCATCATGATCTCGAACTTGTCGACCTTCGTACGGCCGTGCTCCGTGTGCGAAAGCCACGTCACGCGCACTCCCGAATCCCGGAGCCACGCTGTCCGGGTCGCCTGGTCGGCCCGGCTCCACCATTCCGCCACCGTCTCGCCAGTACCTTCGTACCGCCAGCCTGACGCCTCGATCGGTTGGCCACGCAATGATTCCTGCCGTTCGGTCAGCGCCGCTATGCGGGCGTCCAGCCGCTTTCGCTGCGGCGTTCCGCGCTTGAAGGCCCCCGTGCCCAGCTGGTCGACTAGGTCGCCGAGCAGCTCGTCGATCTCGGCCAGCTCTCCGCGAGCGTCACTGCCGGAAAACCAGATTCTCGTCATCCGCTCCATCGAACCGACCCGGTCAAGAACATGCGCCTCTACCTCGTCGTCTGCCCACTCCAGCGGCACGCTCCGGTTGTCGCACGGCCCGGAAACACCAGCAGTACCCTTCTTGTCCTGGGCGTAGGCACACCGGTACCGCGGCTTGCGGCCCGGGCCGCCCTTCAAGCGGTACGCCGGGCGCCCGCACACACCGCAGAACAGCACCTTGAGCAGCAACCCCGACGTCGTCGTCGCCGTGCGATCGACCTCGCGCGACCGCAGCGCTGCGCCGACCCGATCGAAGATCTCCCGGGTGAGGATCGGCTCCGCCCGCACCACCGGCCGGCCATCATCTCCGGTGACGACGAACTCCGGCCCTAAGATCCTCTGGCCCTTGGCGTCTCGCTGCGATTGCCCCTTCGCATCAACCACCGGGTCACGAGTGATGATCTGTCCGAGCAGGGTGCGGGAGGTCAGTTGCTCTTTCATCCGTCCACTGGCCCAACCGTAGTGCTTAATCTCCCGCCCCTTGATCTGGCTCATACGATCTTTGGGCGTCAGCACGCCCCGCTTAGTGAGGTCGGCTGCGATCGGACGCAGCGGCTCCCCGGCCAGCACTCTCTCGACGACCTCATGGATGATCGCCACCTGCTCTGGGTCCTGAACAAGTCGCCACACGCCGGTCTCGTCCTTCTCCGGCACGTACCCCCACGGTGCGATCCCGCCTCGCCACTTGCCCGACCTGATGTTGTGGCGCGACGCCGAGGCGTTGCGAGTCGAGATCGCTTCCAGTTCCATTTCCGCCGTCTTCGCCACGAGCATGGCCACGATGTCGCCGAACGGGGCCGTGAGATCGAGGAACGCCTCGGTGGCCGACACGATCGCTACGTCATGCGCCTGCCCCCACCGGATCACGTCAGCCAGGTCGAGCAGTCGGCGCACCAAGCGATCCATCCGGTACACGACCAAGACGTCGAACTCGTTGTGCCTATTGGCAAGCCAAGGACCCAACTTTGGGCGCGTGAACGGTGTTGTCGCACCGGCAGATACGTCAAGATCCTCGACTACGTCGACAACGTCATAGCCGCGCTGCTCGCACAGTTCGCGACATGCCTGCTCCTGCCGTTCCGGCGAGGTGGTCGCATCGGTGACGCGGGACAACCTGACCACGATCAACGCACGTTTTCCCATGTCAGGGATCATACCTTGGTATTAATTAAGACTAATGGAGTATGCGATCGGCACCATTGCGGCGGCGGCTTTTGGTGCCCTCCTGTACACCGTGGTTACCGGGGATTCGGTGCTCAGTGCGCTCACCGGAATTATCGGCAAGGCGCTGAGCACAACAGCGGGATGAGGCATGGCGTTGCGTGGACTCGGGCGGAATCTGGAGCCTATTCGGCGTATGGGTCGCGACGAGTCGGGAATGGTCACCGTGGAAGCCGCGTATGCGCTGGCGGCGATAGCGGCGTTTCTGCTCATTGGTCTCGGCGGGGTGGTGGGGGTCTCGGCGCAAATTCGGTGCACCGACGCCGCTCGCGAGGTTGCGCGACTGACGGCAGCGGGCGATGAATCGGCCCGCCGAATTGGCGAGGCGGTGGCGCCTGCGGGAGCACACATCGCGGTCGGCAACGACGGTGAACGAGTGGCGGTCACCGTTTCCGCGCCGGTGCCGTTGCTGCCCATCCTCAAGGTGTCGGCGACTGCGATTGCGGCACAAGAGCCCCATAATGTCAGTTGATCATGGGAATTTGGGCTTTTCGACCGTTATGGGAGCGGCGACTATTGCTACGTTAGCTGTGTTGCTGATGGCGGTTCTACTTTTTGGGACCGCTGTAGCCGCCCGGCATCGGGCGCAGTCGGTTGCCGACTTGTCAGCATTGGCCGGAGCATCAGCTGCACTGTTGGAGGGCAGAAGCGGGTGCGAGGTGGCGAGGGAACTCGCGGCGGACCAGGAGGGAGCGCTGCGAGTTTCCGCCTGTATCCAAGACGGCGACGACGTCCAGGTGACCGTCTCGATGACGGTCCGGCTCGGACGGTTCGGGATCCGCGACGCAACCGCTTCCGCGCGGGCAGGCCCCATCGAATCCGTCGAGTAACGGATTTCGGAAAGTCTGCTAGTTTCTTGACCTTGAAATAAGGTAGGCCGATGGATGGGCAATATCTGATCTTCCCCGATTGGGTCGATCTCCTCTATCCCATCGCCGCGATGAACGTAGTGCTGATTGTCCTCGCCGTATTTCTCGTCGCCCGAGATCGTCAGATGAGTGCGCCCGAGAAAGTTGGGTGGACCATCCTGACCGTGGTTCTGCCTATCGTCGGTGCCGTGTTTATGATTTACCGGCAAATGAGGGAAGGCCAAGACGACTGAATCCGTTAGAAAACGAATTCAAAGAATCTTGCTCCAGAACAATTCTTACGGCGCAACGTTGGGGTTCGCTCAAGAGCTGCTTCCCGATTTCCGTGCATCGGCGGCAAGGACAATTGCCGATGCGGCAAAGAAGCACAATGCACCGATGAACGTTCCCATGTTTGCGAGCGTCGCATCGACGGTGGTCCCGGTCTTGCTCACAAACGATCCGACCGCCGAAACGCCGAAAGCTACGCAGCCGAGGAAATTGATCTGCGCCGACCACCAGTCCGCGCTGCTGGGTGCCCACATCCGGTCGGTCGAGCGCGTGAACGCCAGCAACACAAAGAAGCCGCTGATGAGGAAGGCCACCGATCCACCCGCATCTGGATTCCACACCAACTGCTGCTCACCGTGAGTCGTGTGTACTTCCAGCGCTGCTGCCGTGCTGACGTTAAACAACAGGGTTCCGAAGAACTGGATCGACGCAGCGAGCCACGCGGCCGTAAACATCACACCGGATCCGTAAGAGACCGGAACGGTGCGCGGGCCACTCAGCTCCATTTGGATCAGTGCAGCGCCGGTAAAGAACCACGCCCCGATGAAAAAGCAGAGATTGGCGGCCGAGGACCCAGCCCAGGACCCAAAACCCGGGGCAGACCCGAGAGCAAACAGGGCCGAGCCGATCATGAAGCCAATGGCCTGCTTAGTCGGTGTCGGTGCCAGCGCACGACCAACCGAAGCCGAGGCGTCGAGGCTCATGGCATGCCTTTCGGATAGGTGGACATGTCCCGGACCCGCTCGACCGGCGGGTCCGGGACAGTGGATCCAGATTAGTGGTGGAACGCTGCGGTTTGGCCTTCGCGTGGCATCGGGCCGCTGAGCTGCTCGAGGAACTTAACCTCGGCGCGCAGATCATCCAACAAATCGGAGGCCAGATCCTGGCTCAAGCCGGCGCGGACCACGATGCGCTGCACGGTGGTCGCCGCGAGGTCGTCAGCCAACGGGTAAGCGGGAACTTGCCAGCCCTTCATCCGCAAACGATCCTGAAGGTCGTACAGGGTCCAATTTTCGGTGTAACCGGCCTTCATTCGCCACGCGAACACCGGGATGGTGTCGCCCTTGCTGACCAGCTCGAACGGACCCATCTCGGCGATCGCCGCCGAAAGTCGCTGCGCCACATCCAGCGAGCCCTGCTGAACCGCCGTGTAACCCTCACGGCCCAACCGCAGGAATTGGTAGTACTGCATGAGCACCTGTGCGCCCGGGCGCGAGAAGTTAAGCGCCAAGGTCGGCATATCTCCGCCAAGGTACGCGCAGTGGAAGATCATGCTTTCCGGCAAGGCCTCCTTGTCTCGCCAGACGATCCAGCCGACGCCCGGGTACACCAGGCCGTACTTGTGACCCGAGGTGCTGATCGAGGCGACTCGATCGACGCGGAAGTCCCACTCCAGATCGGGCTGGCAGAACGGCGCGATCATGGCACCGGATGCACCGTCGACGTGGATGTGGACATCGAAACCGGTGTCCCGCTGGATCTCGTCGAGCTTCGCGGCAATCGCCGCCACCGGCTCGTACGCGCCGGTGTATGTCTGACCCATGATCGCGACCACGCCAATGGTGTTCTCGTCGACGTACTTCTCCAGGTCATGGCCGTCGAGGAACAGGTGGTCCTCGGTGATCGGCACCCAACGGGGCTCCACCTCGAAGTAGTTGCAGAACTTCTCCCAGCAGACCTGAACGGCCGTCGAGAGCACAATGTTCGGGTTCTCCGTCGACTTGCCCTGCGACTTGCGTAGGTGTTGCCAGCGGCGCTTCAGCGCCAAGCCGCCCAGCATGCAGGCCTCAGACGAACCGATGGTGGACGTGCCGATGGCTTGCTCAACGTCCGGGTTGTGCCAGAGGTTGCCCAGGATCCGCCAGCAGCGATCTTCGATCGCCGCGGTCGCCGGGTATTCGTCCTTGTCGATCATGTTCTTGTCGGCGGTCTGCGCGTACAGAAGCTGCGCTTCCTTGTCCATGTACGTCGTGACGAAAGTCGCCAGGTTGAGGCGTGAGTTTCCGTCGAGCATCGCCTGGTCGTGGACGATTTGGTAGGCGGTGCTGGGAAGCATCATGTCTTCCGGGAGCTCGTGACGCGGCAGCGACGTCGCCTCCCCGCTTCGATTGAAGACTGGGCTGAGCATCATGCGATCGGAATCAGTATCGGCCATGTTTCTCTCCTAATTTCTCAAGTGAGCGATCTGTTGAATGTGAGCGGCACAGGGTTGCCGGTTAGTACAGGTCACACCTCGACTGGTGGGTAGAGCCGGTCCATGGTGTACTGCCGGTTCCGTCTCGCGGCGAGCACCGAGACACCCAAGAAGACGACGGTGATTGTCAGTAGCACGGTGAGCGCCACCCAGAAGCGGTAGTCAACACCGCCCATGATCATCTGTCTCAGCCCGTTGACGGTGTACGTCATCGGATCAATCCAGTGGATGTATTGGAAGGGTTTGGTCGTCGTCTCAACTGGATAAATGCCGCCGGCGGACGTCAATTGGATCATCAGGAAAGCCAATGTGACCACGCGGCCCACGGCTGGCCCGAATAAGGCGTTGAACATCTGTATCAACGCCAGGAATGCGGCGACGACCACCACCATGAATAGGAATGTTCCCAGCATGTGTGCTGGTCGAAGCCCGACGGCTAAGACCGTGACGCCGTACAGGATGGCGGCCTGCAAGATGCCGACGGCGAGTGTCGGCGCATACGAGGCCAGCACGGCGCGCACCGAACTCAAGCCCTGGGCGATCGGCCGCGACTGCAACGGTGTGAACAGCATCCAGGCGATGATTCCGCCGACGAAGAGTGCAAGCGAGAAGAAGAACGGCGCGAAACCGGTACCAAATGTGCCCGCCTCGTTCTTGTACTCCTCCGACAGCACCACGGGCTGCGCCAAGGTCTTGGCCAGCGCATCCTGCTGCTGCTGCGTCCACTTCGGGATCGCCTTGCTCGCTTCGTCGAGTCCACCCGCGAGTTCGTGAGCACCCGCAGCAAGCTGAGTGGTGCCTGCTGCCAGTTGGTTCGCACCCGAACTCAGCTCGTTGGCGGCCCCGCGCGCCGACTGGATGTCCGAATGTAGACCGTCGGTCTCGGCGAGCCCGAGAAGCGAGTGGATTTGGCTACCGGGAGTGTTCATTGCCGCAGTGAGTGCCTGCGAGTCATTGAGCAGTTGCGTCGCGGAGTTATTTGCCTCCGGGCCAAGACCCTCGTTGCCCAGCACATTCTTTGCTGGCGCCAACGTGCGAGCAAGGGCCCGCATCGCCGGGTCCGGACTGTTGGCCATCGCGGAAACGGCTTGGTCGAGTGCGTTGTAGGCGCGTGATTGCGTGGCCGCCGCTCCGCCCACGATCTCGTTGAGCCTCGTCGCGTTCGCGTTGACCCGTTCGGCCGTGGCGCGGACCTCCGCCGGGCTCAGGCCCCCGGAACCGCTCGTCGCGGCGAGGAGGGGATCGGTGACCCGCATAACGACCCCGGACAGCTCATCGAGTGCACCGGACAGTTCGTTGGCTCCGGCATTGGCGGTGTCCAGTCCGGCCGCGAGTTCGTTCGCTCCGTCGGTCGCCTTGGTTACCTGCGGCAGCATGCTGCCGACTTCCTTGAACACGATGTCGAAGGTCTGCGTACCGACCTGCGCTGAGACCTGCGTGACGACCTGCTGTGCGGCGTCGCCACCCAGCACGGAGGCAAGGTAGTTGTTTGCGTCGTCGTAGGTGAAGATGAGCGGGGCCGATCGAGCGTTGCCGGTTGTCGGTGAAGTGACCGCTTCGCTGAAATCCTTCGGCAGCGTGATGGAGAAGTAGTACTTGCCGTGCGCGACACCGTTGGCGGCTTCTTCTTCGGAAACCACATGTAGATCAAGCTGTTTAGAGTCGACGAGGCCCTGCACCACCTGTTCGCCCGCAGCAAGAGGTTTCCCGTTGAGGGTGGCGCCAGCATCCATGTTGACCAGCGCAATTGGCATCTTGTTAACCGCATTGAATGGGTTCCAGAATGCCCAAAGGTACAGGGCGCCATACATGAGCGGCATCAAGATGATCACAGCGAGGGCTAAGCGAGGCATTCGCCCGCGGTAGTACCGCTTGAAGTCGCTGCCTGGGGAAAACGCGGCAAGCATCTTCATTGAATCTGGTCCTCACGTTGGAGACGAATGAACTCGTCGTCGGTCAAGTTGGGGACATCGATAACGTCCGTGATTCCGGGTTGCGGTTGCACACCATTGATATCCGCGGTGATGACGGTCTGTTCTCGTCCCAGTGCGATGAGACGATCCAGCAAGATTCTGCTGCTGCGATCGCCAGAAAGTTTGTCGACCCCGCCGACAACCAGCAGTTCCGGGCGGCGAATATTGGCCATAGCGATTCGGAATAGTGCTGCGGTAAGTTCGGGGAGTTCTTCGACGTATGCGTCGAGCGACGGCAAAGTCAGCGGGCCGAACACCGGTCGGCACATTCTTTCCAGGTCATCCTGGGTCGATTGCCCGACGATTTTGTACCAGGGGGCGGTCCAGCGAAGCTGTTCGGTCAGCACATCGTGCACGCGGATCGTCTGCTCGATACCGTCGACTTCCTCGATGAATCCAAGCGCGGAGTTGGCAAACAGATTGCGAGCATCATTGATTCGGCCGAAGGAATCTAAGGTTCCCGAGGTGGGCTTCATTCGGCCGGCGAGAGTTAACAACAAAGCGGTTCGCCCGCGTCCACCGGCACCGACGAGAACAGTGAGTCCACCGCGACGGACGCGCAAGTCAACGGGTCCATAGATATGCCCCCACGAAGCGCGGACGCCGATACCCTGTGCATCAAGTAACACCTCCCCGCCGTCAGCGAATTGCACGGTGGAGAGTTGGTCGGTGGCGGCCGGGTCGTAGATGGGGGAGTCTGGGGTCGGTTCGGTCATCGTTGTTACAACTCGTTCTTTACGACAACGCCATCCTTGATGATGACCTTCAGGTACTCGTCGGGCTTGCCGATAATTGATAGGTCCGCGGTCGGATCGCCGTCGAACAGCAACATGTCCGCCCAGGCATCCTCGGCAATCACCCCGAGTTTGTGCGCCGCGTAGGGATTGCGTGGACCAGCCATCTCAAACAGTTCAGCATTGACCGAGGTGAGCATCTGAAGTGCCTCGATATTGGTGTAGAACTCGCCGAGGCGCGCGGCCATTTCGCTCTGGCGCGGTGCCGATTCGGGCTCCAAGAGTAGGTCGGTGCCCCACGCTGTCTTTACTCCGTGCTTGCGAGCCCAGCCGTAGACGGCGTCCGTCCCATTGCAAATCTCAACGTTCTTCGCCGAGCGTCCGGGATCCGGGTACGAGTGGTCGTGCTCGGCGAAGGGTTGCATCGACAGCCAGATGCCCTTCTCCCCGATCAACGCGACCGTGTCTTCATCAGCGAGGTGGCCGTGCTCGATGGAACGCACTCCCGCATCAATGGCGCGGCGAATCCCTTCGACGGTGTAGACGTGCGTTGCCACGTACGTGCCGTAGTCGGAGGCGGCTTCCACAGCGGCACGGATCTCGTCGGCCGTGTACTGGAGGGTGTTGAGTGGGTCGTACATCGAGGCCGCTCCGCCTCCGACGGTCAATTTGATCTGCGTTGCGCCCTTGCGCAACTGTTCACGGACTGCCGTCAAAACATTGGCCGAACCATCAGCCACTCGAGTGAATCCGATTTCTTCGGTACGACTCGGTCCGCCACCGAAAGTTGGCGGGGTCTCGTAGACGAAGGCGAAGTCGGCATGGCCGGAAGTCTGCGAAATCATCGCCTGGCTGGGGAAGATGCGCGGACCTTCGAATTGGCCGCGGTCGATCGCTGTTTTGACCGCGGCTACGTCGCCGCCCATGTCTCGGACCGTGGTGAATCCGCGGTGCAGCATGGCCTTTGACTCGGCAAGGGTGTTGACGTAAAGGCTGCCTGTCGGACCCATGATGAAGTCCATGTAGCTGTTGGCATTACCCATTAAATGAACATGGGCGTCGCTCATTCCGGGCATCAAAAAACGACCGCCAGCGTCGATAATGGTGTCCTCGGGCTGGGTGGCTACGGGAGAGGTCGAGACCGCGGAAATTGCCGGTCCCGCTATTACAACATCAGCGCCGGAGACTGTTTTTCTGTCAGTTCCGTCGAAAAGGGTGCAGTTTCGGATAACGGTCCGCGAGTTAGCAAGGGGCCTGTTCATAGTGTCAGTATTGCAGAGGATTAGATCCTGCACTGGATGTGGGTGGGAACCAACAAGCAAATTGGACCGCAATGCGCGGAGTCTCGAAATTCACGAGATGTTCAGGGCTGATGCGCTGCAGCGCTGAAAGCATTTAGGCCGCACCATAGCGTGATTTTGGCGCCAGTTAAAGGGGCTAAGCGAAGGTTCGATCGTTCAGGTGATGCTCGGCGGGAAAGCCTAGGCGCGCGCCGATTGCGGCGAAATACATTCGCGGTGACATAGCATAAAACAGTCCCTCATATATTGAAGTCATACAAAGGGGACCCAAAATTGTGTAGATCGCCGCGGGGGCTGGCGAGGGCGACGAGGTTTGCTAGTGATGCAGCTGGCCGATGAGACGGAGGAGCTTGATGGCGTGTTCCTTGTCGAGTGGTTCGTTGCCGTTGCCGCATTTCGGAGACTGCACGCATGACGGGCAGCCCGAACTGCAACCGCACGAGGAGACGGCGACATCGGTGGCATCGATCCATTCCACGAAGGCCTCGTAACCGCGGGCGGCGAAGCCTGCGCCGCCGGGATAGCCGTCGTACACGAACACGGTAGGCAGGCCGGTGCCGGGATGGTTGGCGGTCGATAGGCCACCGATATCCCAGCGATCGCAGGTGGCGACCAGTCCGAGCATGCCAATCGCCGCATGCTCGGCGGCGTGTAGTGCGCCGGGGAACTTATCAAGGCCAATGCCAGCGCTAAGCATCGACTCCGGCGTTAGCGTGTACATCACCGCGCGGGTTTCGAGGCGGTGCTCGGGGAGGTCGAGTGGGACCGAATCGAGAATCTCGCCCGTGATGGCCTTTCGGAGGAAGCCGACCACCTGGCCCGTCACAACGACCCTTGCCAGCGCCACGGTCAACGGCCCAAATCGGCGCTCAACCTCGATTTCGGTAATGGTGACGTGGCTGACCTCGCGCGGCGAGGTCGTCCAATCCGGTTCTTCCGGATGCGCCAGGGCGAGGCCATCGTTGAGGTCGAGTTCGTCGATCACGAAGCTCTCACCCTGATGGAGATAGACCGCTCCCGGGTATACCGACGTCATCGCGCGGGCGGTATCGACCGTGCCTAGCAGGCGGGAACTGGTGGTGTCGACGATCAGCACCTGTCCGCCGATGCCGCCGCGAATGTCGATGTCGGCGTGCGGGTCGATTCCCGGGGCGACGTACCAGCCAGCCTTGCGGTGCTTGAGCATTCCCTCGGCCGTGAGCTGCGCGACGACGTCCTCGGCCGAAAATGCCCGCACGTCTTCCGGAGTGAGGGGGAACTCCATAGCCGCGCACAGCATGTGGGGTCCAAGGACATACGGATTGGTCGGGTCGGTGACCGTGGCCTCCACCGATCGCTCCAGGAGTGTTGCCGGGTGGTGAACGAGGTAGGTATCGAGCGGGTCATCGCGTGCCACCATCACCACGATGGACCCCTCGCCGCGTCGTCCCGCGCGACCGGCCTGCTGCCAAAACGACGCAATGGTGCCCGGGTATCCGGCCACGATCACCGCGTCGAGGCCGGAAATGTCGACGCCGAGTTCGAGTGCGTTGGTGGTGGCCACCCCGAGAAGTTCTCCGTCGGAGATGGCCTGCTCAAGCTTTCTGCGATCGTCGGCTAGATAGCCGGCCCGATAGGCCGCCACGCGGTCGACGAGATCGGGGGCCGTGTCGGCCAGGATGGCTTTCGCGCGGACGGCGGTAATCTCCACTCCGCGTCGACTGCGGACAAAACAGAGTGTGCGGGCCCCTTCGATGACGAAATCGGCGAGAAGTCGAGCGGCCTCCGATCCCGCGGAACGTCGGACCGGGGCGCCGTTCTCGCCCAATTGGCCACCGGCCGATTCGTCGAGAAAGCCGGGCTCCCACATGGCGACGGTCCGCGCCCCGTGTGGGGAAGCGTCCTCGGTTACCGCGACGACGTCCTCGCCGATGAGCCGGGAAAGTGCCTGCGCGGGATTGGAAACCGTGGCGCTGGCACCAATCACGACGGGATTGGCACCGTACTTGCGGGCGATCCGCAGGGTGCGTTGCAGCACCAGGGCGGTGTGCGAACCGAAGACACCGCGGTAGTGATGACACTCGTCTACGACGATGTACTTCAGCTTTGCGAAGAACGTGCGCCACCGCGGATGCGTGGACGTGATGCCGATTTGCAGCATGTCGGGGTTGGTGAAGATCCAGCGGGAATGCATGCGTGCCCACTGCCGGAGTTCGGAATCGGTGTCGCCGTCGTACGAACTCGGCGCGAGGTGATTGAACTCGGGTCGACCGGCAATTAAGTGTGCGATGGACCGCAGTTGGTCGGTGCCAAGCGCTTTGGTGGGCGACAGGTAGAGCGCCGTGGAGTTGGGGTCTTCGGCAAATGTGGTGAGGACGGGAAGTTGGTAGGCCAGTGACTTACCCGACGCTGTGCCGGTGCAGATGCAGACGTGCTGCCCCCGCTTTGCGAAGGTGGCCGCATCGGATTGGTGGCGCCACGGCTTGGGGACGCCATGTTCGACGAACGCATCGCGAACGGCGGGGTGCACCCACTCCGGCCAGTCGGTGACATCGGCGGACCTGGAATCGATCACCGACAAGTGTGTGAGTGGACTCGCATCCTCGGATACGCCCGCCAGGGTGCGGCCGAGCAGATCGCGGCCGTAATTGGCTTGCCCCATAAGTGTTTTGCGCCCCGCGGTTCTTATTTCGACGTGTCTTAACCTGCCATCGTACGCAGGGACTTTGTGCCCAAATCCGGCTCCCGGTAAAGAACCTTGGCCATGAGGGTGTCTTTGCGGGCCGGAACGTGGTTAGCTTGAGGAGGTCGCATGCTCCACAAGTTGGAGCACAGGCGATCGGTGTACTGCAGTTTGTTCCATCGCCACCCGGCGAGGTTCGTTTGAAGTACGGCGGTCCCAAGAGACCACCGTCGCGGCTCCGCCGCGCCGGGTGAATGCAATGTAAAGGAATGCAGTAAATGGCACAGGGAACTGTGAAGTGGTTCAACGCGGAGAAAGGCTTCGGATTCATCGCGCCTGACGATGGCGATGCTGATGTCTTCGTTCACTACTCCGAGATTCAGGGCAACGGCTTCCGTACCCTCGAAGAGGACCAGCGCGTGGAGTTCGAGGTTGGCCAGGGCACCAAGGGTCCCCAGGCTACCGGCGTTCACGCACTCTAAGTCTCCACTGAGCCCGCCAGGGTTCGATTAAAGACTTCAACTAAACTCCCGGACCGCTTTGGCGGCCGGGAGTTTAGTCATTTCTGGGCCCGGTGGTTCGCGTCCCGCGACACCAAACTGTCACCTGAGTCTCGTACGATGGTCAGGTGAGCCAGATGTCGCTGTTTTCTGCGGAAATTGAGGACCCGGCAATTGCCGACCTCGCGGGATTGCTTGCGGCACAAGGACAGTCGATGCATACCTCCTGGGGTGCCCGAGTGTCGGTGGTGGTCGCAGATCAATGGCGTGCCGAAGCGATCTGCCAAGAGATCGTCGATGCTGGTCTCGAAGCGGAGATCGTCGCCTCCGAAGAGGGGCACCCAATCGCTCGCACGGAGGCGAACCCCCGCATTACTGCGTTGCACCGCGCCTGGACCGCAGGTGCGGTCAAATCAGTTCCCGAAGGCTGGACTCCCACACCGCATGCGCTGCGCCTGTGGACGCTGGCCGCTGGCCGCCCAGACGGGCCGCATTACTGCCTCGGACTCGACCCGGGTGCCCCCGACACCTATGCGAATCTCTCGACGTCGCTCATGCGCGTGGGAATTGCGCCGACTCTTGTCGGGACACGCGGAGGCAGCCCCGGACTACGAATCTCCAGTCACAAGCGAATTACCCGACTGCTGGAGAATATTGGGATCGCCCCAGACGGCGCGCCCGAGGGGATTTGGCCCGGTCAGTAGGGGCAAATAGTGCCCGCGTAGCGTCGAACTGTGCAGTTTGCGGTGCACAAATTGGTCTGAACAAGCGACCTACGTCTCTACGCAACTATCCAGCGCGACGTGCAGAAGACACGTTATATAAGGTACAACGGCATCGAGCAGCAATTACCTGACCGAAGGGCACCCGTGGCCGCCAACGACAACTCATCCTCCGCCGTGCGGCGACTCGTCATCGTGGAGTCCCCGACGAAAGCACGCAAAATTGCGGGCTATCTCGGCGGCAACTACGTTGTCGAATCGTCGCGTGGGCATATCCGAGACCTGCCTCGCGGTGCCGCCGACGTGCCCGCCAAATACAAGGGGCAGCCCTGGGCGCGCCTTGGCGTCAACGTCGACGACAACTTTGAGCCCCTCTACGTGGTGTCCGCAGACAAGAAGTCGACGGTCACCGAGCTGAAGTCGTTGATGAAAGACGTCGACGAGCTTTACCTCGCAACGGACGGTGACCGCGAGGGGGAGGCCATCGCATGGCATCTACTTGAGGTCTTGAAGCCGAAGATTCCCGTCAAGCGCATGGTGTTCCACGAGATCACCGAGTCGGCGATCCGTGCTGCCGCAGAGGATCCGCGCGAACTCGACATGCCGATGGTCGATGCGCAGGAAACCCGACGCATCCTGGACCGTCTGTACGGCTACGAAGTGTCACCGGTGCTGTGGAAGAAGGTCATGCCGAAGTTGTCGGCGGGCCGAGTGCAGTCCGTTGCCACCCGCATCATCGTCGAACGCGAACGCGAACGCATGGCGTTCGTGTCGGCCGACTACTGGGACATCGCCGCCACGCTCGATGCCGGTGCCGAAGCGTCCCCGAGGACGTTCGCGTCGCGGTTGGTCAATATTGGTGAGGACCGAGTTGCCACTGGCCGCGACTTCGGTGCCGACGGCCAACTGAAGAAGACCGCCGGTCTGACCGTCCTCGACGAAGCGCGCGCCACCGGTTTGGCCGCTGCGCTGCAGGGTGCGCCCCTGACGGTTCGTTCGGTAGAAGAGAAGCCGTACACCCGTCGGCCGTATGCGCCGTTCATGACATCGACGCTGCAGCAGGAAGCAGGGCGCAAACTGCGGTTCTCCTCCGACCGCACCATGCGCATCGCGCAGCGACTGTACGAAAACGGCTATATCACCTACATGCGTACCGACTCGACCACGCTGAGCGAGTCGGCGATCAACGCGGCGCGCTCGCAGGCCCGCCAACTGTATGGCGACGAGTTTGTCCATCCCACTCCGCGCCAGTACACGCGCAAGGTCAAGAACGCGCAGGAAGCGCACGAGGCGATTCGCCCTTCGGGTGAAACCTTCCGCACTCCGGGCCAGTTGGCGTCGGCGCTCAACACCGACGAGTTCCGCCTTTACGAGTTGATCTGGCAGCGCACCGTGGCCTCCCAGATGGCCGATGCGCGCGGCACCACCATGAGCTTGCGGATCGGTGGCAAGGCCACCACCGGCGAAGACGTTACGTTCGCGTCGTCGGGCCGCACCATCACGTTCCCCGGTTTCCTGTCCGCGTACGTCGAGACCGTCGACTCGCAGGCGGGCGGCCAAGCCGACGACGCGGAGAACCGTCTCCCGAACCTCCGCGAAGGTCAGGCGCTCACGGCCGCCGCGTTGACTGCCGACGGGCACTCAACCAACCCGCCCGCCCGCTATACCGAGGCTTCGTTGGTGAAGACCCTCGAAGACTTGGGGATTGGTCGTCCGTCCACGTATGCGTCGATCATCGGCACCATTCAGGACCGCGGCTACGTCATCAAGAAGGGCAGCGCGCTGGTCCCGTCGTGGATCGCGTTTGCGGTCATCGGCTTGCTCGAGGGCTACTTCAACAGTCTCGTCGACTATGACTTCACCGCATCGCTGGAAGATGACCTCGACCAGATTGCGTCCGGCAACGCCGACCGCACCCGCTGGCTCAGCGAGTTTTACTTCGGAACCGACACCGACGCACCCGTCGACGACAACGACGATGCCGCCGGTGCCATGGCGCGCGTCGGTGGTCTGAAGAAGCTCGTCGACGTCAACCTTGAGGGCATCGACGCACGAATCGTCAACTCGATCAAGCTCTTTGACGACTCCGAAGGCCGCCCCGTTTTTGTTCGCGTGGGACGCTACGGCCCGTACTTGGAACGCAACGTGGCAGGACCGGACGCCGAACCCGACCTGAAGCGCGCCAATCTGCCGGCAGATATGACGCCCGATGAGTTGACGCTGGAAGTTGCCGAAAAGCTCTTCGACACGCCGCAGGAAGGGCGCGTTCTGGGCGTCGACCCGGTAACCGGTCACGAGATCGTCGCGAAGGAAGGCCGATTCGGTCCGTATGTGACCGAGTTGCTTCCCTCGGAAGATGACGGCGACGACGGTACGGCACCCGTGCCGACAATCCCGGCAGGTCCCACGCCACGCGACGGCGGTGAAACCGTCGGATCGCCTGTACCGGCCGGCGACGAGGTGGTCGCACTCGACGAGGTCGGCGAAGGCACCGTCGCGACCGCCAAGAAGACGGCGAAGAAGACTGCTAAGAAGGTCGCGAAGAAGGCTGGCCCCAAACCGCGAACCGGCTCGTTGTTCAAGGGCATGGATATTTCGACCGTCACGCTCGAAGACGCATTGAAGTTGCTGTCGTTGCCGCGCGTCGTCGGAGTGGATCCGGAGAGCAACGAGGAAATCACCGCGCAGAATGGCCGCTATGGTCCGTACCTGAAGAAGGGGACGGATTCGCGGTCGCTGACCAGCGAAGATCAGCTGTTTACGGTGACGCTCGAGGAAGCCCTCAAGATTTACTCCGAACCGAAGCGTCGTGGTCGTGCTGCGGCCGCCCCGCCGTTGCGTGAGCTGGGTCCCGACTCGGTCACCGAAGCGCCGATGGTGATCAAGGATGGCCGATTCGGTCCGTACGTGACCGACGGCGAAACCAACGCCAGTCTCCGCAAGGGCGACGAGGTTGCCACCATCACGCCGGAACGGGCAATGGAACTCCTGGCCGATCGCCGCGCGCGCGGTCCGGCCAAGAAGGCAGCAAAGAAGACGGCCAAGAAGACCGCAGCGAAAAAGACTGCAGCGAAGAAGACGACAGCGAAGAAGACCGCGGCGAAGAAGACGACCGCGAAAAAGACGGCAGCAAAGAAGACAACGGCGAAAAAGACGACGGCGGCGAAGACGACTGCCGCAAAGAAGACGACTGCCGCAAAGAAGGATCCCGCCCCAAACGCCGCATCCGACGAAGCCCCCTGGGACTAGCCCCAGGGAGCGCTCCCGCGCCGTTCCGCTTTTCCGTCACAATTCAGCCAGACCGTCACCGATCTTCACGATCGGCGACGGTCTGGCTGATTTTGGGCTCCCAGATGTGACAGAAAAGGGGAAATCCGGCGGGGGTTCAGCCCGTAAACGCACCGCAAAACGGCAGACGGCAGACGGCAGACGGCACGACCGTCCTCGCCTAAGCGGGTTCGACGGAACCGGTGGGTTCAGCGATGTCCAGATCGGGGCGAGCCAGCAGGGTCTCGATTCCACGGCCGCGGAGTTCTACACCCTCGCCGATATCCCAGTGCTTGGATTCGGCATCGCTAGCCAAGAACACCGCGCGGGCCGAACCAAGGACGCGGGTGGCTTCATCTTTCGCCAGTTCGGTCAGGCGGGCCGCCTCATTGACCGGGTCCCCAATCACCGTGTACTCAAGCCGCTGTTCGGAGCCGATATGGCCAGCGACAGCTTTACCTGCCGACACCCCGATGCCCATGTCGACGTCACCGAGGCGCTGCGAGAGTTCCACGCGCAAGTCGCGGGCCGCAGCCAGGGCGGCACCGGCAAAGTCGTCCTGATCCAAGGGAGCACCGAAAATTGCGAGGGCGGCATCGCCCTGGAACTTATTGACAAACCCGCCGTGCCTGCCCACCACTTCCACGACCACCTCAAAGAAGTCGTTAAGCAATTCGACGACTTCGCGGGGTGGGCGGTTTACGGCGAGTCGCGTCGACCCGACGATGTCGACAAACAGCACTCCGATATAGCGCTCTTCGCCACCCAACTCGGTGCCGGTCTCGATGGCACGACGTGCCACGTCCTCGCCGACGTAACGGCCAAACAGGTTGCGGAGATCCTGGCGCTCGCGAAGGTCGGACACCATGTCGTTGAACCCGGCTTGCAAAAGGCCGAGGTCATTGCCGTCGTAAATCTTCACGGCGACATTCAGATTGCCTGCACGGATCTGGCTCAGGGCGACCCGCAACTGTTTCACGGGGTCGGTGATCGACCGAACCAGCCGTGAGACTGCGAGCAATCCGAACACAATCGCCGCGGTCGCCAGCCACAGAATCGGGCGCTGCAAGCCCTGGGCATCGGTCTCGATCACGTGCGTGTGCTGCAAGACGATCAGAGTCACAATCATCAACATCGGAACGACAACCGAGGTCACCCAAAACACCGTGATGCGGGTGGCGATACCGGGGGCCTTGGAATTATCGGGGTCGTTGGCCATCGCGGCCACCGTGATCGGCCGCAGCACCTTCTCGGTCTGCATAAACCCGAGGACGCCCGTCACAAGGGCGCCGATGAGGCTCGCGATGATGACGATGACGCAGTCTTTCACCGACGTGCGCAGGTTGATTATGGACAGCAAGATGCCGCCGACGGCCCACAATCCCAGGTTGATCGCTGTGAGCAGGGTGGGCAGATTGAGGGCACGTCTGCGGGCGGCTTCGTCGTCGAGGCGGGTGCGCCGCCGATGCCAGATCAGGACCGGCATGCTGAGTTGGATGGTGAGGTAGGTACCGATGATGATCGCGATCACCAGGTACAGGCCGAACGCCGCCTGGTTCTGGGCGTTGAACTGACTGAGGGAGATGGAGTCGACCTGCGGCATACCGAAGCGGAGGAAGGCGAAGGTGAACAGCGCACCGAGCAGGTTGGCGCGGAGCATGTCGAGCGCAAGGACGGGCCACGGCGTGTGCACCAGCCAACGCAGCGTGTGCGCTGCCCGAGCTAGGCCGGACCGTCGTGTGACCATGTCATCCAAAGTAGCGGGCTGCTTGCAATTGTTAAACACCCGGCGGGATGCGGGATTGCTGAACTGGCCTTTAGTCTGACAGATGTGACTAATGTCTTCGCCAGAATGATCGGCCAGCAAGCCCTGGTCGACGAGTTGTTGGCAGCAGCAACATCGGCTCGTGCCGTAGCTTCTCGGCTCAGTGAGGCTGAAGGCGGTGCGGTTTCGATGTTCGCTGGCGAACCCTCCGGTGACATGGAGCCGGTGGCACGCGAGACCATGACCCACGCTTGGTTGTTCACCGGGCCGCCCGGCAGCGGGCGGTCAGTGGCCGCGACCTGCTTTGCAGCGGCTCTGCAGTGCCAGTCGGTCGACGAGGTGGGGTGCGGGGAATGTCGTGCCTGTGTGACCGTGCTGGCGGGCACGCACGGCGATGTCCGGCACATCGTGCCGGAAGGTTTGACGATTTCCGTCGCCCAGATCCGCAGCATCGTGCAGTTGGCTGCCCGTCGTCCGACGACGGGCCGCTGGCAGATCGTGGTGGTCGAAGATGCGGACCGGCTCACCGAGCAGGGCGCAAATGCGCTCCTGAAGGCTGTGGAAGAACCGCCAGACCGCACCCTGTTCCTCTTGTGCGCGCCGTCGGTGGCACCCGAAGACATTTCGATCACGCTGCGTTCGCGGTGCAGGCATGTGGGGCTCACCGCCCCACTGGCCGCAGACATTGCGAGGGTCCTGGTGGACAGGGACGGTATCGACGTCGACCGTGCCGAGTGGGCGGCGTCGGTGTCTGGCGGACACGTTGGACGAGCCAGGCGGCTGGCGGTAGACGCCTCCTCGCGGGAGCAACGCGACAGGGCGCTGTCGCTAGCGCGCGCCGCCACCCGGGATTCGACGGCCTACGCGGCAGCTGAAGACCTGGTCCGCACCGCTACGGAAGCCGCAGCGCTACTGAGCGCCGAACGCGACGCGGCGGAAACCGAAGAGCTGATGACGGCGCTCGGTGCCGGCGGCACAGGCAAAGGCACCGCACGACCACCGCGCGGAACCGCAGGTGCGGTCAAAGATTTGGAGAAGCGACAGAAGTCGCGGCGCACCCGCATGATGCGTGACGTCCTTGACCGCGCTCTCGTCGACTTGGCGGCGTTGTTCCGCGACGGGCTGTCGTTGGCGATGGGGGCACAAGTGACCTTGATGCACCCGGACAAAGCCCAAGATTTGACGGGGCCGATGGCGCGTCATGCGAGTCCGGAGGAGCTATTGGGGTGCGTCGAAGCGGTTCTGGATTGCCGCGACGCGCTCGAAATGAACGTGAAACCCAAGTTCGCCGTCGACGCGATGGTGGTGCGAATTGGTCGGCAACTGTCGCACCGGTGAGGGGCTAAGCAGTACGCGCTAGTTCGCGGACTCGGCGCGGTCGTCGTCGATGTCCGTGCCCTCGGTATCGGTGTCCTCGGCGAGCGGATCGTCTCCACCGGCACCTTCAAGGACCGTCAACTCGTTGTCGATGGCTGCGGAAACCGCTTCCGCCTTCTGCTTGATCTTGTCGATGAAGTGGTTCATTGATGCTCCTGGGCCTGGTAGAAAACTTGATCTAACTATATGTGTGGAACAGCGAATTGTCGGCGTCACGTCGTAGTCTTTTCCGCAGTGGTCCGGCAGTGAGCTTCGTTGGGAGTCAGATGGGGCAGTGGGCGCGACTTTCGGCGGTCGGATTGGTCTTCGTCGGTGCCTTGGCCGGAACGTCGGTTCGGTGGGTCGCCGAAAAGGCATGGCCTGCCGTAGACGGCGGGTGGCCGTGGGGAACTTTCGTCGTGAACCTCGCTGGCGCGTTCGTGCTCGGCGCGCTGCTCGAAGGGTTGGCCCGGTTGGGGAGCGACGCTGGCGTGCGGCGCGGTGTGAGATTGGCTGTTGGCACTGGCTTCTGTGGAGCGCTCACCACGTATAGCGCTTTCGTGTTGGAGATCAGCATGCTGGGCCGCGGTCACTTTTACGGCATGGCGGTCGGATATGCGGTCGTAAGTGTGGTGGCTGGCGTACTGCTGGCCTGGTTGGGAATGCGTATTGCCCGACGCGTACTACCGCTCGGGACGGTGACCGCCCAATGATTTTTGCCCTCACGGTCCTCGCGGGAGCGCTCGGTGCGGTGGTTCGCTTCCTGGTGGACGATCTCAGTCGGCGCCGCTGGCCAGCGGCCTTCCCCGGCCCCACCTTTGCAATCAATGTGACGGGCTCGCTGCTCATCGGGTTGGTGGCAGGCTTAGTTATGTTCGGCGGGGCCGCGAGCGAATGGCAGGTGGTGGTCGGGACGGGCTTCTGTGGCGGCTACACCACCTTCTCGACTGCTGCTGTCGAGACGATCCGCGTTGGCGGGCGCCGTGGCTTCATTTACGGAGTGGCAATGCTGGTTGGGTCGGTCGCCGCGTGCGGCGTCGGGCTATGGCTTGGTTGGTTGCTCTAGCTATCTGCGTAGCTTCTGAAAGAGCGGCCTGGCGCGTGATGAACGCACCAGCGAAGATGCGACACCGGACTAGGCTACGACAATGCTGCGCTTGGCCAAGCCCATCCAAAACCCGTCAATGGGCTGGTCGGGAACGTCGCCGATATGCGATGCCGCGCCAAGAGTCACAAACAGCGGAGCGAAGTGCTCGGTCCGCGGGTGCGCGTACGGCATACCCGGCGCTCGGTTGGTGAAATCGAGAAGCGCGTCGACGTCGCCCGCGGTGAATTGCTCGCGTGCCCAGTGATCGAACTCCACCGACCACTGGGGTGGGACGGCATCGGGGGTGGGATCGGTCAGGTACGGCAACCCGTGGGTCGTGAAGCCGGAACCGATGATCAGGACACCTTCATCGCGAAGGGGCGCTAGTCGCTGCCCGAGGCTCAACAGGTGCTGTGGATCTAGCGTTGGCATCGACACTTGGAGGGTCGGAATGTCCGCCTCGGGATACATGACGGTCAGCGGCACGTAGGCACCATGGTCCAGGCGTCGTTCGTGGTCGTGACGGACCGGCTCGGTCGCGGGCATCAGTGCACCGACCCGATCGGCCAGCTCGACGGCTCCGGGGGCGTCGTAGGTGGTCGCGTAATAGCGATCAGGGAAACCCCAGAAGTCGTAGGTCAGTGGGACTCGGGAATCGGTCGCACCGACCGTGAGCGGAGCCGCTTCCCAGTGTGCGGAGACGATGAGGATTTGCTTTGGTCGAGGGAGGTTGGCGGCCAGCGCCTTCAGTTCGGTAACCCAGCGCTTATCGTCGACCAGTGGTGGAGCCCCGTGGCTGAGGAACAGTGCGGGCATCCGGTCGGCGGCTGGCTGGGTGGGTGACGACATCGTGAGCCTCCTGCGGGATCGGTCTACCTCGGTGGAGTGCAGAGCAACTGCCGACCCACGCGCTTCCAAGGATAATCCCGCCGGCCGCGACCCCGGAGCCAAGACCTTTTTCCCTTCTCGCATCATGCGAGAAGGGACGGCGGGCGGTTACCCGAGTTGCGGGGCCACGTGCTCGGCGACGAGCGCGAGGTGCTCGAGGTCGGCGAGGTCGAGAACCTGCAGATAGATGCGGCTGGCTCCTACCTCGCGATAGCGGCTGATGGCCGCAGCGACCTCGTCTACGGTGCCCGCTGCGCCATTCGCGCGAAGTTCTGCCGGCTCGCGACCGATCGCGGCCGCACGCTTGGTGAACTCGACTTCCGTGCGCCCACAGCACAAGACGAGGGCGGCGGAGTTGACGATCTCGTCGCGGTTGCGGCCGATACGCTCGCACGCGGCATCGACGCGCTGATACATGTCGGTGACTTTCTCAACGGGCGAGAACGGCACGTTGAACTCGTCGGCGTACTTGGCTGCCAGCCGTGGTGTGCGCACGGGTCCGCCACCGCCAATGATGATCGGCGGACGAGGCCGTTGGACGGGCTTGGGTAGTCCCGGCGAGTTCGTGATCTGCAAGTACTTTCCTGCGTAGTCGAACGTTTCTCCCGCCGGGGTCGCCCACAACCCGGTGACAATGTCGAGGGTTTCCCCAAGTCGATCGAAGCGTTCGCCCAGCGGCGGGAACGGGATGCCGTAGGCGGCATGCTCTTCCTCGAACCAGCCAGCACCGAGGCCGAAGTCGAGCCGACCGCCACTCATGTGGTCGACTTGCGCCGCCTGAATCGCGAGTTGGCCCGGGTGCCGGAACGTCGCCGACGTCACCAGGGTGCCAAGGCGGATCCGGGAGGTTGCCGTCGCGAGCGCCGCCAGCGTCAGCCAGGCGTCGGTGGGTCCGGGGAGGCCGTCAGAGTTCATCGCAAGGTAGTGATCGGAGCGAAAGAACGCGTCGAAGCCGAGTTCCTCGGTGGCTTGTGCGACGGCGAGAAGAACGTCGTAGGTGGCGCCCTGCTGAGGTTCGGTGAAGATGCGAAGTTCCATGGGCCCATCATGCCTACGGTGCCCGCACCACGAACACATCGACTCGGGGCACCGCGCGGACAGGTGCCGGAAGTACTACCGCGCCGACGGGCCGTTCGCCGCGGGATGTGTCGAGCGCTTCGCGGATTACTTCAAGGGTTACGGGGTCGTAGGGGACTTCAGCTCGAAACGAAAAGCAGGTCTGGACCGTGGTCCAGACCTGCTTTGTTTGAGCCGCCTAGGAGAATCGAACTCCTGACCTATTCATTACGAGTGAATCGCTCTACCGACTGAGCTAAGGCGGCGTGCCGTCTCGCGACAGCGCTGCCAATCGTACCGAGTGGCCAGCCCTGCAAGCAAAACGGGTGCTAGGGGCGGTTTCGCGGACCTGTGGCGGCGTGGGTTAGCTCGTCACTCCCTCGGCGCGGGCAGCGTCGGCGACGGCCTTCGCGACTGCCGGGGCGACGCGATCGTCGAGCGGGCTGGGGACGATGCAGTCGGCGGCCAGGTCGTCGGCGACAACGGAGAGGATGGCGTCGGCGGCAGCGAGTTTCATGCCCTCGGTGATCCGACGGGCACCAGCATCGAGCGCGCCAGCGAAGACTCCGGGGAATGCGAGGACATTGTTGATCTGGTTGGGGAAGTCGCTACGGCCCGTCGCGACGATGGCCGCGTACTTGGCCGCGACGTCCGGGTGAATCTCCGGATCAGGATTCGACATCGCGAAGACGATCGCATCGTCGGCCATCGATGCCACGTACTTCTCGTCGACGAGGCCCGCCGAAACGCCAATAAAGACGTCGGCACCGGCCATAGCCTCACCGATATCGCCGCTGAGGCCACGGGGATTCGACCATTGGGCGAGTTCGTTCTTGTACTCCACCATGTCGGTGCGGTCGGCGGACACGACGCCCTTCGAGTCGAGAACGACGATGTCGTCGATCCCGGCCGCCTTCAAGATCTTGGCGCATGCAACGCCAGCAGCGCCGGCGCCCGAAATTACGACCTTCAGCGGCGCCAGATCCCGCTTCATAAACTTCGCCGCGCCCTTCAATGCGGCCAGTACGACAATCGCTGTGCCGTGCTGGTCATCGTGCATGACGGGGCAGTCGAGGGCCTCGATAACTCGCTGCTCGATCTCGAAACAGCGGGGTGCCGAAATGTCTTCCAGGTTCACTGCGCCGAAGCTGGGGCGCAACCGGATCAGAGTTTCGACGATCTCGTCGGGGTCTGTGGTGTCAAGAACTAGAGGGATGGAATTGAGGCCTGCGAAGCTGCGGAACAGAGCGGCCTTGCCTTCCATTACTGGCAGTGATGCTCGCGGCCCGATATTGCCCAATCCTAGGACGGCGGTGCCATCGGATACGACCGCCACCAGACGTTCGGTCCACGTGTATTTGTCGACGAGTTCGGGGTCAGCATGGATGGCGCGGGACACCTGGGCAACGCCCGGCGTGTAAATGATCGACAGGTCTCGCTGCGTCTGGATCGGGGCACGCAATTCGACGGATAGTTTGCCGCCCTCGTGCGCCAGAAATATGTCTTGATCCGAGATCTGCATGGGGTTGCCTCCAGGCTCCGGTCGAGCGGCGACAGGGGTACCTGTCGCGCTCGTCGCTAGTCATCAACGTGCGGACGGCGCTGTCCACATGTAACTCTGCTCGCCGAGCCTCTTCGCCGTGGCGAAACGCGAAGAGAGTGGCGAGCTTCATGAATCGTATTCCGCGGATGGGTGGTCGTCGCTGTTCGGCGAGAAAGTGCAACCCCAACACGGTGTACAGTACAACTTGTGTCTATGACGTATTCATCAGCGGATCGGGTGTACGACGAGGTTAAGGAACTAATCCTGACCTGCGAGCTTCCCGGTGGGGAGATGATCAGCGAAGGTGACATCGCGACTCGGTGCGAGGTCAGTCGAACGCCCGTGCGCGAAGCCTTCCTCCGATTGGCGGCCGAAGGTTGGATGCGTCTGTACCCAAAACGCGGCGCGCTGGTCGTCCCAATCGGCGAACGCGAGGCGCGGGACGTGCTTGATGCGCGTGTCCTGTTGGAAACCCATGCGATCGGCGCGATCGCGCAGGATCCCACGGCCATCGCGAACCTGGCCGGCCAACTGCGCACGTCGCTCGACGGCCACCGCGCCGTCGACGCCGCCGATGCCGCCGAGTTCGCCCGGCTGGATGCGGAGTTTCACCAACTGATCGTGGCTGCGGGCCGCAACGGGTTGCTCGCCGACTTCTACACCTCACTCGGCGAGCGGCATCGTCGAATGACGGCCGCACGACTACGCCACGATCCGACCGTCACCGCTCAGATCCTGACCGACCATGCCGAACTCGCCGACGTGGTCGCGGCAGCCGACGCCGACCGTTTCGCGGACCTCCTGGCTGCGCATTTGGCGAGTGTCCACGGCACCGAAGGTGGGCTGTCGTGAAGGCCCCTTGGGCTGCGGTCAGTCTCGCGGTCTTCACCGCCGCGTGGGGCGGAAACGAGTTCACCCCTCTGCTGGTGATGTACCGGACCGTCTCGCACATGTCACCGGTCGCCGTCGACGTGCTCTTGTTTCTGTATGTGCTGGGCATTGTTCCAGCGCTCCTGATCGGCGGACCACTGTCGGATCGCTTTGGTCGCCGGCCGCTGATGTTGCCGTCTCCGGTGATTGCGGCAATTGGCTCGACGCTGCTCGCCATCGGCGAGCATTCGGTGCCGCTGCTGGCGGCGGGCCGCGTCCTCAGCGGCATCGCGCTGGGGTTGGCGATGGCAGTCGGTGGTACGTGGATCAAAGAACTCTCCGACAGAGCCGGTGATTCGGCATCGGCGGGAGCTCGACGCGCTGCGCTCAGTTTGACGGCCGGGTTCGGTATCGGCGCGGGCGTGGCGGCAGTGCTCGCCCAGTGGGGGCCGTGGCCGGGCCAACTCGCCTACCTGATCACCATTGTCTTCGCCGCCGCCTCGCTCTTGGCCATCGCGCGGACCCCGGAGACGCGCCGTCGCACGTCAGCGGGTAGTTTCGCCGATGCGATGAAGATCCCGTCGGCCCGGAAGCTGCGCTTCTGGCTGATCATCGGGCCGGTTGCGCCGTGGGTGTTCGGTGCGTGCGCCATGGCTTACGCGGTGATTCCAGCGCTGATGACCGAACACACTGCTGGCGTGGCGATAGCGTTCGCCGGCCTGTGCTGCGTGGCGGGTCTGGCCGCCGGCTTCCTTATCCAGAGTGTCGGTAAACGCATCGACCGTCCCGGTTCGACGCGGGCCATGGTGACAGCGTTGGCGTTCGTCGCCGTCGGGATGGCGTTGTCGATTGCGGTCGTGGCGAATCCATCGGTCCCCCTCGCGGTGTTCGCGGCCATTGTCCTGGGGTGCGGCTACGGGATGGCCTTGATCTCGTGCCTGCTGGAGGTCCAGCGGATTGCCGGACCCAACGACCTCGCCGGGCTCACCGCGGTGTTCTACGCGTTGACCTATCTCGGATTCGCCTCGCCAGCCATCATGTCGTGGCTCATCGAACGCTTCCCATCGGTTACCTATACGGAAATGTTTATCTTCGGAATCGCGATGGCCGTGCTCGGTGCCGTCGTGGTGACGGTCGCCAATCGGACTCGGATCGCCGGACCGGGGACCATCGTTCCCGCCGAACAGGAAATACCGCTGGCAGATCGGACGCCGCTGCAGGTGCCTCACCCGTGAGGTGACATGATTCGCGCATGGTTTCGACCAAGCTCGACGGGCGACTGAAGGCCCTCGTCTCGAACATGCCGGAAGGCGCTGGCAAATATGTGGCGCTGGGATTCCGGATCGTCCGGGCGCTCGCCGTCAATAACATCAGCGACCGCGCGATGACCCTCGCCGGGCAGGCCTTCACCTCGGTCCTGCCGGTGATGCTACTGCTGACCGCGCTGCACGGCGTCGGTGCGACTGCACTCGACGAGTTCTTGGGCATGTTCGACCTCAGCGACATGATCAAGCCGGACGAATCGACCGCCACCTACACCTCGTTCGGCATCATCGGCGCCCTGATGACGGTGATTTCCGCGACCTCACTCGCGCGTGCCCTCGATCGCATGTACGTCGGAGTTTGGGGTTTCCGAAGCGCCGGGATGCGCGGTTGGTGGCGTTGGTTCGCCGTTGTCGTGATTCTGGCGATTGCCGTGCTGGCCCAGGTTGTGGTGGCCGTCTACTACGACGATTCGGTACCTCGCGGGTTCCTTGGCCTGGTCAGCACATTCGTGATTTGGACGCTGGCGTGGGTCGCGGTGCCGCGGGTCCTGATGAAGAAGCAGTTTTCACTGGTCGATCTCTGGTGCGTCGGCGCTCTCTGCGGCGCCGCGCTGACCGCGTTCATTGCGTTCACCGAATTAGGCTATTCGACGGTCTTCGCATCGTCGCGGGCTGCTTTCGGAGCCCTCGGACTGGTGTTCGCCTCAATCGGGTGGCTTTTCATTTACACCGCGATCGTGGTGGTCGCGACGGTCCTGGTGAAGGTCTTGCGCACCCCGGCCGACAACGACGCCACCATCGTCGAGCAGGACGTCGACCTCGACGGGTCGGTCCCACTCCAGTCCGGCGGCGGCTAGTCCGGGTACCCGTTCGGGTTCTGCGACTGCCAACGCCACGTATCAGCGCACATCTCGTCGATGGTGCGAGTCGCCGACCAGCCCAATTCGCGGTTGGCCTTGGACGGGTTGGCCCAATAGGCATCAACATCGCCGGGACGCCGAGGAACCACCTCGTACGGAATCTCGCGACCGCTGGCCCGCGCAAACGCGGCAACGACCTCCAGCACCGACTCGGGGTGACCGCTGCCCAGGTTCCACACCGACAGCGCGTCGTCGCGGAGGCCAATCCGTTCGAGCGCGGCCACATGCCCGGCCGCCAAATCTTCGACGTGGATGTAGTCGCGGACGCCCGTCCCATCGACGGTGTCGTAGTCATCGCCGAAGACCGCCAACTTCTCGCGACGCCCCACCGCCACCTGCGCGACAAACGGCATCAGGTTGTTCGGCAGACCGCTGGGGTCCTCACCGATCCGGCCGCTGGCGTGCGCGCCCACCGGGTTGAAGTACCGCAGCAACGCGATGCGCCAGGAATCATCGGCGACCGCCAAATCACGCAGCACCTGCTCCACCATCACCTTGGTCCAGCCGTACGGACTCGTCGCGTAGGTCGGCATGTCTTCGGTACGCTCGCGCACCGGGTTCTCCCCGTACACCGTCGCCGACGAGGAAAACACGAACTGTCGTACCCCGTGCACATCCATCGCCCGCAGTACCGAGAACGTGGTGTCGAGATTGTTGCGGTAGTAGGCCAACGGCTTCGCCACCGATTCGCCGACCGCCTTGAACCCGGCGAAGTGAATCACCGCCTCGATCGGCTGACCGCCGGCGATAGCGTCGTCGAACAGCGCGAGCGTCGCGGCCTCATCGGTGAGGTCGACGCGACACACCGGAATCGACTGTCCGGCAAGCTCTTCTAATCGCGTGACCGCCGAGGGCTTGGCATTACTGAAATCGTCGGCGATCAGCACGCTGTGGTTGGCCACCAGCAACTGCAAGACGGTGTGGGAGCCGATGTAGCCGGCTCCGCCGGTGACGAGAACGCGCATCTTCTTATTCTCCGGATTCGAGGACGTGCTGGGTGCGGGCATAACCGGCTTCGACGGCGGCCTTCGCGGCGGCCCACCAACTGCGATTATCGCGATACCAATCGATGGTCGCGGCCAGCCCCGAGCTGAAATTGGTGTACTTCGGCTGCCACCCCAACTCGGTCCGCAACCGGCTCGAGTCGATAGCGTAGCGGCGGTCGTGCCCGGGGCGGTCGGTGACAAAGTCGAAAGCGTCAGCGGGCTGTCCCAGCGCGGTCAAGATCGATTCGACGACTGTCCGGTTGTCGACCTCCCCGTCGGCACCGATCAGATACGTCTCACCGATCGCGCCGCGATCCACAATCGTCCACACGGCGTCGTTGTGATCATCGACGTGAATCCAGTCGCGAACATTGCGGCCATCGCCATAGAGTTTCGGCCGCACACCGGTCAGCACGTTGGTGATCTGCCGCGGGATGAACTTCTCCAAGTGCTGGTACGGGCCGTAATTGTTGGAGCAGTTCGAGATCGTCGCCGCCACCCCGAACGAGCGGACCCAGGCCCGCACCAGCATGTCGCTGCCAGCCTTGGTGGCGCTATACGGGCTCGACGGATTGTACGCGGTCTCCTCGGTAAAGCGGGCTGGATCGTCGAGTTCCAGATCGCCGTACACCTCGTCGGTGCTGATGTGATGCAAGCGGACGTTGTACTTGCGGATCGCCTCAAGCAACGTGAACGTCCCCACCAAATTGGTTTGGATGAACACCGACGGGTCGGCGAGCGAGTTGTCGTTGTGGGACTCGGCCGCAAAGTTGACCACCAAGTCCGCGTCTTTGACAAGCGCGTCGACAATCACCGGGTCCGCGAGATCACCGCGCACCACGTGCACGCGCTCGGCCACAGCCAGCAGCGTCTCGGGGTTGGCCGCGTAGGTGAATTTGTCGAGGACCGTCAGTTCCACGTCGGGACGGGTGGCGAGCGTCCGCAGCACAAAGTTGGCCCCGATGAACCCGGCACCGCCGGTCACGAGTACCCGCATGGAATGGCTCCTCAGCTAATTCGAGTGAGTTCGACCCGAAGACGTTGGTTCGAGACGGTATTGACCCTGAGACAGTAATAGTTCTGACTGGCCCGAGGATACCGATAGGCTGACCGCATGCGCGGAATCATCCTCGCCGGCGGCACTGGCAGCCGGTTGCACCCCATCACCCAGGGGGTCAGTAAGCAGTTGGTTCCCGTCTACGACAAGCCGATGGTCTACTACCCGCTGTCGACCCTCATGCTCGCGGGTATCCGGGACATCCTGATCATCACCACCCCAACCGATCGTGCCGCCTTCGAGAACCTCCTGGGCGACGGCTCGCAATTCGGGGTGACGCTGAGCTATCGCGTACAGACCGAACCCAACGGATTGGCACAGGCATTCGTCCTGGGTGCCGACCACATTGGCAATGATTCCGTCGCGCTGGTCCTCGGCGACAACATCTTCTACGGGCCGGGCCTCGGTTCGCAGCTTCAGGGTTTCGACGGCATCGACGGCGGCGCGATCTTCGCCTACCGGGTCGCCGATCCGACGGCCTACGGCGTCGTCGAATTCGATTCGGCGGGCAACGCGGTGTCGTTGGAAGAGAAGCCGGTGCAACCGAAATCGCGGTATGCGGTGCCGGGGCTCTACTTCTACGACAACGATGTGGTCGAGATCGCGGCCTCACTGAAACCGTCGGCGCGCGGCGAATACGAAATCACCGACGTCAACGCCGAGTACCTGCGACGGGGCAAGCTGCACGTGACGGTCCTGCCTCGCGGGACCGCGTGGCTCGATACCGGTACCTTCGACTCGCTCCTCGACGCGGGCAACTTTGTCCGGACCGTCGAACAGCGGCAGGGCCTGAAAATTGGGGTCCCGGAAGAGATCGCGTGGCGGCTCGGCTACCTCGACGACGATCAACTACATTCGGCAGCTACCCGATTGGTGAAATCGGGGTACGGACAATATCTGCTGGATCTGCTCGATCATGGACGGGAGTTATAGGGCATGGACGTACGGCCGCTGAAGATTTCGGGGGCGTGGGTGTTTACCCCGACTCGATTCGCCGACGACCGCGGCGAGTTCCTCGAATCGTTTAAGGCAGACGTCGTTGCTGAAACGATCGGGCACCGGTTCGCGCTGGCCCAGGTCAACACCTCGGTGTCGGCCGCCGGCGTGATCCGCGGCGTCCACTTTGCCGACGTTCCGCCCGGCCAAGCTAAGTACGTCACCTGCACGTCGGGCGCGGTGCTCGACGTGATCGTCGATATTCGCGTCGGATCGTCGACGTTTGGGGAATGGGACGCGGTCCTGCTCGACGACGTGGACCGTCGAGCCGTTTACGTCGCCGAAGGTTTGGGCCACGCCTTCTGCTCGCTGAAGGACGGTTCCGTCGTCAACTACCTGTGCTCGACGGGCTACAACCCGGGGGCCGAGCACGGGATCAACCCGATGGATCCGGCCCTCGGTATTGACTGGCCGCGCGTGGGACTAGACGGCCTGCCCTTGACGTACGTGCTGTCGGAGAAGGATGCCGAAGCTCCCCGTTTGGTCGACGCTCGCGAGTCGGGCCTGTTGCCGCAGTAGCGGCGTCGTACCTCGCGCCCCGCGCCTTCCTGCTCCCGCACCTTGCTGTTCTCGCATGATGCGTGCATTCCCGCACTATGTCGGACATGCAGCGGGAATGCACGCATCATGCGAGAACAGGACCGGAGGGACGACGGGGCGCTCGCGCGGCCTATGTGGGGAAGGCGGGGAGCTTTGCGGTGAACAGCCAGTCTTGCCAGATGTCATTCAACGACGTCGTCGTGAATGTTGAGGCGAGGGCGATGAAATCCTCGGTCGTCACACAGCGGTAGGCGTACTTCTCAGTCCAGCGGCGAATCAGCGCAAAGAACTCGCCGTCGCCGATTCGCAACCGCAAAGCGTGCAAGGTGATGGCACCGCGTTTGTACACCCAGTCGTCAAACATTTGCTTCGGCCCGGGATCGGCCAACGTCACCGCAACCGGCTCCGCGGCCAACTTCGCGTAGTAATGGTGTGCCCACTCGTCGGCAGTTTTGCCGCCGGAATGCTGACTCCAGAGCCACTCCGCGTAGCAGGCAAAACCTTCGTGCAGCCAAATGTCTTGCCACCGCGCCACGGTGACCGAGTTCCCGAACCACTGGTGCGCCAACTCATGTGCGACGAGGCGCTCATGATTGAGGGTGCCGTCGCAATGGTTCGCGCCAAAGGTTGAAAAGCCCTGTGACTCAAGGGGAATCTCGAGGGCATCCTCGGTAACCAGCGACGTGTACTCGCGGAACGGATACGGGCCAAACATTTCGGTGAACGCCGCGACCATCTGCGGTTGCCGAGCGAAGCTCGCCTCGAAATTCTTCTCCAGGGCGGGCGGCATCAGTCCGTGCACCGGAACAGGTCCGTCGACCATGGTGCGACGCTCGTACTGTCCGATCTGGATAGCTGCCAAATAGGTCGACATGGGTTCGGGCTGCTCATAAACCCACGTTGTCTGCCCGGCACGACGACGCTTACTCACCAGCCGACCATTCGCAAGCGCGTAATACGGGCTGTCGGTGGTGATCTCGATCCGGAACGGTGCCTTCGCTTCGGGATGGTCGTCGCAGGGGAACCACGACGGCGCACCGTTCGGCTGATTGGCACACAGTGAACCGTTTTCCAATTCCTCCCAGCCGACGCTTCCCCAAGGGCTCCGGACCGGTCGCGGGGTACCGCTATATCGCACTTCCATCGTGATCGCGCTGCCCGTCGGGATCGGTGCGGCAGGTGTGATCGACAGTTTCCCCAACCGGTGCGCAAACCGGACGCGTTGACCGTTAACCGTCACTTTGTCGACCCGCATCGACGATGCGAGGTCGAGGCCCACCCGCCGCAACTGCTCGTACGACGTCGCAGTCACGGTCGCTGTCCCGGAGAGTCGGTTGCTATTGACCCGGTAGTCGAGAGCGAGGTCGTAGCGGGTGACGCGATAGCCGAGGTTGCCGTTGCCCGGTAGGTAAGGGTCGAGTTCGTGAGAGGCGGCGCTCAGCGTAGGCGAGTGCCATGCGGTCTTCCCGAATTTGCCGGGCACAGCCTGCCTTTCGTTGAGCGTGGGATCTGGTGACGTCGAGGGTACCGCCGCCGACAGTTGTGTTGGAGACTGCGCTGGGGTCAGCGCGGCCAGGGCGCGATCGGATTGCCCTGCCACCGCGTATTGGCCGGGACAACGTCGCCGCGCATCACCAACGACGCCGGTCCGACCGTCGCCGATTCACCCACACCGGACGCAGGCAGCGCAACGCAATGCGGGCCGAGGGTGGCACCGGCTTCCAGGGCGACGACATCGATCGCCATCACGCGGTCATGGAAAAGATGTGTCTGGACCACGCATCCGCGCTGCACATTGGCACCGTCGCCGAGAGTTACGAGGTCGGCTTCGGGGAGCCAGTACGACTCGCACCAGACGCCGCGGCCAATCTTGGCGCCGAGCGCCCGCAGCCACAGGTTTAGCACCGGCGTGCCAGCGGCGGCATTGGCGAACCAGGGGGCGGCCACGGTTTCGACGAACGCATCGGACAGTTCGTTACGCCAGACAAACGAACTCCACAGCGGATGCTCGGACGGCTGGATCCGACCCACAACGACCCATTTGGCTACGGCCGCGACGGCACCGGCAACGGCACCTGCGGTGAGCAAGATGAGTCCGCCGAGCAGGGCAGCCACCAGGGCATTCCATTCGACGGCGAGCGTCTGCAGCGCAAACAGGACGCCGACGCCGATGCCGAACGACACCATCACCGCGATGATGCGCAGTGTTTCGACGGCCCCGCGTGCCGCACGCAAGCGCCGTGAAGGGGCAAACGTGCGTGTGGTGTCGGTCTCGGAAGCGGTGCGGCGCAAGCGAACCGGGGGACTACCGAGCCAACTGGAACCACTCTTCGATTTGAGCGGCGCTGACGACAGGACGGCCACAAGAGAGTTTTTCGGGAGCTTGCGCGACGGTGCGACCATCCCGGAGTTACCGAGGAAAGCGCGCTTGCCGACCTTCGCTTCACCGACCCGCATCCAGCCCCCGCCGAGTTCGTACGACGCCATCAGCGTGTCGTCGGCCAGGAACGAATAGTCACCGACCGTCGTGAATTTGGGGATCACCAGGGCGGTAGAGATCTCGGTGCCCTTGCCAATCTTGGCGCCGAGGGCCCGGAACCACCATGGCGTCAGCAGGCTGGCATACATCGGGAACAGATAGGTGCGCGCCGAGTCCATCAGGCGCTCGGTGGCCCACACCTGCCAGCCGATGCGGGATCGAACCGGGTAGACGCCGGCTTTCATCCCGATCGACAGGACACGGACCGTAAGGAGAACAACGAGCGCGAACGTGGCCATCGCAGCGAGGGCTGCGAGTGGTGCCATGGCGAGCCCGCGCAACGCGGCCGAGCCCATCGTCTCGGCGGACAGCGACCACAAGCCGATCACGACCAGGCCCACGGCGAGCGACAGCAACGGGATGCCGGAAATCAGGAAGGCCGACGCCGCGTAAACCGGCACCCACCACTTGCGTTGCGGAGGGCGCTGCTCCGGCCATTCGGCGGTGGCTTTCGCGACCTTGACGGCCGGCGAACCGGACCACCGCTGGCGCGCCTTTACCTTCCCGCGGACTGCCGACCCGGGGTCGATGATGGCGTCGCGCCCCACGACAGCACCGGGCAGCAGCACCGAGCGGGCGCCGATCGTCGCGCCCGGCTTGATGTCGACGCGCCCAATGATGAGGTCGTCGCCGTCGAGCCACCAGCCGGACAGATCCACTTCGGGTTCGATGGCGGCACCGTCGCCGATATCCATGAGGCCGGTGACGGGCGGCAGCGAATGCAGGTCGACGCCGCGCCCGATCGTCGCGCCGAGCGAGCGTGCCAGCGTCGGCAGCCACGGTGCACCCGACAGGTTGTAGGCGCCGCTGGCCTGCATGAGGCGTTCGGACAACCACAGTCGAACATGGACCGACCCGCCGCGCGGATACGTCCCCGCGCCAACGCCAGCAAGCAGGATGCGGGCTCCGCCGGCCGCGATGATCAGCCGACCGAACGGTGTCACGAACACCAGGAACGCAACAGCCAGCCACCACCAGTTCACGTGCACCAGCCACGACGCCGAATAGCCGAGGCTGTCGGCGACGGCGCGACCGATGTTGTTGGCGAACCCGAGCCAGGTAATCCACGCGATGCCGGTCAGCGTGGCGAGCGGAACCGAAGCGATCGCCTGGGCGATGCCGGTGGCGCGCGGAACCGGGCGGACCGTGCGCTTTTCGGCGACGGCGGTCGGATCCCGAGAATCGAGGAGTTCGGCGAGCGAACCGAGCCGCGGATGGTCGTAGAGGTCGGCGACCGTCACTTCCGGGAAGCGGGTGCGCAGGGCCGTGACCAGTTGGGCGGCAGACAGGGATCCGCCACCTTCGGAAAAGAAGTCGGCGGCGGGGGAGCCAATACTGACACCGAGAACACCGGTCCACTGTTCGGCGAGCCAGGCTTGGGTTGGCGTCAGATCACCATCGGAGTCGGAGGAATCGGTCCCGGCCACCGGCCACGGCAGTGCGTCGCGGTCGACTTTGCCGGACGTGCGGGTGGGGAGCTCGTCCATCAGCACCAGGCGGGGAACCATGGCGGCGGGCAACTCTTCGCGGAGTGAGGCTTGGGCGGCGGCGACGTCGAAGTTGGGGTCGGTCGACGCCAGGTAGCCGACGAGAAGGGCATTTCCGTTCGCGGTTTTGCGGACGGTGGCTGCAGCGCCGCTGACTCCGGGCAGGTTTTGCAGGGCATTGTCGATTTCGCCGAGTTCGATGCGTCGGCCACCAATTTTCACCTGGTCGTCGGCACGACCAACAAATTCGAGGCCTTCGTTAAGCAGTCGGACCATGTCGCCACTTCGGTACGCGCGGTCCCAGCCCAGGGTTGGCATTGCCGAGTATTTTTCAGCGTCCTTGACCGGGTCCAGGTAGCGAGCGAGGCCAACGCCGCCGATCACCAGTTCACCGGACTCGCCGACGGCAACGGGTCGGGCATCGGCGTCGACGACGGCGAGGTCCCAACCGATCAGGGGCAGCCCGATGCGGACGGGCTCACCGCGGTGCATCTGGGCGGCGCACGCGACGACGGTCGCTTCGGTGGGTCCGTAGGTATTCCACAGTTCGCGGTCGTCGGTGGCGAGGCGATCGGCCAATTCGGGTGGGCAGGCTTCGCCGCCGAAAATCAGTAGGCGGACGGCTTCGAGCGCCTCGGCGGGCCACAGCGCGGCCAACGTGGGGACCGTCGAAACCACATTGATATCGCGCTTGACCAGCCACGGACCTAAATCCATGCCCGACCGCACCAGCGCCCGCGGCGCCGGTACCAGACACGCCCCACTGCGCCAGGCGAGCCACATTTCCTCGCACGAGGCGTCGAAGGCAACCGACAGGCCAGCGAGGACGCGGTCGCCGGGGCCGAGCGGCGCATCTTGCAGAAACAGGGCGGCCTCGGCGTCGACGAAGGCTGCGGCATTGCGGTGGGTGACGGCGACGCCCTTGGGTCTGCCGGTAGACCCGGAAGTGAAGATGATCCACGCGTCGTCGGACAGGGTGGCCGGCGACGACGTCAACGAGGGGAGCGGTTCGTTGGCGGATGCTGCCGCACGGTCGGTTCGGCGGTGCACGCCATCGGCATCGACGATGGCGTCGACATTGGCCTCACCAAACACCAGGCGAGCCCGCTCCTCGGGATCATCGGCGTCCACGGGCACATAGGCCGCACCGGCATACAGCGTTGCCAGGATCGCGATGTACAAATTCTGATCGCCCGACGGCATCCGAATGCCGACGCGATCACTGCGGCCGACGCCAATATCGGCGAGACGACCGGCGACGCGTCGAATGATGGCAATGAGTTCGGAATACGTGACGATGGAATCACCGTCGTCAATTGCCGGTGCATCGGGATACCGGCGGGCGGTGGCCACCAGGATGTCGCACAGGGTTCGTGGTGCGGGTGCGGCGTCGCCCAGGAGATATTGGGCGGGGATGTGCCCGTCCGCCGGGGCGTCGGCCCGACTTGAACCAACCGGAATTGACACTGTGCGGGGACCTCTTCCGAGCGCGCGGCAAATGCGTGCCAAGCCGACACGTCGAAGTCATTGTGCAACAGGTCAGACCCTCGCGCTTGGCGGTGAACCGTGTTTTGCCCAATCAGTGGTCAGCAGGGCAGCATTCGCGCAAACGCCCACCGTAAGGTGAATCACGAAGTGTAGAGGACCGAGTCACACGCGACATGCGTTATGGCTCGCCCGTCAGTACTGAGGAGAGAGACTTATGGCAGCACCGTTGAAGCTCGGACTCAAGGCATCAGCAGAACAGTTCGACCCCCGCGAACTCGTGGAGGTTGGGGTGATGGCCGAGGAGTTCGGTCTCGACTCGGTGACCGTCAGCGATCACTTTCAGCCGTGGCGGCACAACGGCGGTCACGCACCGTTCTCGCTGGCCTGGATGGCTGCTGTCGGTGAGCGGACCAAGCGCGTCCAGATGGGTACGTCGGTGATGACGCCGACGTTCCGCTACAACCCGGCTGTCGTGGCTCAGGCTTTCGCGACCATGAGTTGCCTGTACCCCGAGCGCGTAATGCTGGGTGTTGGCACCGGCGAAGCTCTCAATGAGTACGCCACGGGATTCACCGGCGAATGGCCCGACTTCAAGGAGCGCTTCGCGCGCCTGCGCGAGTCCGTCCGCCTCATGCGTGAACTGTGGACCGGCGAGAAGGTCGACTTTGAGGGCGACTACTACCGCACCCAGGGCGCGTACATGTACGACATTCCCGCCAACCCAGTACCCGTCTATATCGCTGCTGGCGGTCCCGTCGTCGCGCGGTACGCCGGTCGTGCCGGTGACGGCTTCATCTGCACCTCGGGCAAGGGCATGGACCTCTACACGGAGAAGCTGATCCCGGCCGTCAAGGAAGGTGCGGAGAAGGCTGAGCGCCAGTTCGACGACATCGACCGGATGATCGAAATCAAGATCTCCTACGACCCCGACCCGCAGAAGGCCCTCGAGAACACCCGATTCTGGGCACCGCTGTCGTTAACGCCGGAACAGAAGCACTCGGTGAACTCGTCGGTGGAGATGGAACGACTCGCCGACGAACTGCCGATCGAGCAGGTCGCGAAGCGGTGGATCGTGGCTTCGGACGCCGACGATGCCGTCGAGCAGATCAAGACGTACATCGATGCCGGCCTCAACCACCTGGTGTTCCACAACCCCGGACACGATCAGCGGCGGTTCCTGGAGGCGTTCACCGCCGATGTGGTGCCGAAGTTGCGAAAGCTGGGCTAGAGCGAGACGTCGAAGGGTCAGCTATTCGTCGCAAGATCGTTGTCTGACAAGCAAAGCCACCATAGGGTGGACCGCAAGTCGACAGCACTTCCGCGAGTCCGCTACAGGCAAACGAGGGGTTTCATGAACGCACCAATTCCCGGCCAGAACGGCGACGGCGGGCAGCCGGGTCAGCCGCAGTACGGTCAGCCGGGCCAGCCAGGTCAACCGCAGTACGGTCAGCCAGGTCAACCGCAGTACGGTCAGCCGCAGTACGGTCAGCCGGGCCAGCCAGGCCAACCGCAGTACGGCCAGCCGAGTCAGCCAGGCCAACCGCAGTACGGCCAGCCGAGTCAGCCGGGCCAACCGCAGTACGGTCAGCAACAGTACGGCCAGCCGGGCTACCAGCAGGCCTTCGGTCAGAACGGCGACGTGACGACCAACCTGTCGATCAACTTCTGGCTGTCAGCCTTCTTCTCTTGGCTCCCCGCAGTGATCTTCTACTTCATGGATAAGGACAAGGTTCCGGCGATTACGCGCAGTTACGCGGCCGCGAACCTCAACTTCCAGATCCTTCGTACGTTGGTCGGGTTCGGTGCATGGGTCATCATGATGCTCATCGTCCTTGTCGGGGGCGGTTCGCTGTCGCCGGCTGTCAGCCTCCTGTTTTCGTTGGTGATCTTCGGTATCTCGATCTATCTGTTCGTTCTGCAGATCATGGCCGCGATCAAGGTTCAGGACTGCGCCCGCCGCGGTGAGCCAGCCGACAACCTTTACCCGTTCAACGTCAACTGGGTTTCATAGCCAGTTTCGGTATCGGAAACAACTAACAAAGCCGCCGGGCGAATCAATGAGATTCACCCGGCGGCTTTGTGATGGCAGGCCTACTCGGAAGGTGCGACAGTCTCTGTCACGGTGGGTCCCGGAACCTCGACCGTTTTAGTCCTGGTTTCGGTCTGCGTATTGGTGACCGTGTCGGTAACCGTGGCGGTGTTCCGTTCGGTTTGCGTTTGCGACTTGGTGACCGTGGAGGTTTTCGTCAGCGTGGTGGGGTCGGAGGAGACCTCGGTGGTGGTCGTCGTCATGGTCTCGGTGACTGGTGTACTGGCTTTAGCTGGGCGCAGCGCGTCGATCGCGAAGAAACTGACGATGACCAGAGCAGCCGCTGCGCAGGCGATCGTCGTGATGATTCGCCATCGACGAACCGCAGCGGTCTCGGCGGCGACGGCAGTGGCGGTTGTTTCCGAATCGTCGCCCTCGGGGGAGTTCGATGTCTGGGACTGCTGCGCATACATCTGCGGCGCAGGGTTGCCTGTCGTGTAGCCCGAGTAGGCGGCTTGTCCGGCGGGGACGGCGGAATACTCGGCCGGGTACTGCGGATCGCCCGTTGGCGTATTCGCGGTGCCGTCGTTCGGCGGCTGAGTCACAGGCTCTCCTCGGAGGAAAAATTTGGGCGGGGTCTCCGCGCTATTTATGCACAGTACCGCGTGGATCGGGGCTGATTTGCGCGCCCTACCGGTACTTCCGGCACGTCGGGGGGCATTTCGAGAGCGTGCATCTTGGTGACCCGCGATTGTGGTCCAACGAGATAAGTGTGACCCAATCGAACTATGAAGGTTTGTTGTGAATCGTTCGACAGAGCGGCATTTGGTGTGTCAGGATGTCAGATGAGAACGCAAGGCTCCCTCCCAAAGCCAGGCCCATCTCGTCATGTCCCCCATGCGTAGAAGGTCTTTTATGTCCCCTGTTACAACCATGCCCAAAGCACGTCCCGTCGCCTCCTCTGCTGCTAGTCGCGCGCCTCTGGCAACGCGACTCACCCCGCGCGCAGTCGCGGAGTGGGAAGCTCGACTCGGAGTTGGAAACGCCCCCACCCGGCTTCGTCCCGACCGGTTCACCGGATCTGCGGGAACCACCACTTACTCTCCGACGGTTGACGTCCGCGTCGCCGAGCCGGATTCATTCCACGCAATGCGTTTCGCGGCGGGCTTGTCGTCGATCGCCACCTACTGTGCGCTCCAGCCAGCAATGGTTCTGGAACGCACTGCGGCTCGCGTCCGAATGGATCCCTCCGACGCGCTCCTGGTGAGCGTGAGCGGCATGCGTGGCCAGTCCATCATTCGTCAGGGTGGCCGGGAGTCCACCTACGGCCCCGGTGACCTGGTGTTCGTCAACAATGCTGCCCCGTACAGCATTGTCTCGACGGCGGTCTCCGACCCCTCGGGCATGCTGATCCCGTTCAGCCGACTCGGCAAGCACCGCCATGTCGCCGAACGCCTCCAGCGTCCCGTCGCCGCCAACACTCCGCTCGCACGGGCGGCTGCAGTCTTCGTCCGTCGCTTTGCCGCCGAGACTTCGGCCCTCAAGTCGACGTCGGCAGCAGCAAACGTTTCCGAGCAGGCCGCCGTCGACCTTCTTGTCGCCGCCTTGTCGGAGCTCGAGGGTTCGCCAGCGGCGATGGAAGACAACGCGCTGTTTGTTCAGGAAGCCGCAGCAGATCTGATCGACCGTCACCACCGGGATTCGAGCTTCTCGCCCGACGTGATCGCAGAGCACCTGCACCTGTCGCGCCGTCAACTGTACCGCTACTTCGAAAGCTGCGACAACTCGCTGGCCAGCCGCATCGCCGATCGTCGCCTGCAGACCGCACACGAAATGTTGGTCCAGAGCCCGATGGCTTCGATCAGCAGCATCGCATTCTCGTCGGGCTTCCCGACCGTGGCGACCTTCCGCAACCGTTTCAAGACGCGTTACGGCGTCGGCCCGGTTGAGTACCGCCACCGCGTCCACGGCTAGACGCTAAGAACTAAGCACGCCGCCCGGATCATCGCGAGATGATCCGGGCGGCGTGCTATTTACGCGGGGTTTTCGTCCCTTTCCTGTCACATCTGACGGTCGTGCCGGTGACCAAACCGTCACCGATCGAGACGTTTGGTGACGGCTTGGTCGAATCGTGACAGAAAAGGGGGATGTTAGGGGGTTGAGGGGGCGAGGCGCCAGAGCGGGTTGACGGGGCCATGGCCTGCACCCAAAGGGTAGGCGGCAGCGAGGCCTCGCGTGACCCAGCGTTTGGCGAAAGCAACGGCATCCGGTACCGAGTAGCCGTGGCCGAGCGCTCCGACGATAGCGGCGGCCAAAGTGTCGCCGGCCCCGTGATCGTGCGGGGTGTTGATCCGCGGGGCGGGAAACTGATGGAAGTCGGTGCCGTCGTACAGCAGATCCGGGCTGAGGTCGCTACCTCGCAGATGCCCGCCCTTCACCAGCGCCCAGCGGGGACCCATCGCGTGCAGTGCGACGGCGGCCGCCCGCTGCGTGGCATCGTCGACGACGTCGATCCCCGTCAGCAGTCGCACCTCGTCGAGGTTGGGCGTCACGACCGTCGCAAGCGGAAACAACTGCGTCGTGAGTGCCCCGAGGGCATCGGCGGCCAGCAGGGGATCTCCGTGCATCGATGCCGAAACCGGGTCGACGACCAGCGGTATCGCACCATCACGGCCGATACCCAAGTCGACTGCCGCGTCGGCGATCGCGGTGATGATTGGCGCGGAAGCCAACATGCCAGTCTTGGCCGCCGAAACGCCGATGTCGGAAACCACCGACCGCATCTGCGCGGCGACGATCGTCGGATCAATCTCGGCGAACTCGGTGACACCCGTCGAGTTCTGGACGGTCACCGCTGTAATGGCGACACATCCGTGTAGACCGAGCATCGCGAAAGTCCGCAGGTCAGCTTGGATTCCCGCGCCGCCACCGGAGTCGGAGCCTGCGACAGTTAGCACCCGCACCGGGGTGGTGCCGGGTGCAGCGAGCGGGAGCGACGGGTACGTCACGGCGTGCTCACCGCCTCGTCGATCGGTAGGTAAACGCGGTTGCCCGAGGCGGTGAACTCGGCCGACTTTGCGGCCATCTCCTCGGCGAGGCGGGCGTCGATATCGTCTTGCGTCACCAATCCGTGCTCCTCGGCGTATGTGCGGACGTCCGCGGAAATACGCATTGAGCAGAACTTGGGTCCGCACATCGAACAGAAGTGGGCGGTTTTAGCCGGCTCGGCGGGCATCGTCTCGTCGTGATACTCGCGGGCGGTGTCGGGGTCAAGAGACAAGTTGAACTGGTCGGTCCAGCGGAATTCAAAGCGGGCCTTACTGAGAGCATCGTCGCGCTCTTGCGCCCGCGGATGCTGCTTCGCCAGGTCGGCGGCGTGTGCAGCGATCTTGTAGGTAATAACGCCGACCTTCACGTCGTCGCGGTTCGGGAGGCCAAGGTGCTCCTTCGGCGTGACGTAGCAGAGCATCGCCGTTCCCGCCTGGGCGATCATCGCCGCACCGATCGCCGAGGTGATGTGGTCGTACGCTGGCGCAATGTCGGTGGCGAGCGGACCCAGGGTGTAGAACGGCGCTTCGTCGCACAGTTCTTCCTCGAGCCGGACGTTCTCGACGATCTTGTGCATCGGAACGTGACCGGGGCCCTCGATCATTACCTGCACACCGTGCGCTTTCGCGATGGCCGTCAGTTCGCCGAGCGTGCGGAGTTCGGCGAACTGTGCCTCGTCGTTCGCGTCGGCGATAGACCCCGGACGCAGACCGTCACCGAGGGAGAAGGTGATGTCGTAGCGGGCGAGGATCTCGCACAGTTCGTCGAAGTGCGTGTAGAGGAATGACTCGGTGTGATGGGCCAGGCACCACGCCGCCATTATCGACCCACCGCGCGAGACGATGCCAGTGACCCGCTTGGCGGTGAGCGGCACGTAGCGCAGCAGCACGCCAGCATGCACGGTCATGTAGTCGACGCCCTGCTCGGCCTGCTCGATGACGGTGTCGCGATATAGTTCCCACGTCAGCTTGGTGGGATCGCCGTTGACCTTCTCGAGCGCCTGGTAGATCGGGACTGTGCCGACGGGAACCGGTGAGTTCCGCATGATCCACTCGCGCGTGAGGTGGATGTCTTTGCCGGTTGAGAGGTCCATGATGGTGTCCGCGCCCCAGCGGGCCGCCCACACCATCTTTTCCACCTCTTCGGCGATCGACGAGGTGACTGCCGAGTTGCCGATGTTGGCGTTCACCTTGACCGCGAAGGCCTTGCCGATGATCATCGGCTCGGATTCGGGGTGCCGATGGTTGGCCGGAATCACTGCCCGACCTCGGGCGACCTCGCTGCGGACCAGCTCGGGGTCGACGCCTTCGCGCGCGGCGATGAACTTCATCTCCGGGGTGACGATGCCTTCGCGGGCCCACGCCAACTGTGTTGATGCGGTGTGTGCGGCTGTCCCACGTTCGGGGTTGGCCGGAATCAGCACCGGTTCTGGACGAACCCAGTGGTCACGGGTTTTTGCTAAACCGGCATCCAGATCGATGGTTGCCGAATTATCGGTGTAGGGGCCGGAGGTGTCGTAAAGGTCGAGGTGATCACCATTGGTGAGGTTGACGCGACGCTGCGGGACGGCCATGCCGTCGACGTCGAGATAGTGCTTGGTGGAGCCTTGGATGGGTCCACAGGTAACAGTTTTTTTCGACATGTCGGCCATGACTTTTCTCCCTACGCCGGCATTATCCGGACAGGTTCAGGCGGTCGACGACCGCCTGTCGTCATCTCAGCCCCCGGTTTCGTGGGAGCCCCCGCGTATGAAATTTGCGCCCGCGGATGGGGCGCTCACCACCCTACTCAGGTGCCGGATCGAAGGCATATCGTGATGCGCATGTGACTGATGTGACTTGCATCTCTATTTGTCCAACCATAGGCTTGTGATGCGAGTCACAGGAGGCTATATGTACCGGAAGCACCGTCATGCTCAGCCGACGCAATCGGCGCGTTCGCTGCTGCAACAGATATCTCAGGTCTCGCACAACCCTGACCGTGAGCGGTTCGAACTCTGGGTGGCTGGCGATCTCGTCGGTGTCCTCGGTTATCGCATCGACAAGGGTCCGCAGGGAGATGTGGTCACCATCCTGCATACCGTTCTCTACGACGAATACAGCGGACACGGACTTGCGACCCGACTGACGGGCAGCGCAATGTCGTACATGCGAGAGAACAACCTCAAAGTGCGGCCGATCTGCTCGTTTACCAGACACTTTTTGGACAGTCATCCCGGCATGGTGGCAATGGCACCCGCCTAGTGAAACTCGCTTACAAGGTGAGGGCGCTGACGTCGAAGACGACGGGCGCATGGTCGCTGGCACCCTGGGTGGCGCGAACTTCTCGATCAATGAAGGCGTCGTGTATGCGGTTGTTCAATGCTGGTGAGCACAAACCGAAATCGATGCGCATGCCCTCGTTGCGGGCAAACCGACCGGCTTGGTAGTCCCAGAACGTGAACGTCCTTGGGCCCGGCGTGTACGGGGCCGCGCTGTCGACGAATCCATGGTCGATGAACTTCGTGAAGGCGGCACGTTCTATCTCACTCGTATGAGTGCGACCCTGGAAGTACTCCGGATCCCACACATCCTCATCCGTGGGTGCCACGTTCCAGTCACCGAGCAGGGCAATCTGCGCTGCGGGATCGTGCGTCAGTTCCAGACTGGTCACATCCGCGAGGGCACCCAGCCAATCGAGCTTGTACTGCAGATGCGGGTGCCCGGGCTCACGGCCGTTGGGCACGTACAGGCTCCAAACTCGCACCCCGCCGCACGTCGCCGACATGGCGCGCGCCTGTATCTCGCCGTTGTAGGTCGGCTCACCGTCGAAGCCGTTGTGAACCTCGTGCACTCCGAGACGTGAAGCAATGGCGACGCCGTTGTAGCCGCTGGTCCCGTGGAAGGCGACGTCGTATCCGTGCGCGATGAAACTCATCACCGGGAACTCGTCGTTGGTGCACTTAGTTTCCTGCATTGCCAGCACGTCGATAGCGTGCCGATTCATCCATGCCACGACCTGCTCGGATCGGGCGCGGATCGAGTTCACGTTCCACGTCGCCAGGCGCATGCGTCAATCTTGCCGTAGCCGCAAGAGGGGCGCGTCAGCGGCCTCCCATCGTCGGGCGACGAGATCACCCGCCGTTGTCGAGTCAGCAAGCAAAACAAGCCCGAACCCCAGTTGCTCACTGCGGTAGTGCTCGCGCCAAAAGTCGACCGATGTCGCGAACCATGCGAAATCATCGGCATTCGCCGCCGCGAGGAACTTGTCAGCGGCTTCGATCACGGTGAGGTAGCCGGTTGCGACCGCGCCGGTCGGCGTGTGCATGCCTGTCGGTAGATCGCGAATGGAATCGTCGAACGCGTCCTTATTGGCGCCGAAGTGCGACGGGAAGTCCCACGCGGAGGCAAATGCCTCGTACATCCCTGGCATGGTCGCCATTTTGGCGCCGGGAAGTCGCCGGGCGACGGCACCGGTCCGGTAGGTGCTGATCGATCCGACTGCCAGAACGGTAGCCGGGCCGGGGCCGGTCAAGGCGCCGGGGGGAAATTCGAGGTTCATGCGGCCGGTCCTCTGATCAGGATGAAGCTCTTGTAATGGTCCTTGGTGTACCAGGCTGAACCGTCGCTGCTGGTCACGATGCGTTCGGCGTCGCGGCCGCGGCCTCGCTGCTTCGGATTCACGTCCCACTCCCGGTACGTGATCCGACGCCCGCTGGAGTCTTTGACCGGAAGGTTGCGCTCGTTGTTGCGGAAGGTGTCGCCGCCGCGCGTCCCGGGCGCATTCGCGGCCTCCGGCCATCGACCGGCATCCACCAGTGCCAAGGTGTTCAGTACCCGCGCGGGTATCTGCTTGCTCGGCGCCGGGGTAGCGGTCGACGACGTCTTCTTCGGAGCCTTGGAGGCGGTGGCTGGCCGCGTGGGCTTCGGTGTTGCGGCTCCAGCGGGTGCCGGAGCGGCTGACGAAGCACTCGTCGTCGACGTCGCAGCTTCGGAATCGGGGCCGTCCCGTCCGTCGATCCACCAGGTCAGTGCGACGACCGCCAGAAGCAATACCACGGCCAGAATTGCCGCAAAGGTTCGTCGTTTGGTTAGGTCGGGCGCGCCGTCGGCGTCGGTGGGGTTGGAATTCGACATCGCCTCCACCGTATGTCATTGCGTGGACGCTACATCGTCAGCAAACGGCAGGTGTGATGCAACTCGAACCCGAGAGCGCGCCACGCATCGCGCGCGGCACCGTCGAAAGCGGGGACGGTCGCCGCAGCTACCCCCGGTGAAATGAGGGCCCACTCGCCGGCGGGTGTGTCTCGGTCGGGTTCGGGACCGACGAGTACCTCGTACGCAATGGACGCGCGAGGCGCGGCCCCCAACGCGGAACTGCGCAACAGGCGGTCGGCCACCATCAGTCGAGGTGCCAGGTCGTGGTCGGTGAGCCAGGCGAGGGCAGGTCCCAGACCCGCTGCCGTCGACCCGAATTCGACCGGTGCCGCCACCCCGGAGCGCAGGTTGGGGCCAGCCGCGGTCAGTAGCCATCCGTCGATCACTTCGCGCGCGTCAGTCGATGCGGCCTCCATCAGTGCACGCTCGACGTCCCGGATCTCCGAATTTCGAACGACCCGGCGCGACAGCAGTCGGATCGACGAGATAGCCGCGAGGGCGAGCCGATGGGTTTCGCCATCGCGCTCGATGAACACGGCGGTGTCGGAGCGGTCACGGAGAATGCCGGTGATGTCGGACTGCGTCGGATGACCCCGTGCCGGTTGCGGATTTGGGGCCCCACGCCAATCTGCGGGAGCGTCGTCGCCCAGTCGATACCGGATGACGACGCGATCACCGATCGCCGGTTGGTGACTGCCGCTCGCGGAAGGCATGGCTAGTCGTCGTGCCCGAAGGGGTCGACGCCAGCACCGGGCAGCCACGACAGTCCAGGCCGACCCCAGCCGTTGCGCTTGATGGCCTTCTTTGCTGCGCGCGCATTGCGTCCGACTAGGACGTCCACGTACAAGAAGCCGTCCAAGTGGCCGGTCTCGTGCTGCAGCATGCGAGCAAAGAAGCCATTGCCCTCAATTTCGACGGCGTCCCCATTGCGGTCGGTTCCGACGACCTTGGCCCAGTCGGCGCGACCGGTCGGGAACCCTTCACCCGGCACCGACAGGCAACCTTCGTCGTTATCGTCCGGGTCGGGCATGGTCTCGGGGATCTCCGACGTCGTCAACACGGGGTTGATGACCTCGCCGCGACGTCGCGTCGCTCCGTCGGGGCAGTCGTACACGAACAGTCGCAAACCCTGGCCCACCTGGTTGCCAGCAAGGCCGACACCGTTGGCGGCGGCCATCGTGTCGTACATGTCGTCGAGCAGGGTGATGATCTCGGCGGACGGCTTGCCGTCAGCGTCGAGTTCCACCGGGCTCGTCGGCTGGTGAAGGACCGGTTCGCCGATGATGCAGATCGGGAGAATTGCCATGGCTGAGTATTCTACTTCGCGACACACCGGCGTTGGCTGCGGTGCGCCGTCGAGGGTTCGCCACGTCATCGTGGTTAGATGTTGGACGGAACCACACCAATGTTATTCGCCTCGTGCGGAGCTCCGGTGGTGGTTGGGGTGTAGATCAAGGTTCGGCTGTTTGAGGAGCGAAATGGACGGCGCAACTGCGCGTAGCCCAAAGGGTGACCCCACAGCTGTCGGCAACGTCAGTGACGAGGGTGTCGACCCGCATGAGGTCGGTGCCGACGGCCTCTCCCGGCGTGAGCGGGAGATCCTCAACTTTGAGCGCCAGTGGTGGAAGTTCGCCGGCTCAAAAGAAGACGCCATCAAAGAACTCTTTAACTTGTCGGCAACCCGCTACTACCAGGTACTTGGTGCGCTCGTCGACCGTCCGGAAGCTCTCGCCGCCGACCCGATGCTCGTCAAGCGGTTGCGTAGGCTCCGAGCGTCTCGCCAGAAGGCGCGTGCCGCGCGGCGTCTCGGCTTCGACATCACCTAATACTCACACCAGCCTTCGATATCCCATGAGTGCGGTGGGTTAGAGTTGCGGTGATGAATGCTGATCGTGAAACCAACCGACTGCCGCTGCGCGCGGGTGCCATGTTGCTGCTGGCGATTGCGGTCGTCTGCCTTGGGCTTGGCATCCACCAGCTGACCCTCAAAGACAACGCTCCCGACGCCGGGCTCATCGCTGCAGAGAGTTCGCAAGCTTCGGCGGAAGCCAGTGCCGGATCGCCAACCGCCGCAGCCAGCGATACCGCCACCACCAGTCCCAGCCCCACCGTTGATCCCAACGCCACCGAACTCTGCGTGCTTAACGCCGGATCGATCACCGGGTTGGCAGGCGAGGTCGGTGACGCTTTGACCAGCGCGGGATACAAGGTTGGCGAAAAGGCGAACCTCGCGAGCGCAAGCATCACCGAGAACACCATTTTCTACACCGCAGACCAGGAGGCGGAAGCCAAAAAGGTCGCCGAATCAGTTCCGGGTGGGGCAGCGTTGACCGCTCGGCCGGACCAATTCACTCGCTGCCCCGGTGCGATTGCGGTCGTCGTGGTGAGCCGGTAGCACGCGAGCCGGGTGGACCGGTCATAATCATTGACGAGTAATAACGAACAACACATGGTGAATACGGCAACTCTCGCGGCAGGCTCAAGCCCAGCCAGCCGAAGTGCCAGCCGACGTAAAAGGAGCACACATGACCGTCCGTAGCAGCAACCGCGCTTCGACTGTCCGAGTCGTTGCGGTACTCGCGGCGGCTGGCGGCGCAGCCCTCGCCCTCGCAGCTTGCACCCCCAACGAGCACGCAACCGACGTTCCCGGCACGACGCCGGCCGTTGTCACCGGCGACCAAGTGGTGCCGGGCGAAGTGGTGAATGCCGACGGCATTCCCAATACCGCGCAGGCTGGCGCGACCACCCTCTTCGACAAAGAGGGCAACCGCGTTGGATTCGTGAGCTTCACCCAGGAGGACGACGCCGTGCAGGTTTCGGCGCGCGTCTCGGGAGTTAAGCCCGGTGTTCACGGTCTGCACATCCACACGGTCGGCAAGTGTGAGGCGTCGACTAACTTCACCTCAGCGGGCGGTCACTACCAGGCACCGGGTCGTACGGCAATGCCCGAAACCGGCGACCTGATGAACATGAACGTCCTCAAGAACGGCACCGCCACCGGTACCTACACCACCGATGCCTTCACCGTGCAGGAGATTCGCGGCAAGGCATTGATCTTGCACGACGTCGCTGAAGACGGTGCTGATGCTCCCCGCGTGGCCTGCGGCATCATCTCGCAGACCCGCTAGTTAGCAATCGGGGGGACCAATTGGTGACGATTCCGGCAGAGATCGTCTTCAACGGCTCTGCGGGACCGACTCTTGGCGTCGAATGGGAACTGGCCCTGGTCGACAAGACCACCCGTGACCTGAGGAATGCCGCCGACGATCTTTTCCGGCTCATCGACGTCCGTACTGGCTGCGACGGTGGGAAGGGGACCGGAAAGATCCATCGGGAGTTGCTCCGCAACACCGTTGAGTTGGTGACCGGGATCTGTCACACGGTTGGTGAAGCGATGGACGATCTCGGCGGCTCGCTCGAGATTGTCCGCGAGATCGGTGACGAGATCGGCGTCGACCTGTTCGGAGCCGGTACCCACCCATTTGCGGAATGGTCTGCGCAGCAGTTGTCGGAGGGGCACCGGTACGCGGAACTCATCGAACGCACCCAGTGGTGGGGTCGACAAATGTTGATCTGGGGCGTGCACGTGCACGTCGGGATCGATGACGGCAGGAAGGTGCTGCCGATCATCTCGTCGCTGCTGAAGTACTACCCGCACCTGCTGGCGGTGTCGGCATCGTCGCCGATGTGGGTTGGTCGCTCCACCGGTTACGCAAGCAATCGCGCCATGATGTTTCAGCAGTTGCCGACGGCCGGGCTGCCCTTCCAGTTCCAGCAGTGGAGCGAGTTCGAGCACTTCATTCACGATCAGAAGAAGACTGGCATCATCGACCACCTCAACGAAGTGCGGTGGGATATCCGACCGTCGCCACACTTGGGAACCATTGAGGTCCGGGTGTGCGACGGTGTGTCGAACCGTCGGGAACTGGCGTCGATTGTTGCGCTGACCCACTGCCTTATCGTCGACTTGGATCGCCGTCTGACCGCCGGAGAGACCCTCCCGCACATGGCCCCGTGGCTGGTTCAAGAGAATAAGTGGCGCGCCGCTCGCTACGGCCTGGACGCGATCATCATTCAGGACGCCGACTGCTCCGAACGCCTCGTCACCGACGACCTCGCCGACCTTCTGGTTCGGCTGGAACCGGTGGCCGCGTCGTTGGGCTGCCTGGAAGAACTGGGCGGGATCGCCGACATCATCGCTGGCGGCGCTAGCTACCAGCGGCAGCAGCGGGTCTTCGCCGAAACGGGTGACCTTAACGCGGTCGTCGACTCTGTGGTCAACGAACTGTCGTAGCTGTGGCTATCGGCCGTCGGCCAATTCGTCCTCGTCGAGGACACTCTCCCCGAGCGACTGCTCGCGGTAGACCAGTCGGCCCACGCGTTGGGCGACGACGGGTGCGGTGATGAGCGTAAAGAGACCGGTCAAGACGAGCATGCCGCCGTCGGGGTGGCCGTCGAGCTTGATGTATGTCCCCATCAGTACGAGGATCATGCCGAACGTTTGCGGCTTCGTCGCCGCGTGCATGCGGCTGAGGGTGTCGGGGAATCGGACGATCCCGATGGCCGCAGTTAACGCCAGCAGCGAACCGCTCAGAATGAAGACGGCGGCGATCACGTCGCGGATCATTGCTGATCGTCCCGGACTCGGAAGCGGGCAACGGCAATCGAACCGAGGAAGCCGACCAAACTCAGGGCGACGATGGCCGGCACGACCGTCGTATCCAGCGTGTACGCCACCCACACGGCGAGGCCGCATGTTGCGAGGGCAATGATGGCGTCGACGCCGACCAGACGATCGAGGGTCGAGGGGCCGCGGAGAGTGCGGTAGCCGGTCAGCAAGACGGCCGTGAGAATCATGCAGGCACTGATGGCCCAGACGATGGTCATCGGGACTCCTTTCGTGCACGTTCGGCGTCCGCCACGCGTTTGCGGTCGGCGAACGGTACGTGATGGTAGTCGTCGTCGATGCCGTGGAACGGGCTGGGACGCCACTCGTCGTCACGTTCGAAGGTCTTGATGAACTGCCGCTCGACGTAGGCCATCTGCTTAAAGAATTCGTCGATCGAGCTACGTTTGCGGACGTCAAAGACATGGATGTACAGCATCCGGGCGGCCTGATCGATCTCGACGACCATGGTTCCCGGAACCAAGTTGATGTAGTCGACCGCCAAGGTCAGCACGAGGTCGGACTTGATGGCCACATGCACTCGCACGACTGCACCGAGTGGCGGTGGGCCCGGTTTGATTGACGCCCACGCGACCTGGGCGCTGGAGATAAAGAAGTTGACGATCAAGGTGGCGGCGAGTTTGAGCGCCGACAGAATATGGAATCGACCTTCGACGGGCACTCGCGGCAGCGGCAACAGGACCATCACCAGGGCCGCGATCACCGCGCCCATGATGATGTTGCCCCAGGTGATGTCGCCCCACAGCAGCACCCAAACAAAGGTCAGCCAGGCGAAGCCCCACAGTCGGAGGGCCAGTCCCCGGAGTGAGCCGCCCGACCACTGCGGGGCGCGCAGATGGTCGTTGAGCCATGCGTAGACACGGATGACAGTCGAGGCAACGACGAGGAAGGCGACGCGCCACAGGTTGGTGAAGAAGGCGGCGACCGGCCCCTTGTTAACCGGTTTGACGTGCGGGCGATCGGGGAATGGCGTGTTGCTCATCGCTGTCCTCCCACGGGCTCGTGCAGTACCGATTGGATGTAGTGCTCCCGGTTGATGACGCCGTCGGCGGCGTCGCCGGTGAAGGCAAACATGGGTCCGCCCCAGACGGTGAGGGCCAGTCCGGCGGCCACCATCGCCATGGTAGGAACGACCATCGCGATGGGCATCCGTCCGACATCCTCGCGCTCGGCGAGCTGGACGTCGGTGCCCTCTTCAATGAGCGCGGAGGCGGTACTCGATGCGAGGTCGCCCTCGGGGGCGTCGGCGCGGGCCCGCCAAAAGGCCTTCGTCCAAATGCGGGCCATCACGTACAGGGTCAACAGGCTGGTGATGACCGATCCGGCAACCAGCAGCCAGGCGAGTACCGAGCCGTCCTGCGCGCCAGCCTCAAGGAGCGCGACCTTGCCGATGAACCCGGAGAACGGCGGGATGCCGCCGAGATTGAGGGCGGGGATGAGGAAGAGTGCGGCCAGCAGCGGGCTGGCGATGAGGCCGCCGAGCCGTCGCAACGACGACGATCCGGCTTGTCGTTCGATGAGCCCGACGACCAAGAACAGGGTGGTCTGCACCAGGATGTGGTGGGCGACGTAGAAGATGGCGGCCGAGGTTGACAGGGCGGATCCGACGGCGATACCGAAGACCATGTAGCCGATATGGCTCACCAACGTGAACGACAACAGTCGTTTGATGTCCGACTGCGCTATCGCACCGAAGATACCTATCAGCATGGTCAGTAGGCCAGCGATCATTAGGACGTTGTCCATGGACCCGCCGGGGAACAGCAAGCTATGCGTGCGGATCAGCGCATACACGCCAACTTTGGTGAGCAAACCCGCGAACACGGCGGTGACGGGTGCCGGTGCCGTCGGATACGAGTCCGGTAGCCACGTCGACAGCGGGAACACCGCGGCCTTAATGCCGAACGCCACCAGCAGGACGGCGTACAGGGCGTTGCGCGTGCCGGACGGTACGTCGTCGAGCCGGACGGCCATCTCAGCGAGGTTGAGGGTGCCGGTCGTCGAGTAGGCGAAAGCGATGCCCGCCAAGAAGATCAGCGACGACACCATCGACACCATGATGTACGACGCACCCGCGCGGACCCGGTCGGCGGAAGCGCCAAGCGTCAGCAGAACGAAGCTCGCGGCGAGGAGCACCTCGAATGACACGTAAAGGTTGAACAGGTCGCCAGCGAGGAATGAGTTGCAGACGCCAGCGGTCAGGATCAAGTAGCTCGGCAGGAAGATCGACACCGGCTGTTCGGTGGTGCCGTCCCGGATGCCCTGTCCGATGGCGTAGACAACGACGCACAGGAGCACGATCAACGAGATCACCAGCATGAGCGCGGCGAGCCGGTCGACGACCAAGGTGATGCCGAGCGGGGTGCCCGCCAAGCCGCGGTCGCCCCAGCCCCCGATATTCACCGCGAAGGTGCCGTTTTCTCTGGTGAGGAACAACATCAGGGACGACGCCGTCAGCGCGATGGCGATGGCACCGACGCTGACGAGCCGCTGCAGGTGGGGGCTGCGCGCAGCGAGGAGGGTCACCGCGGCGGCAAGCAGCGGTACCAATGTCGGCAGCACGATGAGGACGGAAATCCAGGAGGGATTCGGGATCATCGAATCACCCCCGGGTTGGCGGGGTCCGCAGGGTCGGTGTCATCGGGGTCAGTCGGCATTTCGTCGCCGTCATCGGGGAGGTCGTCGAGCACGTGCGCGTCCTCTGGCATGAGGTCCGGTTCGTGGACGTTGATGTGTGCGGCGATGAATTGATCCGGTGTCAGCGGGTTGCCGTACTTGTCGAACAGGTCGCCAACCACCGTGTCTGCCCCGGTCTGGGGGTCGTCGCTGCGGTCGCGGTCGGGGAACAATTCCGGCGTGGACGTCGCGATCTTGATGTCTTCCTCATCGTCGCCGAGTTCGTCATCGGCGGGCATTTCGCTGCCCGGCGGCAGTTCGGCGTCGGCCTGCTGATTGATCTGGAACAGCCGGTAGGTCAGGGCCAAGATGAACGCTGCGATGCCGAGGGTGATCACGATTGCCGTCAGCACCATGCCTTGGGCGAGGGGGTCGGCGTCAAAGCTCTGGCCGGTCGACTCTCGTCCGCGAATCGGCGGATGACCCGGCTCACCAGCCAAAATGATGATCAGCAGGTTCAATGAGTTGCCGACGAGCAGGAGCCCAAACAGCATGCGGACCAGACTGCGTTCGGTCAGCAGGTAGACGCCCGCCGACGCCATGACGCCGATGAGTATGAGGAGTCCGAGGTTCACGGCCATCACTGCACCTCCGCTGTCTCGGTGGCGGGGGCATCGGGGCTTTCGCCCGCGTCATCGTCATCGCCCGCGTCATCGTCGGGTTCGTCGAGACGAGCGCCGAGGCTCCGGAGAATATCGAGGACCAGGCCAACCACAATGAGGTAGATGCCGAGGTCGAAGAACAGGGCGGTCACCAGTTTTACGTCACCGAAGATCGGCAGCGTCATCTTGAAGACCGCGGACGAGAGGGCCGGTGCCCCGAGGAACAACGACGTGGCCGCGGTTGAAGCCGAGATAGCCAGGCCGGCTCCGAGGATGGTGCCGGCTTCGACGCGGATCGCTTCGCCGAGTTCGTAGCGTCCGCCAGCCAAGTACCGCAGCACCAACGCCAGGCCCATCACAAGGCCGCCGGCAAATCCGCCGCCCGGCGCATTGTGACCGGCAAAGAAGAAGTAGACCGACAGGACCACCAGCGTCGGGAACACGAGGCGGGTTGTCGCTTCCAAGATCAGCGAGCGCTGCGAAGGGTCGCGCATCTCGCTGCCGCGCAGCCAGGTGGTGCGGGAGTTGCTGAAGTCGTCGTCGTTGCGGCGTTCGGCGAGCGCCGACTCGGTCGCCCGCGGGACCAAGCCGAACCGGCGATTGCGGAACAACATGGACGCGACACCGGTCGCCGCAACGATCAGCACCGACACTTCGCCAAGGGTGTCCCAGGCGCGGATGTCGACAAGCAGGACGTTGACGGCGTTGGCACCGTGACCGAACTCGTACGCTGCGTCGGATAGGTACACGTGCAGTGGTTCGACGGAGCGAGCAGCGGAGGCATACAGGCCGATCACCACGAGCATCGCGCCGAAGGCGACCGAGATGATGATGCGGACGGTACGGTGACCGGTCTTCATCGCCGACGATGCCTCGGACGGGAGCTTACGCAAGACCAGCACAAACACCACCAGCGTCAGGCTCTCGACCAAAAACTGGGTTAGCGCGAGGTCGGGGGCGCCATACATGGCGAAGAGGGCACCGCAGCCGTAGCCGGTGAGGCCGAGGGTTAGCAGACCTGCGAGACGGTTGCGGAGGACCGCGGTGGCGATGGCTGCGGCAGCCATCAACAGACCAATGACGATCTCTTCGGAAGTGTCGAAGCCCCGAATGTGTAAGGTCTGCCTGCGGCCGAGGAAGAGGGCAGCAATCGGGAGCAGCACGGCGGTGGTCAGGATGACGCCCTGCGTAATGGGTAGGGAACCGCGCTGCGTGTTTCGCGTAACCCACAGCGACATGCTGTCGGCGGATCGGAGCGTGCGGTCGTAGATCCGGTCGGCATTGAGGCGCGGCGGATGAACGAAGATGTGGGCGCGCAGCTTCCGCAAGATAAGGAACAGGGCGGTGCCCGCGACAACCACGATGATCGAGAAAACGACCGGCAGGCCGAACCCGTGCCACTGCGCGAGGTGTTCCAGGTCGTGGCCGTAGGCGGGAAGCGTCTGAGCGTACGGCTCGAACAGTCCGCCGACCCATCCGGCGGCAACCGCTGCGACCACGCCTGCCGCCGACAACACGGCCGGTGGCACCAGGAACATCGGAGTCGGCTGCTCAAGCTGGGCGACGGCGCGGGTGGGGAGCCTGCGCACCTTCCGGCCAAACGCGCCCCACAGGAAGCGGGTGGTGTAGGCGAAGGTGATGACCGAGCCGATCAGCAGCACGATGGTGACCAGATGCCGCACGGTCGGCGGTAGGGCCTCGGTGTCCCAGACGCTGGCGAACGCGGTCTCCTTGCCGACAAACCCGAGTGTGAACGGCAGTCCGGCCATGCTGGCCCCGGCCACCGCTGCGATGGTGGCGAGGAGTGGTAGCCGGTGTCCAAGTCGGGCCAACTGACGAATGTCGCGGGTTCCGGTGGAGTGATCGATGATGCCGACGACCATGAACAGGCAGGCCTTGAACATAGCGTGCGCGACCACCATCGCCAGGCCAGCCATCGCAACGTTGGCGTCGCCGATACCGACGAGCACGACGATGAAGCCGAGTTGGGAGACGGTGCCAAAGGCGAGGATCAGCTTGAGGTCGAGTTCGCGGAGGGAACGCCAGCCGCCAATCAGCATCGTCATTAAACCGAGGCCGATAACAAGGACCTGCCAACTGATCAACGGTGCGAACGCCGGTGCCAGGCGGGCCACCAGGTAGACGCCGGCCTTCACCATGGCCGCGGCGTGCAAGTAGGCGCTGACCGGCGTCGGGGCGGCCATCGCGCCGGGGAGCCAGAAGTGGAACGGCACGATGGCCGACTTCGATAGCGCGCCAATCAGAATCAGTACGACGGCAACGTCGACGAATATCCCGGCGGCGGGCGGGTTGGCGACGAGGTCGGAGAGCAGGTAACTGCCGGTTCGTTCGCCGAGCATGATGAGGCCGACGAGCATTGCCAGTCCGCCGAAAGTGGTGACGAGCAGGGCTTGCGTGGCGGCCCGCCGGGACGTGGCGCGGACACCGTAGAAGCCGACGAGCATAAATGACAGGACCGTCGTGGCTTCCCAGAAAACGTACATGACCAGCGTGTTATCGCTGACGACGAGGCCGAACATGGCGCCGGCGAAGGCGACGAGTTCGCCGCCGAAAACTGAGACACGTCGTCGCATCTCGTCGAAGTAGTTCGCGCAGTAGATCAGAACGAGGGTGCCGACACCGAGGATCAGGACGGACATCACGGCGGCGAGGGTGTCGAACCGCAGCACGATATCCATGCTCAGGCTGGGGATCCACTCGACGGTCTCTACGCGGGGTTGGCCCGGTGTGGGCCAATGCGTGGCCACCCATGCCAAACCTGCGGCCGGGGCGAGTGCGAGAACGTAGAAGCCGCGGGAGCCCAGGGCCTTAATGATCGGTGGCGAAGCGAGCGCGCTGAGGAACAGTGCGATCAATACCACGATCAAAATGGCACTCCGGCTGGTGTCGAGAACGGATGGGCGGGGTGTCGCAGCGACGACGCGCTGGTTCTACCTTACCGTTTTGGGTATGAGGAACTTTCGCAGGCTGCTGCTGGTAGCGCTGATCGTGATGTGCATTGGCAGTGTCCTTGCCGCGTGCGGTGACGACAAGCAGGCCGCGCCGCCGGGCGTCGCCCTGCCCGGCGACTTCCCGCTGTCGGATGTTCCGCTGGTGGATGGGAACGTCCTGACCGCATCGGGTGAGTCACCGAAGTGGCAGGTCACGGTGCAGGGCAAGGCTGCGGACGGCAACGCATTCACCAATGCGGTCAGCAAGTTGACGGACGCCGGGTATCAGGAATCGTCGCGTGTTGACGACCCGCAATCCCGTTCGGTGTTGCTGAGCAAAGACGTCGGCGACAAGCAGTTGTGGGTCAACGTCGGCCTGTCGGCCAACGCTTCTTCCGGTGCCTCGACGGTGATCTACCAGATCAGTCGCGCTGGCTAACCAGTCGCCGACCAATCTTGTGGGGGAGTGATGGCAGGAGGTCAGCAGGCGGTTTCCAGGGAGTTCACAGCGAGGGTCGGTTACCTGGTAGCTAACGGGCGACGAGGATGTTGCCCTTGACGCAGAGGATCCGAAGTGACCACTCCCCACGACCCGACTAACGACCCGTCCGACGAGAATGGACCCGACCCCGCAGCGCAGCCGGTCGACGAGCAGCCCACCGACGCGATTCCCGCAGCCGAACCGGCGGTGCCGCCGGCTGCAGCCGCGCCAGCACCGCCTGTGCCGCCGACACCGCCCACAGCGGCCGTACCGGTCAACGACACGAAGCGGAAGTGGCTGTGGGCCGGAGCGGGTGTCGGTGCACTCGCCTGCCTGGGCCTGGCTTTCGGGCTCGGCTACATCACCGGCGATCAGACCGGTCATCACGGCGAGCGTGGAAACCATCACCGCATGGACGAGCGCGGCCACATGAACCGCGGCGGCCAGGAGATGCCCGGACAAGAGTTCGGCCGGGGCCGCTGGCGCATGGCGCCGCCGGAGCAGGGACAACAGAATCCCAATCAGCAGAACCCGCAACAGCAGACGCCCGGTCAGCAGACGCCCGGTCAGCAAACCCCGACCAGCACCGTCCCCAGCATTCCGGGTTAAGCCTTCGGGTTAAGCCTTCGGGTTAGGTCTCCGTCAGCGTCAGGCCCTCTCGGAGAGGCCTTCGTGAGCCACGCGGAGGTCCTTCTTGAGGATCTTTCCTGACGGGTTCTTGGGGAGCGCATCGGCGAAGACCAGGTACTTCGGCCGTTTGTAGGCTGCCAGAACACTCTCCACGTGGGTGTTCACCTGATCTTCAGTCAGGTTCACTCCGTCCTTCGGCACAACCACCGCGGCCACCGCCTCGATCCATTTCGGGTGGGGAACGCCGAATACTGCGACCTCGGCAACACCGTCGAGAAGGTAGATCGCCTCCTCTACCTCGCGGGAGGCGACATTCTCGCCACCGGTCTTGATCATGTCCTTTTTGCGGTCGACGACAGACAGGTAGCCCTCGGCGTCGATGATGCCGAGGTCGCCGGAGTGGAACCAGCCTCCGGCAAACGCGGCGGCGGTCTTCTCGTCGTCGCGGTAGTAGCCAAGGCACGCGTGCGGACTGCGATGCACAATCTCGCCGACTTCACCGGTGGGTACCGGATTCCCCTCGTCGTCGACGACCATCGTCTCCACGTTCAACGATGCCCGACCCGCCGATCCCGCGCGCTCCATCTGCTCGTGGGGTTGCAGGATCGTGGCCAGCGGTGACATTTCGGTCTGCCCGTAAAAGTTCCAGAGGTCCACCTCGGGCAGACGGCGGCTGATCTCGCGAAGCACCTCGACCGGCATGGCGGAAGCACCGTAGTAGCCCTTGCGCAGGGACGACAGGTCCCGGGCATCAAAATCCGGGTGGCGCAGGAGTGAAATCCACACGGTCGGCGGGCAAAACAGCTTGGTCGCACCGTGGTTTTCGATGGCAGCCAGAACGGAAGCCGGGTCCGGGCTGGGCAAGATAATGCTCGTCGCTCCGAGGTACACGTCGACCGATAGGAAGCAGTCGAGTTGGGCGCAGTGGTACAGCGGGAGCGAATGAATCTCGATATCGTCGGCGCTCATACCGCCGTCGACGATGCACGAAACATATTGCGAAATCAGGGACTTCGACGACAGCAGCACGCCCTTCGGACGTGATTCGGTACCGGAGGTGAACATCATCCGCACGGGGTCGTCGTCGCCGACGGCCACCTGCGGTGCCGCCGCATCGGGATGTGCGATCCAATCGGCGACATCCTCCCAACCGTCCGTCGCTGAGTCGGTGAGCTTGATGGCGCCTCGTATGGCGTCGATCCCGGCTGTGTCGATCGCCGCCCCGACAGTCGGTGTCAGGGCGTCCTCGGCGACGACAATGCTTGAGCCCGAATGGCTGAGGATGAACGCGATTTCTTCGGCACCGAGGCCAAAGTTGATGGGAACCAACACCACACCGAGGCGGGCCGTCGCGAACCCGAGCACGACGAACTGCCAGCAGTTATGGCTCACGAGCGCCAGGCGGTCGCCCTGGGCGAGGCCGCGTTCTGTGAGCGCATTGGCGCATCGGTTCACGGCTTCGTCGAACTCGGCGAACGTCAGCGTGGTGTCGCCGTTGATGATGGCGGTTTTGGATGGCGTGCGGAGTGCGGTTCGGCGCAGCAGGTCGCCGATCGTGTACGACCGCGCGGTGGCGACGGCAGCGGTGGTCTCTGGACTAAATCCGGTGGTCACGATCTCTCCTTGCAGAAATTACTTGGGTCTCCTAGTAATTCGTACAGGGGTCGGCCGATCCGCGAGGCAGTTTGGCGCAGTTCTTAACGGCCGGGCACGCTACTCGGCGCGACGCTGCGCGTACGCCTCGAGTTCAGCGACCTGAACCGGATCCAGCGATGGACGTACAGACTCGCGTGCGGTCGCGACATCGTCGGCGGTCACGGTCACGGCGTCGATGTCCCGGCGCATCGCAGCCAGGGCCGCCTCGCGCAGCAGTGCCGAACAGTCGGCAGCCGAATAGCCGTCGAGTTCTGCAGCCAGGGCCGCCAAGTCGATGTCGGCGAGGGGCACGTTTCGCGAGGCGGCGCGCAGGATGTCGGCGCGGGCTTCGGCGTCCGGTGGCGGCACAAAGACCAGGCGTTCGAGCCGACCGGGCCGCAGGAGTGCCGGGTCGATCAAGTCGGGGCGGTTGGTGGCTCCGAGAACGACGACGTCGGTGAGGGGTTCGGCGCCGTCGAGTTCGGTCAGCAGGGCGGCCACCACGCGGTCGGCGACGCCCGAATCGGTGGATCCGCCGCGACGCGGGGCGAGAGCGTCGACCTCGTCGAGGAAAATCATGGACGGTGCGCTCTCGCGGGCCCGCGTGAACAGATCGCGGACGGCCCGCTCAGATGAGCCGACCCACTTGTCGAGCAACTCGGCACCCTTGACGCTGTGGACCGACAGTTTGCCGGAAGCAGCGAGTGCGCGAACCACGAAGGTCTTGCCGCAGCCGGGCGGCCCGTAGAGCAGCACACCGCGCGGGGGTTCCACACCGAGTCTGGTGAAGGTGTCGGGGTGCTGCAGCGGCCACAGGACAGCTTCGGTGAGTGCCTGGCGGGTCTCGACCATGTCGCCGACATCGTCGAGCGTGATCGATCCCAGTGCCACATCCGGTGACCCCAAGCGCGACGCGGGGCGGACCACACCGAGAGCTTCGATGAGGTCTTCGGTGCGCAAGGCAGGGGGTTCGTCGTCGCGGGTAGCGCGGGTCGCGGCCCGTAGCGCGGCATCGCGAATCAGGGCGGCGAGGTCGGCGGCGACAAATCCCGGGGTGCGCGAGGCGATCTCGTCGAAATCGATACGACCATCGGTCGGCGCGTCCGATGCGATCGCGTGCAGCAGACGAGAGCGTTGAGCGGCGTCGGGCAGGCCGATCCGCAGTTCGCGGTCGCACAGGTCGGGTTCGCGGAGTCGGGAGTCGAGGTCGCCCGGATCGGACGTGGTGGCCATGAGGGCGACCGTGCCATCGGCGATGCCATCGCGCAGGTCTTGCAAGATCAGCGACGCCACGGGATCGGCGGTGCCGGGGAGCAGTTTGTCGATGTCGGTAATGAGCAGGACGCCACCGTCAGAGAGCTGGGCGAGGGCGTCTTGGACGGCGCCGCGGCGCGGCTCGGCGGTCAGCGCACCAACCGAGGGGCCATCGACTTCGGCGAGTGGACGGCCTTGGCAGACCGACCGCACGACCGTCGCCTTCCCGACCCCGGTCGGACCGGAAACCAGCACGCCGAGGCGTGGCGCGGCCCCAAGTTTGCGGAGCACATCGGGGTTGTCGAGGTTCACCTCGAGCCACTCGGTGAGACGAGCGACCTGGGTGTCAACGCCCACCAGGTCGGAGGTCGGGCGCACCGACCTCGGAGCCGGGGGCTGCGTCGAACCGTCACCGGTCGAGGTTTTCCCGGTGGCCGCAGGCGTCGAATCCCGTCGACCAGCGGTGATCGGCGCGTCGCCGGTGTGCCACAAGACTGCCGAATTGGTTTGCACACTGACCGGGCCCGCCGGCACGGTTTCGGTGATCGTCAGCAACTCGTTGGTCCAGGTGATCCCGACCGAGCGGGCCAGCGACGCGGTGGCTTTGGACGCCGACAGTTCCGGTCCGAGGTCTCGGGGCAGCAGTGAGACGGTGTCGCCAACGCTCACGACCTTCCCCAGGAGTGCCCGTCGCAAGGTCGGTTCTGTGATGGAGACAGTGGTCAGTGCCGAGCCCTGGACGCTCACGCGCGTCGCGCCGTGAACTACCACGGGTGCCACCACGACCTGCTCATTCTCGCGAATCCCGAGGTTCGAGAAGGTGAGCTCGTCGAGCTGGATCAGGCCCGTCGGTGCGCTGGCGGACGTCGCGGCGACCACCGCGGAGGTGACGCGCGCACCGGTGAGTTGAACGGCATCCCACTCGCGCAACGACAGCGCGACGAGGACTTCGGGATGCACACGCACGATGCCGCGTCGAGAGTCGGCTGCGGCGATCTGCAGTCGCGCGGTCAGGGTCAGCGATGGCGTCATCTTCTCAGTCCTCGGGTGGACCCTGCGGGCGCCGCAGACCCAGACGCGCCGTTGACGGGGCACGACCGCCGCGCGCGGGCATACCGCGACGGCGGGTTCCGGCCGCGACGGCCTGCCTGCGTTCGTCACGGCGTTGTAGGCGCCGGTCGCGGGCCGGTGCTTCCCAGTGCTCGGGGTGTGCGGCGGCCCACCGTTGGGTGCGCCACGCGAACGGAATATGCACCAGATAAACCACCACGATGATGATCATCAGCAGGTAGGGGAAGGTGAAGAGCAGGGCGGCGGCTGCGGCGACGATGAAGAGAATGCCGGCCAGCGCGCTGGGGCGAATATTGGCGCCCTTCAGCGACAGGGTCGGGACGCGGCTAACGGCGAGGAGTCCGATAAACACCATCCACGCGCCGACGGCGGGCACGGACGACCACCATCCGCTCCCGAAATGCTGCTCGAGGCCGATCGGCAACAGGGCCATGACGGCGGCGGCCGGAGCCGGAACGCCGACGAAGTAGTCCTTCGTGTATCTGGGCGCGTTGTCGTCGTCGAGCAGGGTGTTGAACCTGGCGAGCCGCAGCACGATGGCCACGCAATACAGGAGTGCCAAGATCCAGCCGAAGTCTTGGGCCGCCGACGACGATGCGTCACGGAGCACGACTGCGTACACGATTAGCGCGGGCGCGACACCGAAGTTGATCGCATCGGCGAGCGAGTCGACTTCGGCACCGATCTTGGTTGACGCATCCATCAGCCGAGCCACGCGGCCGTCGAGGCCGTCAAAGACCGCGGCTAGCACCAGCAGTCCCATCGCGAGGTCAACCTGGCCGACGTCGGCGGACCGCACGGCAGTCAGGCCAGCGCAGATCGCGAGGATGGTCAGCGTCGACGGCACGATCATCCGGCCGGCGCGGGCCGATCGGGAGGCGCGTGAGCGTGCCGATCTGGGGTCCGAAGAGGCGGTGGGGTCGGACAGCGAGTTGTCTACGGTACGGCGCAACGAACGCTTGCGCGGGGTCACCGAAGGGCTGCGCAGGGCCCGGATGCGGGCCATCAGCGTCCCGACTTCTGCACTGCAGGCAGCTGTCCCAGGATGGTTTCGGCACCAACGGCGCGCTGTCCGACGGTCACCTTCAGTTCGGTGCCTTCCGGGAAGTACACGTCGACGCGGGAGCCGAATCGGATGAGACCGTAGGTGTCGCCGATCGTCAGCTGGTCACCGGGTGCCGGGTCGCAGACGATGCGTCGAGCGATCAGTCCGGCGATCTGCACGACACCGATCCGGGGGCCGGATGCGTCGGCACCAGCCGCGATGGTCATCGCGGTGCGTTCGTTTTCGCTGCTTGCTTCCGGCAGGTCGGCTGAGAGGAACTTGCCGGGGGTGTGCTGCACGGACAGGACTCGGCCCGAGATCGGGACTCGCTGAACGTGGACGTCGAATACCGACAGGAAGGTAGAAACGCGGGGGAGCGGTTTGTCGCCGAGGCCCAGTTCGGGCATCGGGATCGCCTCGTCGACGAGAGCGATGGTGCCGTCGCCCGGTGCTACGACGAGGCCGTCGCCGGTCGGAGGTACGCGGCTGGGGTGGCGAAAAAACAGGGCCGATGCGCCCGCAAGGGCCATGGCGGGACGCGAAATCCAGGGGTGCTTGCGGCCGAGGACCGCGACTGCGGCCGGTCCGACGACGAAGGGGAGTCCCTTCGGGTGCAGTGGCGGGACCGTTTCGCGAAACAGGTCGACGAGGTGGGCAAGGCCTTCGCGGTCGTCGGGTTGGGCGGGACGTCGAGCCACCGGTTCTGCACTCCTAGATAGAGGTCGCCGTCCCGAGGTAATCGGGCTTGGCGGTAGTGGTGTCGAGTTTAATCGCCCGCGGGGCGAGCACCGCATCGTGTGGCCTACCGCTGGTCACGAAAATAGTTTTCCCCGCCCGGCGTTGACGGGGTCGCAGGCGACCACCGCCGGTGCTGAGCGGGGAAAACTCTGGCAGGAAGCGACTATGCCTGGGCGGCGCGCTTGATCTTGCCGAGCGTCTCGCGGATCCCCTCGGCGAGCTCGGCCTCAAAAGAGGTTTCGCCTCCGAAAACCTTGTCTACCAGGGTCGATGACAGCTTTGTGGTCTGGCCGCCCGCCGCAGTGCGGCTTTCGGTCAGCTGCACGCCGGCGTCGGTCGGGGTGATCTTGAAAGCCCACACTGTCTTGTTTTCGGCGATCTTGAAAGCAAGCTCTTCGTTCGGCTTGAAGGTGACGACCTTCGACCGCGTCGGCCATACGAGGGCGCCGCTGCGGTTGATGTTGAACGTCTTGGTGCCCAACTTCACGTCGCCGCCGAAGATAAACATCTTCTTGCACTGCGGACTCCACTCGCCCATGCGGCGCAGATCGCTGATGACCGACCAAACCTGTTCCGGCGTGGCCGCGATTTCGACGGAGTCTTCGATCAGAGTTGTAGCCATAGTTTCCTCCTTGGCGGTTGCCGTCCCACAGACGGCAAGTGCGTCCCGCGCGTTACGGAACAGTGCTGCCGGTCACTCTAGTGCATGTGACGCAAGGTCACACCTTCTAGGGTGGCTGGCAAGCGCGGTTACTCGACGACCACCATGTCGTAGTCGGCGACCGCACCCGACAGGCGCTGCAGATGACTGTCCGCATCGCCCAGCGTGTGACTGATCGCGGTCAACCTGCTCACGTAGTGCGCCACCGGGTACTCGGCGGTCATGCCGATACCGCCGTGCATCTGGATAGCTTCCTCTCCGATGTGCTTTCCCGAGCGTGCGGCTTGCAACCGGGCACGCGAGGCAATCGTCGGATCGAAGCGGTCGTCGGACAGTGCCGCCGTCGCGAAAACGCTCAGGCTGCTGGCCAATTCCAGCGACACGTACATGTCGGCGGCGCGGTGCGTCAGGGCCTGGAAAGTCGAGAGCGTGACACCGAACTGCTTGCGGGTCTTGAGGTATTCGGTGGTCATCGTCAGGCACGAGCGCATCGCGCCCACAGATTCCGCCGTCAAGGCGGCTTGGGTGTAGACCTCGACGTCGTTGATGACGGCGGTTGCATCGCCCGAACCGAGGCGAGTGGCGGCAGCGCCGTCGAAGGTAATTTGTGCGCCACGGCGACGGTCGTGGGTGCGGTAGCCAGTGCGGGAAACGCCATCGGCAGCGGCGTCGACCAAGTAGAGGCCAACTTCCCCGGCCTCATCGCGCGCCGAAACCACCAGCGTGTCGGCAGAATGGCCTGCCGGGACCAACGACTTGGTTCCGGTCAGAGCGCCATTCGCGAAGGCCGTTTCGACGGCATACGACGGCCAGCGGTCGCCGTTCTCGTGATGGGCAAAAGCCAACAGACGCTCGCCCGACGAGAGGCCCCCGACGATGTCGGCGCGGACATCGGCGTCGGCCGTCTTGGCGACCAGGAGGCCGGGCACCACCACCGCGTCGAGGAACGGTTCGGGCGCGATCGACGCACCAAACTCCTCCATGACGGGGGCGAGTTCTTCGGCTCCGGCACCGGTGCCGCCATCGGCCTCGTCGAACACCAAGCCCAAGATGCCGATCTCGGCGAGCGAGTTCCACACGCCGCGATCCCAGCCGAGTTCGGTGTCGGTGACGGCGCGCAGGGTCTCAATGTCGTACTTCTTGGTCAGTACTTCGCGAACGGTGTCGCGCAGCATGACCTGTTCTTCGGAAAGTTCAAATTCCATGGGTAATCCTTAACTCAAGTCTGGTCGGCGGCAGCCGCAATTACAGGCCGAGCACGGCCTTATCGATGATCTGACGCTGCACTTCCGATGACCCGCCGTAGATCGTCACCTTGCGGTAGTTGAGGTACTGCGGCGTTGCTCGCTGTGCCCAGTCGGGGCTCGAAATGTCTGCTGGCTCGTCGGCACCGTCGATGCCGGAAACCGGGAGGGAGTCCGGGCCCGCGATGTCGGCAAGCAACTCGGTGGCGGCCTGCTGCAACTCCGAGCCGCGGAGCTTCAGCAACGACGACGCCGGGTTCGGCTTACCGTCGCTCGATCCGGCGACCACCCGCAACTGCGTCACCTCGAGCGCCAGGAGCTCGTTCTCCAGGGCCGCGAGACGGGCGGCGAACAGCGGGTCGTCGAGCAGGGTTCCCTGCGGGGTGCGGGTGGCCTTGGCCAATTCCTTGGCTTGTGCAACCTTCGTCTTGGTCCACCCGATGCGGGCGATGCCGGACCGCTCGTTGCCCAAGAGGAACTTGGCGATCGTCCAACCAATGTTCTCCTCGCCGACCATGTACTCGGCCGGGACGCGCACGTTGTCGAAGAAGACCTCGTTGACCTCGTAGCTGCCGTCAATTAGCTGGATGGGTCGCAATTCCACGCCGGGACTATCCATCCGGAACAGGAAGAAGCTAATACCTGCCTGCTTCTTGGCGTCCGGATCGGTGCGGGCGAGGCAGAAAATCCACTCGGCGAACTGACCGAGCGTGGTCCACGTCTTCTGTCCGTTGATGATGTAATGATCGCCGTCGCGAACGGCGCGCGTCTTCAGAGACGCCAGGTCGGAACCGGCTTCGGGCTCGGAGAATCCTTGGCACCACCAGATGTCGAGGTTCGCGGTCTTCGGGAGGAACTCTTCTTTCAGCTTCTGTGAACCGAATGCGGCGATCACCGGGCCCACCATGCCCGCGTTGAACGGCAGAAGGTCGGGCACAAAGTTCAACGCCATCTCTTCGCGCCAAATGTGGTGCTGGATCGGCGTCCAATCTTGACCGCCCCATTCGACCGGCCAGTGCGGGACGGCGTAGCCACCCTTGTTGAGAGCCTGAGTCGTGGTGATCAGATCGTCCGGGTAATTAAGGGCCCCTGCCTTGGATCGCTCACGGATCTCCGCCGGAATCTCGGTCGTGAAGTACGTCCGGAGTTCCTGGCGGAAGGCTTCTTCTTCTGGTGTGAATTGCAACTGCATGTCAGTAGTCTTACCTGTTGATGTGTGTCGCCGTACAGCCTTGCCCGTTCCGCGGGGCGCCTGTCGGTTACGGTGAGCGCCATGTTGCATGTGCATGCGTTCACCGATGATTGCCTGGGCGAGCTCGATGCCGTGGGTGTTGCCCAATCGATCGCGGCGGGAGAAATCTCGCCGACCGAGGCGGCAAAAGCCGCGCTGGCCCGGATCGATGTCGTCGAACCCACCCTCGGGGCGGTGGCCTACGACGACCGCGAGCGGGCCCTCGCACGCGCGGCAACGGGAGACTTCGGCGGCGCTTTCGCCGGCGTGCCGTCGTTGATCAAAAACAACACCCAGTTTGAGGGCATCCCCACGTTGTACGGGTCGGCCGCGCCGGCGGTCGTACCTGCTGCGGCGAACGAACCGGTTGCCGACGAACTGGTCGCGACGGGGTTGAACATTCTGGGGGCGACGACAATGCCAGCGTTCGGGTTGACGGCGACAACGGAGTTTGCGGACCGGGCTCCGACGCGGAATCCGTGGAACACCGATTTCTCGTCCGGGGCGTCGTCGGGCGGGGCGGCAGCGCTGGTGGCGTCGGGTGCGGTGCCCATCGCGCACGGCAACGACGGTGGCGGCTCCATTCGGATTCCGGCCGCGGCGTGCGGGCTCGTCGGATTGAAGCCGACCCGAGGTCGGGTAGCGCAGTCTGCGCAGATGAAGGGCATGCCGATCGACCTGGTCAGCAATGGCGTCTTGACCCGCACGGTTCGCGACACGGCGCATTATTTTGCCGACCTGGAACGTCAACGTCGGGTGGATTCGTTGCCGCCGATCGGGCTCGTCGAAGGTCCGGGAACCAAACGGTTGCGGGTCGCGATGTTGAATGCGCCGCTGACGGGCCGCCTGTTGGATGCGGATACGAGCCGCGCGTTGGATGCCACCGTCGAACTGTTGGAGTCGTTGGGCCACCGGGTGACGACGATTCCGATGCCGATTGACCGGGCCTACATCAACCAGTTCACCGACTACTGGGCGCTGATGGCGTTCGGCATTGAACGGCTGGGTGCGCAGTCGATTGGAAAGGGTTTCGACCGGTCGAAGGTGGATCCGTTCACGAAGGGACTGTCGTCGCGGTTCATGAAGCGCTTCTACCGCTTGCCGAGCTCGATCATGGGGCTGAAGCGCGCGAACAAGGCCTTCCACGCGATTTTCGACAACTTCGACGTCGTCTTGTCGCCGACCCTCGCGCATGCGGTCCCGGAGATCGGCCACCTGGATCCGAGCGGCGACTTCGACGAGATTTTCGCGCGCCTCATCGACTACGTGGCCTTCACTCCCGCCAACAACACCAGCGGCGGTCCCGCCATCACGGTGCCGCTCGGCCAGGGTTCCAACGGCGTCCCGGTGGGCATCCACTTCTCGTCCGGCCTCGGCGACGAACGAACCTTGCTGGAATTGGCGTTCGAACTCGAGGCGGCGAAGCCGTTCGCGCGGATCCAGGACTAGCCCCACCGTCGCTCCGCTCCTCCTGTTCTCGCATGATGCGTCAATTCCCGCACTACGTCTGACGTAGTGCGGGAATCAACGCATCATGCGAGAACGTGAAGGCGAGTGGCACTCCTAGTGGGAGAGGGCTCCTTCCGCGCCGACGCCGGTGAGGGAGCGGACTTCCATTTCGGCGTTGCGGCCGGGTTCGCCATGATCCTTCGACGACAGCGTGCCGACGATGCCGAGGATGAAGGCCAGCGGGATGGAAATGATGCCGGGGTTCGACAGCGGGAACCACGCGAAATCGGCACTCGGGATCATGGCCTTCGGTCCACCGGAGACGGCGGGCGAGAAGATGATCAAGAGGATGCACGAGGCGAGACCGCCGTACATGCTCCACAGGGCGCCACGAGTGTTGAAGCGCTTCCAGTACAGCGAGTACAGGATGGTCGGCAGGTTTGCCGACGCGGCGACGGCGAACGCCAGCGCCACCAGGAAGGCAATGTTCTGGCCGTTGGCGAGAATGCCCAAGATGATGCTCAGCACGCCAAGGACCACAATGCACTGGCGTGAGACGCGCACCTGATCGTCTTCGCTCGCCGTGCCGCGCTTGATCACCGAGGCGTAAATATCGTGGGCGAACGACGCCGAGGCGGTGATGGCCAAACCAGCGACAACCGCCAGGATCGTTGCGAAGGCGACGGCCGAGATCACGCCCAGCAAAACGGTGCCACCGAGTTCGAGAGCCAGCAGCGGTGCGGCCGCATTTTCCTTGCCCGCGGCAGCCATGATGCGGTCCGGTCCGACCAGCGCCGCGGCGCCGTAGCCGAGAACCAGCGTGAACAGGTAGAACGCACCGATCAGCGAGATCGCCCAGACCACCGAACGGCGGGCTTCCTTGGCGGTCGGAACCGTGTAGAAGCGCATCAGGACGTGCGGCAGTCCTGCGGTACCGAGGACCAGAGCCAGGCCGAGCGACAGGAAGTTGATCTGTGAGGTCACCGACCCGCCGTACTGTGCACCGGGTGCCAGGACGTCACGAGCAGCAGTCTTGGCGTCCGACGACCCGCTCATCGCGGTCTGCGCGTCGCCCATGATGGTCGACATGTTGAAGCCAAACTTGGCGAGCACGAGGAAGGTCATGACGCCGGCACCGATAATCAGCAGGACCGCCTTGATGATCTGCACCCAGGTGGTGCCCTTCATGCCGCCGATGAGGACGTAGGCGATCATCAGGACACCGACGATGGCGATAACGATGGACTGACCGGTGCGGTCGTGGATGTTGAGCAGCAGCGCGACGAGGCCGCCGGCACCCGCCATCTGTGCAAGCAAGTAGAACAGCGAGACGACGAGCGTCGACAGTGCGGCCGCCATGCGGACGGGGCGCTCATGGAGTCGGAAGCTCAGGACGTCGGCCATCGTGAACCGGCCCGTATTTCGGAGGAGTTCGGCGACCAGCAGGAGTGCGACCAGCCAGGCGACCAGGAAACCGATTGAGTAGAGGAAGCCGTCGTAGCCGTAGACGGCGACAGCGCCCGCGATGCCTAGGAAGCTGGCGGCCGACAGGTAGTCACCCGCGATAGCGACGCCGTTCTGCGGCCCGGTGAAACCGCCACCGGCGGTGAAGAACTCGGAGGCGGAGGCATTCTTCCGGTTGGCGCGAATCACGACAACCATGGTTACGGCGACGAAGGCAATGAAGATGGCGATATTGATGGTCGGGTTACCGACGTTGGATTCGGCCAACACGTTGGTGGTCACGCGATCTCACCTGCTTCGCGGGCGTAGGTGCCGTTGGCGAAGTTGTCACGAACCACTTCTGCCTTGGGGTCCAGATCACGTCCCGCGAAGCGGACGTACAGGAAGGTAATGCCGAATGTGGTGACGAACTGCAGCAAACCCAGCAGGAGCCCGACGTTGATGTTGCCCCACACGGGAGTGCCCATGAAGTCGTGGGCGAAAGCGCCGAGGATGACGTAGGTGAAGTACCAAAGGAGGAAGAAGACCGTCATCGGGAATACGAACCGGGTCAGGGTCTTGCGCAGTTGCGCAAACTCCGGACTGGCTTGCGCGGCGAGGAATGCGTCCTGCGACGGACTCACATTCGCGTCCGCGGCTTGATCTGTGGTGGTCACGATCGCTCCTTCTCTGAAGTGGACTGGCAGTACAAACTGCTTCAAAGCATGAGTGAGAGGACGGTCACAACGAAAGCGATCTGTGATTGAGGCGACAGACTGGGGGCCTCGTGCGATTAACGGTGCGTGCTGGAGGACGAACGGTGACGCATTTTGTCGGCTACGGCGTCCGTTCGACGCCCAGGCCAAGCCGTTCGGGCACGTGCATGCGGGCGAAAGCGCCAGCGGTGCCCGCTGGGATGCGAGCGCGGGTCACTAGGCTGACCAGCACCATTGTTGCGAACGTGAGGGGTACCGTTACCGCAGCGGGGTAACTGGCAATGACGGCGAGCCAGCCGTCGTCGTCGGTGATGATTCCGGTGACGGAAATGCCGACGGCGACCGCCGAGGTGATAGCGCCGATGGCCAGTCCGCTGATCGCGCCGACTGCGGTGAGGCCCCGCCACCAGATACCGAGGACCAGAAGTGGGCACAGGGTGGACGCGGACACCGCGAACACGAGGCCGACTGATCGGGACAATTCCAGGCTGCCCGCACCGAGGGCTATGCCGATCGGGATGGTGCCGCCAATCAGCGCGCAGATCCGAAAGGAACGGACTCCGGCGGGCATCAAGTCGGTCGACATGACGCCCGCGATGCTGACGAGTAGGCCCGACGACGTGGCCAGGAACGCGGCCATAGCGCCGGCTGCGACGAGCGCCGACAGCCCGATCGCGAGGATGCCTCCGGTAGCGGACGACGGCAGCAGGAGCACCGAAGCGTCTGCGGTGCCCGTTGCGAGAAGTTGCGGAACCCACACCCGAGCTAAGACACCGAGCACCGTGGGGAAGAAATAAAACACCGACAGCGCGGCGATCACGTTCAACGCGGTACGACGTGCGGCCCTACCGTCTGGGTTGGTGTAGAACCGGACCAGCACATGCGGCAGGCCCATCGCGCCAAGGAATGTCGCGATGATCAGCGACAACACCTGGTACAGGGGATGGCCGCCGCCGAGGCCGCCGCCGGATGTCATCCACGCCGACCCTGTCTGCGGGGCTCCGGCAACGACGGGGGTGGCGGCTCCGGCGTCGAGGTCGATGACGGAGCCGCGACTGAGTTGGTGCATCCCCGCAGTCAGGGGTGCGTTCGCGACGACGACATCGTCGACGGTCCCGGTGACGCGGACGCCGACCGGATCGGTGACTGATACGTCGACGGGGGTATCGATGCGGACGGTGGTTTCGGTGTGCACTCGCGGCGGCAGTGGGTCGCCGATCCGTTGCGGGCTGTTGAGGAAAATGGCACCGAGCACGATCACCGGGATAGCGACGGCGGTCAGTTTGAGCCAGTACTGGATGGCCTGGGCGAAAGTCACCGATCGCATGCCTGCGCCGACCACGTTGACGATCACCAGCAGTCCCGTCGCGACGATTCCCACCCACGGCGGAATGTGCAGCAGGATCTGCAACGTCAGCCCGGCCCCTTGCAATTGCGGAACCAGGTAGAGGACGCAGATAACGATGACGACGGCCATGGCGGCTTTGCGAGCGCGGACTGATCCGAGGCGGAACTCGGCGAAATCCGGCACGGTGTACGCGCCCGAACGGCGCAAGGGCGCGGACACGAACAGCAGCAGCGACAGGTAGCCGGCGGTGAAGCCGATCGGATACCAGAGGGCATCTGCACCGTATTTGGCGACCAGGCCAGCAACGCCGAGGAACGACGCCGCCGACAGGTATTCGCCCGCGATGGCGGCCGCGTTCCAGCCGGGTCCGATGCTGCGGGAAGCCACGAGAAAGTCGGAGGTGGAGCGCGCCCCACGACCGCCGTAGGCACCGACCGCAACGGTGCCCAGGGCCGCGAGAAGGATGGCGACGACGGTGAGGGCCGAAACGTGATCGGTCATCATCGGGCTGGTCCCTGCCCGTCCCGATTCGGGTCGTAACTGTTCCCGCTGCTGTCCCCGCCGTTAGGGTCGGCGCCGTTAGTGTCCCCGTTGTTGGTGTCCCCGTCGTTGGTATCCCCGTCGACGAGCCGGACGAAGTCGCGTTCGGCCTGCTCGGCGAGCCGGATGTAGAGGCGGCCCGCCAGGTACAGCAGGGGTAACGGCAACAGTCCCAGGATTAGCCAGTTGAGTGGCCACCCGAACACGGTCGCATGGCTGAACGGTTTGACGGTGGCGCCGATGAGGGGAATCGCCGCGAAAATTGCGAGTACCGCCAGCCCCAACCGCAACGACAGTCCCAGTTGGGCGCGAACGAGGCCGCGGACCAAATGCTCACCAATGTCGGTCTGTTCGGCAACTTCTACTCGAGTGCGAACAACGCGGGCACCGCGACGTTGAGACAAGACGACGCGTTCGCGTTGGCCGGCGCGGTCGCGGGCGGAATCGGAGCCCGACTCTCTGGGGGACATGAGGCTAGTCGCCGCCCTCGGCCCTCGGGGCGCGGAAGGTGCGGAGCGGATCGCGGACGAGTCGGTCTTTGAGTTCTCGGACCTGGCGTCGACTGACGGGGAGTTCCACCGCCGGTGATCGTCCGTTGGCTCGGACACGCACCATCGTCGTGGTGCCCGCTGAGCGCAGCCCGACGACCATCGGTAGCGAAACCAGGTACGAGCGGTGTACGCGTGCGAATCCTGCTCGTCGCCAACGAGATTCGAGAGTCGAAAGGGTGACGCGCACCAGATAAGACCCAGTGTCGGTGTGCAGGCGGGCGTAGTCGCCAACGGCCTCGATCCACGAGATCGAATCGCGCTGCACGAGTGATGTGACGCCTCCGAGTTCGACGGGGATTACGTCGTCGGCGGGCTCGTCCGGTTCGGTGGCAGCGGCGGGCTCGGCACCGTTATTGAGGGCCGCCACGATGCGGACCAGCGCTTGGTCGAGTCGTTCGCTGCGCAGCGGCTTCAACAGGTAGTCGACGGCACCGACATCGAAGGCTTCGACGGCTCGATCGTCGTGCGCGGTGACGAACACGATGATCGGGGGTGCGGTGTAGTTGGCAAGGACCGACGCCAATTCCATTCCGGAGAGGCCGGGCATTGAAATATCGAGGAATACGGCGTCGATGTGATGGTCGGCCAGTTCGCGGAGTGCTTCGGTCGCGTCGGACGCCTTGTAGACGGTGGTGACCGCATCGTGGCGGTCCAAGAGATATGTCAGTTCGTCAAGGGCGGGGATTTCGTCGTCGACTGCGAGGACGGTGAGCTCGGTCATCGTTTCGTCTCCTCGGAGGTCGGGGCGTTTCTCGACGGAGAAACTCCGCCAGGGCGGGTGCGACTGGTTGCCGGTGCGACGTGGATACCGGGCGCGAACTTGGGAACTCGCATGCTGACTTTAGTTCCGGCACCGATCGCGGTTTCGATAACGAGGCCGTAGTCGTTGCCGAACGCGGACCGCAGTCGTTGGTCGACGTTGGTGAGTCCAACGTGTGCACCGTCCGATTCCTGCGGTCCAGCGGGGTCGAGTGCGTCGATGGCCCCGGTCCGCAGCAGTTCGGGATCCATGCCGACGCCGTCGTCTTCGACGCTGAGGAGGCAGTCGGACCCCACATTGCGGGCGACGATGGAGATGGTCCCGTCGCGTCGGCCAGCCATGCCATGGCGGACGGCATTCTCGACAAGGGGCTGCAATGCCAAGAATGGAACCACGACGCCGAGGACTTCGGGAGCGACCTGGAGTTTCACCACGAGCCCGTCGCCGAACCGGGCGCGTTCGAGGGTGAGATAGCGGTCGATATTGCGGAGTTCGTCGGACAGCACGGTGTATTCACCCGCGGCCCGGAACGAGTAGCGGGTGAAGTCGGCGAAGTCGAGAATCAGTTCGCGTGCCCGTTCGGGATCGGTGCGGACAAATGAGGCAATGGTGTTGAGGGCGTTATAGATGAAGTGCGGGCTGATCTGGGCGCGCAGGGCGAGCACTTCGGCGCGATCCAGACGTGAGCGGGAGGCGTCGAGTTCGGCGAGCTGCAGTTGCCCGGACGCGTACCGGGCCACTTCGGTGATGGCACCGATGCGGCCGGGGCCGGGATTGGTGAGCGAGACCACGACGAGCGCACCGGCGCTGATGTCGTCGGAGAGCAGGGGAGCGGCCAATAGGCTGCGGGTGGGGCCCACGCCACCCCCGGGATTTGTCAGGACCGCGTGACGGCCATTGTCGAGGGCTTCGGATGCGAGGCGGGCGGCATCCCGGCGAAGCGGTGGCGTCCACAGGTCGATGTCGCCGTCGTAGGCGAGGAACGTTCCGTCGGCGGCGTAGAGGGCGAGACCGTCGGCACCGGTCAGGGTCCGCAGCGGGACAGCGGCGGCGGTCGCAGATTCTTCGGTCAGGCCATTTCGGAGCGAGCGAGCGGCGACGGCCGCAGTCTGCAGCGTGTTGTGAACGGCGCGCTCGTGCGGAGTGCTGACGACCCGGCGGGTCCGCAGGGCAACGACGATTAGTACGGCGGCGAGCACGACGCCCAGGGCCGTGATCGCAATCAGCTCAGCGGACATAGGGCATCACGGTTCGAGACTAGCTGCGGGGCGTGGTGCCTCTGGCATGAACGCCGCAGGTAGGTGCGGTCTTCCCGATCAGCGTAGGGCACGGCGCAGTAGCTTGCCGGTTGCGGTGCGCGGGAGCGCGGAGACGAACTCCACCTCGTGCGGGTACTTATAAGCCGCCAGATGATCTCGGCAGTAAGCGATCACCTCGCCCACAGTCATCGTCGCACCGGGGTTGGTCACGATGAAGGCTTTCACCGTTTCGCCACGGTACCCATCCGGTACGCCGATCACGGCAGCCTCCGCGATGGCCGGATGCGACTGCAATCGTCGCTCGACTTCCGACGGCCACACCTTGTATCCGGCGGCATTGATGATGTTCTTCTTGCGGTCGACGATGTAAAACCAACCGTTTGGATCCATAAACCCAACGTCCCCGGTGCGTAGAGAACCGCCGGAGAAGGCGTCGGCCGTTGCGACCGGATCGTTCCAGTAGCCGTGGATCACCTGTGGTCCGGTCGTCACCAATTCGCCGATCTCGCCGACCGGAAGGTCGTTGCCGTCGTCGTCGACGATCCGCACGATGGTGTCGAACACTGGTATTCCTACCGATAAGACCTCGAAATCGTCGCTGACCGGGGCGCTTACGCCCGGTGGAACCGCATGCGACGGCGAGGTTGTTTCGGTCTGTCCGTAAACGTTGTGGATGTAGCCACCGAGTCGTTCCTCAAGTCGGTCGGCGACGTCTGGTTCGATCGGTGCGCCACCGGAGTACCGCAATCGAAGTGAGGCAAGGTCGGATGCTTTGACGTCGGGGTCACCGGCAAGTGCGATGTACGCGGTGATCACCGCAACGCAGAACGCAGGCTGCCATTCGCGGCAGGCATCGGCGATGACCGTCGGATGAAACCGATGGGTCATGATCAGCGGCGACTGGTTAATCAATGCGGTGGCGACGGCACCGACCAATCCGGTTACGTGGAAGACGGGCGCGAGCGCGAGGACTGGTTCACCCGGACGCAATCCGGTCCAGTCTCGGTACACCTGTGCGTTGAACGCGAGGTTCGCATGGGTGATCTGGGCACCCTTGGATGGTCCCGTGGTACCCGATGTACTGGCGAGGAGTGCGATGTCTGACGGCCCGACCCGCCGTTGCTGCGCTGCTGGTCCGCTGCCGACGGATGCTTCCGCGATGAGTGCCATCAGGTCGACCGTGTCGCCCGGCTTGCGGCGCCTTGTTCCGTCGAAGACTCGCGCATCATCGCGTGTCTGCCCGTCCAGTGCGGAGACAGTCACCACGATTCGCACTGATGTTGCCCCGGTGGCGAGGACGGCGCGGGCCCGGTCGGAGTACAGGTCGTCGAGGATGAGCAGTGCGGTGGGGGCGAAGGAGGCAAGGGCGTCGGACAGCTCATCGGACGTCGCCATCGGACTGATTGGAGTAGCCGTCCCGCCTGCTTTCCATGCTGCGATCACGCCGATAACAAACGCCGGATTGTTCTGCAGGCACAGGGCCAGGCGATCGCCCGCGCTGAACCCGCGGGCGATGAGAAACCAAGCGAGGGCATTTGCGGCGCGGTCGACTTCTGTCCAGGTGAGCGTTGAATCAAAGTAGTGAATCGCCGGAGAATGGGGAACTGCGGTGACAGCGGCATCGAACATATCGAGCGCCGTGGGGAAGGCGCGGCGCAAATGTGGGCCACGGTCCGCCGGGTAGGCCGTGAGCCACGGCCGTTGGTCGTAGCCGGTCATGGTGTCGAGTCTAAGTGGCACGTTCGGTTGTGCGGGCAGGTGAATCTGTTTGCACAGGCTAGCCTGTTCAGTATGGCTGAACAATCGTTGGGTGTCGGGGAATCGGTTCGACTCTTGCGTGTCCGACGCGGACTAACGTTGCGCAGCCTCGCGAAGGTTGTCGGAGTCAGCGTCGGCACAATGAGCGCTATCGAGAACGGGAAGGTCGCGGTAACGATCGATCGGTTGCGCCAACTCGCGAACGCGCTGGGCGTCGATGCTGCCGCGCTGATGGATGTGCGGTCCGAAGCTCCCGTGGTAGCCGCCGATCCATCCTTGGCGTCCGTTGGTCAGCGGTGGCGCGAGTTTGGGCCGCTCGACCTTGATCCGGTGTTGGAAGCGGCGGTTGAGGCCTTCTCTGAAGTGGGCTACCACGGTGCAACCATGCGGATGATTGCGGACGCGGCAGATGTGGGCATCGCGGGGATCTATCGGCATCACCAAGGCAAGAAACAGCTGATCACGGCCATTGGTGAGGCGCTGGAGGTTGACGCGGCATGGCGCGTGGAGGCCGCGGCGGCGGATTTCCGGGATGACCCGGCGCGAGCTTTCGGAGCGATGGTTGAGGCCCTTTCGCTGTGTCAGATTCATCGGCTGGAGCCAGCGTTGGTTATCGAAACCGAGTTGCGGCGGCTCGATGAATTGAGTCGGGAACGGATCGTCGCCCTGCGGCACGCCATGACCCGGAGGTTTGAAGTTGTTGCTACCGCCGCTACCGAATTGGGGCAGTTTGGGACGTCCTCGCCGGCGGGTACGGCGCGGACTGTTGTGGCGCTGTGTCGGGCGCTGCCGCTGCGGTTTGGGGGAGGATCTGCGCTCCCCGGTGCGAGTGTCGCGGAGGAGTATGCGAACTTGGCACTGCTCATGATGATGGCGAGCAAAGTTCAGCAAAACTGAACAGATTGTCCTGCGCACCCAGGGAACAAAATGCCAGGTAGAGCCTCTTTTTGACACCTGTTGACAATCGCCATCGAGTCTGTGATTCTCATCTCATCACCGACTGAACGAACGGTCGCTCGGTCGTCTGGCGGTGAATCTCGATTCCTCCCGTGAGCTCAAGTCACCCAAGTGGCTGGGGGCTCTGCCGACGAAAGGTTCTGCGATGACTTCCGTTCCAGACTTGACCGAAATCCTTGAAAACTCCCCGTCCAACTGGGGCAAGTGGGGGCCAGACGATGAGGTCGGCAGCCTTAACTACCTCACCGCCGAGCAGGTCCTGCGTGGAGTGTCGCTCATCAAGCGTGGTGACCTCTTCACTCTGCAGCGGCTGATTGGAGATCCAAAGGGCGACCCCGTGTGGCCCGGACGCACGCCGGCGACAAAGGAAATGGTCTACGACGAGTCTGATTGGGATGAGGGCGGCGACGGACCGCAATTCCCGGGTGGTCTGCACTACGCCGATGACAAGCTCGAAGCCTTCCTGCAGGGGTCGACGCAGTACGACGCCCTGGGGCACGTTTGGTTCGACGGCAAGATCTGGAATGGCTACGACGCGCGCACCACGATTGGCGGACTGCAAAAGGCCAGCGTCGAACCGATCGCTAACCGGGGAGTGGCTGGCCGTGCAGTCTTGCTCGACCTCGCTCGTTGGCGCGGAGTGGACGCACTGGGCCCGAAGGAAGCATTCAGCCACGAAGATCTCCAAGCGTGCGCAGCCGCGCAGGGCGTGGAACTGCGGCCTCGCGACATCCTCCTGATCCGCACCAACCACCTCGAACTGTTCTTCCAGGATGCGGACGGGTTCTACGCGGACTTCGGTGAACCAGGCTTGGTGTACTCCCCGGAATTGGTGCAGTGGTTCGCCGACATGGAAATCCCGAATCTGGTGACTGACACCATCGCCAACGAGGTCACGCACGATCCCAACAGCGGGGCGGCGCTGGTGCTGCACAACGCCCTGATGCGCAACCTCGGAATCGCTTTCACCGAGATTTGCGACCTGGAGAAGCTGGCGGAGGACTGCGCGAGCGATGGCCGCTACGACTTCTTCTATGTCGCGGCACCGTTGAAGATCCACAGCGCTAGCGGTTCGCCCGTCAACCCGGTGGTGATCAAGTGACTTACGCGGACCGGCCCTGGCTAGCGCGGTACCCGGACTCGGCCCCCACCGATTTGGAGCCCGAGTATTCCTCGGCGCTCGAGGTCTTTGATGCGGCATTGGCCACCGCGCCCGATGCGGCAATGCTCGCGTACTTCGGAACGTCGCAGACCTTTGCCGACGTCGATCGGGCCTCGCGGGCGCTCGCATCCGCGTTGGCGGCGAATGGGTTTAGCCGCGGCGACCGGCTTGCGCTCTACGTGCAGAACAACCCGGCATTTGTCATCGGCATGATTGCCGCATGGCGATTGGGTGGGACGGCGGTGGCGATCAACCCGATGAACAAGCAACGGGAATTGTCGTACTTGCTGCGTGATTCCGGAGCTACGGCATTGCTGGCGCTCGATGATCTGTACGCGCAGATTGGGCGAGAGGTCGTCGAATCTGGCGTCACATCAGTCCACACCGTCGTCACCTGTTCTCCGCTGGACATGCAGGACCGCAACGACGCCCGTCTCTTCGCCGACTATCACGCGGTTCGCACCGATGGCACCCTCGATCTCGGCGAACTGATCGCTGCGGGCGGCGGCAACAGCCTTCCGGACCCGCAGCTCACCCCGGATGATGTCGCCGTTCTGGCGTACACCTCGGGAACCACCGGCGACCCGAAGGGTGCGATGAACACCCACGGCAATTTCGTGTTCAACGCTCAGGTGTACCGCGAATGGACCGGGTTGAAGCCTGGCGAACCGGTCCTGGGTATTGCTCCTTTGTTCCACATCAGTGGGCTGGTCGGGCACATCATGTTCGCCATGTTGATGAAGTCGCCGCTGGTTCTGGCGCATCGTTTCGAGCCGTCGGTGATGCTCGACGCGGTGAAGGAGTACCGTCCCGTCTTCACGATTGGGGCGATTACCGCGCTGAACGCGTTGGCTGCGGCACCGGGCGTTTCGCCCGGCGATCTCTCGTCGCTCCGGATCCTCTATTCGGGTGGCGCACCGATCGCGCCCGCGGTGGGCGATCGGCTCGAACAGATCTACGGTGCCTATGTCCACAACATTTACGGACTCACCGAGACAAATTCACCGTCGCACGCAGTGCCCTTCGGCGTTCGAGCACCGGTCGATCCGGTTTCCGGTGCATTGTCCGTTGGACTGCCGGTGTTCAATACGATCGTGCGTGTCGTGGGGTCGGACGGGGCTGACGTCCCGATCGGCGAGATCGGTGAGTTCGCGACCTCCGGTCCTCAGGTGGTTCCCGGGTATTGGAACAAGCCGGAGGCCACAGCGTCGTCGATCCCCAATGGTGAGTTGCATACAGGCGACGTCGGCTTCATGGACGCTGACGGCTGGTATTACGTCGTCGATCGTAAGAAAGACATGATCAACGCATCGGGCTACAAGATCTGGCCGCGGGAGGTCGAGGACGTTCTCTACTCGCACAGCGCCGTTCGCGAAGCCGCCGTCGTCGGACTGCCGGACGAGTATCGCGGCGAGACGGTGAAGGCCTTCGTCTCGCTGCATCCGGGGCAGAGCGTCGACGAGGCAGAACTCGTCGAATTCTGCAAAGCGCAGATGGCGGCCTACAAGTACCCGCGTTCAGTTGAAGTGATGGACGAACTGCCCAAGACGGTGACCGGCAAGATTCTTCGCCGTGAGCTGCGGGACGACGCAACCGCGTCCTCGCAGCCTGGCGGAGCAAAGTCTTAGGAAATTTCTAGGGACGGGCAGGTTGCAGTATTCCTCGGTAGGGGCGCTGTGACCTGCCCGTTGTTCGTCGTTGGAGGGGTTGGGAGCGGCAAACTCCTTCCTTGCACTCTCGGGGTGTGAGTGCTAAAAATGGTACTTGGCACTCTCGGCATGTGAGTGCCAGGTCGGATCGATGAGATCGGTTCAAAAGACACCCCGGTCGTCCGTCGCGGGCATCCGAGTCCGGCCCGAAGACTTAGTGTCACCCCCTACCGGAGGATCACTTACCAATGGCAAAGCAGATTGCTTTCGACGAAGAGGCACGTCGCGGCCTCGAGCGCGGCCTGAACAGCCTCGCCGACACCGTCAAGGTCACGCTCGGACCCAAGGGCCGCAACGTTGTCCTGGAGAAGAAGTGGGGCGCCCCCACGATCACCAACGATGGTGTTTCCATCGCCAAGGAGATCGAGCTGGAGGACCCGTACGAGAAGATCGGCGCCGAGCTGGTCAAGGAAGTCGCCAAGAAGACTGACGACATCGCGGGCGACGGCACCACCACCGCTACCGTTCTGGCGCAGGCGCTGGTTCGCGAAGGCCTGCGCAATGTCGCAGCCGGCGCAAACCCGCTGGGCCTGAAGCGCGGCATCGAGAAGGCCGTTGCGGCCGTCACCGAATCGCTGCTGGCATCGGCCAAGGAGGTCGAGACCAAGGAGCAGATCGCTGCTACCGCCGGTATCTCGGCAGGCGACCAGACCATCGGCGACCTGATCGCCGAGGCCATGGACAAGGTCGGCAACGAGGGTGCCATCACCGTCGAAGAGTCGAACACCTTCGGCCTGCAGCTCGAACTCACCGAGGGCATGCGCTTCGACAAGGGCTACATCTCGGGCTACTTCGTGACCGACGCCGATCGCCAGGAAGCCGTCCTCGAGGATCCGTACATCCTGCTCGTCTCGGGCAAGATCAGCACCATCAAGGACCTCCTGCCGCTGCTGGAGAAGGTCATCGCGTCGGGCAAGCCCCTCGTGATCATCGCTGAGGACGTCGAAGGCGAAGCTCTCTCGACCCTTATCGTCAACAAGCTCAAGGGCACCTTCAAGTCTGTCGCCGTCAAGGCTCCGGGCTTCGGTGACCGACGCAAGGCCATGCTGGCCGACATCGCCATCCTGTCCGGTGGCGAGGTCATCAGCGAAGAGGTTGGCCTCTCGCTGGAGACCGCTGGTCTCGAACTGCTGGGCACCGCCCGCAAGGTTGTCGTCACCAAGGACGAGACCACCATCGTCGACGGTGCCGGCGATGCCGACGCTATCGGCGGTCGCGTGGCGCAGATCCGCGGCGAGATCGAGAACAGCGACAGCGACTACGACCGCGAGAAGCTGCAGGAGCGCCTGGCGAAGCTGGCCGGTGGCGTTGCAGTCATCAAGGCCGGCGCTGCCACCGAGGTGGAGCTCAAGGAGCGCAAGCACCGCATTGAGGACGCTGTCCGCAACGCGAAGGCTGCCGTCGAAGAGGGCATCGTCGCCGGTGGTGGCGTGGCTCTGCTCCAGTCGGAGTCGGCCATCGACGGACTGGCCCTGGAAGGTGACGAGGCCACCGGTGCGAACATCGTTCGCGTCGCCCTCGAAGCTCCGGCCAAGCAGATCGCTGTCAACGCTGGCCTCGAGCCCGGCGTTGTCGCCGACAAGGTCCGCAACTCGCCGCTGGGAACGGGCCTCAACGCCTCGACCAACTCCTACGAGGACCTGCTGGCTGCCGGCATCAACGACCCGGTGAAGGTCACCCGCTCGGCACTGCAGAATGCAGCATCGATCGCGGCTCTGTTCCTCACCACCGAGGCTGTTGTTGCTGACAAGCCTGCTCCGGCTGCTCCGGCAATGCCGGGCGCCGACGAGATGGGCGGCATGGGCTTCTGATCTTCTGATCATCGCCCTGCGCAGTTTCGCAGAACTCACCGAAGGCCGGTCACCCATTGGGTGGCCGGCCTTCGGCGTTGCCCGCGCATCCTATTCTGCCCGTCGTACCTCCGGCTCCCGTTCTCGCATGATGCGTTGATTCCCGCACTACGTCAGACGT
>NZ_JBARYI010000079.1:0-70068 GCF_049647785.1 Gordonia sp. (in: high G+C Gram-positive bacteria)
CCGGGAACGCCGGCGGAAGAGTTTCGCCCTGCAGGTTCGACAAGCAGGCGATGCCCTCGGTGGCGATCCGGCGCCGCCGCGCCTCTCCATCCCCGAGGCGTAGGCCTCCGGCGAGGAACGCATGGACCGAGAGGAACCCGGCCTTGCGGTAGGCACCGCGATCGGAGATCTCGGCCAGCAGCGCCGAGTTCGCGCCGTCGAAGCGGCGGTTGGCCCGCTCAAGGACCTCCGCGGTCTCCAAGAGCTGCCCCTCGGTGGAAGCAGTGAACACTGCACTGGCGAGCTGGGCGGCGACCGCGCTTGCCAGCGAGGCGAGCTCGGCCGGATCCTTTACCTCGGCAATTGCCTGGGTTAGGTCCATCGAGTTCACCTCCTCGCGGCGTTAGTGAAGTAGCTGCACTGAAGTAGCTGCGCTAAAGAATCTGTAGTGAAGCACTTCACTGTGTGTTCGTTTATTTGTGTGAACACTATCGCGAGGGTCTGACAATTATCGGCGTCGCCGATTTGGGCGTAACTAGCTCGGTCTAACTAGCTGGGCGCATCTGCTGTCGACTTGAACATCCCTGCCGAACCCAGGACTCGTTCGATGCTCATCTCGAGGACGACTCGCTTCGGGTTTGGCTGGGGTTTGCGGTAGCGGGCCGCATACCTGGCCTCACCGTCGGCGACGGATACCGCGTCGCGCTTCACGACCATCGGACCCTCGAACGTTAGCCAGCGCGGACCGTCGACGTGCGTCAGCGCTCCATAGCCGCCTCGATCGGCATTCCGAACTTTCTGTGAGCCCTCGAATGTGATGACTCGGGCTTTGCCAGCTTCGGCATCGAAGGTGAAACCCACGGCCACGACGTGCGGCGTGCCATTGGCGCGCACAGTCGCCAGGCTTGCCAAGTGATACTCGGACAGCATCTGCAGGGCTTCGGCGGACAGATCATCGGTGGTGCGACTCATAGTGCTCAACGGTATCGGCAGGCGGAGTGGGGCCCGCGGCGCGGGCAGGGGATACTGACGCAATGGGAACAATCGTCGTCTTCGGTGGCCGCAGCGAGATCGGTGTGGCGACCGCCGTTCGCCTCGCCGACGGAAATCGAGTGGTCCTCGCGGCACGCCGCCCCGAAAACCTGCAGCAGGAAACCTCAGCCCTGCTCGCTGCGGGTGCGACCGACGTCACCACCCTCACCTTCGACGCCGATGACGTCGCCTCGCATCCGGCGCTCATCGAATCATTGTTCGCCGAGCACAGTCCCATCGACGTCGCTATTGTTGCGTTTGGCATTCTGGGCGACGCCGCCCGAGCCGAAACCGACGTCGAACACGCCCTGGCGATCGCCCACACTGACTACTACGCGCAGATCAGCGTCATGACACCGCTGGCGGTTGCCCTCCGCAAACAAGGCTCAGGCACCATCATCGCCTTTTCGTCGGTTGCCGGTGTGCGTGTCCGACGCGCGAACTACGTTTACGGATCAACCAAGGCCGGGCTCGACGGCTTCGCCAGTGGCTTGGCCGATGCTCTGCAGGGCTCGGGGGTCAACTTGCTCCTGGCCCGGCCGGGATTCGTGATCGGTGCGATGACCAAGGAGTTGATGGATTCGGGCGTGAAGCCAGCGCCCTTCTCCAGGACTGCCGATCAAGTCGCCGACGCTGTCGCTAGGGCGTACCGAAAAGGCAAGGGAGAGGTCTGGATTCCGGGGATCCTGCGCCCGATGTTCTTCGGTATGCGGATGCTGCCGCGCGCCGTGTGGCGGCGGTTGCCGCGCTAGATCGGTCCCCGGCGGGAGTTTCGGCTACTGCTTCGAGGCGGCATCGGCGTCGAAAATGAAGCCCATCGGCGCCAAAACCCGCACGACCGTCTCGGCCACGCCTTCGGTGAGGTCGGCGATCACAATCTCGCGGTCGTGAGTGAATAGGACGGGTACTCCGATGGCCGCAGCGAACTGCGCCTGCCGCGGCGATAGTCGCCCCGACTCGGTGACTGCACCCAGCAGAACTCGCCCGTCTGCTTGGGTAAACCAGCCAATCGTCGGGAGGACGGTTGGCTGTGTACGGGCGACTCGTTCCGTGTGGTCGGCGAGATCCGCGCGACCGAGCGTTTTCGCACGCTCGACCATGCCCGCAGCACCGCCCAGGGCAAAGGCCTCGGCGACGGTAATCATGGCCGCCGGAGCTTCCGCCACCGGAACAATCCGCCCCGTGGCCTGCCCGGCAACGACTAGTTCGGCTTCTTCGCTCGAGACAGCAACGGTGACGATGTCGATCTGCCGCATCAGTACATCGCCGTGACCGTCGTCGAAGCCAAAAGTGATTTCCGCAGGCAGATCGCCTGATCCGGCGCGCTGGCGGGCCCGATGCCCGAGTTCTGCAGCTGCGGCCCATACGTCGGCCAGACCGCCGATACGTCCGCTCAGCGATGACACCTCGATGGTGTGGGTCCGGTCGGGTGAGTCGCTAGCCACCAGGCCAGCGTCGTGCAGCCGTTCCGTCAACGCCCGAACGGATTCCGGTTTGATGCCGTGCAACCACAATTCACCGTGCGCGCCCAACTCCAAATGGGAGATCTCGTGATCGTCAGCGGCAACGGCGATTGCATCCAAGTTGGCCGCCTCGATCAGACCGTGGAGCAACCGGATTCGCGCTCGATGACCGTCTTCGGACGGTGCGATGGCGAAATCTCCGGGGATAGTCACATGCTCCAGCGTACGAGAGGCTGGCAGCCTTCTCTGGGTCCCGGGAGCAAAATCGGGCGCTCGAACGTTAACCAGACATGATGTACATCTTCCTCGGATACGTGGCGGTCGAAATTGCCGCCTTCTGGGCCATGGTCCACTTCTTCGGTTTCTTGTGGGCGCTGTTCATCACGATCGCGGTGATGGGTGTTGGCTACCTGGTGCTCGGGAACCGAATTCGTAGCCTGGGCGACAACTGGCGTACCGCCAAAACCGCCCCGACCGTCCCCGATTCGCCAATTGGCAATGCGGCGCTCTACGCGATGGCCGGAACTTTGACGATCGTTCCCGGTGCTGTGTCCAGCATCATTGGCCTGCTGTTGATGGCGAAGCCGGTCCGGAAACTGGCTGGTCCTGTCGCTGATGCCGTCGCGATGCGCCGCTTCGTCTCGATGTCACAGCGAGCAGGCATTCTCGGACCCAACATTTTCCAAAGCGGTGGCAGCGGCTCACGCGGCCGTCGCTTCTCCTACGGGAGCGGATATATCGACGGGTCCGTTGAGGACGTTGTCGATGCGCCTGCCAGCACTGTCGACGACATCACCGTCCGCAACGCCGACGGCACCGTCTACATCGACCTCCCGGAAATCGACGCGCGCCATCCGCATCCGCGTCCTGATTCACCAGCCGCCTGAGTCACACATCACCGGACGGCGACCGAATTGACTGTCGGACGTCTGGGAGAATGGCCCACGTGAGCACGCAGCTACTCCTCGGAGGCATGGTCTACTCATCGCCGGCAGTTCCCGACGCCACGGCGATGGCAGTGACCGACGGAACAATCGTGTGGGTGGGGTCCGACGACGTCGGCCGCGCACTGCATCCGGACGCTGAGGTCGTCGACCTGGCAGGGAGGTTCGTGAGTCCGGCGTTCGTCGATTCGCACGTGCACCTCACCGACACCGGCATCGCCCTCGGCGGACTCAATCTGTCTGGTGCTACCAACCGCGCTGACTGCCTCCAGCAGCTCGCAAAATACCTCGCCACGCACGACGACGACCTCGTCTGGGGCCTGGGATGGGATGCCTCAGCCTGGACCGGTGATGCTGGCCAAGACCAGCCCCCAACTACCTCCGATCTCGACGCCATCGCTGGCGACCGTCCCGTCTACCTGGCACGGATCGACGAACACTCTGCGGCGGCCTCGAGCGCGCTGCGGCGAATGGTGCCCGATCTGCAAGCGGAGAACGGATTCTCCGCTGAGCAGCCCCTCGTGGCCGACGCACACCATCGCGTCCGATCCACGGCCCGCAACCTCATGAGCCCGGCCATCCGGCAGCGCGCCCGACTGCGGGCCCTCGATTACGCCGCCTCGCGGGGCGTGGTTGCCGTTCACGAGAACGGCGGCCCCGATATTGGCGGCCTCGACGACTTCCGCGCTATCGCCGACCTCAATCACGGGGTTAGTGTTCGTCGGTACTGGGGTGAAGCCGCGTCGTCGACTGACGAAGTGAAGGCGATCTTGGAGCGTACCGGTGCCGATGCGCTCGGCGGCGACCTCTTCGTTGACGGTGCCCTCGGCTCGCGCACCGCGTGGCTCACCGAGCCCTACGCGGACGCGGCCGCCAGCGGGATCAGCTACCTGAGCGAGCAAGTGATCCTCGACCACCTCCGAGCCACCACCCAACTCCGCGTTCAGGCCGGATTCCACATGATCGGCGACGCCGCTGCCGGAGTTGTTGCGACCGCACTGACAATCCTCGCCGAAGAACTCGGCACCCCAGCGTTGGCGAGTTGCGCCCATCGCCTCGAACACGCCGAAATGGTGACGCAGGAACAAGCCGAACTGTTCGCTCGCTGCGGTGCCGTCGCCAGCATGCAACCGCTGTTCGATGCAGCCTGGGGCGGACCCGACGACCTGTATGCGGCCCGCCTCGGCGATCGTCGTACCAGCCTGAACAATTTCGCGATGCTAGCGAAAGCTGGTGTGGGACTCTCACTTTCCAGCGATTCACCAGTATGCGACATTGATCCCTGGGCCACGATCCGCGCCGCAGCGCATCACCGGACCGAGGAGAACTCGATATCTCCCCGTGCCGCCTTCGCTGCGTCCACCCGCGGTGGCTGGCGCGCCGCAGGCATTAACGACGGCCTCACCGGCACCCTCGTCCCCGGCGCACCAGCACACTATGCGGTGTGGGACGTCGATGAACTCGTCGTCGCAGCATCGACCGAGAACGTTCAGCGATGGTCCACCGATCCACGTTCGCGGGTGCCCGCACTACCGGCAGTCGACGAAGATGCCCGTCTCCCCGAATGCGTACAAACCGTCGCAAACGGGCAACAGATCTTTTCCCGCGCGTGACCGACAGCATTCGATGGTGGCATCGGGTTGTGGTCGCCGCGGTCGCGGGCGGCCTGATGTACCTGACGTTCCCACCGTTTCACCACACGTGGTGGTTAGCGCCAATTTCGTTGGGGCTGCTGTACGCGACGATGGCGGTCGGCAAACCGTCCGTCCGAAGCTGTGCTGGCTCCGGCTTCAGTTACGGCCTCGCCTTCTTCCTGCTCCTGATCCCGTGGGTAGGGGAGTACGTGGGACCAGTTCCCTGGATTGCGCTGTCGGCCGTCATGGCGGGTTACCTGGCCCTATTTGGCGCCCTCGCCGCAGTCACCATGCGACTGCGATTCCGCCCGGTCTGGTTCGCACTCAGTTGGGTGAGTGTCGAGACGATTCGCTCAGCGTTCCCGTTTGGCGGATTTCCGTGGGGTCGGACGGCGTTTGGGCAAGTCGAGGGCTGGTACCTTCCGTTGACATCGGTGATCGGCGTTCCGGGTGTGGCGTTCTCGGTGGCACTCACTGGCGCCGCGGCCGTCGCGCTGATCATTCGCCTCCTTGACGACCGGTCCAGCGTTGTCCGGAATGGGACCGCGCTAGTCGCCGTGGCCGCGGTAGTCGTGCCGTTGGGCCTCGGTGCCGTTCTCGCTGTTACCGGCAGTCCGCTGACCTCGAAGTCGGGGGAGTTGGACGTCGTCGCGGTACAAGGCAATGTGCCTCGACTGGGCCTGGACTTCAATGCCCAGCGGCGTGCCGTCCTCGATAATCACACGCGGGAAACGCTCCGGCTGGCCGAGCAGGTCAACAACGGTAGCCGGACTAAGCCGGACCTGGTCTTATGGCCGGAGAATGCTGCCGACGTGCCGCCAACCGTCTACCCGGACGCTGCCGCGAGTATTCGCGCCGCAGTCACCGCCGTCGGTGCGCCCATTGCTTTCGGTACCTGGATTCCCGGGCCCGACGGCCCCACCAACTCAGTGCTGCTGTGGAGCGCACGCGACGGATACGCCGACGCCGAACCGTCCGGGCGCTACGACAAGCACATCGTCCAACCGTTCGGTGAGTACCTGCCGTGGCGGAGTTTCTTCCGCCTGTTTTCGTCCTACGCCGACCGTGCTGGCGACTTCCAACCCGGTACTGGGCCCGTGGTCCTTGACGTCCCCACCGAAAAGGGAGACGTCGTGATGGGAGTGGCGACGTGCTGGGAGGTCGCGTTCGATCGCGCCGCCCAACAGTCCGTCCGTGAAGGTGCGCAGTTCCTGTTTGTCCCAACCAACAATGCGACGTTCGGTCGGACCAACATGTCCTATCAACAATTGGCGATGTCTCAGGTGCGAGCCGTCGAGACTGGGCGCAGCGTCGTCGTGGCGGCCACGAGTGGCGTTAGCGCGATGGTGGCGCCAGACGGCTCGCTGATCTCAAGCAGCGGGATTTTTACCCCCGACCTGCTGCAGGAGAAGATGCAGTTGCGGACCGGAACCACGCTCGCAGTCCGATTTGGACCTTGGCCACAACGCTTTGTGGTCCTCTTAACCGCGGTCGCATTTTTGTACGCGCTGCGTGGACGCACTAGCCTCGATGTGTTAGCCGGTCGGAGGGGATCGGCCACGACAAAGGAGCACGATGGCCAGCAGGCAACCTGAATCGCGCATCGTTGGATCGAACGGTGAGAACGCACTCGTCGTCATTCCGACGTTCAACGAACGCGACAACCTGCCACTCATCGTCGAGCGACTGCTGTCGTCGCAGACGGGCGTTCACGTTCTGGTCGTCGACGACTCAAGTCCGGACGGTACAGGCGATATCGCTGACCGGCTTGCCGCCGATGACGCTGCAGGGCGCATCCATGTGATGCATCGGACGGCCAAAGACGGCCTCGGCAAGGCCTATCTAGCCGGTTTCGCCTGGGGACTCGATCGCGACTACGCCGTGATTGTCGAGATGGATGCCGACGGCTCTCATGCGCCCGAGCAGTTGCATCGACTTTTCGACGGCATTAACTCGGGGGCCGATCTCGTCATTGGGTCGCGCTATGTTCCGGGCGGGGAACTCGTCAACTGGCCGAAGCGCCGCGAAGTGCTATCGAAGGGCGCGAACACCTACGCTCGTTTGGCCCTCGGCGCCAAGGTCAAGGACATCACCGCCGGTTACCGCGCCTTCCGACGCGAAGTGCTCGAGAAGATCGGTCTCACCGAAGTCGAGTCGGCGGGCTACTGTTTCCAGATCGACCTCGCATGGCGGTCGTTGCAGAATGGCTTCACGATTCTCGAAGTCCCGATCACCTTCACTGAACGCGAGATCGGCGAGTCGAAGATGGACGGCGGCGTCATCGCCGAATCCTTCATCAACGTCGCCCGCTGGGGCATCCAAGGCCGCCTCGACCGCCTCCGCGGCAAGAAGTAGCACCCACCCCGCACACCCCGTTTCCGTGTTCTCGCATGATGCGTTGATTCCCGCACTATGTCTGACATAGTGCGGGAATCAACGCATCATGCGAGAACGGCCGGGGACGGGGTGCGGGGGCTACTTCGACTGCGGGAAGAACCACTGTTGGTCGTCGACTTCTTTGCTCTTGTCGTCGGCCAGGTTCACTTCGACGACTTCGCCGAGTTGCGCCTTCTGTGCCTGGATGCGGCCATAGCCGTACGCCGAAGCCATACCGACGACGCCGGTGAGGAGTCCGACGATCATCTGCAGTTCGCCAGAGTCGGTACCCGCGTCGGCCGATATGCGGTAAATCCAGCCGTTCAACGCGACCACTGCCAAACCACCGAAGGTCAACGGCCACACATAAGTTGTCCACACCGTCGACGGCAGCGGCTCAATTCCCGCGCGCTTGCGATACACCTGCCACAGCGACATCACGACGACGGCAAACCCCACGATGACGGCAGTAATTGCCGGATGCAGGGTCCACGAGCCAATCGCCGCGCACAGGAGCAAGATCCCGGAGATTCCAGCAGCCACACGTGCTGTCATTGCGTAAACTCCACCACTCGTTCGGCGTCGGTGAACCCCGCCACGGGGCCGATCACGGCGATCGCCGGGGCAATCAATTTCTCATCGGTTGCGGTCTGCGCCGCGTGGGCAAGATCTGTGCGCAGCAGACGTTGATCGGGGCGCGAGGCATTCTCGATAAAGGCGACCGGCGTATCGGCAGGTCTGCCACCCTCGAGCAGTGCCGTCGCGAAGTCGTCGATCCGCTTCACGGCCATCATCAGCACGATGGTGCCGCGCATCTGCGCCAACGCCGTCCAGTTGGTCAGCGAGTCCGGATGGTCCGGTGCGACGTGCCCGGAGACAATGACAACCTCATGCGTCACGCTCCGATGCGTCACCGGGATGCCAGCCAAAGCGGGAGCAGCAATGGGACTACTGATGCCGGGGACGACCGTCACCGGTACGCCCGCGGCCACGCACGCCTGCAGTTCCTCGAAACCACGACCGTAGACGTACGGGTCGCCGCCCTTGAGTCGGACGACAAACTTACCGGCCTTGGCACGTTCGACGAGGATCTCGTTGATCTTTTCTTGCCGCATGGCGCGCCCGTAGGGCACCTTCGCGGCGTCGATGATCTCCACCTGGGGTCCGAGTTCATCGAGCAGTGCCAACGGGGCGAGTCGATCGGCGACGACAACGTCGGCCTCGGCAAGCATCTTGCGACCGCGGACGGTGATGAGGTCGGCGTCACCGGGACCGCCACCCACCAAAGCCACACCCGCAGCGTGGTGACGATCGCTGTCGATCTTCAGCACGGTGCCGTCGGAGAGAGCCTCGGCGATGGCCGCGCGCACCGCCGCCGACCGATGGTGGTCACCGTTGGCGAGCACCCCAAAACGCAAGTCGCGGTAGACACCCGATGCGGGGGTGACGGCTGTGCCCGCCTTGCCATCATCAGCACGGACGCAGAAGATCCGTTTCAACTCGGCTTCGGTGCCCACCGCGGCGTTAACCTCAGGATCGTTGGTACATGCCATCGCATACCAGGCCCCGTCGAGGTCACCGTCGGCGTATGGCCGACGGTGAACCGTCACCGCCACCTCGGACTCAATCGATGGCGTGGGGTCGATCGCGATCACATGTACATCGGCACCGGAGGCGATCAGGTTGGGGAGGCGCCGCTGAGCGACACTGCCGCCACCGACGACGACCACTTTGCGACCGCTCAAATCCAGGCCAGCGAGGTAATGGGCTTGCATGAGGTACCAGCCTACCGGTGGCCCGGTATCGCTAGACGGGCACGCCGCGTCGTCGCTGCCGGTCCAGGGCACGCTCGCGCGATGCCTCGAAACGAGCGACCTTAATGTCCATTTCGCCAAGGAAATCGGCAAGCTTTTCCCGGTACATCTCGCCGACCGGACCAAAGTCGGTCCGCTCAAAGATGCGCCACTTGCGCAGCACCGGCATCACCACTTCGGTCATGTGCTGGGGAAGGTCGTAGATGCCGCCCTTCGCGATCAGCACTGCGTTGCGGCGGAAGTTGGGCATGGTTGCGCCGGGCATCTGGAAGTTCGCGACGATCGCATAGATCGCGGTCATGGCTTCGTCGGGCACCAGGTCGAGCGCGCCAGCGACCACGTTGCGGTAGAACAGCATGTGCAGGTTCTCGTCGGCGGCGACACGCTGCAGCATCCGGTCGGCGATCGGGTCGCCGCAGGCCTTGCCCGTATTGCGGTGACTGACGCGAGTCGCCAGTTCCTGGAACGAGACGTAGGCGACGGCGAATAGCATGTCGTAGCTGTGATCGCGCATGCCGTCGTCCTCGGGCAGCGGATTAAAGCCGCCGATCATGTGCGCCATACGGGTCTGTTCCAGCTCAACGGGATCAACCCCGCGCGTCACGACGAGGTAGTCGCGCATCACGATCGAATGTCGCATTTCCTCGGCAGTCCAGCGGCCCACCCAGTAGCCCCAGGCGTCGTCGAGACTGAAGTTGTCGGCAATGACCCGGTGGTATGACGGCAGGTTGTCTTCGGTCAGCAGGTTCGTGATCATCGCGGCTTTCGCAGTCTCCGACAGCTGCGACTGCTCCGGATCCCAATCCACGCCGCCGAGAGCGGCGAAGTTGCGACCGTCGTCCCACGGGACGTAGTCGTGGGGGTTCCAATCGCGGGTCATCTTCATGTGCCGCTCAACCTCGGTCTCGCACACGGGAAGAAGTTCGCGGAGCAGGTCGCTCCCGCTCATTGGTTTTCCAATCAGAGTGGTCATGTTCCCAGCTTCATGGTTTCCACCAGGATTTTCAGGGGGCAAAGGTCCCTTTAGGATTGGGCCACCAGTCGCGAAGTTGCCTGTTGTAGCGTGGTGGCATGGCTGACCCCCAACGCAAATATCGCGTCTTCCTTGTCGACGACCACGAATTGGTTCGCCGGGGCTTGCGCGATCTCCTGAGCACCGCAGGCGATCTGGAAGTGGTCGGCGAAGCCGCCACGGTCGCCGAAGCCGAGGTCGGGATCGCCGCGACCTCCCCCGACGTCGCGGTCCTGGATGTACGACTACCCGACGGCAACGGTGTGGAACTGTGCCGGTCGGTACGCAGTCAACAGCCGTCCGTGCGCTGTCTGATGCTAACGAGTTACGCCGACGACGACGCTCTCCTGGCCGCAGTGCTCGCCGGTGCGTCCGGTTTTGTTCTCAAGCAGATTCTCGGCCACAATCTGATCGCCGCGGTACGGACTGTCGGCTCTGGCGGATCGCTACTCGATGACCGCAGTACGGCGGCGCTTCTGACGCGTCTGCGCGACGGCGAACCATCCGATCCCCTCGCTCGTCTGACCGGCCAGGAACGTGAGGTCTTCACGTTGATTGGCCAGGGCATGACGAATCGGCAGATTGCCGATCGAATGTTCTTGGCGGAGAAGACGATTAAGAATTACGTTTCCCGAATCTTGTCGAAGCTCGACATGCAGCGCCGCACGCAGGTGGCAGTGCTCGCGACGGAGTTGCGGTCGAAAGACCGGTAGACCTCGGCAAGACCGACGGCCCTACTGCAGCGGCGCGGTCCAGGTCAGCGTGGTGCCGGTCGCCGCAGAGCTAGCGATCGTGAACACGCCGTCGCAGTCGTCGGCGCGCCGGTTCAAGTTCGACAGCCCGGAGTGCTCGGCCAACGGCGGAATACCGCGGCCATTGTCGGCGATCTCGACAACAACCACGTCGTCGGCCACGATTCGCACGGCAATCTGTTCGGCACCCGAATGTCGAATGGCATTCGAGATCCCTTCCCGCAGAACCGCTTCGATGTGCGGGCCGAGGGCGTCGGGCACGAGGGTGTCGACCGGCCCGTGGAACGTGACACTCGGCATGATCGGCGCATGGGCGGCCAGTTCGGCAACTACGTCGAGCACGCGGCGTCGCAGGGTCACCGCCCCACCGTGCGACGGCATACCCTGCAGGTCGAAGATCGACGTGCGGATTTGCGCGATGGTGCTGTCCAGGTCGGTAATGACCTGCTCCATGCGTGCTTCGTCGCGCACGGGCGTGGCCTGCATTGTCTGCAACGACATTCCGATCGCGAACAGCCGCTGAATCACCAGGTCGTGGAGATCCCGGCCGATCCGGTGCCGGTCTTCGAGGAGTTGCAGGTCGTGTGCCAGTTGCTGCTGGTCGGCGTAGGCCAGCGCCAACGACGCAACTCGCGCCGCCCCTTGCAACCCGGCGACTTCTTCGCCGGTCCAATACCGCCGGTCGACGTTGGTGAGGACGATGGCACTGGTCCCCTGTCCGGCCTGCAAGGGTTGGACGGTGACCCAGCGGGCTCCGCGTCGCAGCCACTTCTGGGAGCCGGCCGCCAATTCACGCAAGATCAGCCTGCCGCTGGCTACTTCGCCATCGGGGTCGACGACATTGAGGAGGTCTTCAGTGTCCGGTTCGGATCCGGTATGCCCGACCACTTCGCTGCCGGACATGATCATGACGTCGACGGCACCGGTCAACGCCGAAATGTCGCGGCATAATCCGTCCAGCGTTCTCGTGAGGTCGGTGCCCGCGAGGGGTTCAGAGCCACGATCGGCGATGACCTGCATCCAGCGGAGCCGCGCCTGAGCGCGTTCGAAAGCTCGCGCATTGTCAACGGCGATCCCCGCGGCGACCGCCAACACGGCAACGATCTTCTCATCGAGCGCAGTAAACGCTGGCTGCCCTTGCTTTTCAGTCAGGTAGATGCTGCCGAAGAGCTCGTCTCGCACGATGATCGGCGCACCGAGGAATGTGTCCATCGGCGGATGGTTGGGCGGGAAACCCACCGAGGCCGGATGGTCGGAAAGCTTCGGAATCCGAAGGACTTCCGGGTGATGCAGCAGAACGCCCAGCACGCCGTGGCCGACGGGCAGTTGGCCCATTGTCGCCCGAACTTCCGGTTCGATACCGGTGTTGACGAATGCTTGAAGGCTCAATTCCGGGCCGCGCACACCGAGCGCGCAGTACCGGGCATCAAGGACATCAGCGGCCACTTCGACGATCCGCTGGAGCGCTTGGTCAAGCTCCAGTCCGTGACCCACCAAGATCACGGCCTCGAGCAGGTCGCGCAGCGCTGTTGGATCGTCGACGCTCGCCGAAGCGAGGGCGTCGAGGGCCGCGTGAACCTCAGCCAGATCTCGTCTGTGACTCATCGCGGCACCCCTGTAGCCATCGTTTGGTGTGCGTTAATCCTGATCGTGGGTGGTGAGTTGCAGGCTCTTGTTGGTCCAATCCCACATCTCGCGGAACAGCGCCGGATTGTCGTTCAGCTTCTGCCCGAACGACGGAATCATCGTGGTCAGCGCACCCTTCCAACCGTCGAACCGGTCACCGAAGCACTGCTCCAGCACCGAAATCATGGCGGGAACCGCGGTCGACGCACCGGGCGAGGCACCCAGCAGGCCGGCGAGAGTGCCGTCGCCAGCGGCGACAACTGCGGTGCCAAACTCGAGGCTGCCGCCGACGCCCGTCTTGCGGATCACCTGGACGCGCTGTCCAGCGGTGATGAGTTCCCAATCTTCTCCGACAGCACGCGGCGCGAAGTCTTGCAACGTGTGCAGGCGATCGATCGGGCTCGCGGCGAGTTCGGAAATCAGGTACTTGAGCAGACCAAATTCCTGCGGCGCGATCGACATCATCGGGATCAAGTTGTTCGGCTTCACCGACTTCGGCAGGTCCATGATGCCGCCGGTCTTGAGGAACTTCGGCGACCAACCGGCATACGGTCCGAACAGGAGGCCGCGGTCACCGTTGATGACGCGAGTGTCCAGGTGCGGCACCGACATCGGCGGTGCGCCAACGGCGGCCTGGCCATACACCTTGGCCGAGTGCTCGGCGATGACGTCGGGGTTGGTGCAACGGAAGAATTCGCCGCTGACGGGGAAACCGCCGAAGCCCTTGGCCTCGGGGATACCCGACTTCTGCAGCAGGTGCAGGGCTCCTCCACCGGCACCGACGAAAACAAACTTCGCCTCGACGCGAAGCTTCTCACCGGTGCGGGTGTTGCGGACCTTAACCACCCAGCTGCCATCGGACTGCTTGGTGAGGTTGCGGACGTCGTGGCCGTAGTACAGGTCTGCCTCGCGACCGACGTAGTTCAACAGCTGCTGGGTCAGCGCACCGAAGTCGACGTCGGTGCCTTGGTCGTACCAGTTCAGCGCAACCGGGTCGGAGAAGTCGCGGCCAGCCCCCATCAGCGGGAGACGCTTGGCGAAGTCGTCGGCGTCGTCGATGAATTCCATGCCCTCGAACAGGGTCTGACTAGCCAGCGCGGCGTGGCGTTTGCGCAGGTAATCAACACCTTCTGCACCGTGGGTGAAGCCCACGTGCGGGATTGGGTTGATGAACTCGTCGGGCACGCCGAGCATGCCTTCGTCGACAGCATGTGCCCAGAACTGACGCGAGACCTGGAACTGCTCGTTGATGCTGAGCGCCTTAGCGATCTCAATGTCGCCGTTGGCGTCCATCGGAGTGTAGTTCAGCTCGCACAACGCCGAGTGGCCGGTGCCCGCGTTGTTCCACGGGTCACTGCTCTCGGATGCGGCTGCCTCGAGGCGCTCGAACAGACTGATGGACCAGTTCGGCTCCAGCTGACGCAAGAGGGCACCCAGGGTGGCACTCATAATTCCTGCGCCAATCAGCGCCACATCTGTCTTAATCACCTTGGCCACGCTGCTGAACTCCTCCACCCAAACGGGATCCACGTCTCCTACATTGGTGTTCATTGTTCCCCATCGCCATGAGCGAGTCATCATTGGTGCGGGCAATTGTGGCGATCGCGACAGGGTGCTAACGCACGGGCACCGCCCGCTGGCGGCCTGCTCCCCGCCCATCCGTGCCGCTGTACACCTACGATGGTCGTCGTGACCATCGCCAAGAACCCTCAATGGCATCCGGACGAGTTTCTCGAAAACTTTCAGTCTCGGACGCTAGACCTACACGACGATCCCGACGGTGCCGGGCCGATCGACGCGACTCTGGTGCGAGCGCAAGGGGCTTCTGGTGCGCAGAACGGTGCGGTTCTGTATGTCCACGGCTTCACCGACTACTTTTTTCAAACCCATCTCGCCGACTACTTCCGCGAACAGGGTTACGCGTTCTACGCCCTCGATCTGCGCAAGTGCGGACGGTCGCTCGACGATCATCACCAGCCCCACTATGTTTCGGACCTCAAAATCTACGACGAAGAGTTGAACGCGGCACTCGACATCATCGTCGAAGAGACTTCCGCCCCCAACGCACCCGCGCAGGTGATGGTCGTGGCGCATTCCACTGGCGGCCTGATCACGCCGTTGTGGATGGACCGCCTCCGTAAAACCGACCCGGCTCGTCACCGGCACTTCAAGGGACTGCTGTTGAACAGTCCTTGGCTCGACCTGCAGGGCGAGGCGCTCCTACGCAGCAGCGCGGTGGGACTCGCCATCAAGGGCCTCAGCAAAGTGCAGGCCAAGAAGGAAATGTCCCGCGCATTGTCGAGCGCCTACGGCGACAGCCTGCATGTCAGCAAACACGGCGAGTGGTCGTACGACTTGCGGCGCAAACCGCTCGTCGGGTTTCCCGTCACCTTCGGATGGCTGGCCGCAGTTCGGGCTGGTCACAAGAGGCTGCACCGCGGTATTGACGTCGGCGTCCCAGCCCTCGTCCTGCGGTCGGATAAGACACAATTCCAGACCACGTACGGTGCCGAAGTGGATACCGCCGACTGCGTGTTGGACGTCAAACAGATTGCCCAGTGGTCCGGCGCGATTGGGAAGCGAGTGTGGGCAGTCGCTGTTCCCGGTGCCCGCCACGATGTTTTCTTGTCCCTTGAACCCGCTCGCAGCACCGCGTTCAGCGAGGTTCAGACATGGCTGAGCACCGTGTTCGGCGAAGGAGCGCAGCAGTGAGCATTCAGCATTTCGACCTGGCAATTATTGGGTCCGGCAGCGGCAACTCGATCCCCGACGAGCGTTATGACGCCACCAGCATCGCGATGTTCGAGGAGTCCATTTACGGCGGAACCTGCCTCAATGTTGGCTGCATCCCCACCAAGATGTTCGTCTACGCCGCAGACGTTGCGGATGCGGCGCGGTCGTCCGAGCGGTTCGGCGTCCACGCGAGTGTCGATTCGGTGGACTGGCCAGCCATTGTGGAGCGGGTTTTCGGTCGCATCGACCCCATTTCAGCTGGGGGCCGGGAGTATCGGACCGACCGCTGCGACAACATCACCGTCTATTCATCGCATGTGCGGTTCGACGGCGTCGACGATGCCTCGGGCTACTACCGGCTGATTACCGATGCGGGCGACCAAGTCCTGGCCCGCCAGGTGGTGATTGCTGCGGGTTCGCGCGCGCAGGTCCCCGACGTGATCGCGGCGTCCGGTGTGCGCTACTACACCAACGACGACGTGATGCGCCTCCCCGATCTCCCCAAAACCATGACGATTTTGGGCAGCGGCTACATCGCCACCGAGTTCGCGCACGTCTTTGCCGCATTGGGTACCGAGGTGACCGTTGTAGCCCGCAGTGGCCGACTGCTACGCGGTCTCGATGCAGAACTCAGCGAGCGCTTCACCGCGGTCGCGGCCACGCAGTGGAACGTCCTTTTGGACCAAACAGTCAGTGGCGCAAACCAACTCGAGGACGGCGGAGTCCGTCTCTCCTTCGCCGATGGCACCCATATCGATTCTGAGGTACTGCTCGTCGCGACAGGCCGCACCCCCAATGGCGACAAGTTGGGCTTGGCCTCGTTGAACATTGATCTGCTCGATGACGGTCGCGTCCCGGTCGACGCACACGGGCGTACGCCAGCACCGAATGTGTGGGCGCTCGGTGACGTCAGCTCGCCATTCCAACTCAAGCACGTGGCCAACCATGAGCAGCGGGTGGTCACCGAGAACCTACTCAAGGGTTGGCATGCGGACAATCTCGACCGATTCAACCATCGGTACGTGCCATTCGCCGTGTTCACTCATCCGCAGATCGCCGCAGTCGGACTCACCGAGGAAGAAGCCCGCAAGGGCCACGATGTTGCGGTCAAGGTCCAGAACTACGGTGACGTCGCCTACGGCTGGGCGATGGAAGACACAACGGGCTTCTGCAAACTTGTCGCCGACCGTGCCACGGGCAAACTGCTCGGGGCGCATATCATGGGACCGCAAGCATCGACGGTGATCCAGCCCGTCATTCAGGCATTGAACTTCGGGCTCACCGTCAGCGACATGGCCCGCGGCCAGTATTGGATCCACCCCGCGATGCCCGAGGTGTTGGAGAACGCGCTGCTCGGTCTTGAGCTGGATTAGCAGCTGCGGCCGCGATCAGAAGCGATTTGAGCGGAGCGCGATTTCGCTGGCCAAGGCCGCCGGAGCCTTCTCCGGAATCCAGTGGTCGACACCTTCCAGGACGGAGAAGCGGAAATCGGAGTAGACGTAGCGTCCGCTGAACTCGGCCTGCTCGCGGCCCAGTGCAGCGTCGCCGTCGCTCCACACCATCGTCGTTGGGATCTCCACCGGCGGGCACGCTAGGTTGGCGGCAACATCGCCGGTGAAGTTGGCGCGATACCAGTTGAGGGGCCCGGTCAGCGCGCCCGGTTCCAGAATCGGCGCGAGTTCTTCCTTCGGAACGCCCGCCTTGCGCAACAGCACACCGTCACGGGCCCGGAGGTTCTCCTCGGCCCCGTCGGCGATGAAGTCCTTGATGTAGGCCGACCGTCGGCGCTGGTCATCACCGACTGCGAGCGCATCGCGCATGGCCGAGGGATGGCCGGTACTGGCGGCGACGAGCCCGGTAAACCGGTCCGGGTACTTTGCTGCCAAATGCCAGGCGACGATCCCGCCCCAATCGTGTCCGACGATCATCGAGTACGAGATATTCAGCTGAATCAAAATCTCACTGACGTCATCGACCAGCTTTTCCAACCGGTACTCGTCGACCCCATCGGGTCGAGCACCGGGACTATATCCGCGCTGGTTGATGCGCAGGGTCCGCAGGCCAGCTTCGTGCAGGCGGGGAATCACCTCGTCGTAGCATTGCGAATTCACCGGAAAACCGTGCAGCAGAACCACCCACGGCCCACGGGCCGGGCCGCTCTCTTCTACGTCGAAGGTCAGTCCGTCGTGGGTTGCCGTCAGGCGCGAGGTCGTCACCCAGACAGGATATGTCGACCGAGCCGACAGCGGGGCGGTCCGCGACCAACCTGTCCAACCAATACCCGTCGAGACGACCTTCACACCGCGCGAGCGTTAGCTCTCGTCGGGCAGCGTCAAAACCTCAGCACCGGTATCAGTGACCACGAGAGTGTGTTCAAATTGCGCGGTCCATCGGCGATCGCTGGTAACAACGGTCCAGTCGTCGTCCCACATTTCCCATCCGAGGCCACCGAGATTGATCATCGGTTCGATGGTGAAGACCATCCCCGGCTCCAACACCGTGTCGACGTTGGGTTGGTCGTAGTGCAGCACGATGAGGCCGTTGTGGAAGGTCTCACCAATCCCGTGCCCGGTGAAGTCACGAACAACCGAGTACCCGAAGCGGTTCGCGTAAGCCTCAATGACGCGCCCGACAACGTTCAGTTCGCGGCCCGGCTTCACCGCTTTGATGGCCCTTTCGGTCGCGATACGGGTCCGCTCGACGAGATCACGCGCCTCCTGTGACACCTCGCCAGCCAGGAACGTGGCATTCGTGTCGCCGTGCGCCCCATCGATGTATGCGGTCACGTCAATGTTGACGATGTCGCCGTCCTGAATCACCGTCGAGTCCGGAATCCCATGGCAGATCACCTCATTCAGTGATGTGCAACACGACTTCGGGAAGCCCTTATAGCCCAGCGTCGACGGATAGGCGCCATGATCGACCATGTACTCGTGGGCAATGCGGTCGAGTTCGTCGGTCGTGACCCCGGGGCGCACCGCCTTCCCGGCCTCGGCGAGCGCATTGGCCGCAATCTTGCTCGCAACCCGCACTTTCTCGATTATTTCGGGCGTCTGCACCCACGGCTCATTGCCCTCGTTGACGGTGTCTTTCCACGCGTACTCGGGACGTTCGATCGTGTCGGGAACAGGCAACGTCGGCGAGATAATTCCGGGCTGTAGGGGGGCGCGAACTGTCATGTGAGCGATTCTACGGACCGCACCGGTGTGCATCGCCACCCGATCAGACAGTAAGGTGTGCCTAACACAAGCTTCAGAACGACAAGGCGGATTCAGGTGGCGACTCCCTCCCGGTCCGCGGCGTCGACGGTCTTTGTTGGGGTTCTCCTGTTGGTGTTGGGCACAGTACTGTCCGGGTGCACCACAGAACCGCTCGATACAGGGAACGCCGCGGCCGCGAAGACCAGCGCAACGTTGCGCAACGGTCCAACGACCGCCATGCTGCCCACGGCGGATGTTGTTCCAATCGACACCGATGCGACGCCCGGTCCCCACGCCGATCGCATCATCGCCATCGATCGCAACGGCACCCTCGCTGCGATTGTTTATGCCCTCGGATTGGGCCCGCACGTTGTTGGCCGCGACCGGTCGACGACGTTTCCCGCCGCCGCGCAGTTGCCATACGTCACCGAAACCGGGCACACCATCAATCCCGAACGGGTCTTGGCACAGAATCCGTCGATCGTGTTGGTCACGGACGACGCCAACCCGCCCGGCGCCGTCGACCAGTTGCGCAACACCAATGTCGAGGTCGCGGTGTTCACCGGAGAGCGATCGATGGCCACCGATTCGGAGTTGATCCGGTCCGTCGCCAAGACACTCGGGGTCCCGGCGGCCGGCGAGAAGTTGGTGGCACGCACCGAGAAGCAGATTGAGGCTGCCCGCAGGCAGATCCCGAACCCGTCTGGGAACCCGACCATTGGATTTGTCTATATCCGCGGGCCCAACTTAATGCTGCTCGGTGGTCCCGAATCCGGTGCAGATGATCTGATCACCGCACTTGGCGGCGTCGACGCCGGAACCAAAGCCGGAATGAAGGCGGCATTTACCCAGGTCAGCGTCGAGTCGATGGTCCGCGCCGACCCCGACGTGATCCTCGTGATGACGCAGGGTGCCGATTCTGTCGGCGGTATGGACAAGGTTCTAGAATTGCCCTCGATCGCTGCGACTTCGGCTGGCCGCGCTGGCCGGGTCATCGAGATGGATGAAACGCAGATCCTCGTATTCGGTCCCAATACAGGCTTGGTGCTCAGTGCTCTTGCAAAATCGATCTATGCCTGATGACGCGCCGACCCTCCGGGCACGGATGGTCGCGGGCGCGTCGAAGATCAGCAAACGCGCCATTTGGGTGATGGTCGGCACGGCAATCCTGCTCGGGGTCGTCGTCGTGTTCTCCGCAGGCAACGGTCAGGTTTACGTTTCCCCCGCCGAGGTGCTCGGGTCCATCGCTCACCACTGGCATTTGAACATTGGTCCCCTACCGTCGGACCCGCAAGGCGAGAACGCTCTTTGGGTATCGCGGTTCCCGCGGATTCTGCTGGGTTTGCTGGTCGGTCTTGCCCTCGGCACGGCGGGTTGCCTGCTGCAAGGGGTGCTGGCTAATCCGCTGGCCGAACCCGGCATCATCGGTGTCTCCTCCGGCGCAGCGGTCGGTGCCTGCCTGGTGATCGTTATTGGCGGCACCGGATCCAATAGTTGGGCGATCGCTGGCGCTGCCGCCGTTTTCGGGCTCATTACGACTGCTGGCGTCTACCTGCTGAGCATCCGTGACGGTGCCTCATCGACCATCATGCTGGTCCTCACCGGCATCGCAGTTAACGCTTTCGCACTCGGCATCATCGCCTACCTGACCTACGTGGCGTCGACTGCAGCACGCGAGCAGATTGTGTTTTGGCAGCTCGGTTCCCTCGCCGGCAACGTGTCGTGGACGCAGGTCAAGATCGTCGCGCCGCTCGCGTTAGCGGGACTGGCTGGCGGCATCCTGTTGGTCAAGAAACTCGACCTTCTGGCTCTCGGCGAAGTCCAGGCCGCCTCGTTGGGCGTCAACGTCGAAGTTGTTCGACGACAGGTCATCGTCCTGGTGGCAATGCTGACTGCCGCGGGTGTCGCATTCACCGGCATCATCATGTTCGTCGGTCTGATCGTTCCCCACGTGATGCGCCTGCTGGTGGGCCCCAAACATGCCTATCTCCTGCCCGCGAGCGCACTCGGCGGCGCGTTGGTGATTGCCGCCGCCGATCTCGCGGCGCGAACCATGACCAACGGCGAACTCCCCCTGGGCATGCTGACCTCTCTGATCGGCGGACCGGTCTTCTTCTTGCTGCTCCGTCAGCGGAATGCGGCGGGACGATGGTAGAGAACTCCTACGAGCCGACCATCACGCGGACCTCGGTGGTCGTGAGCGGCGTTGACGTGCAGATCAACCGCCGTCAGATTCTGCACGGGATCGACCTCACCGCGCTTCCGGGACAGATCTTGGCATTGGTCGGACCGAACGGTTCCGGCAAGTCGACCTTGCTTGCGGCAATGTCGGGCAGCCGCTCCCCCGACGCGGGTACGGTTCGCATTGGCGATCTGGATGTTCATGGGACCGACGCGCGTTCGCTGGCACGGACCCGTTCGCTGGTGACACAGCAAAATCGCGATGATATTCCGTTTACGGTCCGCGAAGTCGTCGAAATGGGCCGCTTTCCGTGGACGCGGACCGATCAGGCACTGCGATCGCCGGAAATCATCGCGGCCGCGATCAGCGAGTGCGAACTTGGCGATCTCGTCGATCGCCCGTTTACCCAACTCTCGGGTGGACAGCAGGCACGGGTTTCGCTGGCACGGGCGCTCGCCCAGGACACCCCGGTCGTCATGCTCGACGAACCTACGGCGGCGCTCGACATTGGCCACACCGAGCAGGTCCTGACAATCCTGAAGCGTCGCGCCGACGCCGGGGCCACCATCATCTTGGTGGTCCACGACCTGTCGTTGACTGCCGCTTACGCCGATCGAGTCGCTGTCATGAAGGACGGCCGCCTCTTGGCGACCGGCTCCGTCGAAGAGGTCATGACCGCCGAACTGCTGAGCACCACCTACGACCACCCGGTCCTCATCTGGGATCACCCGGAAACTGGTGAACGGCTCATCACACCCGCCCGCTAGTTGTCACGCCTGAAACCGGGAATTACGCCGGTTCGACGGCTGTCGCTACGGCCGGTAGTTATTGGGGATCGCAGCGAAGAAGTCGCGAGTCAGGTTCACGGAGTTGGTGGAATCGCCGCCAGCAACGATCAGGGTGGCGAAGGCGATGTCACCGCGATAGCCGGCAAACCAAGCGTGCGAGCCGCCCGCAAATTCCGCCTCACCGGTTTTTCCGAAGACCTCACCCGCGCCAGCGATCGAGGTCGCGGTGCCCTCGGTGACGACGGCCCGCATCATCGGGCGCAGTCGTTGATAGACGTCGTCGGACAAGGTGGCGTGCGGTCCGGTCACGGTCGTCTTTCGACCAACAATCAGTGTCGGGATCTGCGCTTTGCCAGATTGGGCCGCTGCGGCGACGAGCGCCATGCCCAAGGGACTGGCCAGCACCTTGCCCTGACCAAATCCGTCTTCGCTGCGTGCCACCAGTTCCGGTTCGACGGGCACCGACCCGGATTTCACCGTCAGCCCGGGGACGTCGTATTGGGCACCCAACCCCATGGCCGCCGCGGCATGTGTGAGGTCAGTCGGTCCCATCCGGCTCGCTAAATCGGCGAATGACGTATTGCACGACTGCGCAAAAGCGGTCCGCAACGGCACCGGCCCCAGGGAGAAGCCATCGTAGTTCGGGATAGTGCGCGGCCCAATCTCAATCTCGCCGGGGCACGGGACCGTCGAGTCGGGGTTCACCATGTTCTCGTGGAAGGCCGCAGCCGAGGTGACGATCTTAAACGTCGAACCCGGCGGGTACTGCCCGGAAGCGGCGATGAGGCCGTCGCGATCGGCATCTCGGTTCTGGGCGACGGCGAGAATTTTGCCGGTCGAAGCCTGCAGCGCAACGAGCATCGCCTGCTTCCCGGCGACAGCATTAACGGCACGCTGAGCGGCATCTTGGACGGTTCGTGACAACGACAGCAACACTGCCGGGGAAGGTTTTCCGGCTTCGTCAGCCACCACATCGGCGACCACCGCATTCGGGTTCAGCACCGAAACTCGCCACCCGCTGACACCGGTCAACTCACCGCCGACTTGGTCGCGGACTTCGGCCAGCACGGACGGCGCAAAGCCGGGATCACGCGGCATCAGGATCGATTGGTCTGCGGTCAGAATTCCCGGCACAGCGAGTTGATCGCGGAGTCGGTCGAAGTCGCCCGACGAAATCCGACCAATCGGCAACGGGTCACTTTGGGCGGTGGCCTTCTCGGCGATCGCCTGCGCGTCGAGTCCGGGGATCAGCGGCCCCAGCGTGCCGACGAGTCGATGCGCGGAATCAATCACACTCCCGCCCGCAGCGGCGGCCGCGGCATCGAACGAGATGCCGGTAACGGTGCCGTCGACCATTACTTCCGAACCGTCTGATTCGTTGACCGCGGCCCGAGGCGGTGCCAGTTGAGTGAATGAAAGCTGTTGGTCAGCACCAAGTTTGGGGTGGATGTCCGACGACTTCCACCTCACCGACCAACCAGTGTCGTCCCGTCCCATCGAAACCGTCGCATCGTACTGCCACTGGTGATTGCCGGGCAACGTCCAGGTGTAGCTGACGGGAACGTCCGCGACGTCCTGGTTAATGCTGACGCGACCGGTCGACGCGGTCATCGCGGTAGCTGCCAGCCCCTCCCACGTTTGCTTAAGCTGCGGACCCGAACGATTGGGATTGGTCGTCAACGACGCCGCTCCGTCGAAATCTTTCGCGGCAAACTTGTCGAGGAACGCCTGGGCTGCCGATCGTGGCCCGTCTTCTTGGGTTGCGCACGCCGTCAACGAACCCGCCAGGACAAGCGCCGTCAGCAGGCATGTTGCAACCAGCCAACGGGGTCGCGATGAGCGATTTCGGAGCACAGCGGATGACAGCATTGCCCAGATTCTAGTGGGGTTCAAGCGATGATCAGTCGACCAACACAGTCGCAAACGTGCCGACCTGATGGAAGCCGACCTTCGCATAGGTGCGGCGAGCGCCGTGGTTAAAACTGTTGACGTACAGACTCGACGTGCGCCCTTGGCGTGCGATAGCGGCGACCACCGCTGCGGTACCGATGGTCCCGAGTCCCCGACCTCGCCATTCTGGGTCGACCCAGACACCCTGAATCTGGCCGACCTTGCGTGACATTGATCCAATTTCTGCTTTAAAGATCACGCGGTCGCCGTCGAACCTGGCGAAAACTCGCCGGGCGGAAATTAGTGCGGCCAGGCGTCGCCGGTACGACCGCCCGCCGTCGTTGATGCAGGGATCGATCCCTACTTCGCCGATGAACATTTCGACTGCCGCCGGGAAGTAGACGTCCAGGTCGGCCATGGTGACCAGGCGAACGTTCGGGTCCGGCGAAATCTCCGGGTACCCGTGCAATGCCAGCAGCGGTTGATCGTCGCGGATCTCACGAGGTGGTCCCCACACTGGACCGAGGAGGCCCCACAGTGGCATGGCGAGGTCGGCGGCACCAACGATCGACGAGCAGATGCGCGGGCCAGCGAGCGCACGTTCAGCGAAAATGCCGAGGTCAACGGCGCTACCGATGAGTGGCATCAGATTGGCACCGGAAAACGCGAGTGAGTCCGCGGGTCGGGAGGCCGACCACATTTCGCCGCCGAGGAATCGTGGCGAGAGTCCGTAGGCTTCGACGCGCGCGGACACCATGCAAGATGCCACCGGGTTGAGGTCAAGGGCACGGGAGACAGCGTCAGCGTCTTTTGCACCGAGCGGATGTTCGCCAAGCGTCCCGAGCACGTCCCCACCTCCCCGCAAACACCCGCAAGGACGTTTGCCACATCGGCTTGCTGTCAATCCAGCGAGTAACTAACCCACCGTTACGACGGGATTGCCGCCGCTACCAGTCTCCCCTGATTCCTCGGCGATACGCAGCGCTTCGGCAATCAGAGTTTCAACGATTTGCGCCTCGGGCACGGTCTTAATGACTTCACCCTTGACGAAGATCTGTCCCTTGCCGTTGCCAGAGGCAACACCGAGGTCCGCTTCGCGAGCTTCGCCCGGTCCGTTGACGACGCAGCCCATGACTGCCACGCGCAACGGCACATCGAGGCCTTCCAACCCGGCGGTGACTTCGTTAGCCAGTTTGTAGACGTCCACTTGGGCGCGGCCGCACGACGGGCACGACACGATCTCCAGTTTCCGTGGGCGCAGATTGAGCGACTGCAGAATGGCATCGCCCACCTTGATCTCTTCGACCGGCGGTGCCGAAAGGGACACGCGGATCGTGTCGCCAATGCCTTCACCGAGAAGCGCGCCGAATGCCACGGCCGATTTGATGGTGCCTTGGAACGACGGCCCCGCCTCGGTGACGCCGAGGTGCAGCGGGTAGTCACACTGGGCGGCGAGCTGACGGTAGGCCTCGACCATGATGACTGGGTCGTTGTGCTTCACGGAGATCTTGATGTCGCCGAAGCCGTGTTCCTCAAACAGGCCAGCTTCCCACAGTGCTGACTCAACGAGCGCCTCGGGAGTGGCCTTGCCGTATTTCTTCATCAGCCGCTGATCGAGCGATCCGGCGTTGACGCCGATCCGAATCGGGATACCAGCGTCGCCTGCCGCCTTGGCGACCTCTTTCACGCGGCCGTCGAATTCTTTAATATTGCCCGGGTTGACGCGCACTGCGGCACAGCCGGCGTCGATAGCCGCAAAAATGTACTTCGGCTGGAAGTGAATGTCCGCGATGACGGGCAACTGCGATTTCTTGGCGATTGCGGCGAGTGCGTCGGCATCCTCTTGGCGCGGGCAGGCTACGCGAACGATGTCGCACCCGGCGGCCGTGAGCTGCGCAATCTGCTGCAGCGTCGCGTTTACATCGTGAGTCTTAGTGGTACACATCGACTGCACCGACACCGGGAAGTCGCTACCGACGCCAACCTTGCCGACATGGATCTGCCGCGTCTGACGCCGCGGGGCCAGCACAGGCGGTGGCCCGGCGGGCATACCGAGTCCTACCGCAATCGGACCGGAACCATTAGACCCAGCAGTTGTCGACACAGACATCACTCCTCATATTCGCTATCAACAGTACCGGCGGACCCCGCAGTCAGCACCGTAGAGGTGGTGGGAGCCTCATCACGGGCGGCGACCGTTTTGGTTACGCCGTGAAATCGCCCTTCGAGCTAGAAGACCTTGATCGGATTCACCACGTCGGCGGTCAGCGTTAGCAGCATGAAGCCGCCCATCACGACAACCACCACGTATGTGACGGGCAACAGTTTGTAATAGTCGATTGGGCCAGCCGGAATGAGACCGCGCCAGCGTCGGAAGATGTTGCGAACCTTCTCGTAGAGCGCGATTGCCATGTGCCCGCCGTCGAGTGGCAGGAGCGGAACCAAGTTGAAGAGGCCGAGGAAGAAGTTCACGCTCATCAGCAGGCCCAGGAACACATCCCACAGGCCGCGTTCGACAGCCTGCCCGCCGAGCACCGACGCACCCACCACACTCACTGGGCTGTCGGCGGCACGCTGACCTCCGGTCACTGCGTCCCAGAGGCCGGAAATTTTAGATGGGAGGGCCACAAGGGCCTTGAACGTCTCGGCAAAGATGTCGCCGGTGAAGCTGAGCGCACCGCCCCAGATGGTGACCGCGTTGTATTCGTTGGTGTACTTCGTGTCGAGCCCGACGCCGATGGCCCCGACTTCCGCAGCGTGCGGTTCCTCACCGTCTTTCGCGACCATCCGCTGCACCTGAGTGACGGGCACGGTGAGGTCGAGTTGCTCGTCCCCGCGCTTCACCGTCAAGACAACACTGTCGTGAGCCTTCTGTACGTCTTGAATTAGTTCCGACGGGCCGGCGACGGTCGCACCGTCAACGGCCAGAATCTGATCGCCGATCTGCAATCCCGAGCCCGCAGCAGGCGCAGGTCCGGTGCACTCGACTGGCTTGCCCTGCGCATCTGTCGTGAGGGCCACGCACTCCATGGATTTGGCGTACACCGGCAGGTTTCCGATGATTGGCAGTCCCCAGCCGAGTCCGAGGATCAACACGAGCACGAATCCGAGAATGAAGTTCTGCATTGGCCCGGCGATCAGCACCACCAGGCGCTTCCAGGTGGGCTGCGCGTACATGGCGCGAGCGCGTTCGTCTTCGGTCAGTTCCTCGTGCGGCGTCATCCCGGCGATGTCGCAGAATCCGCCCAGCGGCAGGGCTTTTACGCCATATTCGGTTTCACCGCGTTTGGTTGACCAGAGGGTGGGCCCGAAGCCGACAAAGTAGCGCCGGACCTTCATCCCCGTCGCCTGCGCCGCCCACATGTGGCCGAGCTCGTGCCAGGCGATAGAGATCAATAGGGCCAACGCAAACAGTGCGACGCCGAGCACCAAGCTCACTAACTCTCTCCCTCAAACAGGTCAGCCCAAAACCGGGCAACCCAAAATAGGTCAACCCAAATTAGGTCAACGCAGCGCCACCAACTCAGCGGCACACGACCGCGCCCAGCTGTCGGCCGCAAGAACTTCATCGACATTACCTGGACGAGTGGTCCATTGATCGGCCCGAGCAAGCACATCACCGATGATCCCAACGATGTCTGGGAATGCGACGGCGCCGTCGAAGAAGGCTTGGGCGGCGACTTCGTTGGCGGCGTTGAAGACGGCGGTAAGGCTTCCGCCAGCGGTCCCCGCCTGGCGGGCCAGGTTGATTGCCGGAAACACCTCATTGTCGACGGGCTCAAAGGTCCACGCCGACGCCGTTGTCCAATCGAGTGGCGTCGACGAGTTCGGGACACGGTCCGGCCAGCCCAGGGCCAGCGCAATCGGCAATTTCATCGACGGCGGTGAGGCTTTGGCGATGGTGGCGCCGTCGACGAAGGTCACCATTGAGTGCACGATCGATTGGGGATGAACCGTCACATCGATACGGTCGTAGGGCACGTCGAACAGCAGGTGCGCCTCGATCACTTCGAGTGCCTTATTGACCAGGGTTGCCGAGTTGAGGGTAATCATCGGACCCATCGACCATGTCGGATGCTTCCCCGCCTGCTCTGGCGTGACATTGGCCACCTGCTCGGCCGTCCATCCTCTGAATGGTCCACCCGAAGCCGTCAGCACCAGTCGGTCCACCTCGGCGGCCGTCCCCCCGCGCAAGCATTGGGCAATCGCCGAATGCTCGGAATCGACGGGCACTATCTGTCCGGGAGCAGCGGCGTCGAGCACCAGGGCTCCCCCGGCAACAAGTGATTCCTTGTTGGCCAAGGCCAATCTCGCGCCAGATTTCAGGGCGGCCAGGCTCGGTCCCAGCCCGATGGACCCCACCACACCGTTGAGAACGACGTCGGCGGCAACTGACTCAATCAACGCCACCATTGCGTCGGGACCCGACAGCACCGGACGTCCGAGTCGGTCGCTCAAGACCGCGGCCGCGACCGGATCGGCGACGGCGACCTGCGACGCTGGCAGTCGTGCATGGCGGACTTGCTGTTCCAGCAAGTCCAGGTTGCCGCCTCCGGCGCCGAGCCCCACAACCTCAAAGAGGTCGGGATGCTCAGCCACCACTTCGAGGGCTTGAGTACCGATGGATCCCGTGGATCCCAAAATCAACACACGCGTCGTCACACCAACCATTGTCGCGCACGAGCGTCAGGTTATGCTGTAGGCCGGACTACTACCGGTCGTCATAAGGAGTGAACGTGGCAAGCACTGAGGTCGAAACCATCGATACCGGATGGGTTCGCGAGCCCGCTGACGCGCCGTCAGCACGATTCGGCTGGCACGGCGTCGCACGCAAGTCGATTGCTATCGCATCGTTCGTGACCGCCCTGATTCTCCTTGCCATGCTCAAGGGCAATCATGAAGGCCACGTCGAAGACATTTACTTGATCATCATCGCCGTCTTCCTGATCGGCTACACCGTCTACTCGATGATCCCGCGCAAGGGTGTCTGGAAGCGCTAGCACCACCGCAACAAACGAAAAAGACCCGAACGCCACGTCGTTCGGGTCTTTTTGTTGTCGAGCTCGATACCCGAGCTTGCCGACTGCCCTTGCATCCCTGCGCTCATGCACAGGGCGAGCGATCTCCCGCAGGAGTAGCTTCTACTTTTCTTCGGCCGCGAGCTGCCCGCAGGCGGCGGCGATCTCCTGGCCGCGGGTGTCGCGCACGGTGCACGAGACCCCTTGCTCGCGAACTCGGCGCACAAACTCGGCCTCGACGGGCTTGGGGCTGGCGTCCCATTGCGAGCCCGGCGTCGGGTTCAGCGGAATCAAGTTGACGTGCACCAGCGAACCCAGCGCCTTGCGCAGCTTTTTGCCCAGCAGGTCCGCACGCCACGGCTGATCGTTCACATCGCGGATTAACGCGTACTCAATTGAGACGCGACGGCCCGTCGTATCGGCGTAATAGCGTGCCGCCTCGAGAACCTCCGACACCGACCACCGGTTGTTGACGGGGACCAGGGTGTCGCGAAGCTCATCGTCCGGGGTGTGCAGCGACACGGCGAGGGTCACCTGCAGACCTTCGTCGGCGAGCCTGCGGATCGCCGGAGCCAAACCGACGGTCGACACGGTCACCGAGCGTGCGGAGATACCGAAACCCTCTGGCGCGGGCGAGGTAATTTTCCGAACGGCGTCGACCACTCGCTTGTAGTTGGCGAGCGGCTCCCCCATTCCCATGAACACAATGTTCGACAGTCGTCCCGGCTCACCGAACTCGCCGTCGCGCAACGCTCGCGCCGCCGAGCGAACCTGGTCGACAATCTCCGCGGTCGACAGGTTGCGGTCCAAACCGCCCTGACCCGTCGCGCAGAAGGGGCATGCCATGCCGCAGCCAGCTTGTGAGGAGATACACAGGGTGTTGCGTCCCGGGTAGCGCATCAGGACCGATTCGAGCAGGGTGCCGTCGTGCAGACGCCACAGCGTTTTCCGAGTCTCGTTATCGTCCGCCGCGACATGCCGTACGGGCGTCATCAGTGTCGGGAACAACTTCTCGGCGACCGCCTCGCGCTTGTTGGCGGGGAGATCGGTCATTTCCTCAACGTCGGCATTGAGTCGACCAAAATACTGCTTGGCCAGCTGATTTGCCCGGAACTTTGGCAAGCCGAGCTCTTCGACGACGGCGACTCGCCCCGCCGCGTCGAGATCGGCGAAGTGCTTGGGCGGCATACCGCGTTTAGGCGCGTCAAAAACCAAAGGCAGAGAACTCACGTAAGCCAGTGTCTCATGTAATCATGGGCAGATGACGACACAAGATCCGAGCAACGGTCAGCACCCAGTTGGACCGGACGACAATGCGGACTCCGCGAATTACCCGCCGGCGGATGCGCAGCCGGATGCCCCGACCTTCGACGACGCCATTACACATGCGGTCGCTGGCGAACGCGACCGCATCAAGCAGGTCACCAAAAAGGCTTCGCATACCCGAGCGGGCTTCATGTACGTCGGTTGGATTGTGGGCGTCGTCGCCCTGATTTTGCTGCTGGTGTTTATCGTTGCAAATCAGGACAGCGTTGCCGTCAATTTCTTATTCGGCACCGTGGAACTCCCCGTCGGCGTGACGGTCCTCGTCGCCGCAATCATCGGTGCGCTTATTACCGGCGCCCTCGGTGCCGCCCGGATCATTCAACTCAACCGGGCACTGAAGAAGGCCAGCAGCCATACCGACTAACTGTCGCTGACGAAATAGTGTGCCCCGGGCGGTGCTGGCCTACAGAAGTAGCGCCAGCACCGCCCAGGTTACGAAAGCTGAGGGCAACAGCGAGTCCAACCGGTCCATGATTCCACCGTGGCCAGGCAGCAAAGTACCCATATCTTTGATTCCGAGGTCGCGTTTGATCTGCGACTCGATGAGGTCGCCGCTGGTGGCCACCAGGACCAGCAACGGGCCCAAGACAAAGCCGATCCACCAGTGCGGGGTGTCGAGCAGCCACAACGAGCAAGCGACGGCACCGAGGGTGCCGACCAGCAGCGAACCGCCGAGGCCTTCCCACGACTTCTTGGGACTAATCGCTGGCGCCATCGGATGCTTGCCGAACAGCACACCGGCCGCATAACCACCCACGTCGGAACAGACCACGACCAGCACGAGGGTGAAGACCCGATACGCGCCCTGGTCTTCACGGACCAGGTAGGTACCGAAGGTAGCGAGCACCGGTAGCCACGCCAGCACGAGCGTCGAGACCGACAGATCGCGCAGGTAGTTCACCGGCGCAGCCGACAATCCTTGTGCGAAGAGCTTCCACACCATCATCACCAGGATCGTCGCCGCCATCGCAACAAACGACCCGGCCAACCCGTATGGCCACGACAGCCACATAATGGCCTGCCCGCCAACAAGGAGTGGAATCACCGGGACCGCAAAACCGCCGTCACGCAGACGCTTGGTGACTTCCCACGTCGCAATGGCGATCGCCACGGTGACAACGGCGTACCAAGCGTCGGGCACCAGCAGCAAGACGGCAATCAGGAAACCGCCAAGCGCAACACCCACCCCGATGGCTGCGGGCAGATTACGACCCGCCTTCGACGGTGCCGCCGCGGGGCTCGGCGTCGAAGACTGTCCCGGTGAACTCGTCATACTTCCAGCAGCTCGGCTTCTTTATTCTTCACCAATTCGTCGACCGACTCGGTGTACGTGTGGGTCGTCTTATCGAGATCCTTCTCGGCGCGGACAACCTCGTCTTCGCCTGCGTCGCCGTCCTTCTGGATGCGCTTGAGTTCATCGACCGCCTTGCGGCGAATGTTTCGGATGGCGACCTTGGCGTCTTCGCCCTTGCCGCGTGCCTGCTTACCGAGTTGCTTGCGCCGTTCCTCAGTGAGCTGGGGAATCGACACGCGAATCACGTTGCCGTCGTCCGTCGGGTTGACGCCGAGGTCCGAGTTGCGGATTGCGGTCTCAATGTCGCGCATGAGGGAGGCCTCGTACGGCTTGATGATGATCATTCGCGGCTCCGGAGCATTGATGCTCGCGACCTGCGTGATCGGGGTCAATGCACCGTAATACTCGACAACGATCTTGTTGAACATTGTCGGGTTGGCGCGCCCGGTGCGGATGGAGGCCATGTCGTCACGCAGGTGCGCAACGGCCTTCTCCATCTTCTCTTCAGCGTCGAGCAGAGCTTCGTCAATCATGAGACGTCGGTGTCCTTTGCTTATGAAGTGGGAGTTAGGTCGGGGGTCAGACGGTCCGGACGAGGGTGCCGATCTGCTCACCGGCGACGGCACGTGCGATGTTTCCACTCTCAAGGAGGTTGAACACCAACATCGGCATCTTATTGTCCATACAGAGGCTGAACGCGGTAGCGTCGGCGACCTTCAGCTCCTGTTCGATTACTTCGCGGTGGGTAATCTCGCGGAACAGCTTCGCATCCGGATTGGTGCGGGGGTCGTCCGAGTAGACACCGTCGACAGCTTTCGCCATCAGCACCACTTCGGCCTTGATTTCCAGGGCGCGCTGAGCGGCCGTGGTATCGGTCGAGAAGTAGGGCATGCCCATGCCCGCGCCGAAGATCACGACGCGGCCCTTCTCCAGGTGCCGGACGGCGCGCAACGGCAGGTAGGGCTCAGCGACCTGTCCCATGGTGATGGCCGTCTGAACTCGCGTGGTGATCCCACGCTTCTCCAGGAAGTCTTGCAGGGCAAGGCAATTCATCACGGTACCGAGCATGCCCATGTAATCCGATCGAGCTCGGTCGAGGCCGCGCTGCTGCAATTCGGCACCGCGGAAGAAGTTTCCGCCACCGATCACAATGCCCACCTGCACGCCGGAGGAAACTACCTCGGCAATCTGATCGGCCACGGCACCAACAACGTCGGGGTCAAGGCCAACCGAGCCGCCACCGAACATTTCGCCGCCGAGCTTCAGCATGACGCGGGTATAGCCGGTTCGGCCTCCGGATGCCGTTTCGCCCGGGTTTACGGTCGACTGCGATTCGCTCATCTCTTCCTTCAATCGAGTATCGGGCACAAACTCTCTCCATCTTAAGGTGCGAACGTGCCCCCACATGCACTCCGGCCCCGGACTCGCCCCCAACGGGGCGATTCCGGGGCCGGAAGCGGTAATTAAGTCCTCAGATTAGGACTGGCCAACCTCGAAGCGGGTAAACGCAACGACGGTCGCGCCGGCCTCGTCCAAGATGGCCTTAACGGTCTTCTTGGAGTCGGTGACCGACGGCTGATCGACGAGGACGACGTCCTTGAAGAAGCCGGTGAGGCGACCTTCCACGATCTTCGGCAGAGCCTGCTCCGGCTTGCCTTCAGCCTTCGCGGTCTCCTCGGCGACGTGGCGCTCCGACTCGACAACCTCGGCCGGAACCTCGTCGCGGCTGGCGTACTTGGCGCGCAGCGCGGCAACCTGCATGGCAGCTCCGCGAGCAGCCTCAGCGGCAGCATCGGAATCACCGGTGTACGAGACCAGGACGCCAACGGCGGGCGGCAGGTCCGATGCACGCTTGTGCAAGTAGATGGCCGTGGGGCCGTCGTACGAGACAACGCGGTTCAGGACCAGCTTCTCGCCGATCTTCGCCGACAGTGCCTCGACAGCGTCGCCGACAGTGCCGTCGCCGAGCTTGGCTGCCAGCAGCGACTCGACGTCGTTGGCGCGGATCTCCACAGCGGCACCGAGGACATCGTCGGCGAGCTTCTGGAACTCTTCGTTCTTGGCGACGAAGTCAGTCTCGCTGTTGAGCTCGATCATGACGCCGTCGCGCGCAGCGACGAGGCCTTCGGCGGTGGAACGCGCAGCACGCTTGCCCACGTCCTTGGCGCCCTTGATGCGCAGTTCCTCAACGGCCTTGTCGAAGTCGCCGTCGTTGTTCGCGAGGGCGTTCTTGCAGTCGAGCATGCCCGAGCCGGTCAGTTCGCGCAGACGCTTCACGTCCGCAGCGGTGTAGTTCGCCATATGGCGACCCTCCTTTGTGGTTTTGGATCGAGAGACAAGATTCTCCGGCGAGGTAACTACCCCGCCGGAGAATGGGCTCTAGCCCGTTCTTGTTGCCCGAAAGTTATTCTGCGGCAATTACTCTGCGGCCGGGGCCTCAGCAGCGGGAGCCTCAGCAGCCGCAGCCTCGGTTGCGGCAGCTGCCTCAGCGGGTGCCGGCTGCGAAAGCAGTTCCTGCTCCCACTCAGCCAAAGGCTCACCTTCGCCAGCTTCCGGCTTTGCGTCGCCGCTAGCCTTGCCCGCACGCGCCTGAACGCCCTCGGCAACAGCCGTGGCGATGACGCGAGTCAACAGTGCGGCGCTACGGATAGCGTCGTCGTTTGCCGGGATCGGGTAATCGACAACGTCGGGGTCGCAGTTGGTATCCAGGATCGCGATGACCGGGATGTTCAGCTTGCGTGCCTCACCGACAGCGATGTGCTCCTTGTTGGTGTCGACAACCCACACGGCCGAAGGAATCTTGGCCATGTCGCGGATGCCGCCCAGGGTGCGCTGCAGCTTGTTCTTCTCACGCGTGAGCATGAGGATTTCCTTCTTGGTACGACCCTCGAAGCCACCGGTCTGCTCCATGGCCTCCAGCTCCTTCATCCGCTGAAGGCGCTTGTGGACGGTCTGGAAGTTGGTGAGCATGCCGCCGAGCCAACGCTGGTTGACGTAGGGCATACCGACGCGGGTCGCCTCAGCGGCGATCGATTCCTGTGCCTGCTTCTTGGTGCCGACGAACAGGATGGTGCCGCCGTGAGCGACAGTCTCTTTGACGAACTCGAAGGCGCGGTCAATGAAGCCCAGCGTCTGCTGCAGGTCAATGATGTAGATGCCGTTGCGGTCGGTGAAGATGAAACGCTTCATCTTCGGGTTCCAACGGCGGGTCTGATGCCCGAAGTGTGCGCCGCTATCAAGCAGCTGCTTCATGGTTACGACAGCCATGAATGTGTCCTCTCTCGCAGTTGTCGCCGGAGCTCAGTTTGAGTCCCAGCCCTGGCACCCACCACCGCATAACGACCCCGGAAATTGGTTCCGGGACTGCTCGTTCTGCTGCTCAAACGCGGGTGCGCGAAGTCACCCGGGACATACCCAGGTGCGTCGGCCAGACTACTCCGAATCGCAAGGCCCAGCCAAATCGTCGCTCGACAGACGTTTGCGCTGGTCGCTGCCGCGACACGCCCATGGATCCAAACGCGGTTCGCGTGCGTCTAATTAGTATGACGCGCCCATCTCATTCCCCGCCCGCACTCCGACTCGCCGCAGTGATGGTGGTGGCGCTCATCTGCGGGGCGTGGTCGACCTTCGCGGTGAGCGCAGCAACAGCCCGACCCCACTACGACTGGCCGCTACAGCCGCGTCCACCGGTCACTCGCGGATTCGATCCACCGGCACAGCGGTGGCAAGCCGGGCACCGTGGCGTCGACCTCGGCACCACGAGCGATTCCGCGGTCCTTGCCGCACGCGCAGGCACGGTGACCTTTGCCGGACCCGTCGCTGGCCGTCCCACGATCTCTGTCCTGCACGCCGATGGGATCACTACCACCTATGAACCCGTTCAACCGACCGTCCGGCGCGGCGACCATGTCCAAACCGGGCAGGTGCTGGGGTACTTGCAGTCTGGCCACGCTGGCTGTCGTGCTGCGACGTGCCTGCACTGGGGTGCTCGACGCGGCACCGGCCGGCAAGCGACATACGTCAATCCCCTGGGGCTGCTGGGATTACTACGCGTGCGCCTCAAGCCCGTCGTCTCACTCGCAAACGTCCACTAGGCGCGCGGGTGGGCTTGCCGGTGCACAGCGCGGAGTCGTTCCACGCTCACATGCGTGTAGAGCTGAGTGGTGGCGAGGGACGAGTGTCCGAGGAGTTCTTGCACCACGCGAAGGTCGGCCCCACCTTCCAACAGGTGCGTCGCGGCACTGTGACGCAGGGCGTGTGGGCCCACCGACTGCCCGGCCCGCTCGGTGGCCCGATGCACCACTGTCCGCGCCATCCGCTGATCGAGCCTGCCGCCCTTGACTCCTAACAGCAGGGCCTCCCCCGACGCCGCAGTCGCCAGAGCCGGCCGACCGTGCGCCAGCCAGCGGTCGAGGGCGTTGCCCGCTGGGACGCCGTACGGGACTGCCCGCTGCTTATCGCCCTTACCGATCACTCGCAGCACCCGCCGATCGGCTTCGATATCGGACAGGTTGAGACCGCACAGCTCCCCGACCCGAATACCGCTGGCATAAAGCAATTCCATAATGAGGTGATCGCGGAGTGCGACTGGGTCGTCGGATGCTGGACGATCACCATCGTCCGACGCGGTCAGCGGTGCGGTAATGGCCACCGCTGCCTCGTCGGGAGCCAAAACGGCAGGCAGGACCCGATGTGCTTTTGGCGCCTGCAATCGCTGCGATGGATCGGTGGCAAGGATGTGTGAGCGCACCGCCCACGCACAGAAGGTCTTCGCAGACGAGACCTGGCGAGCGATTGTCGTGCGGGCAGCACCGCGTCGTGCGTGCTCGGCGAGCCAAGCACGCAGGAGTGCCAGGTCAATGTCTTCGACGGCCACTCCGCGCGCACCGGCAAATGAGATAAGACCGCGAACGTCACCCGTGTACGCGCGAACCGTGTGCTTGCTGTGCCCCATTTCGAAGCTCAGGTGGTCGGCGAACGCCGCAAGCACATCGGTCATAACCGAACCGTACCCCGCCCCGGACTCGCCAGTAGGGATTGAGCCAGCGACAATGCACCTATCCACTAATTCTGTAGTTATCCGTCTTTGGACGCCTCGATGGGAAGTGTTCCCCCTGACCGACCTCACTAAGTCCGCGACACCGGGCAACGACCGCCTGGCCGTTGCCGTTTTGTGTGCGGCGGGCATCGTCGTTTCGTTGATGCAGACCATCATCGTGCCGCTGATCCCCGACCTCCCAAAACTGCTCCATACCTCGCCGACCAACGCGACGTGGGCCCTCACCATCACCTTGCTGATGGGTGCGGTCGTCACACCCATTTCAGGTCGCCTCGGCGACATGATCGGCAAACGACGCATGCTGCTCGCCTGCCTGAGCGCCGTGGCCATCGGTTCGGTGGTGTGCGCGGTGTCGTCGTCGTTGGTGCCGTTCCTGATTGGACGAGGCCTGCAGGGCATGGGAATCGGGACCGTGGCGCTCGGGATCAGCCTGATCCGGGACATCGTGCCCGCCGAACGCCTCGAATCCTCGATCGGTGCCATGAGCGCCTCGCTCGGTGTCGGTGGATCGCTGGGCCTTCCGTTCGCCGCCGTCATCGCGCAGAACGTCAGTTGGCACGCCCTATTCTGGGTGTGCATGCTGGTGGCGGTCGTGGTGGCCATCGCGGTGTACATCGTCGTCCCGGCTGGCGATATTGCGACGGGCGGACGATTCGACTTGGTCGGAGCCATCGGCTTGAGCGTGTTCATGGTGTGCATTTTGTTGGCGCTGTCGAAGGGCGCCGAGTGGGGCTGGGGTAGCCCGGTCACCATCGGTCTTTTCGCCGGTTTCGTGGTCTCGGCATTTCTCTGGTGGCGGTTCGAAAAACGTCACCCCAATGCGCTGATCGACTTGAAGGTCAACGCCAGCAGGCCGATCATGCTGACGAACACCGCTTCGATTGCGGCGGGTTTTGTGTTTTATGCGATGCAGATGATGCCGATTCAGATCCTGATGGCCCCCGAGGCTGCGCCGACCGGCGTCGGGTTGCCGATGGTTCAGGCCGCGTTGGTGCTCATGCCCGGCGGCTTGGTGATGTTTGCGTTCTCCTACGTGAGCGCCTGGTTGACACGGCGTCACGGGGCGCGGATTTCGTTGGGAATCGGCAGCCTGGTGATTGCTATCGGGTATGTGGGCTTCTTGGTAATGCTGCTCGGCCCATGGCCACCAACTTGGATTTGGCTGATCCTCATCAACGCCGTAGTCGGTGCCGGTTTGGGGATCGCCTACTCGGCGATGCCGTCGCTGATCATGGAATGGGTCCCGGTGACGCAGACCGGCGAAGCCAATGGCGTCAACTCCACGATGCGGTCGATCGGTACCTCGCTGGCGACGGCCGTCGTCGGCATGATCCTGGCGGCGTCGTACGCCGTGTACAACAGTCCTTCCGGACCGGTCCCCATTCCGACTGCGAGCGCCTACATTTGGGCCTGCGTCCTGTCCCTCGCCGTATGCTTCGTCGCGGCAATCGCCGCCTTCGCCGTCCCCCGCAGCACCCTTCGCGTCGAATCCGTGGTCTGACCTTCCCTCACGCCCCGCTGCCGCCCTTGCCCGTTCTCGCATGATGCGTTGATTCCCGCACTACGTCTGACGTAGTGCGGGAATCAACGCATCATGCGAGAACAGGGAGGGGAGGTTGCTGGGGCACCGAACGACGGAGCGGATTAGGCGTCCGCTGCGGCCTTGCGCTCTTCGGCCTTCCACTGGCGGAAGCCCTCTTCGGTACGACCGCGGCGCCAGTAACCGGAGATCGACGCGGCGCGTTTGGCGCTGACGCCTCGTTCCTTGCGGACATAGCTGCGCAGATTCTTCATGACGGCCTGCGCCTCGCCGTGAATGAAGACGTGCGGTTCACCGTCGAGCCATTCCGCAGCGCGGACAGCCGCGATTACCGGAGCGTTGTCCCCCGCCCTGCTCTCGGGTGCCTCCGACGGCCCGGCCCCACGATGCACCCACGTAATTTCCGCACCGACCGGCGCAGTCAGTTCCAGTTCGTCCTCGGGCCCCGCGACCTCGATAAAGACCTTGGCGATCGCGTCCTCCGGCAGGGATTCCAACGCGGCCGACAGCGCGGGGAGGCCCGCCTCGTCGGACACCAATAGGTGCCACGGCGCGCCGGGATCCGGGCGGTAACCGCTACCGGGGCCGCGGAACGTGATCCGCTCGCCAGGTTGCACGCGGCGCGCCCACGGCCCGGCAATCCCCTCGTCGCCATGCACGACGAAGTCGACCGCAAGTTCCCGCGCCGCAGCGTCGTAGCGACGCACCGTGTAGGTACGCAGAACAGGTTGCTGTTCGGGCGGCAAGGTATCGCGGATAACGTCAAGATCAATGGGCTGGGGGTACACGGTGCCGTCCTGCGCGAACACGAACTTCACGTACATGTCGGTGTCGGGGCGTTCAGGGGTGCCGTCGCCTCCGACCGGGAGGAAATCGTCGAAGCCGTCGCCGCCGAACCAGACGCGCACCATGTGCGGGGTCAGTTTCTCGGTCCGCAGCACCGTCATTGTGTTCAGTCGCTTCGCCACACTCGCTCCTCAGTTAGCCACCATTACCCCACTTAGGCGAGCCTAACAGTTTGTGCGAATCGGGGCCCGCATCACCGTGCCAGCCCCCAGGTCCCATCGGATCCATCCACCAAACCAGCGAAGTCGAGAGCGGCGAGAGCCCGGAGCGCGTCTTGAGTACGGACGCCACTGACGAACGCAATCTCATCCACTGACAGGCCACCGCGGGCGGGCAGCGCCTCCAAAATGCGCAGTTGGTCGGGCAGCAAACCATCGGTTCGTCGAGATGGTGCCGCAGGTCGCACGTCGTGCCCGTCAGGTGCCGCCAGGGCAATCACCGCGGCGGCGTCGGCGACCAGCGTCGCATCGCCGTCCGCGATCATCGCGTTGGTCCCGACCGACGTCGCGCTCGTGACCGCGCCAGGCACTGCCCCCAGCGGCCGCCCAATCCGTTTGGCCCACGCTGCCGTATTCGCCGCCCCGGACCGCCGACCTGCCTCCACGACGACCACCGCCGACGACAATGCTGCCACCAACCGATTCCTCGTGAGGAAGCGATGCTTGGCGGCCGTCGTGCCTGGCGGATACTCGGTCACGACCAGCCCGCGTTGAGCGATCTCACGCAGCAACTGCGCATGCCCAGACGGATAGTCGCGGTCGATTCCGCACGCGAGCACAGCGGCGGTCGTGCCGGAGGCAGCCAGTGCGCTGCGGTGCGCCGATCCGTCGATGCCGTACGCCCCACCAGAGACGACGGCCCACCCGCTGGCGCACAGATCCGCCGCCAGCAGTCCGGCCACGTAGTCGCCGTACGACGACGCCGCCCGCGATCCCACCAAGGCCACCGATCGTTCCGAAATGTCCGCGAACGACTCCGGTCCACGCACCCACAGCGCTAACGGGGCTCCCCCGCGCGCGGCAGTTTCGGCTTGGTCGAGGCCTAAGACCTGCCAGGCTGGCCAGTCAGCGTCGTCGCGGGTCAGCAGCCGGGCACCGAGTCGATCGCATGTTTCTAAATCACGTGCAGCGGTGTCAACGGCCGCGCGTGCTTCAGTGGCCACCAACACCGATTGATAGTGCGGCGGCACAGTTCGGGTCCGCACCGCCTTGGCCGCCTCGACCGACCCGACTTCCTCGACCAACGCGACCAGCGGCGCACATGGCGGTTCAGCTACTGCCGCGAGATAGGCCCACGCTCGACGCTCCCGATCCGTCATACCTGTCCCCGTCGTTGTCACAGTTGTCCTCCCCGATCTCGGTACATCAGGGCCGACACCACGTCGTCGGCCTCTGGTTGGTCGGCCCCGCGCAAGTCGGCGATGGTCCACGCCACCCGCAGGGCCCGATCGGCACCGCGCGCAGTGATGCGTCCGTAGCGCAATGCTTGCTCGACCGGAGCGAGCGCGGCTAGCGGCGGCCGATAGCGTTGTCGCAGAGCACTTCCCGGCACTTCGGCGTTGGTGAGCCACTGGTCGGAAGACCATCGCTCACGCGCTGCCGACCGAGCCTGCGCGACGCGGGCGGCCATCACCGCACTCGACTCGCCCGCCTCGGTCATCAGGGCGCTGTTGGCTGGCGGTTCCATCCGGACTCGCAAATCGATGCGGTCCATCAACGGTCCCGATAATCGCCCCAGGTAGCGGCGGCGTTGCACCGAGGTGCACACGCAGTCGACGTCGTGGGCGGGGGCGCACGGGCACGGGTTCGCCGCCAGAATTAGTTGGAACCGAGCCGGGTAAACGGCGGTTCCGTCCCTCCGCGAGATCCGCACGAGACCTTCTTCCAGCGGCTGTCGTAGGGAGTCCAAAACTTTCGGTCCCATTTCCGCGCACTCGTCGAGGAAAAGGACGCCTCGGTGCGCACGCGATACCGACCCCGGTCGTGCCATTCCGGTGCCGCCACCGAGAAGTGCTGTCATGCCAGCGCTGTGGTGTGGTGCGACGAAAGGCGGCGCGGTGATCAGCGGGTGATGCTCGGGCAGAGTGCCTGCGATGGAATGGATTGCGGTGACCTCGAGCGACTCCTCTTGGCCGAGCGGCGGCAGGATTCCGGGTAGTCGACTGGCGAGCATGGTCTTCCCGATCCCTGGAGGACCGGTCATTAGCAAGTGGTGCGCCCCGGCCGCCGCGATTTCGAGGGCCTGTCGCGCCGCGGCCTGGCCGGCGACGTCGGCCATGTCCGGGACCACGGCCGCTGGCGGTGCTACCGGTTCACCGTCGACAGTATCGAGTACAACGTCGCCGGACATCCACCGCACGACATCGGAAAGCGTTTGCGCACCACCGACATCGAGCCCAGAAACCAGCGTCGCTTCGGCAACATTGGCAAGCGGCACGACCGCCCGCTCAAAACCGGCGTCACGGGCAGCAAGCAAGAGTGGGAGCACCCCGCGCACCGGTCGCAGCCGACCGTCGAGGGCGAGTTCTCCGAGCATGACGGTGCCATCGAGCCGGGACGTCGAGGCTTGTTTCGCGGCGATCAGAACGGCCACGGCGAGGGGCAGGTCGAATCCCGGCCCCTGCTTTGGCAGGCTGGCGGGCGCGAGTGCAATCGTCACCTTGGTTTCGGGGAATTTCAGTTCACTGTTGGTGATGGCGGCACGCACCCGGTCTTTGCCTTCGCGGAGGGCGCCGTCGACACTTCCGGTGATCGTGACGCCCGGAAGTCCCGAGCTGATGTTCGCCTGGATTTCGATGATGTCGGCGGCAAAGGCATTGAGCCCCACTGAATGCACCCTCCCGAGCCCGGTCACGGCGCTACTCGGTGATGCCGACGTGATGCCACCACGTCGCCTGCTCGAGGTCTTCGGGATCTTGAATGTCGAGCAGGATAGAGATGACGTCGAACCTCACGACCTCCCAGAACCGGTCTTGCTGCGCGAGCCATTGCCGGGCCAGCAACCGCATTCGACGCAACTTTTGTGGAGTCACCGCGGCGAGCGGATCGGTGTAGGTACGACTCGCTCTCGTCTTCACTTCGACGATTACCAGGGTGTCGCCGTCGGCGGCGATTAGGTCAAGTTCACCGTTCCGCGTGCGCCAGTTGCGTTCCAGAATCTGCCAGCCGAGCTTCTCGACGTAGTTGGCGGCGAGGTCTTCCCCGACTTGACCGATGAGCCGTCGACGATCAGTGCGCTGGCGTGCATTTTCTTCCCCCATGCACGCAAGCATGCGCAGGCGTTCCGACAGAAACTATCGCGACCGCCGCAGTCACCGGCGATTGGGTACAACGAGAAAATCATCAACAGATTTACCTGGGACGACGGCGATGACGACGCTTCAATACCGCCAATCGACACCGGATGCCACGCCGCCGCGTCGCAGGTCCGAATGGGACAGTGTCGACAACGGGCGGCGCTTGAAATCATCAAGATGAGCAATGGGGCCACCGTAGTGACCCTGGTTCGCTCGAATTACCGAATTTCCGGTCACGGTTCGTCGGGTAGACGGAGCTCGGAGCGCTCCAATTCCTCGATGTTGACGTCCTTGAACGTCACGACGCGCACCTGCTTCACGAAGCGGGCAGGCCGGTACATGTCCCACACCCAGGCGTCGGTCATGTGGATTTCAAAGTACACTTCGCCGTCCGAATTGCGCGGAACCAGGTTGACGCCGTTGGCGAGATAGAAGCGTCGCTCGGTCTCCACCACATAGGTGAATTGTCCGACGATGTCCTTGTACTCGCGGTACAGAGACAGCTCCATCTCGGCTTCGTACTTTTCGAGATCTTCAGCGCTCATCAGGCCAGCCTATCGCGGACGTTCCGGTACGAGCGACGGTGCTCCGGCGACGGACCGTGCTCGTCGAGTCGGGACATGTGAAGCGCGGTGCTGTACCCCTTGTGAACTGCAAAATCGTAGCCGGGCAGGGTCTCATCGAGGGCCACCATCATGCGGTCGCGGGTTACCTTCGCCAGGATCGACGCGGCAGCGATGCAGGCGGCGTTGGCATCACCCCCGATTACCGGCAACGACGGCGCAGGGATGCCCGGCACATGGAAGCCGTCCGACAACACGTATCCGGGCCGCACCGACAGCCCAGCGACAGCGCGTCGCATACCTTCGATGTTGGCCACGTGCACGCCAATGCGGTCGACTTCAGCGGCGGGAATCGCGACCACGTGCCAGCTCACCGCATGTTTGACGACGGCGTCGTACAACTTGTCGCGGGTCGCGTGACTGAGCTTCTTTGAATCGTTGAGTTCGGCGAGCGATTTCAACTGTGAATTCGACAGCACGCACGCGGCGACCACGAGCGGGCCCGCGCAAGCACCACGTCCGGCTTCGTCGACGCCAGCGACCGGGCCGAGACCCTGCCGGGCGAGCGTGAACTCCAGGGTTCGCAGTCCGGCCGCTTTACGGACCGGGGATCGCGGCGGCCAGCGTGAGGCACCACTTGTCGACGGGGAAACACTCATCGGTCAGCCCTGCGGGTTAACCGAGCCCACGCCCCCGATCCGGGAGAACGGGTAAATGATAGTCCGAACCTTGCCACGAATGTCGGAGACCGGGACGGTGCCCTGGTATTCGTCCTCCATGTGGGCACGGGAGTCAGCCGAATTACTGCGGTTGTCGCCCATCACCCAAACGTTGCCCTGCGGCACGGTGATCGGACCGAAATCAGCGCCGTAGCACGTGCCCTTCCCAAGAACGCCGTCCGAGGACTGATAGGTCTCCGCCTGCAACTGTTTGTCGATGTAGGGCTCATTCAGCGACTTACCGTTCACCGTGACGCCCTTGCCATTGGCTTCCTTGCACTCAACGGTTTGCCCGCCGGTCGCAATCACACGCTTGACGAGGTTGTTCTCGTTCGGCGGCGCCAACGCGAAAACCGAGAGGACGTCCTGCACCTTGTGCATCACGGGGTTCGACGATCGCGGCGAGCTCCAACCTTCGTCCCACGACGAGGTCGGGGCCTTAAATACGACGACATCGCCGGGCTTCGGGTCACCGAACCGGTAAACCATCTTGTCGATGACGATGCGGTCGTTGGTGCAGCCAACGCATCCGTGCAATGTCGGTTCCATCGATTCCGACGGCACGACGTACTGGCGGAAGAAGAATTGGGTGAAGATGAACATCAGGGCCAGGACGATGGCGACGATGATCGCGATCTCGCGCCCCCAGTGGCTTTTGCCCTCGCCGTCGTCCGTATCGCTGTCAGCATCCCTGATGCTGAACGAGGGGGTGTCGTCGTCCGGTTCACCGCTTGAGTGCGATTGGTAGTCCCCGCTAGTGTCATCCACGTTGAATAGCCTAGCGATCGCCACCCGCGTCTGGTTATCGCACCCGCTGAGTTTGTGTGCACATGGCAAAAGCCCCGCACCTCGACCGAAGTCGGGATGCGGGGCTTTCGGAAAAGTACGGCGCCTAAGCGATCAGCGCTTTTCCTTGATCTTGGCAGCCTTGCCACGCAGGTCGCGCAGGTAGTACAGCTTGGCGCGACGGACGTCACCGCGGGTCAGGACGTCGATCTTCGCGATGTTGGGGCTGTGAACCGGGAAGGTACGCTCCACGCCAACGCCAAACGACACCTTGCGGACGGTGAAGGTCTCGCCGATGCCGCCGCCCTGACGACGGATCACGACGCCCTTGAAGACCTGCACGCGCTCCTTCGAGCCCTCAATGACCTTGACGTGCACGTCGAGCGTGTCGCCGGGGCCGAACTCAGGAATGTCGTCGCGCAGGGACGCCTTGTCGAGGAAGTCCAGGGTATTCATAATTCTCGTCCAATCTAGGGCGGGGACAGAGGAACCTGGCGGCCTCCCGCAAGCGGTAAGGTTCGACCGGTTCGTGCCCGTTGCATAGGTCTGTGCGCTGCACTCTCCAGACACAAGTATCCGGGCCGTTATTTCACGGGGCAGGCAACCTGAAACATTCTGCCACCTCTACAGGGTCAGGTCCAATTCCTGATCATCGTCGTCATCATCACGGTCGGCGTCGAGATCGTCGAAGTTGTCGTGATCGGCCCCATCGTCGTCCCGAATGTCAGCTTCGCGAACACCGATCGCACTAATAACCGGTGGTCCGACAAACGGCTGTGGCCCTAGGACCAATATCCCTTCGGTGGTCGATCGCAGGTAGTCGGCCGGTCGATGAACACGTTGATCATCGCTGCGGCGCGAGGTCGGACCGTACGGTCCGCTTGAGGCGCGACTCCCGGCCTGATTGGCCCCGGCCCCTGGCGTCGCATTGGCCGGGTTGGTGGCCGAAGGCGTTCCACCGGCCCCCGTCGACGTCGATCCGGTCCTCACTTCTGCCACCGGTGCCACCGGCCGTCCGAGCAACGACGACGCCGGCACCGGCGTTGGTCTGTTTACCGCCAGAGCACCGGGCATACGCGGGTTGACCACGGGCGCGATACCACTCGGAGACGACGTCGCTGGTGGTCCGGTTGGTCCACCGGGTCCCGCCGGCCCGGGATTGCTGGGACCGCCCGGACCAAGATTCGGCGTTGGCCCCGCGCTTGGCGATTCGGCCTGACTCCCGTTTCCGGGGCCGGATGGCCCGCCCGCGGGTCCAGACAATCCGTGGTCGGCGTTCCCCAACCCAGCCGGACCGGCAGCGCCATCACCGGATCCCAGTCCGTCCGTCGGCATCTCCGCAACGGGCCCGGCGGGACCCCCGCTGTTGGGCACGGCACCCGTGGCATCTGCACCGACCCCCGATAAGCCGCCACCAAAGGTTTGCGGCCCGGCACCCGACGTCATCAAGGTATTCGCGGTCGACGACATAGGCGGGTTGTAGACCTTCTCTAGTTCAAGGCCAACACCCATCCCCACCCCCTGCCGTATCCCTTCCGACGACGGAGCCAGAAGTTGCAGCGCCATCAGCCGCGGCATGTACGCGACGGCCGCGGTCAGTACGCCGGAGGCGGTCGTCAATGATTGGTGCCCCGTCCGCAACCGGTCTGCCACCGACCCAACCTGTGCGGCCAAGGCATGCGCCGATTCTCGACTGGCGTCGGCCGCAACACCGGTCACGTCGCCCGCCCCAACCCATGCACCGTCGGCGAATGCGGCCTTCAGTTTGTCGCCGATGGCAGTGGCTTCGTCGACGATGCGGGAAATTTCCGCTGCATCGGCGGCCGCTGCGCCCGGTTCCATCGAATTGAGGCGAGCCATGAGCTCACCGATTCCCACGATCCACGAGGTCCCCATGGTGGTTAGACGCACGCAATCGGCGTTCGGTTCCACGACACGCCGAGGAACCTGGTCGCCGACTATTCCGGAAGGAGGTCTGGCCGGCGTTCCCGGGTGCGTTCCATCCCTTGCTCGCGACGCCAGGCGGCTATCTTCGCGTGATCCCCCGATAACAAAATTGGCGGCACTTCCAGATCGCGCCACAGCTTTGGTCGCGTGTAACTCGGACCTTCCAGAATGCCGTCGGAGAACGAATCTTCTTGGTGCGACTGAGGATTACCCAGCACACCGGGCATAAGCCGAGTGGTGGCCTCGACCATCGCGAGCACCGCCACCTCCCCGCCGATGAGCACGAAGTCGCCGAGTGAAACTTCCTCCACCCGCACGCGGCGCGCGGCGTCGTCGAAGACTCGCTGATCAATACCTTCGTAACGTCCGCAGGCGAACACCAGGTGCTTTTCCGAACTCCACCGCTGGGCGGTTGCCTGTGTGAACGGCACGCCGGCCGGGGTCGGGACCACCAGCAACGCATCGTCGGGGCAAACCTCGTCGAGCGCCTCGCCCCACACTTGCGGTTTCATGACCATTCCGGGTCCGCCGCCGTACGGCGTGTCGTCAACGCTGCGGTGCACGTCGTGGGCCCAATTGCGGAGGTCGTGGACACCCACCTCAACGAGACCGGCGTCAATTGCTTTACCCAGCAACGCCTCGCGCATCGGTGCCAGGTACTCGGGGAAAATCGTGACGACGTCGACCCGCACGTCAGTCCTCGATCGGATCGATCAGGCCTTCCGGCGGATCAATCTCGATTCCCTCGCGGGTCACCGTCGGCACAATCTCGCGCACAAACGGAATCAACACGTCACGGCCGTCGGGCGTCTTCACCGACAGCAATTCCCCTCCGGGAAGGTGCAGTACTTCCTTCACCGTGCCAACCGCTTCACCGTCGACGGTGCTGACGGGCAGGCCTTCGAGTTCATGGTCGTAGAACTCGTCCGGGTCATCACCGGAATCGACGTCGGCTGCGTCGATGAGGAACAGGGTTCCGCGGAGCTGGTCAGCTTGATCGCGGCCCTGGATATCTTTGAGCGACAGCAACAGCCGCCCGGCATGCATCCGGGCGGCTGCTACTACGTATTGCTTTTCCCCGCCGCCCGCGTTGCGCGGGGCACGACCACGGAGGGTCGTGCCGACCGCGAAACGGGTTGCGGGGTCGTCCGTGCGGACGTCGACGACGAGTTCACCGCGGACACCGTGCGTCTTGGCCACACGACCGATCACCAGATCCATCAGTTATGAATTCCTGGCTTCAATCAGCGATCGGTGTCGACAATGTCGACGCGCATGCCGCGGCCACCGATACCGGCGACCAGGGTGCGCAGCGCGGTGGCGGTACGACCATTACGGCCGATCACCTTGCCGAGATCGTCAGGATTGACGTGAACCTCGACCATCCGACCGCGACGGCCGGTGATCAGGTCGACGCGAACGTCGTCTGGGTTGGAGACGATTCCGCGAACGAGATGTTCGACGGCGTCAGCGACGATTGCGCTCACGCGTCGGCCTTGGCGTCACCGGCTTCTTCGGCTGCAGCCTCGGTGGCCTCAGCTTCAGCGGCCTTTTCTTCCTTCTTGGCAGCCTTCTTCTTCGCGGTGGTTGCGGCAACCGAGGGCTCGTTCTCGGCGGCGGCGAGCGCAGCGTTGAACAGGTCCTGCTTGGAGGTCTTGGGCTCTGCGACGCGCAGGGTGCCTTCGGCGCCCGGCAGGCCCTTGAACTTCTGCCAGTCACCGGTGATCTTGAGGATGGCGGCGACGGGCTCGGTCGGCTGCGCGCCGACGCTGAGCCAGTACTGTGCGCGCTCGGAATCGATCTCGATGAGCGACGGCTCTTCCTTCGGCTGGTACTTGCCGATGGTTTCGATGACGCGGCCGTTGCGGCGGGTGCGGGCGTCGGCAACCACAACGCGGTACTGCGGGTTGCGGATCTTGCCGAGGCGGACGAGCTTGATCTTGACAGCCATGCGGGCTCTCCTTGTGTGTCACAGCGCAATTCAGCGACCCGCCGATTGGCGACGAGTCCGGTTTTGCGATCTCTTCAGGGGTGACCGCCGGTCGGCCTTGGCCGGTTCCGGCGAACCAGCGTTTCATTCTGCCAGAGCAGTGGGCCTGCACCCAAACCGCGTGCCGCCCCAGCCACCACCGAATATCGGTCCTGGGCGCTGCACCCGGTAGCGTGTCACCGAGATCGACGCCACGACGAGTTGTCGACCAGACCTCCGGAGACCTGAGAAGCCCATGCTGCATGCCTTGTCGCTCGCCTTCGTCGACTCGGTCAATGTGTTGCTGATCGGGGTGCTGGTGGCCCTCGCCATGATGTCTGCTTCCGGCATGTATCGCCGGATCGCCCCGCTGCTGCTGATCGGCGACTGGCTGGGCGTGTTGGTCCTCGCCTTCATTGTGCTGCTAGTTTTTGACGGCCTGCAGTCACTCGTCGACGCGGTCCTTGCGTCGCCGGTATTTGGCATCCTGCTGATCCTCACCGGTTTGTTGACCGCGTTCTTGACCGTCCAAGGTGGCGATTCGTCGGCGCTGGTCGACAAAATTTTGAGCCCTCTGCGCCGACCGTCGGCCCTCACCGTCCTGGTCGGGTTCGTCCTTGGCTTAATCCAGTCGGCGACGTCTGTGCCGTTCTATGCGGGCCTCGCGATTCTCTCGGCGGCGGACATCCCCGTCACCGAGCGGTACTTGGGCCTCATTCTTTACGCCACCGCAGCCCTGAGTTTGCCGTTTCTGGCTGGCTTGGCCTTGGTGGTGGTTCGCGCCCGCCCGCACTCCTGGATTGGCCGCGTTTTTGCCGCGGGACGTCGCAACCAGGCCGCCGTCGCCCGTGGCGCGGGCTGGCTGGTCACCGCCCTACTCGTTGCGATAGGCGTACTTCAGATCGTGGGCTAGATCCCAACTCAAGCGATCTTGACGCCACCGCAGAACACGTGAATGGGCCGACGCAGGGTCGACAAGTCCTGAGCCGGATCGGCATCGAGGACGAGGAAGTCCGCGCGGGCACCGTGTTCGATGCCCGACTCCCCCAACCATGCTCGCGGCGCGGTCGACGCTGCAGTCAGTGATTCCAACGGCGAGAAACCAATGCCAACCAGCGCTTCCACTTCGTCAACGATGCGGCCGTGGCCAATGAAGCCGCCGGCGTCGGTACCCGCGAAAATCCGGACGCCCGCCTCTCGAGCCTTCGCGAAGACATCTCCGCGACCCGCGTACAGCGCGCGCATATTGGCCTGGTATTTCGGAAAACGATCGGCACCATCGGCGATGTTTGGGAAGTTCTCGAGCTGAATCAGCGTCGGCACCAGCGCAATATCTCGGCGCACCATCTCGTCGATCAAATTCTCGTCGAGTCCGGTGCCGTGCTCGATCGAGTCGAAGCCGGCTCCGACAATATCGGGCAGCGCATCGGCCCCGAAGACGTGCGCGGTGATTCGCGCGCCGTTCTCATGCGCCGCAACAACCGCCGCGTCCAACTGCGCGCGCGTCCACAGCGGCGCGAGGTCGCCGACCTCGCGGTCAATCCAGTCGCCAACCAACTTCACCCAGCCGTCGCCTTCGCGGGCTTGCCGTGCGACTTCCTCGGCCAGGGTGTCTGGGTCTTCGAGTTCAATGCCGTAGTCGCGCAGGTACCGCTTCGGGCGGGCAATGTGCTTTCCGGCGCGGATGAACCGCGGACCTGCCGGATCATCGTCGAGCGGACGTGTGTCGAGTGGTGATCCCACCTCGCGGATCAGCAGTGCTCCGGCACGTGCATCCTCGGTCGCGAAGCCGCGGGCCCGCTCGATGGTGACGCCGAGTCCCGGCGCGATACCGACGTGATTGTGAGCGTCGACCAGTCCCGGAATGATCGCGGCACCCTCGACGCGCTCTGCACCGGCGACGGGCTCGGTGGAGATCACGCCGTCGGCCACCCAGAAATGGAGTCTTTCGCCGGTGAACGGGTCAGTGCCGGTCAATTCCAACGCTGCAGACACAGGTCTCACACCTCTCTAACGACCGCGGCGTCCCCGTGAGGACCCACCGAGGACTATTTGTCCTCGGCTACCTCTCACGGGGACGCCACCGGTTGTACTCGACTACTACTGCTGTACTCGCTACTTTTTGGGGAACTTCAGGTCGTTGAGGTCGATACCTTCGAGGCCCGGCGGAAGTTCGTCCAGCCCCGGCGGCATGTTCGACAAGTCGAAGCCCGGAGGCATGCCCGGCATTCCCATCCCCGGCATGCCGGGGAATCCGCCGCGCATGGCCTTGGGTGGCGTCGGTCCGCGTCCGCTTCCCTTGCCCTTCTTCCCCTTCTTGCCCTTGCGGTTGTTCTTTCGCCCGCCGCCCATGCCCATACCCATGCGGCCGGACATCTGCGACATCATCTTGCGCGCAGCAAAGAAGCGATCAACGAGTTGGTTCACGTCGGTCACCGTGACACCGGAACCCTTGGCGATACGGATGCGGCGCGAGGCGTTGATGATCTTCGGATCGTCACGCTCGGCGGGCGTCATGCCGCGAATAATCGCCTGGATCTTGTCGAGCTGCGAGTCGTCGACCTGCGAGAGGGCTTCCTTCATGTCACCGGCACCCGGCAGCATGCCGAGGATGTTGCCGATCGGGCCCATCTTGCGGATCATCATCATCTGCTGAAGGAAGTCCTCCAGCGTCAGTTCGCCCTGACTGATCTTGGCGGCAGTCTTCTCGGCTTCGGCGGCATCGAAGTGCTGCTCGGCCTGCTCGATAAGCGAGAGGACATCGCCCATGCCGAGAATGCGGCTGGCCATGCGGTCGGGGTGGAAGACATCGAATTCTTCGAGCTTTTCGCCGGTCGACGCGAACATGATGGGTCGACCGGTGATTTCGCGGACCGACAGGGCCGCACCACCGCGGGCGTCACCGTCGAGCTTGGTGAGGACCACACCGGTGAAGTCGACACCGTCGGCGAAGGCCTGGGCGGTGGTGACCGCGTCCTGACCGATCATGGCGTCGAGCACAAACAGGACTTCGTCGGGGCTGGTGGCGTCGCGAATCGCGGTCGCCTGGCTCATCAACTCCTGGTCGATACCGAGACGACCCGCGGTGTCAATGATGACAACGTCGTGCTGCTTGTCGCGCGCTTCCTGGACACCGGCTTCGGCAACCTGGACCGGGCCCTGCGAACCGTCGACGCCGAGTGAGCCTTCGCCACCCACCGAAGTACCGGGGTTGGGAGCGAACACCGGCACGCCAGCCCGCTCACCGACGATTTGCAACTGCTGCACGGCGCCGGGACGCTGCAGGTCACAGGCCACCAACAGCGGCGTATGCCCCTGCGTCACCAGCCATGCCGCCAGCTTTCCGGCAAGCGTCGTCTTACCGGCACCCTGCAGACCAGCCAGCATGATGACCGTCGGCGGGTTCTTCGCGAGATTGAGCCGTCGGGTCTCGCCGCCCAAGATGGCGATGAGTTCCTCGTTGACGACCTTGACGATCTGCTGCGCCGGGTTCAGCGCCCCGGAGACCTCGGCGCCCTTGGCGCGCTCTTTGACGCGTCCAATGAACGAACGCACAACGGGCAACGAAACGTCGGCCTCGAGCAATGCCAGTCGGATTTCCCGTGCGGTGGCATCAATATCGGCGTCAGTAAGCCGCCCCTTGCCGCGCAGGTCCTTCAGAGCACCGGTCAACCGGTCAGAGAGGGATTCGAACATTCCCCCATCTTTCCACGTCGACGCAACCGGCGGGCCCGCGGGAGGCGTACACCGTCACCGCGCGGGCGCGCAGACCGCGAGCACCGCGGCCGTCAACGCTTCCCTGGCCGCGACACTCTCGTCCGGCAAAGTGACGCTGAACGTGTCGACGGCGGTGGCACCCAGCGTCGAGACCGTCGCCCAATCGACGTTGACCCCGCCCGCTTCCAATTCTGCGGCGACCTTCGCGAGGAGCCCCTCATCGTCGGCGGCCCGCAGTTCAAGGAGCCAATGCCCCGCGCCCCCGGTTAACCAACGGGCTCGCGGAGGTGCGACGACCCGCGTGACCGGAACCGCCGTTTGCGCGGAAGTTCCGGCCTCGGGTAGTCGTGCCGCGGTGCGCGCGGCCAGTTCGACGATCGGGTGGTAATCACCGGCCAACGACGCATTGAGTCGCTGCCGCAGCAACTGGGCGTTGGGTGGCCCACCGAAGGTCGGCATCACAACAAACGTGTCGACGGCGTGGCCCGCATGCGAGGCGAGCGTCGCCGAGTGTGCTTGCAGCCCCGCCACCGCCAACACGCCCGCCATCGTCGACAGCAACCCTCGACGGTCCGGCGCAATCATCGTCACGATCGACATGTTGGGGCCATCGCCCCGTTCCACCAGCACGTGCAGGCCACCTCGCTCGGCAAGGTCGCGCAATTCCGGTGATACAGGTTCCGGCACGGAGATCGGAGACCCGCCGATATGCGCGACGACGCGATCGACCAACCCCGAAATCAGCGACGACTTCCACTCACCCCACACCCCTGGCCCCGTAGCGCGTGAGTCGGCTTCACTGAGGGCACCGAGGACTTCCACGACCACCGCGTTGTTCCCCAGTTTCTCGGCTACTTCGGCAACGACCGCCGGATCGGTCGAATCCCGACGCGTCACCACTTGATGCAGCAGCAGGTGGTGCCGAACCACTTGGTTGACGACTTCACGGTCCGGTGCCCACAGCCCCAATCGCCGTCCGACGGTGTCGGCGAGTTCGGCACCGACCTCGCAGTGGTCTGGCCCGCCCGGGCCATCTTTTCCGGCGGAACTCTTCCCGATGTCGTGCAGGAGCGCACTCAGAAGCAGGAGGTCGGGCCGCGACAGGCTGGTTGTCAGTTCCGCGGAGAACGCGACCGTCTCGATGAGGTGCCGATCGACGGTCCACGTGTGGATGCCGTCACGTGGCGGCACGTCACGGACGCGATCCCATTCGGGAAACAATCGACCCCAAAGACCTGCACGGTCGAGCATTTCGACGGGACCGGCCATATCGTGCCCCGATGCCAGCAGAACCAGCAGATCCGAGAGCACCTCAATTGACCAGGGCTCCGGCATCGGCGCGCCGTACTTGGCCAGCCGTTCCAGGGTGGGCCCGTTGATCGGGAGTCGGTTGCGCGCCGCGGCGGCGGCCACGCGGATAACCAACCCCGGATCGCTGCTCGGGATGGCCGATCGCGCCAACACCACTTCGCCGTTGTGTTCCACCACCCCTTCGTCGAGTGGGCGACGTAGCGGCGACCGTCGTAGTCGGGAAAAACCGCGACGACTAACCGCATTCTGTGCGGTCCGCAGGCCGGCGTCGACGGCATACGACGCGGTGCGCCCGGCATCGCTGATTCGGCGTGATAGTTCGAAGCGGTCACCCACTCCCAACGCCTCGGCGATCTCGTCCGCGTCCTGCGCGCGAACCTGATCACGGGAACGGCCAGCAATCCGGTGGGCTTCGTCGCGGACGCCGAGCAGAAAGTCGTATGCCTGCGCCAACGGTGACCCTTCGGTACCGGGGTCCAACCGATCCAGACCGTCCGTCAATTGAGCGAGGGCCAAAGCATTGAGCAATTGGATGTCGCGGAGGCCACCGCGACCATTCTTCAAATCCGGTTCCGCGCGGTGCGCGATATCCCCGGACCGCCGCCACCGATCCTGGGTTGCCTCAAGCACCTGCGGCAGTCGCAGTCGTGCCTCAGAGCGCCACAAGTTGCGGACCGAGGTGGTCATCAGCCCGGCAAGATCCGCGTCACCGGCGATGAAGCGGGAGTCAAGTAATCCCAGTGCCGCGGTGGCGTCTTCCCGGGTGACCCGCAGGGCGTCCGGGACCGAACGCACGCTGTGATCGAGCTTGATCCCTGCGTCCCAGAGCGGATACCACAGTCCGTCTGCCACCTGCGACAGTCGTTCCGGGTAGCGGTCGTCGTGCACCAGGATCAGGTCCAGATCGGAGTATCCGACCATCTCGTTGCGGCCCAGACTGCCGACCGCCACGACGGCGAATCCGCTCTGATCGACGATGCCGAGAGCTTTGGCGCGCTCGCTGATCCAGTCTTCGAATACCGCGCCGATCGCTGCCCGACGCCTTGCCCCGGTCAGTGATTCATCTTGCAGGACAACTGTTCTGACGGCAGCCAGGGTGGCCCCGGACGTTGGGTCCGGGGCCGCGCGGCCATCAGATGGCTTCGGGTCCGCGTTCACCGGTTCGCACCCGAATGATCGACTCCACCGGCATCACCCAAACTTTGCCGTCACCAATCTTTCCGGTGCGGGCGGCTTCGACGATGACGTCGGTGACCTGGTCGACGGCTTCGTCATCGACGACTACCTCGACGCGCACCTTCGGGACGAAGTCGACGGCGTACTCGGCACCGCGATACACCTCGGTGTGCCCCTTCTGGCGGCCGTAGCCTTGTACTTCACTGACGGTCATCCCGACGATCCCGATTTGCTCAAGCCCCGCCTTCACATCTTCGAGGGTGAACGGCTTGACGATTGCGGTGATCAGCTTCATGGATTACCCCTTCTCTCACAAACGAGACTAGTTGCTAGAAGAACTCATGCCGGCTCATACGCGCTCTCGGCGTGCTGCGCGCCGTCGATCCCGCCGAGTTCGGCCTCGCGGTCGACCCTCCAGCCCAAGGGCTTGAGGACGAGTGCGATCAGGTAGGTCAAGATTCCGGTAAAGGCGAGGGCACTGAACGCGATGACGGTCTGGACGGCAAGCTGCTTCAGGTCGTGGCCGTAGAAGAGTCCCGTTTCCTTCGCGAGGAGGCCGATGGCGATAGTTCCCCACAGACCGGACACCAGGTGGACGCCGACGACGTCGAGCGAATCGTCGAAACCGAACCGGTACTTCAGGCTGATCGCCAATGCCGAGAGGATGCCAGCAACAACACCGAGCAGTAGCGCGCCAACCGGTGTGATGGATCCGCACGCCGGAGTCACCGCGACGAGACCGGCGACGATGCCGGAAGCGGCGCCGACGCTGGTGGGGTGACGGTCGCGGATCCATTCAACGATGAGCCAACCGACCATGGCGGCGGCGGTAGCGGCCGCGGTGTTGACCCAAGCGAGGCCAGCAATGCCGTCTGCGGCGAGCGCGGAGCCCGCGTTAAAGCCGAACCAGCCGAACCACAGGAGTGCGGCACCGAGCATGACGAAGGGAATGTTGTGCGGGCGGTAGGCCGTGTTGCCGAATCCGCGACGCTTACCGACGACCAGGGCCAGAACCAAGCCCGCGATACCGGCATTGATGTGTACGACGGTGCCACCGGCAAAGTCGATGGGTGCCACTTTGGCCACGCCGTCGGCCACGCCAAACATCCACGACGCGATCGAGTCTTTGGCGTTGGAGAGCAGTCCCCCACCCCACACCATGTGGGCGAGCGGGAAGTAGACGATGGTGGTGAACAGCACAGTGAAGGCAACCCACGTAGCGAACTTCACGCGTTCGGCGAGGGCACCGCTGATGAGGGCCACGGTAATCACGGCGAAGGTCAACTGGAACGCCAAGAACACGATCGCGGGGATGTGGGTACTGCCCCACACGACGACCTCGGTGGTCCCGTTGACGTCTCGTGTCTGCGTCAGCTGATCAGATCCGAAGAGCGACAGCGGGTTGGAGAAAACGCCGCCGATGTCACCGTCGCCGGTGAGGCTGTTTCCGAAGGACATTGAGAAGCCCCACAGGATGTAGATGACGGTCACTGTTCCGAGTGCCGCGAACGACATCATCATCATGTTGAGTACTGATTTGCCACGGGAAAGTCCGCCGTAGAAGAACGCCAGGGCCGGCGTCATCAGCAACACGAGCGCGGCGCTCATGAGGACCCACGCGGTATTGCCCGCGTCAATTGTTCCGAACACGTCGTCCGGCAAGGCAATCTGCACGGTTGCACCTCCTCGAAGGAACGTCGCCCATCGACGTCCCACGAGAAGAATGCAAGCGAAGTGTTGCGTGCCGTTACGCCCCGATGTTTCGACTTCGTCAAGGATTCCCGCTTGTGTTTCGGCTGTGTAACTCGCCGCCCGCCCAACTTTCGCGCTCGGGCCACCCCTTCCCCGCCCGCCCCTTTTCTGTCACAAAACGACCAGACCGTCACCGATCGCACTGATCGGTGACGGTCTGGTCGGATGTCGACGACGCTTTGTGACAGAAAAGGGACGAATTCGACGGTGGGCCGACGTCCTACAGCGATTCGCGGAGGACGTGTTTGACGATCTTGCCGCTCGGATTGCGCGGAAGAGCATCAACGACGACCACTTCTCGGGGCAGCTTGTAGCGCGCGAGCTTGTCGGCGAGAAATTCACGCACCTCTTCGACGGTGATATCGGCACCGTCGTTCGTGACACACACCGCGACCACCGTCTCACCCCATTCTGGGTGCGGCCGACCAATAGTCGCGACGTCGGCCAGGCGCGGGTGACCGCGCAGCACCTCTTCGACCTCCTGCGAATGGACGTTCTCACCTCCGACGATGATCACATCCTTCAGGCGGTCGACGATGTAGAGGTAGCCGTCGTCGTCCATGCGCGCGACGTCGCCGGTACGGAACCAGTCACCGTCGAACGAGTCTGCGGTCGCGGCGTCGTTCTCGAAATAGCCGATCATCCGGCTGTCGCCGCGGAGCCAAATCTCGCCCGTGCCTCCGGGGCCAACGTCGACGCCGTTCGCGTCGACCAAACGTAAGTCGATGGCAACCATGCCACCCCGCCCGATGGATCCAGCTTTGGTTACTTGTTCGTGCGGATAGAGCGCGGTGCCCGCGGGTCCCATCTCGCTCATTCCGTACACCTGGAAGAACCTGTCACTGCGGTAGGTATCGACCAGCCGACGAGCGGTGTGCTCCCCCAGCGATGCCCCGCCGTACAGCCACTTCGACACCGTCGACAGGTCGTAGTCGGCAAAGTTGATCTTCCCGGCGTCGGCCATCTGAACGGGCAACAGGTACGCGATCGGCGAACCAAAGAACGCGGTAATCCGGTGCTTATCGACAGTTGGGAGGAACGCGGTCGGGTCAAATTCGCGCATCAGCACCGTTGTGGCACCGAGAGAAATCATCGTCAGGAGCCAGTCGTTCAGCGGTGCCGCATGCCAGATGGGCATCGCCAGCAGGAACCGCTCTTCGGAAGTGAAGCCGAGAGTCGCGGACAGCGCCGGACCCAGTCCCGAGAGGGTGCGATGCGTATGCAGGCACCCCTTGGGTGAACTTGTGGTCCCGGACGTATAGAGGATCTGTGCCACATCGTCGAGGTTGCCGCTGACCGGACCCACGATGGGTGCGGCCCCCGCCACTAGCGCATCGAAATCCGACAGCCCCTCGTGGCCGGATTCGGTTGTCAGCCAAGAGGTTTCCGAACCGGCGCTCACAGCGGTGGCCGCCAGCGAGCCCGACACCACGCCGATCGACGCACCACTGTGCCCGACCGCGTAGGCCACCTCCGGTGCAGCGAACTTGTGATTGACCGGGACCAGCACAGCTCCGGCAAACCACGCGCCGAACGCCGCGACGACAAAGCCCGGCGTGTTGTAAGTCATTACCGCGACGCGGTCGCCCGGCTTGACGCCAGCCTCAACGAAGACCGATCCCGCACGGCGGCACTTGTCGAGCAGGTCGTAGTAGGTGATCGTTTCCGCCCCAAACTCCAGGGCGGGTTTCGTTGGGAATTGGCGCGCACTGCGCTCAAGGGTGGCAGTCAGATGCATCAAATGGGTCTTTCGATGGGGAGGATTGGTGAACTAGCAGGTCACGCCCGTGCGGCAATGCCAGCAAGGTCGAGCGAGGAGTCGAGGACGCCATACATGTGGCCGGGGTCAGCGATACGGCCAGCCATGAAGGCGTCGGTCACCGACTCCGGTGCCTGGCGGATGAGAATGGCACCCTGCAGCGCGATCGCCATGGACTCGGTGAGTCGACGTGCGAGCGCGGGAGCGGCGGTCGGATCGGCTGCTGCTTGCGCGATCAACTTGCGGGTCTTCTCGACGTGCAGGTCGTAGTCGCGATACACGCCGAGCGACCGCTCAAATTCGTTATCGACGGCCTCCACCGACAGCGGATCACGCATCATCGCGCGGAGGACGTCGAGGGCAATCACATTGCCCGAGCCTTCCCAGACGGCCATAACTGGCTGCTCACGGTAGCGGCGCGAGAGCGGGAACCCGTTCTCGCAGTAGCCATTGCCGCCCAGGCATTCCAGTGCCTCGTAGGCGTGGTTGGGTCCACGCTTGCAGACCCAATACTTGCCGACGGCCGTCGCCAGGCGACGGAAGGCGGCCGATTCTTCAGCCTCGTCGTCGTACGCGGCCGCCAAACGCATGCCAGTCCAGATTGCGGCTTCGGCCTCAAGCTGAAGGTCGGCGACGACGGCGGTCATGGCCGGCTGGTCGATCAGCGTGGCACCAAAGGCCGAACGATTGCGAACATGCCAGGCTGCCTCCGCGACCGACTGGCGCATGCCTGCAGCGCTGCCGAGGATGCAGTCGAGGCGGGTCTGGTTGACCATCTCGATGATGGTCCGGACGCCCGCCCCCTCATCGCCGAGACGCCAGCCCACGGTGCCGTCGAATTCAATTTCGCTCGAGGCATTCGACTTGTTGCCGAGCTTGTCTTTCAGCCGCTGGATGTTGAAAACGTTGCGCGTGCCGTTGGGCAGGACGCGCGGAACGACGAAACAGGTGACGCTCGATGCCCCTGGTTGATCCGTTTTCGATTCGGTCTTCGCGAGCACCAGGAACGCGTCCGACTGCGGTGCCGAGCAGAACCACTTGTGGCCGGTGATCAGGTAGGTGCCGTCGGACTGAGCTACCGCGCGGGTGGTGTTGGCGCGAACGTCGGAGCCGCCCTGCTTCTCGGTCATGGCCATGCCGAAGATTGCCGAGGACTTGTCGCCAGCTCCGAGGTCGTGCTGGTAGTCGGTGGAGAACACTTTCGGCAGCCACAGGTCGGCGAGTTTCTCGTCGACACGCAGCGACGGCACCACTGCGTGGGTCATGCTGACCGGGCACGCATGACCGGGTTCAATCTGGCCGAATTGCATGAACATCGCCGCTCGGGCCACGTGTGCGCCGTCGCGCGGATCGGACCAGCAGCTGGTGTGCGCGCCGTGGGCGATGGCGTCGCCGATGATGCGGTGATACGCCGGGTGGAACTCCACATCGTCGATGCGGTTACCCCAGCGGTCGTGCGTCTGCAGCTTGGGGGTGATGGTGTTGGCGAGTTCGGCGTCCCGCTGAAAGTCGGCCTGACCAACAAGGGCACCGGCCGCGGTGAGCGATTCCGTTGCCCAGCCGCCCCCGTAGACGTTTACGGCCTCAACCAGTGCGGTGTGGCTGGTGTATTCATTGATGCCCGAGCGCGGCGGCGCTTGATTGAACACTTCGTGCGTGGTTGCCATGTTGACTCCTCAGTCTTTTCGGGCGAGTGATTGTGGTGGACGCGTCAGGCGGGGCTGGTGGCACCGAGCGCGAGGAAGCAGAAACGTCTGATGGTGGCGACGAGTTCGGTGGGGTCCGCGTGCGGGAGGAGGGTTGTCCCGGGGTCGAGCGCACCGACGAGGGCCTCGGAGATCGCCCCCATCAGCGCCGAGGCGACGACCGGCGCGTCCTGATCGACGAACGCCCCTTGAGCCACGCCGCGGGCGATGATCTGCTCCCCCAGGTCCCGATACGACTGCCGCAAGGTGAGTCGTTCGGCTTCGACTGCCGGGATCAGAGGTTCAAACAGCAACGACCACGCGAGGCGGCGGCCACGGAGGGCTCGATCGGCGAAGACGTCGATGAGGGTGCCCAATTGTTTGCCGGGATCGTCGCCCACCTGGTCGACGGCGCGTCTCACCTGGTTGAACTCGTATTGCGCGGCTTCGCGGAAGACTTCAGCGAGCAACGTCTCCCGGTTGTCGAAGTACGAGTAGACGGATCCGACGCTGACGCCACTACCTTCGGCGATCGCGGCGACCGTCGCACCAGAGAAGCCGGAGTCAGCGATGATCCCGCGTGCAGCGGAAAAGATCGCTTCCCGCTTCGCTTCGGCACTGCGACGGGTGGCCTCGGTCGGTCGGTAAGCCATGTCGCCTCCATTCGGCACGTCCAAATACCTCAAGGACTGAATCCATGTTCAACCCTTGAAAGAATTGAATCATCATTCAATCAATGGCACAAGGGACCGCCTCATTTCTGTCACGAAACGGGTCCGCAAAACGACTAGACCGTCACCGATCGCGTTGATCGGTGACGGTCTGGTCGAATCGTGACAGAAATGCGGAACTGGAGCGAAGCGAAAAGTCCGGGAATAAGAACCGGGGCTAGAGCAGGGCGTCGACGAAGGCTTCGGGGACGAAGGGGGCGAGGTCGTCGGCGCCTTCGCCGAGACCCACCAATTTCACCGGCACCCCGAGCTCTTCCTGGATGCGGAACACAATGCCGCCCTTGGCGGTGCCGTCGAGCTTCGTGAGTACCACACCCGTCAGGTCGACGACCTCGGCGAACACCTTGGCCTGCATCAGGCCGTTCTGTCCGACGGTCGCATCGAGCACGAGGAGCACTTCGTCGACCTTGGCTTTCTTCTCGACGACGCGCTTCACCTTCCCGAGCTCATCCATCAAACCGGTCTTGGTGTGCAAGCGACCAGCGGTATCGATGAGGACGACGTCGACACCCTCGGAGATGCCAGTCGAGACGGCGTCGAACGCGACCGAAGCCGGATCTGCGCCCTCCTTGCCGCGAACAATGCTGGCACCGACGCGTTCGCCCCAGGTCTGCAACTGATCGGCGGCGGCGGCACGGAAGGTGTCTGCAGCACCGAGGAGCACACGACGACCATCGGCCACCAGAACGCGGGCCAGCTTGCCCGTGGTCGTAGTCTTGCCGACGCCATTCACACCGACCACCAGCACCACGGCAGGACCGCCAGCGTGTGGCAGGGCCTTCACAGACCTATCGAGTTCCGGGCGCAACTGTTCGACGAGGACCCGCTTCAAAGCGGCGCGGGCGTCAGCCGCAGTCCGGACCTTGCCGGAGGCGAGTTCGCCACGGAGGTTTTCGGTGACCGTCGCAGTGGCGGCGGTACCCAAGTCGGCCATCACGAGGGTGTCTTCGATTTCTTCCCAGCTGTCCTCGTCGAGGTCGCCAGCACCGAGCAAGCCGAGAACGCTGGCGCCGATGGCACCCTGCGACCTCGCCAACCGGCCGCGCAACCGCGACAGTCGCCCCTCTGTGGGATCGATTTCGTCGAGGGCGGGTGTGGCCAGTTCCGGTGCCACCTCCGGCACCTCGTCGACAATTTCCGGCTCGACCTCGGGTGCAACCGATTCGTCGACGGGAGCCTCGACCGGAACTTCGACGGCCGGAGTTTCCACAACTGGCGTTTCGGCAACCGGACTCTCACCAACCGGAGTCTCGACAACTGGAGCCTCGACGACCGGTTCCTCAACAACCGCATCCTCGACAACCGGCGGTTCACAGACGGTCGGTCCGGTCGGCGGCACGACTGCCGGATGCTCGTCCCGTTCCAGCGTCGCTGACCCGGCACCGCCCTGACTGAAGCTGAACCCGGACTCGGCCTTATAGCCGCCCGACCGGTCGACTTGCCGCTGCGAGCCGTCGGTCACCTGCTCGGCGGCTTCGGTCTCCGACAGCGAAATACGACGCTTGCGGCTCAGTACGTAGCCGGTTACGCCGACAAAGGCGAGGACGGCAACGATCGCGATGATGATCGCAATAATGACTGGGGTTTCCACTTGAGGAGATGTCCCTTCAGCTGGTGGGAGCGGAATCGGTCGTGGTGAGTTCGGGAGTCGCGTCAGCCATCGCCATATCGGGTATATCGACCGTCGGTTTGATGTCGACACCGCGAAGGCGTTGGGAAATCACCTGGGTGATGCCGTCGCCCCGCATACTCACACCGTAGAGCGCGTCGGCGATTTCCATCGTCGGCTTTTGGTGCGTAATAACGATGAGCTGCGACTTCTCCCGCAATTGCTCAAATAGCGAGATCAGTCGACGCAGGTTGGCGTCGTCGAGCGCGGCTTCCACTTCGTCCATCACATAGAACGGTGACGGTCGTGCACGGAAGATCGCGACCAGCATGGCGACGGCGGTCAGTGACTTCTCGCCGCCCGACAACAACGATAGCCGCTTCACTTTTTTGCCCGGCGGTCGTGCTTCCACGTCGACGCCGGTGGTGAGCATGTCGTCGGGGTTGGTGAGGACCAGGCGTCCTTCGCCGCCCGGGAACAGGGTCGCGAACACCTGAACAAATTCCCGTTCGACGTCGGCGTAGGCCTCGGTGAAAACCTGCAGGATGCGGGCGTCGACGTCGTCGATCACCTCCAGCAGGTCTTGGCGAGCGGCCTTGACGTCTTCGAGTTGGGTCGAGAGAAAGCTGTAGCGCTCTTCCAGCGCCGCGAACTCCTCGAGCGCGAGGGGATTCACGCGACCAAGGGTCTTCAGATCTTTCTCTGCCTGCCGCGCTCGCCGCTCTTGGGTGGCACGGTCGTAGGGCATGGGGGCGGGCGCGACGACTTGATCGCCCCGTTCTTTCGCGTCCTGGTATTCGCGCATTTCGAGTTCGGAGGGCGGCATCGAGACGTCTGGTCCATATTCGGCGACGAGGTCGTCGGGGGCGATAGCGAACTGCTCCATCACTTGCTCTTCGAGCTGCTCGATGCGCAGGGCCGCCTGGGCTTTGGCGAGCTCGTCGCGGTGGACGGCGTCGCGCAGCTTGTTCATCACCGTTGTCAGCTGTTCCACCTGGGCGCGTAGCGCATCGACTTCGGCAGTGCGGGCTGACCTAATGCCTTCGAGTTCGTCGCGTGCCTCCGCTGCGGCAGCGGTGGCCTGGGCGACGGAGTCAGCGAGTTGTTCGCCGGTCTCCGTGACTGCGCTGGCAACCCCGGCGGCATAGCGGCGTTGCGCGTCTTGCTTGCGTTGTCGTTCTCGATTGGCGCGCTCGTTGACTGCGGCGCGGCGCAAACTTTCGGCCTTGCCGCGAACCGAAGCCAACCGTTCTTCTTCGGTACGCAGGGTCAGTCGTGTCTCGACCTCCGCCGAGCGGGCCGTCGCGACCTCGGCGGCGGTGGCCTCGCGCATGGCTCGATCTGCATCGCCGGTCGGGGCTTCTTCAACGCCGTCGATCGCCCGCGAAAGTCGTTCTTCCACCTCGGTGAGCTTCTCGAGGTTTTCTGCGCGCCCGAGTTCAACAAAGTTCCGCTGCCGCATCAACCGGTCCGACTCGTCGCGCGCGGCGCGAATATCGGCGCCGAGTCGGCCGAGCGTTTCATAGGCGGCACCGATGTTGGCATCGGACTCGTGCAGAGCGGCCTGCGCGCCATCTGCGGCGTCCTGAGCTTGCATTTGATGCGCCAGCGCGGTCGCGAGTTCTGATTCGAGGCGGGTCACGTCGGCTTCGGCCCGCGCAAGGTCGGAGGTCGCGGTGTCGATAGCCGAGGTGATTTCCAGGGTCGACGGGCGGCGGGAGGATCCGCCTTCGACGCTGGCCGCCGAAATCCGGTCTCCGTCGCGGGTCACCGCGATCAGGCCCAACTCCCCCGCCACTTTGAGGCCTGCGGTGGCATCATCGACCACCACGATGCCGGCCAGCAAGACGTCGAGTGCTCCGGCCACCGATTCGGGCGCTTGCACCTGGTCACGAGCCCACGTCACACCCGCTGGCAACGACACCGTCTGCGTATTGGTCCGCTGGGTCAGTCCGCCGACGATCAAGGCGGCACGACCGCCGTCGCCGCTGCGGAGGTCAGCGAGTGCTTGGACGGCGGCAATCCCGTCGACCGTCGCGATGGCTTCGGCAGCCGGTCCGAGCGCTCCGGCGAGGGCGGCTTCGTATCCGGGGGCGATGGTCAGCAGGTCAGCGAGCGGGGCGAGCAACCCTTCGGTCCCCTGCTCGATCAGCCATTTCCCGCCGTCGGCGCGGTCCAAGCCCACCGACAATGCCTCGATGCGGGCAGTGAGCGACGCGATGGAGCGCGACGCATCGCGTTCGGCGTGCTGCAACTGTTCAACGGCTGCGGTCGCCGCGGTGAGGGCTGCGGCCCGGTTCTCGAAGTTGTCGTCGAGGCCACGTTCGGCGTCTTCGAGGACCGAGACTCGCGCCACCTCTTCATCGAGGGCAACCTGCGCGGCTTCGGCGCGTTCGGCTGCGGCTTCGATCGCTGCGGACAGGCGCGAAGTTTCCGCGTCGACGGACTCGACTTTGGTGCGGAGGTTGGCCGCTTCGCCCTCGAGTCGGGCGAGTCCTTCGCGGCGGTCGGCGACGGCTTGGACAGCTTCCAGGTGCGCGCGTTCGGCGGCGTTGGCTGCCGATTCCGCCGCTTGCAGTTCAGCGGTCGCATACTCCAGTCGCTCAGCGGCAGCTTCAACGGCCGCAGTGTGCTCGGCTTCGGTGAGGGCGGCTTCTTCGGCTTGCAGTTCCAGTTGTTCCGGGTCGGGCCCGCTGGCGGCGACGCTCGGCGACGCCAGGTGCGAGGCGCGCTCGCTGGCCACGCGGAGGGTGCCGGTCACGCGTTCGGACAGCGCGCCCAACTGGTAGAACACTCGGCCTGCCTCGGTGGCGGCCGGCGAGACCTGCGCCAGGTGCTCTTGCGCTTCGTTCAGGGCTTCGGTGGCGGCGTCCAGCCCTGCCGCAACCTCATCCTGCTGGCGACGCACATCGGCTTCGACGGCGCTGTGCTGACTCATCTCGGCTCTGCGGGCGACGAGGTCGTCGGCTGCCAGTCGAAGCCGTGCGTCGCGGAGGTCGGCTTGCACGGTGGCTGCGCGGCGGGCCACTTCCGCTTGCTTCCCGAGCGGTTTGAGCTGGCGGCTCAGTTCGCTCGTGAGGTCGGTGAGGCGAGCCAGATTGGCCGCCATCGCGTCGAGTTTGCGGGCCGCCTTCTCGCGGCGTCGCCGATGCTTGAGGACACCGGCGGCTTCTTCGATGAAGGCGCGGCGTTCCTCCGGTCGCGATTCCAGGATCGCCGAGAGGCGCCCCTGCCCGACAATGACGTGCATTTCGCGGCCGATACCGGAGTCCGACAACAGTTCCTGCACGTCCATCAGACGCACGGTGTTGCCATTGATTTCGTACTCGCCCGCACCGTCGCGGAACATGCGGCGGGTCACCGAAACTTCGGAGTAGTCGATCGGGAGGGCACCATCGGAGTTGTCGATCGTGAGGGTCACTTCGGCGCGCCCGAGCGGTTGCCGACCCGAGGTGCCGGCGAAGATCACGTCGGCCATCTTTCCGCCGCGCAGAGCCTTGGCACCTTGCTCGCCCATTACCCAGGTCAGGGCGTCGACGACGTTGGATTTACCCGACCCGTTGGGCCCCACCACACAGGTGATCCCGGGTTCAAAGCGCAGCGTCGTGGACGACGCAAACGATTTGAACCCTTTGAGGGTGAGGCTCTTCAGGTGCACGACAGTAAAGCCTACCTATCGGCGGTGTCCGATTCCGCGTTCACCTGCGCTTTAGGCGCGTCGCGTCCGGGAGTCAGCGTTCGACGAACCCGGTGAGGTCACCACGCGGGGCATCGAAGGATTCGACGACGAGGTCCACGTGGCCTGCGGTCTTGCCCGAGCGCAATGCCGCAAGGAGTGCCCGTACGGCGTCCGGCGGGCCTTCGGCGACGACGAGGACACGCCCGTCGGGTTGGTTCGAGGCGTAGCCGACCAACCCGAGTTCTAGCGCGCGGGAACGTGTCCACCAGCGGAAACCGACGCCTTGGACGTGTCCGTGCACCCAGGCGGTCAGCCGCTGTGCAGGTTCGGGAGTGGTCATTGTGACTACTGGGTCTCGAACTTCAGGTCTACTTCGGTTCCGGCCTTGAGGGTGCGACCGACGGTGCAGACCTTGTCGATGGCCCGCTCGACGACGATCAGCAGGCGCTCGGCGGCTTCGGCGTCGAGCTCGGACAGGTCGAGTTCGAGCGTCTCGTCGAGCCTCGGATACACCTCATTTTCACGATCGGCGTCGCCGGATACGCGAATCGTGGCGTCGTAGTCGTCGCCGAGGCGACGCGACAGCGGACGGTCGGACGACATTCCCGAGCAGGCGGCCAGTGCGATCTTGAGGAGTTCGCCCGGGGTGAATACGCCGTCGACGTCTTCCGACCCGATCAGCACTTCCGCGCCCCGCGAACTCTGCCCGGTGTATCGGCGGGTTCCGGTCCGCTGGACCCACAATTCAGTCATGTCGCACTGCCTTTCGTCCGGCACGTTCGGCCGTGATTGAGCATAGACGGGTCGGGTGGAGGCCGTTTTCCCCGATCCGCCCCGATCAGTCGAGGACCGCGGTCGCCTCGACTTCCACCAGCACGTCCGGTTCAAATAGCGCTGCGACGCCAATGAGCGAGGCCGGCGGCATCGGGGTCGGCAGCCCGATTTCGGTCGCGATACGAGTCAGCCCCTCGATAAACGCAGGCATCATCGAAGCTTCCCAACCGCGCACGTAGAACGTGAGCCGCACGACGTCGTCGAAGCTGGCCCCGACACCATTGAGACCGCGTGCGGTATTTCGAAGGGCGTGACCAACCTGCGCGGCAAGGTCAGCGCCGCCCAGCGGTTCACCGTCCGCGCCGCGTGCGACCTGGCCGCTGACGTGCACGTGTCTGGTGCCGGACGCGATCGCGACGTGGTGATAGGGAACGCCTTGCATCATTCCGTCTGGGTTCGCGAATGTGACTGTCATGGTGACTCCTTTGCAGTAGGTATATCTTTGATACCAAGGACTGAAAGGGCACTTCAATGGCACTTGATGCGGCGGCAAGACCAGGTATCACCGCCGATACCACCAACGACATCTCCGTGAGCGCCGGTCACCGGGAACTTCTCGGGCATGTGCTCGACAAATGGTCGCTGAGCGTTCTCAATACTCTGTGCGAGAAACCCTCGCGATTCAACGAACTTCGACGCGCCATTCCGGCGGTCTCGCAGCGGTCACTCACGACCACACTGCGACGCTTGGAGCGGAACGGGATTATCGAACGCGAGGTGGTCAGTACCCGTCCGGTCGCCGTCGAATACCGCATCACACCTCTTGGCAAGACCTTGCGCGGGCCGATCGACATCCTGCTGGCCTGGGCCGACGATCACCTCGCAGAGATCGAGTCGGCACGAGCAAGTTTCGACCTCGCAGACGACGAAGGCTAGTCACACTCTCTGCATGCCTGACATGTAATACAGTGAAGTATGGAGAATATCGCCGGGCTCAGGGATCTGAACCATCACCCGGGCGCGCTTCTACGCGAAGTAACCGAAACGAACACCCTCGTCATCACCGAGAACGGCGTTCCTCGATGGCGCGTCATTCCCTATGTCGAAGACCCAAACGCGAACAACCTCGACGCCATGGCTCTACGAGGCCTACTTCGCCGCTCCACTGCGAAATTCACACCTCCGCCGCGGCACAGTTCGCAAACCGGAACTAGCGAACAGATACTCGAAGAATTGCGTGGCGACTGGTGAACGTCATCTACCTCGATACGTCGGCCGCCGCCAAGCTCATTCTGGAAGAACCTGAAAGTGCAGGCGTTGCCGACGCACTTACAGCGCACACTGACGATGGCGGCGAACTTATCTCCTCCGCTCTGCTGCATACCGAACTCAGCCGAGTCGCGTTTCGGGCAGGAGTCCCGCAGCACCATGTGGACATGCTCACCGACATGATCAACCTCGTCGCCGTGACCCAGCCCATCCTCGAGCGGGCCGCCGCCTTCAGGATCCACATCCGGACACTCGATGCGATCCATCTGGCTTCAGCGCAGGCGTTGACGAGCCTTCGGCCCGCAGTGTTGACCTTCGATAAGCAGATGCGCACCGCTGCCCAAGCCCTCAAACTGCCCATCGCTCAGTACACCGCCGGACCAGCAGGTCGCCCCGGCGTGATCATGACCACCGGCGCCTGAACGGTCGGACAGATTCCGCACCCGGGTCTCAATCAGCGAGAGTTCCGCCTTGCACCCGGAGGTCGCTGACATTCCGGACAAAAGAACGACGACCGGTTCATAAATGCCTCCCGAATCATCGGCGTCTCGCAACGCCGGCACGGAAGACCTTCGCGGCCATAAGCATTCAGTGCCCGTTCGAAGTACCCTGACTTAAACAGTATTAGACATTCATAGGCTACAGTGTCCTACTATGACCGTCGCCGCTGCATACCTCCGCGTCTCGAAATCCGATGAGGATGATGACGAGTCACTGTCGCTGGAGACGCAGCGGCGCCGTATCCAGGCGCTTTGCACTGCCAGAGAGTGGGAGTACGGCCCCGAGTACATCGACGACGGCGTCTCGGCGACGAAGGCTCGCGGTGACGACACCGCGTGGTCGACCATGCTCAACCAGGTCGGCTCCGGGGCGTTCGACGTCATCATCGCGCGCGATCTCGACCGCCTGCTCCGGACATTGGAAGACCTCGTGAAACTGATGGAGCGAAAGGCGCGCATCGTCACGATCGACGGCGAGATCGACCTCACGACGGCAGACGGGGAGTTCCGGGCGACCATGCTCGCGGCGGTCGCCCGGTTCGAGATCCGTCGCAAGTCCGAGCGGGCCATCCACGCGAACGAGACGAGGCGGCTGAGGGGCGAGCCGGTGCTGCGGGCGAAGATCCTGGGGTTCGCCGAGGATGGGGTGACTCTGGTCCCCGAGGAAGCGGCCGCGGTCAAGAAGGCGTTCGAGGACTTCGTCACCGGTAAGAAGATCACGCACATCGCCCGTGACCTGAACGCGCTGGGCTACACCAGCTCGAAGGGACGGGAGTGGTCGAATGCGAACATCCGATCACTGCTGGGGAACGCGCGGTACAAGGGCGTGCTGACCAAGTGGGAACCCGACGCCGACAAGCGCAAGGCCACCGGATCGGCCGTCCAGGACTTGACCTATGCCGGTGCCTTCGAGGCGATCGTGAGCGTCGACGTCTTCGACGCCGCACAGAGCAAGCTGAGGGCGCCGGAGCGCCGTCGGGCGTGGGGCACAGAGCCGCGGCATTTGCTGACGGGCCTGGCCTACTGCGGGAAGTGCGCCGACGACAAGACGAAGGTCTACACGTCGTACTACCAGCAGCGCCCCCGCACGTTGAAGTCCGGCGAGGAGCGAACGTACGAACCGGTGCGACTGTACGCGTGCCTCGCGCACAAGCACCTGTCGCGCAATGCCCAGAACGTCGAAGACTACGTCGTCGGACAGTGGCTACTCCCCCGGCTGAGCCGCGCCGACGCCCGCGACCTGTTCGCCCCACCGGAGGAGGCCGGCGTCGACGTCGGGAAGCTGCGCATTGAGCGTGCCGTGGTGAGCGAGAGGATCGACGGGCTGGCTGCGCTCTACGCCGAGGGCGTGCTGGACGGCGACGGCGTCAAGCATGAGTCGGTCAAGCTGCGTGGCCGGCTCGCCGAGATCGACGCCTTGCTGACGCCACGGTCGACGAACCCCGGCCTGACCGTGGTTCAGGCCGAAGACATCGCAGCTGCATGGCACGCGCTGGACACGGCGCGACAGCGGATCATCCTCAACGAAGTGCTGACCGTGACGATCCTGCCCAGCAAGAGGGGCGCGAAGGGATTCGACAAGAAGCTCATCGACGTGCGGTTTCGGTCCGACTAGATCCGGCTACGAACGGCTACACTCGGACCACCCCGGCAGATGCCGGGTGCGCCGCTGTTCGACGGGGTGGCATCCCGCGAACAGTAGAGATTGTTGCCAGGCCGCCTCGGTAGTGGGACCACCGCCACGATGACCGAGCGGCAAGAAGTGGTGGAGCGCGACCGACGCGGTTCGGTCTAGCAGCGGGAACTCCCCCGGCAGGGGCCCGGCGAAGGGTGCGGGCGCTCGACCTCCGAAAGGAGGCGGGCCGATGCTCGCCGTTGCAGATCCCACCCAGTTCACCCTGTCGCTCGCCGAGGCGGCGACCCGTAGCGGTTACAACGAGCGCCATCTGAGGCGACTCAAGGACTCCGGCCGGCTGCCGGCGGCCAAGCTCAAAGGTGCGTTGCGTTTCCGCCCCGAGGACGTCGAAGCGCTCACCAGGCCTCGCATCGCCGATGCCGAAGCCGAGCACGAGCAGCTGGTCGCCGCGATTGTGGCCGCCGCGCCGGCATTCAGTCCCGCTCGCCGGGCCGCCATCGAGGCGGCACTGAGGGGTGCGGAGCGACAAACCGCGACGCGCACGTGAGGCGTGCCCGACTGCGAAGGGAAGGATCCCGTCGGCTTCGGCCGTCGGGATCCTTCGTCATTCCGGGACCACGGGAGCGAGTGTGGAGGTGCCGACAGTCGTTGGGATGGGTGGCATGGGTGGGGGTGTTGAGAAC
>NZ_JBARYI010000080.1:0-16791 GCF_049647785.1 Gordonia sp. (in: high G+C Gram-positive bacteria)
GAGCGGCATGTCGCAACGCAAATCGGATTGGCACCTGCAGGTCTCGATGCGATCAAAAACGTCCGCCGCGTCGCACCCCTAACGGGAGCAACGCGGCGGACGTTGTTGATCAGCTAGCTGCTAGACGCTGACGCCTTCAGCTGCGGTCGACTTGGCCCACTTGTAGTCGGCCTTGCCTGCCGGGGTGCGCTTGACCTCTTCGACGAAGACGACGGTCCTGGGGACCTTGTAGCCGGCGAGGGTCTTGCGGCAGTGGTCCTGGATGTCCTCAAGCGACGGCTCCTCGAAGCCCTCGTTCAGGGAAGCGACAGCTGCGACGCGCTGGCCGAACTTGGGGTCCGGTGCCGGAACGACGAGGGCGTCGGAGATTGCCGGGTGCGCGTGCAGTGCGCCCTCGACCTCTTCGGCGTAAACCTTTTCGCCACCGGTGTTGATGCACTGGCTGCCGCGACCGAGGAAGACGATGGCATCGTCTTCGCGGACGTAGCCCATGTCGCCGAGGACCGAGATACGACGACCGTCAGCCATGGTCGGGAAGGTGCGCGCGGTCTTCTCCGGGTCACCGTAGTAGCCGAGCGGGATGTTGCCGATACGAGCGATGTGACCGACCTCGTTCGGGGTCGTGATCTGCTCGAACTGCTCGTTGACGACCATCATGCGCGGGTTGGCCGGCACGTACAGGTTGCCGTTCTCGTCGAGCATGATCTCGCCGTCGTTGCCCGACTCCGAGGCACCGAAGTTGTCGCGCAGCATCAGGTCCGGCTTCACCGCGAGCATGCGGTCGCGGACGCTGTGGCTCCACAGGGCGCCACCGGAAGCGATCGAGAACAGCGTCGAAAAGTCGGCGGTGTCCTTCTGCTTTTCCATCTGCTCGGCCAGCGGCATGCCCATGGCGTCGCCGACGATGAGGACCATCTGGGTGCGGTCGCGACCCAGGTTGCGGACGATCTTCTCGGCGTCGAAGTCGCGCTCCAGGATGAGGCGACCACCGAGGGCGATGAACGTGAACAGCGAGTACGACGCTGCGCCGTGCATCAGCGGAGCCGCGACGAGGAAGGCCAGCGACGGGAAGTTCTTCACTTCCTTTTTCAGGTCCTCGTAGTCCTCACGCGGCGGTCCGTAGGGGTTGCCGCCCGAGATCGGCTTGCGGAAGAAGTCGTCGTGCTGCCACATGACGCCCTTGGGGTAGCCGGTGGTGCCGCCCGTGTAGATCAGGTACAGCTCTTCGCCGTTGCGCTCTTCAAAGTCACGCTCGTCGGAGAGGTTCTTGTAGTCGTCGAAGCTCACGACGCCAACGGTGCGGCCTTCGAGGGCAGCGGCAGCCTCGGTCAGTTCGGGGACGATGTCGCCCATGACGAAGACGGTGCGGACCTTGGGCAGCTTCGGCAGCAGGTTCGCGACGCTGATCTGGTGCTCGGGCAATTCAACGACGATGGCGGCCGAATCGGAGTTCGAGAAGATGTACTCAAGCTCGGCGTCGGTGTAGCGGTAGTTCACGTTCACCGGGACGGCACGGACCTTGATGAGGCCGACCAGCGAAGTGACGTGCTCGACACTGTTCTTGAGGAACAGGGCGACGTTGTCGTCCTTGCCGAGGCCGTTGGTGGTGAACAGGTGCGCGACCTGGTTCGACAGCTTGTCCAGATCGGCGTAGGTGATGTCCTCACCTTCCCAGGTGAGGGCTGCGCGCTCGGGTACCGCGTCGACAACAGACTCGAAGACGGTGGCGAGGTTGAACTTCATCTTTCTAGATCTCCTTGGGAGGTACCGACAGGGCGGCGGGTTGGTCAGGCGGTGAGAATCAGACCGGAGGTCGGAACTCCGGTGCCGGCGGTGACGAGCACGCGCTCGGCTCCATCGACTTGGTTAACGGAGGTGCCACGCACCTGTCGAACACCTTCGGCGATGCCGTTCATCCCGTGGATGTAGGCTTCGCCCAGCTGTCCGCCGTGCGTATTCAACGGCAAGACGCCGCCCACTTCGAGTGCGCCGGGCTGCGAGACGAAATCCTTCGCCTCACCGCGGCCGCAGAAGCCAAGCTCTTCGAGCTGCATCAGGGTGTAGGGCGTGAAGTGGTCGTACAGGACCGCCATGTCGATATCGGCGGGTGTGAGGCCGGACTGCGCGAACAGTTGGCGTCCCACCAGGCCCATTTCCTCGAGCGCGGCGAGTTCATCACGGTAGTAGCTGGTCATAATGAACTGGTCGTTCCCGCTGCCCGATGCTGCACCGGCGATCGTGACTGGCTTTTGCTTCAGGTCCTTGGCACGCTCGGCCGACACCACGACGATGGCCTGGCCACCATCGGACTCCTGGCAGCAGTCAAGCAGGTGCAGGGGTTCGGCGATGTACCGCGAAGCCTGGTGATCGGCGAGTGTGATCGGCTTGCCGTAGAAGAACGCCTTCGGGTTGGTCGCGGCATGCTTGCGGTCAACGACGGCGATCTGGCCGAAGTCTTCGCTGGTGGCACCGTACTCGTGCATGTAGCGCTTGGCGACCATCGCGACGAACGCCGCGGGCGTCGACAGGCCGTGCGGGTACGAGAACGCATTGTCGGTGCCCGAAGAGTTCTCCTGGCTGGCCACCGCCTTATCGACCTGACCAAACCGGTGACCCGAACGCTCGTTGAACGCGCGGTAAGCCACGGCCACCTCGCACACACCGGTCGCCACAGCCATGGCGGCCTGCTGCACGGTCGACGCCGCAGCGCCACCGCCGTAGTGAATGCGCGAGAAGTACTTAAGCTCGGGGATCCCCACCGCGCGAGCGACGGCAATCTCCATGTTGGTGTCCATCGTGAACGTCACCAGACCGTCGACGTCGGTGGCGCTCAGGCCAGCGTCGTCGAGGGCGGCGTTGATGCACTCGGCAGCCAGACGCAGCTCGCTACGTCCGGAGTTCTTAGAGAAGTCGGTGGCGCCGATACCGGCGATTGCGGCCTTCCCGGACAGGGTGCGGTCACTCATCACTGCGCCCCTTCTGTGAAGGTGACCGTCGAGATCACGTGCTTGCCAAGGGAGTTGGTGCCGGTAACCGACACGGTGACGACCCCGTCTTCGACGGCGGTCACTTCACCGGTGAAGGTGATCGTGTCGTAGGCGTACCACGGCACACCGAGCTTGAGCTTGATGGACGTGATCCGTGCATTCGGGCCAGCCCAGTCGGTGACGAAGCGCTCCACCAGGCCGGTGTCGGTCAGGATGTTGACGAAAATGTCCTTGGAGCCCTTTTGCTGCGCCAAGTCACGGTCGTGGTGCACGTCCTGGAAGTCGCGCGTCGCCAGGGCAGTCGCGACCACAAACGTGGGGGGTGCGTCGATCACCAGCGGGGTCAGTGCCTGACCCACCGCGATGGTCGTAGATTCCGCGCTCACTACTGGGCCTCCTTCGCGCGCCAGGCGTACAACGTCCAGGCTTCGTCGCCATCGTCGTTTGCGGGGAAGTCCAAGAACTCCACCTCGACGGGCATGCCGATGGTGACGGTGGCCGGATCGACTCCGCGGAGCTGCCCGAGCATGCGCACGCCCTCGTCGAGTTCCACCAATGCCACCACGAACGGCAGTTCACGGCCGGGGACACGCGGTGCGTGGTGCACCACGTAGCTGAACACCGTGCCGGTACCTGCAGCCACCGTGTAATCGGTGGACTCGTAGACGCCTTCGGCGTCCTTGCCCTTCCACGTCGCCGGGATCGGCGGGTGGCGCAGCGAGCCATCTTCGACCTGCTGAATGCGCAGTTCGTGAGCGTCGACGCCCTCCCAGAAGAAGGCGGTGTCGCGCGACCGCTTCGGGCGGATCAGCTTATCGCCGTCCAGGCCCTCATAGTCAGCGACCGGGGCCGCTGCCTGCTTGGCTGCGGGACGGAACTTCAGGATCCGGAAGTCCATCTCGGCGACAACCTCATCGGTCGACGCGTCGGTGGCACCTGCCGGTCGCACACTCCAGGTGTTGCGAGTGGTGAAGAACCAGCCTTCGCCGAGCCCGGTCTGCTTGGGGCCCACCACGTCGGTGAGCTCCGAGGAGATGATGACCTCTTCGCCGGGCTGGGTGTAGCGGTGGTACACGGTGTCGCAGTTGGTGGCGACAACCGAGGTGAAGCCAGCGTCGTCGAACAACTGCGTCGCCAAACCCAACGGATCATCGTCGGTCCGCACACCGTTGAGACCGCGCATGGTCCATACCTGCGCCATGGCGGGCGGTGCGACGATGCCGTCGTGACCGGCCGAGCGCGCGGCCGCCTCGTCGACGTAGATTGGGTTCACGTCACCCATGGCTTCCAGCCAGTTGTTGACCATCGGCTGATTGATGGGGTCGCGACCCTTGCGGGGTGCGCTGGCACCGCCAGCCTTGATGGCGTCGGCGGCGGCCAGGATCTGTTCCGGGGTGGATTCCGGCGTCACAGTCATCGGTGTCCCCTATCGCTTCATCCGGGGCAAGCCGAGGCCAGCCGTGCCGATCATGTCGCGCATCACTTCGTTGACGCCGCCACCAAAGGTGATGACGACATTGCGCTTGGCCTGAAGGTCGAGCCAAATGGCGAACTCACTGGTCAGTTCGTCTCGGAAATCGCCGTAGTGGCCGACAGCATTGTCGATGGACCGGTAGATGCCCTGCAGCCGTTCGGTGGAAAACACCTTGGTTGCGGCCGCATCGGCCATCGAGATTTCACCGGACGAAGCAACCTGCCAGTTCAACAGCTCGTTGAGACGCTCGTAGGCACCGACTTCGGCGATCAGGCGGCGAACCGGCTGCTGCTCGATCACCGGGGCACCGTCGAACTGCGCCTGCGTTGCCCATTCACGGACACGGTCGGCAAGACCGCCGATGCGGCCAGCCGGACCAAGCATGACGCGCTCGTGATTGAGCTGGGTGGTGATGAGCTTCCAGCCGTCGCCCTCTTCACCGACGCGCATGCCGACCGGCACACGGACATCGTTGTAGTAGGTGGCGTTAACGTGATGGGCACCGTCGGCGGTGATGATCGGGGTCCACGTGAAACCGGGATCCTTGGTGTCGACGATGAGGATCGAGATGCCCTTGTGCTTGGGCGCATCGGCGTCTGTGCGGCAGGCCAGCCAGATGTAGTCGGCGTCGTGGCCGCCGGTGGTGAAGATCTTCTGGCCGTTGATGACGTACTCGCCGGTCGACTCATCGAGCACGGCGCGCGTGGTCAACGACGCGAGGTCGGTGCCTGCGTCGGGCTCGGTGTAGCCGATCGCGAAGTGCACGGAGCCAGCGAGAATCTTCGGCAGGAAGAAGTCCTTCTGCTCCTGCGTGCCGTAGCGCTGCAGCGTCGGCCCAACGGTCTGCAGGGTGACGGACGGCAGCGGGATATCGGCGCGGACGGCTTCGTTGGTGAAGATCTGCTGTTCGATCTCACCGAAGCCCTTGCCGCCGAATTCCTTCGGCCAGCCAACGCCCAGCCACCCGTCGTCACCCATGCGGGAGATGATGTTGCGGTAGGTGGGACCATGCCGCTCGGTGCGCATGATGCGCTCTTCTTCGGCGGTGACGAGCTTGGAGAAGTACGCGCGCAGTTCGTCGCGCAGCGCAATCTGCTCGTCGGTAAATGCGACAAACATCAGCGGGTCTCCTGTCCGGCGGGAACGGTCTCATCGGCAAGGACGTCGAGGGTTGCCTGCGCCCCACCCGCGAGGCGGGCAATGTCCTTGACCAGCGAGAAGTACCGATGCAGCGGGTAGGTCACGTCCACACCGACACCACCGTGCAGGTGGGTCATCATGCGCAACGTGGCGGGCAGTTCGGCGGACACCCAGTACATCGCGGTCGCGAGGTCTTCTTCCGCGTCCACGTCGTTGGCGATGCCCCACGCGGCTGCCGTAGCAACCAGGTTCATGGTGCGCGAGACAACGTACACGTCGGCCAACTGCTGCCCGACGGCCTGGAAGGCCGCGATCGGCTTGCCGAACTGGTTGCGGGTGGAGACGTGCTCGGCGGTGCGCTTGATGGCGCCGGCGACCAGTCCATCGGCGTATGCGGCGAGCAAGGCGCGGTAGGCGTCAATCGCGAACTGCGGGTCGTCGGTGACAATGTCGGCCTTCGGGACGGCCACGCCGTCGAATGTGACCGAGTATTCACCCCAGCCGGACGACGAGGTGGTCCGAGCAACGGTGACTCCAGCGGCGTCAGCTGGCACGACCACCACTCCGCGGTCGGCGACGACGAGGATCGCCGAAGCACCCTCGGCAGCCAAGACCCCGGTTTTGCTGCCGTCGAGACGGACCCCGTCTGCAGTGTCGGTGAGAGTCGCGGTGGCGGCCTGACCGAGTGCACGGCCCGGTTCGCCGATGGCGACGGCATGCCAGCCGCCCTCAGCGATGGCACGGCCGTAGGCACTCACATCGGCAGTCTCGTTGGCCCGTGCCAGCACCAGACCGGACACCAGGGTGCCGATCAGCGGTGCGACGGTCGCGTCGTTTCCGGCGCGCGTCAGGAGCGGCACCAGGGCGTCGATGGGCAGGTCGTCGCCGCCTAACGATTCCGACAGCGGCAGCACCGTGACTCCGGCACCAACCAGCGCATCCCATGCGGCGTGGTCGAAACCGCCCGCATCGTTGGCAAATTTGCTTTCCCAGTCTGGCTGCAGTCGTCGCATTACCTCATCGGCAACATCTTGGACTGCGGCAGCAGTGGGCTCCAGGGTGAAATCCACCCGGCTCCTCCTCAGCAGTATTAGAACTTGTTCTAGTTTATCAGACGCACGGAGACCGCCATCACAACGACGGTGGCAACCTGCGCATTTTCACAATCTCGGCGGACCCTCTCCCGTCATCCGCGGGGCAAACCGAGAATCCGTTCTGCAGCGGCGTTCTTCAGAATCTGCGTGGTGCCGCCGGCAATCGACAGGCACCGGTTCAGCAACAAGAATCCGGTGGCCGCACTGGCCCCCAATCCATCGCATCCGAGCAGGTCGGTCGCGAAGTCTGGTACATCCTGGCGATGAACCACGCCGATCAGCTTGCGGACACTCGACGTGGCACCCGGGTCCGTGCCGCTGAGTCGCTGTGCCACCGACCGAGCATCGAGCACTCGGCCGATGTGCGCGTCGGCAATGATGCGACCCAACTCCAGTGATTGCGCCTCGGTGAGCGTCACCTCGCCGTCGTCGAGTTGGCGAAGCAGCGAGTCGACTTCCTTGCCCAGGCCCGAGCCGCCCATGGCGACTCGTTCGTTGGCAAGGGTGGTCCGCGCCAGGCGCCAACCGTTGTCGATTTCGCCGACCAGCATGTCGTCGGGCACGAAGACGTTGTCGAGAAAGACCTCGTTGAACATGGCCCGACCCGTGAGTTCGCGCAGCGGGCGAATATCGATTCCCGGCGCCGACATATCGACCAGGAAGTACGAGATGCCCTTGTGTTTTGGCACGTCGGGGTTGGTCCGCGCCAAGCACACGGCCCATTGGGACATGTGCGCCTCGGAGGTCCAGATCTTCTGGCCGCTCAGCAGCCAGCCACCCTCGGTCCGCACGGCCCGGGTCCGGAGCGACGCCAGGTCGCTACCCGCCTCAGGCTCGCTGAACAGCTGGCACCAGCGGATGTCGCCAGCCAAGGTCGGCGCGACAAACTTCTCGCGTTGCGCATCGGTGCCGTGCTCGAGAATGGTCGGCAGTGCCCAGCCGGCGATCACCAAGTCGGGGCGAGCGACGCCGACCCGGTCGAGTTCCGAGTCGATGACCAACTGAACCGCGGGATCGGCCGAGAGTCCGTAGGGCTTCGGCCAGTGCGGAGCCAAGAACCCGGTGCGCGCCAACTCGGCACGACGATCCTCCGGTGCTGCGGCGGCAATGCCTTCGGCGATGGCGGCAATCTCCGGCCGCTGCGCTTCGGCCTCAACCAGATCGATAGAGAACTCGCGACGGCCTCCGGCTCGGCCAAGTTCTGCCAGTGCCAAACGCTGCGGTTCGCCGGCGGCAAGCAGCATGCGTGCGGCCAGCGCGGAACGCAGGTACAGGTGTGCGTCGTGCTCAAATGTGAAGCCGATACCACCGAGCACCTGGATGGCATCCTTGGCGTTCTCCGGCGACAACTTGGCGGTCAACGCGCCGGCCGCGAGACGACTGAGTTCCACCTGAGCCCGAGCCGCCTCAGTGTTGTCGACGAGCATCTCATCGAGGGCCCGCGCGAGGTCCCACGCGGCGGCACCGAGCTGCTCACTGCGGGTCAGCATGTCGGCACAGATCTGCTTCACAGCCTGGAACGAACCGATGGCCGCCCCGAACTGTGTGCGGACCTTTGCATAATCCACGGCAATGGACAGCGTCCGCGCGGCAACGCCAGCCTGATAGGCGACCAGACCCGCGTGCAACAGCGCAACCAGCAGGTCGCCATCGGTCACCGCGATCGCCTTGTCGCGAGTGACTGACGCCAGACGCACGCGCACCGGAATCGCGGTGCCATCGAGCGGTCCGTCCACCGATTCCTTCTCGACCTGGACCGATGCGGTGTCGAGGACAAACCAGCCTTCAGCTTCCGAGCCGAAACGCAACGGTGCGGCAATTACCGCATCGGCGACGAATCCGGGAATCAACCCCAAGTCGACGTTGCCGTCAACCACCGCGAAACCGGCATCACCCCCAGCCTTGGGCGAAGTCACGGCCGTCGCGGGAATCACGGCCGGACGTTCCCCCGCCATGACCGATTCCGCTAGTTCGACACCCTGTGCGGCGAGCACGTAGGCAACGGCCATCGTCGGCGCGAGCGGTCCTGGAACTAGCTCAGCTCCGGCCGCCGCAAACATCACGGCGACGTCTTCCTGACTGCCGTCCGCACCCCCTGCGACCTCGGGGATTCCCGCCGCAAACAGGCCAAGGTCCGCGATCTGCGTCCATAGCGAACGCCACGAATCACCCGAATCATCGAGGTCGTTGCGCACGAGGGAACGGACGTCCCGAGCCCCTGCCCAGGCGGCGATACTGTCACTAGCGACCCTTTGGTCCGCTGACGTGGCGATTGTCACCGAAGAACTCCTCCGCGAATTTGTTGATAACTCCAATTAGAACCTGTTCTAATATTCAATGGGTGTACACCATCGGCGGGCGGCTGCCAACTGACGAGCCGTAGAAGTGGCTCAACTTGAGGGGATCGATATCTATGGCTGGCGCGGGAACGACGAACACTAAGACCGACGTACCGTCGCCTCCCCCTGCGCCCGCCCAGTTGTCCGGCGCGGAAGTTGGTTCGGCCGCACAGCGCGAACGGCGCAGGCGGATTCTCGACGCGACGCTCGCCTTGGCATCCAAGGGCGGCTACGACGCCGTGCAGATGCGCGCCGTCGCAGACAAGGCTGACGTCGCCGTCGGCACCCTCTACCGCTACTTCCCGTCCAAAGTGCATTTGCTCGTCACCGCCCTTGCCCGCGAACTGGAGAAGGTCGAGTCGCGCGCCGACCGCAGTGTGCTCCAAGGCGACACTCCCGTCGAACGACTCAGCTTCGTGCTGTCGATGATTACGCTTGCCATGCAGAAGGACCCGTTGCTCACCGAAGCCATGACGCGAGCATTCATGTTCGCCGATGCCTCGGCAACCAGCGAAGTGAATCGGGTCGCCGGAATCATCGACCGCCTGCTGGCTGGGGCGATGATTTCGCAAGACCCCGATGCGGTGCCGACCGCACAAGACCTCGCAATCGCCCGCGTTATCTCAGACGTGTGGATGTCGAACCTCGTGCAGTGGCTGACCCGTCGTGCGTCGGCAACCGATGTCACCAACCGCATGGAACTCACGGTCAAGCTGCTCCTCGAACGCAACTGACTTTCTCCCTCCACGCCGGTGTTCTTCGCTGTTCGGCGGGTTCCGCCGCTGGTCGCCAAGTACCTCGACCATTAGGTCCGTTGTTCCCTAATTTGCCGCATGCTCCCTGCTCAGGGCATACCGCATTCCACTGAGCGGGAACGGCAACCGCCGCGGTCTTGAACTGAGCCCACTATCGGATATGACCGGGTCTACACACCTGGCCTCAAATCCGAGCCGACTGAGAGTGCGTCGGCCACAAGGAGGAGCGACGCTCAATGACCACCACTGACGACCAGGAATTCCGGGAGATTGAGTCGGCCGGAGCCCCGACTCGTTTTGCTCGAGGCTGGCACTGCCTTGGTCTGCTGAAGGACTTCCGCGATGGTAAGCCCCACCAGATCAAGGCGTTCGGCACCGAGCTGGTGGTTTTCCAGGGCGAGAACGACGGCCAGCTCCACATCCTCGACGCCTACTGCCGACACATGGGCGGCAACCTCGCCAAGGGCCAGGTCAAGGGCGATTCCATCGCCTGCCCATTCCACGACTGGCGCTGGGGCGGCAACGGTCGCTGCACCGGCATCCCTTACGCGCGCCGCGTCCCGCCGGTCGCCAAAACGAAGTCGTGGCCAGTATTGGAACGCAACGGACAATTGTTCGTCTGGCACGACCCGGAGAACAGCAAGCCCACCGACGAGGTCACGATCCCCGAACTCCCCGGCTACGGCACTGACGAGTGGACCGACTGGAACTGGAGTTCCATCGTCATCGAAGGCTCTCACTGCCGCGAGATCGTCGACAACATCGTCGATATGGCGCACTTCTTCTACATCCACTTCGCGTTCCCCCGCTACTTCAAGAACGTGTTCGAGGGGCACGTCGCCGGCCAGTTCATGAACTCGACTCCGCGCGATGACATCGGCATCGGCTCCAGCTACGACAACCCCGATTCCCGGCTGGAGTCGGAGGCTCACTATTACGGACCGTCGTACATGGTGGACGTGCTGCGCAACTACGTCGGCGACCGCCTGGTCGAAACCGACCTGATCAACTGCCACTACCCGATCGACAACAACTCGTTTGTGCTCATGTACGGCGCACGTGTGAAGAAGCCAGCAGGCATCTCCGACGAACGTGCCAACGCGATGGCCCAGAAGTTCACCGACGGAGTCAAGGTCGGCTTTGAGCAGGACGTGGCGATCTGGCTCGACAAGGCCCCGATCGACAACCCGCTGCTGTCCGAAGAAGACGGCCCGGTGTATCAGCTCCGCCGCTGGTACCAGCAGTTCTACACCGATATCGCCGACGTCACCGAAGACATGACGAAGCGTTTCGAGTTCGAAATCGACACCACTCGAGCCGTCGAAAGCTGGCAGGCCGAGGTCGACGAGAACATCGCGGCCGGCCGCGTCCACCGGGCTGCACGCTAGCTCCGCAACTCCCCCTCTCCTTCCCCTGAACCCTTTAGACCGGAGGCATCATGACCGTTCGACCCATCGAAGCCATCGAGGAACTCGCCGACCAGATTCGCGACCAGGCCCTCGAAGCCGAGGAACTTGGCAAACTCCCCGACGAGACTGCCAAGAAACTCAAGGCCACCGGCGTCATGAAGTTGCTGGCACCGGCAAACTACGGCGGGTTGGAAGCGCATCCGCGCGAGTTCGCCGAGACCGTCATGAAGGCGGCCAGCTTCGACGGTGCCGCCGGCTGGGTGTGCGGCATCGTGGGTGTGCACCCGTGGCAGATGGCGTTTGCCGATCCTAAGGTTCAGGAAGAGATCTGGGGCCAGGACGACAACACGTGGATTGCGTCGCCCTACGCTCCGACCGGCATCGCGAAGCCGGTTGATGGCGGCTACATTTTCAACGGTCGCTGGCAGTTCAGTTCGGGCACAGATCACTGCGATTGGATTTTCCTCGGCGCCATGGTCGGCGACGAGAACGGTCCGACGATGCCCCCGACCATGCTGCACATGATTTTGCCGCGCTCCGACTACACGATCGTCGAAGACTCGTGGAATGTGGTGGGCCTCAAGGGAACCGGCTCCAAGGACATCATCGTCAAGGACGCCTTCGTGCCGTCGTACCGAGTCATGGACGGCAGTGCCGTGATTGACGGCAGCGCGCAGATCGAGGCTGGCATGACCGAGACGCTTTTCAAGATGCCGTGGTCGACGATGTTCCCGCTGGGCATCACTTCGGCCGTCATCGGTCTCGCCGAAGGTGCCCTCGCTTGTCACCTCGACTACCAGCGCAACCGCATCGGTGCATCGGGTGTCGCCGTCAAGGACGATCCCTACGTCCTGTTCGCGATCAGCGAGGCTGCAGCCGACATCAACGCCGCTCGCCAGGAACTGCTTGCCAACGTCGACGAGGTCTACAGCCTCGTTGATGCGGGCAAGGAGATCGACTTCGAGCGTCGTGCGCTGGGCCGTCGCACGCAGATCAGTTCCGCCTGGCGGGCTGTCATGGCCGTCGATCAGATCTTTGCGCGCTCGGGTGGCAATGCCCTGCGGATGGATCAGCCGATGCAGCGCTTCTGGCGCGATGCCCACGCAGGCCTCAACCACGCTATCCACGTGCCCAGCACCGTGCGCCACGCGTCGGCCCTGAGTTCCATGGGCTTCGATGTGCCGGCGAACCTGCGCGCAATGATCTGATCCGGCGAAACAAGACAGCGAGAGCGAAACACGATGACTGAAATCAAGGGTTTGGGTTACGTCACGATCCAAACCAACGACCTGGACCGTTGGCGTACCTTCGCGTTCGACGTCCTCGGCTTTGCCAAGGGCAAGGGGCCCGACCAGGATGCCATCTATTTGCGGATGGATGAGCGGGCCTTCCGGATCGCCGTGGTTCCGGGCGAGACCGACGAGATCACCACCATCGGCTGGGAGGTCCGCGACGGCGCGGCCCTGACTCGAGTCCGCGAATCAGTAACGGCGGCCGGCATCGAGGTCACCGACCTAACCAACGACGAGGCGCAGGCGCGGCACGTCGAAGCGGCGTTCACCTTCACTGATCCAGCCGGGGCAAAGTTGGAGATCTTCCACGGCCCCACACTCGACCACAGCCCCGTGGTGACCCCGTTCGGTGCCAAGTTTGTGACCGGAGAGCAAGGTCTCGGCCACGTGGTGCTGCCCGTGATGGACTTCAACGGCGCATTCACCTTCTACCAGGACGTGCTGGGCTTCTTGCCGCGCGGTGCGATGCGGATTCCGGCACCGCCGGAGTTTGGGCCCATCCGTATCCGGTTCATGGGCGTCAACCAGCGCCATCACAGCCTGGCGCTGTGCCCGGCACCGCACGGGGGTGCACCAGGCCTGGTGCACATCATGGTTGAGGTCGACACTCTCGACGCCGTTGGTCAGGCGCTTGATCGCGTCATGAAGGACGGTTTCTCAGTGTCCTCGACGCTGGGACGTCATACCAACGACAAGATGATCTCGTTCTACGTCCGGGCACCCGGCGGCTGGGATATCGAGTTCGGCACCGACGGCATGCTCGTCGACGAAACTCATTACACCGCGGAGGAAATCACCGCCGACAGCTACTGGGGTCACGACTGGTCCGGCAGCGAACCGCTCGCCGCCATGTAGTTTCCGCCCCTCGCGTTAGGTGCCACTCGATTCGAGTGGCACCTAACGCATTTTTGCGCCCTTTTGCAGACTTTCGTGCAACAGCGTGACACGGCTCTCATCACCGCATATACTCCATATATCTAATAGAAAAACCGTGGTCAGAGCGTTTTTGATGGTCATTTTGTCCGCCGTGACGGTCATTTTGTCCGCTGTGGCGCCAGTTTCCCCACTGTGCGCACCAGGTTTTGCCGGATCCCACTTCGGCAAAACAAACGCCGCCCGACCACACTTGCATGTTCGCCCGTGGAGGGAAAGCAATGACTGAAACACCCAGTGCCGTCCTCGATCGTTTGACCGTCGTCATGGACACCTTCGACGGCAACGCCCGACAGAGCCTGGCACAAATTGTTCGGCGTACCGGTCTCCCCCGCTCGTCCGCCCACCGCATGCTCGAACGCCTCGTCGCCCTTCGATGGCTGCGCCGCGAGGGCCGCGAATACGAGCTCGGAATGCGGCTGGTGGAACTCGGCTCACTCGCCATCCATCAAGACCGTCTCCACAGCTCCGCCGCCCCATTCCTTCACGAACTGCACCGGATGACCGGCTTCGTCATCCATCTCGGCATCCTCCAGGGCAACGAGGTGGTGTACCTCGACAAGGTTGGTGAAGGACTCGGCAAGAAGGTCCCAAGCCGTGTCGGCGGCAAGCAGCCCGCGCACTGCACCGCAATCGGCAAGGTCCTTCTCGCACATTCCGAAGAAACCCCAGCCAGCGACGAAACTCTGGAACGCAAAACCCGCTTCTCGATCGGCTCGGCCACCCAACTCTCGCGTGAATTGCAGACCGTCCGCGACCGCGGACTCGCCATTGAGCGCGAAGAAGCCGTCCCGCGCTTCGGCTGCATCGCGGTTCCGATCGGCGAGCCAGGCCAAGCCGTTGGTGCCGTCTCCATCTGCGGCCCCGTCGACCAGTTGAAGTTCGACAACCGTCTCGCCGCACCCTTGCGCATGGCAGCACTTGGCATGTGGCGCAACGTCGCTGGCGACGATGTCCACATCACCCCAACTTTGCAGCGCCGCCGCATGATGGCTCCCCAACCCCTGCCCGTCGCTGGTTAAGACTGCCCGTCGCTGATTTAGCCCCTCCCCCTCTCGAGAAAGAGCCTCGCCGCATGACCGCACCGGGATCGTCAACCGCCACACCCACCTGGATTCAGGAATATGACGTCATCGTCGCCGGATCGGGAGCGGGCGGAGTGTGCGGCGCATACACCGCAGCACGCGAAGGTTTGTCGGTGCTGATGGTCGAAGCGTCCGACAAGTATGGCGGCACCACGTCGTACTCCGGTGGCGGCGGCGTGTGGTTCCCGTGCAATCCGGTGCTGCAGCGCGAAGGCGTCGAGGATTCCCTCGACGACGCTCTCACCTACTACCACTCGGTCGTCGGCGATCGAACCCCGATGGAGCTGCAAGAAACCTACGTCCGCGGCGGCACCGACCTCATCGAGTACCTCGAGAAAGACGACAAACTCAAGTTCGCGGCCATGCCGTGGCCCGACTACTTCGGCAAGGCCCCCAAGGCCAAGACCGACGGCATGCGCCACATCGCCCCGCGTCCCCTCGGTGTCGCGAAGGCCCCCGCATACAAGGACCTTGTTCGCGGCCCGCTCGACGTCGAACGCCATGGCAGCGAGACTCCCGACAATTACTACATTGGCGGTCGTGCGCTGATCGCCCGCTTCTTGAATGCGATCGACGACTACCCAAACGCCACCAAGATGCTGAACACTCCGCTGGTGGATTTGGTCGTCGAAGATGGCGTGGTGACCGGTGCGATCGTCGAGATCGACGGCAAGCGCGAAGCGATCCGCGCGCGGTGCGGTGTGGTGTTGGCCGCGGGCGGTTTTGAAGCCAACGATGAACTGCGCGCCACCTACGGGGTGCCAGGCACAGCTCGAGACACTATGGGCCCCAACACGAATCAGGGACTCTCACACCTCGCGGGGATCGCCGCCGGTGCCGACACCGACTTGATGGAGCAGGCGTGGTGGTCGCCGGGTCTGACGCACCCGGACGGTCGTAGCGCATTTGCCCTCTGGTTCACGGGCGGCATTTTCGTCAACCAAGATGGCGAGCGGTTCGTCAACGAGTCCGCACCCTACGACCGCCTCGGCCGCGAAGTGCTGCGGCAGATGGACGCGGGCACCGCGAGCCTGCCGTTCTGGATGATCTACGACGACACCGAGGGCGAACAGCCGCCGGTGAAGGCGGCCAACTTCGAGTTCTATCCGACGCAGGACTACCGAGATAAGGGCCTCTGGCACACCGCAGACACTCTGGAAGAACTCGCCACCAAGATCGGTGTCCCCGCCGAGGCCTTGACCGCAACGGTCGCGCGTTTCAACGAGCATGTGGAAGCCGGCGTCGACCCTGACTTCGGTCGCGGCGACGAGGCCTACGACCGCGCGTTCTCCGGCGGCAAGCCGCCATTGGCCGCCATCAAGACCGGCCCGTTCCATGCGGCCGCGTTTGGCTTGTCGGACCTTGGCACCAAGGGTGGCCTCAAGACCGGCGTGGCGGGCAATGTGCTGCGCGCCGACGGCTCCACCATCGACGGCCTGTACGCGGCGGGCAATACGATGGCCGCTCCCAGCGGCTACGCCTACCCCGGTGGCGGTAACCCGATCGGTACGTCAATGCTGTTTAGTCACTTGGCTGTTCGCGACATCGTCGCGCGCGGCAAGTAAGGAGAAGCCCCATGTCTGAATTCAGTAATGCTGCGGCACCGGAGATTACGTCGATCATCGAGACTTACCTCGCAGCGGTCGCGTCGGGCGACGGTGCCGCGGTGGCCGCCTTGTACGCCGATGATGCGACGCTTGAGGATCCGGTCGGCTCACCGCCCCGGCAGGGTCGCGAGGCGATCGCTGAATTTTATGGCGGCCTGCAGGGCGAGGTCAGCACCGAACTGATCGCCGCACGGGTTGTCGGCCGGGAGGCCGCGTTCTCCTTCCGCGTCGTCACGAAGGCGGGCGGGGCGTCGTACACGGTGGAGCCGATTGACGTGATGACGTTCAACGACGCTGGCCTCATCACGTCGATGCGCGCTTTCTGGGCACCGTCCGACATGGTGGTCGGCTGACATGTACGAGGTCACATGTGCCACCTGCAGTAATAAGGTGCTGGTGGAGAAGTTCAGCCCAATTCACACGAGCATCCAGTGGACGACGGACGCGCGGACGTCGTGCCCGGAGTTTGTCGCGGCCGCCGAGCAGGGCCAGGACATGGATTCGTTCCCCGGTTGCACCGCCTTGCGTGCCAGCATCGACGACCAAGTCCGAACCGGCAAGATCCCCACCAACTCCTTCCGCGCAGAACCCACTCCCGGCCAGATCGGCTAGCCACCACCCAGCCCCTACGGGGCGTTCTCGCATGATGCGTCGATTCCCGCACTATGTCTGACAT
>NZ_JBARYI010000081.1:0-106829 GCF_049647785.1 Gordonia sp. (in: high G+C Gram-positive bacteria)
TTTTCGCCCGCGACCGCGGGTGCACCGCACGCCGGTGTAATGCCCCGTTCGCCCGGACCGAGGCGCACCATTTCCCGGATTGGGCCGATGGTGGTCCCACGGATGTGGACCATTTGGGTGCCGCGTGTGGGCGGCACAACCGCAGCGTGGGCAAGACCGTCGGGGCGTGGGAAACCAAACTCGTTGTGGACGGCCCCGCCCGGGGCCGGGTCGCTTGGCGGCCCCGCCAGCCGGGGCGCCCGGCGGTGTGGCGGGTCAACCCGACCCACCACGCGGAGTTGTTGCCGGTGAACGGCCCGCACGGCCCGCCGGCTCCGGAGGATTCTCGGCTCGAGGCCCACCTCGAGCGCCTGTTGGGGGCGTAACCTGCCCGACCAGCCGGACACCCCGGCCGGTCGGGGGTTTCGTCGTGCCCGGATGGTCCACCGTGCACTCGGTGTCGTCCTGTGGCCGGTTCCCAGCCGTTGCCACGTCCCCGGTACGAAGGGCGGTGCAGGGCCTCGGTCGGCGAGCGTCGTCGCCGCCCTTTGTTGTCTCTGCTCAGAAGATTAGGTAACCTCGCCGTGTCTTTGTCGATTCCAAATCGTTACCAAATTCGAACGGACGTGATTGTGCCGCAGTACCGCGTGAACGCTGTCAACTCTATGAACCCCGCTGCCGGCCAGCCCGCGCGCCGCGGCCGCCATCGCGTGGCCCGGACCGGGATGTCCATGCCGATCCGTGTCGGCGCGGTGGCCGCGTTCGCCGGTGCCGTCGGACTGGCCACCGTCTCGGCCGGTGAGGCCGCGGCGAAGCCGGCGAAGAAGTCGGAGGCACCGATTGTGCTGCCCGGGAACATCACGTTGCCGGAGAACCTGGAACTGCCGAAGGAACTCGACGACGCGGTCCGCGGTCTGGCGGTGCCGAATGTTTCCTTCCCCGGCCGTGCGGTGAAGCCGGCGTCGGGCACCGTCACCTCGCACTATGGCCCTCGCTGGGGCACGCACCACAACGGCGTCGACATCGCAGCCAAGATCGGCACCCCGGTCTACGCGGTGACTGACGGCGTCGTGCTTGAATCCGGCCCGGCCTCGGGTTACGGGCTGTGGATCCGTGTCAAGCAGGACGACGGCACCACCGGCATTTTCGGTCACGTCAACGAGAGCTTTGTGCACAAGGGGCAGCGGGTGATCGCCGGTCAGAAGATCGCCACCGTGGGCAACCGCGGCAACTCGACGGGCCCCCACCTGCACTACGAAGTCTGGAACGCACAGGGTAATCCGGTCAATCCGCAGGCTTGGCTGTCCAAGCGCGGCGTCGGCCTCTAAAGGCAGACGACCTCCATTCCCAAGGAGTGCTTGCGGCATTCGTCCGAATCCTCCCATGGGCACCCCATAGCGACGAGTCGTCACGACCGCAGGCGAGTGGCAGTATCGCAGGATGGACCGCGACGGGATCCTCGCCTTCACTGACGGTGACGAGTGGGAAGCGTGGCTCGACGAGCACCACGCGGACCGGTCGGATGCCTGGTTGCGGATCGCGAAGAGTCGATCGGCCATGCCCGGTCTAACAATCGGGGACGCTCTTGACGGTGCCCTGTGCTTCGGGTGGATTGACGGGCAGCGCCGCGCGAACGACGACGACTCCTTCCTCCAGCGGTATTCGCCGCGGCGGGCAACGAGTTCGTGGTCGAAGATCAACGTCGGCAAATTCGAGGCCCTCGCGGCTGCGGGTCGGGTACGTCCGGCGGGATTCGCGGAGGTGGAGCGCGCCATGGCCGACGGCCGGTGGGACGCCGCCTACGAGTCGCAGCGGACGGCGGAACCACCGGACGATCTGGTCGCGGCACTCGCGGCTAGCCCGATGGCGGCCTCGGCGTTCGACGCGTTGGGCCGGTCGGATCGGTACGCGATCATCCTGGAGATCCTGAAGGCGCGGACACCGCGACGGCGGGCCGAGGTGATCGGGCAGGCGGTCGTCAGCCTGGCAGCTACGCGAGCATGTCCTTGACTATCTATCGGGACCCTTGTCGCCGAGCAGCACGGGGAACACCAGCAGGTTGTACCCGCAGAGTCGGCAGCCCTGGCCCGCCCGGCTTCAGTTGTCGCACCAGATGTGGTTGTCGCACTTTGGCGCGACAACCACAACCGGTGCGATAACTGGGGTCGCGCCGTACGCTGCGATCGTGCGATCACCAATCCCTGATTACCTCGCGTCAGCACTTTCCTCGGTCGAACCGGATCACTCCGGTGCCACTGCCGACTACATTCCGGAACTGCGCGACGCCGACCCCGATCGACTCGCTGTCGCAGTCTGTACCGAGGACGGCCAGATGTACTCGCAGGGCGACTGCGAGGTGGAGTTCAGCATCCAGTCGATCTCCAAGCCCTTCGTCTATGCGCTGGCCCTCGCAGACCGCGGATTCGACGAGGTGCTGGGCAAGGTCGGCGTGGAACCCAGCGGTGACGCGTTCAACGAGATGTCGTTCGACACGGAGTTCGGGCGACCGCTCAATCCGATGATCAACGCGGGTGCCATAGCGACTCACTCGCTAGTTGGCCGACACGATGCGACGGCAGATCAGCAGGTGGAACGGATCGTCGACGGTCTCAGCGCCTTTGCCGGTCGTCGACTGGAAGTCGACGAGTCGGTATTCGAGTCGGAGATCAGCACCTCGTTCCGCAATCGGGCATTGGCAAACATGTTGCGGGCCAACGGGACCATCCACGATGATCCGCTCATTGCTGTCGCGGGCTACACGCGGCAGTGCTCACTTCTGGTGACCGTCGAAGATCTTGCGCGGATGGCGGCGACACTCTCGAACCGAGGCGTCAACCCGGTGACCGGTGCACCGGTGGTCCCCGCGGCGGTCGTCAGGCAAACGCTCAGCGTGATGGCGACGTGCGGCATGTACGACGGTGCCGGTGATTGGATGACGAGGGTCGGTGTCCCGGCCAAGAGTGGCGTGGCGGGCGGCATGATCGGCGCGTTGCCGGGACAAGCAGGTATCGCAACCTTTTCTCCGCGCCTGGACAAGCATGGCAACAGCGTGCGCGGGGCCGAACTCTTCCAACGCTTCACGTCAGAGATGGGCATGCATCTGATGGACGTAGCGCCCCCCGGACTGGCTGCCGTCCGTGGCCGCCGAATTGTCGGTGAAGGCGACGAGGCGATAACGATAGTTTCGCTGCAGGGCAACCTTGCTTTTGCCGGAGCGGAACGCTTCCTTCGGAACCTCGTCGAAGAGCCGCTAACCACCAAACGGGTAGGAATCGGAATCGTCCGAGTCGGGTCAATCGCGGACGTTGGTCGCCGCATGATTCTCGAAGCTATTCGGCGACTCACACTCGACGGCCACGACGTCTACCTCATTGATGCCGACGGACTCCTGCCCGATCCCGACCCGGGCCATGGTGGACGAGTGACTATTGTGAACGCACCCGGCGACATTCTGCGGATTAACGGGCTTGACCTGTGATGAATGTTGCAACGCTCGGGGCAGGATTCGAAATGCCAGGTGATTGACCACTATTCTGTTCAATCGACAGCAATGAATCCGGGCACTGATTTTCTGGCCCGCTCAGTTTGGAGTTATTTGTGAATCTCATTGGCGTGATCGGCGGAGGCACCATGGGTGCCGGTATTGCTGAAGTGTGTGCAAAGGCCGGAAGCGACGTGCTGGTTCTAGAAACCAAGCAGGAATTCGCTGACGCAGCGACCGCGCGAATCACCAAGTCGATCAGCCGCGGCGTCGCCAAGGGCAAGATCTCGCAGGAAGACGCCGACGCAGCCATCGGCCGCGTCAAGGTGACCCTCGACGTCAACGAGTTCGCAGACCGCGAGCTGGTCATCGAGGCGGCCCCCGAGGTCGAGGCCATCAAGCACGACATCTTCGCCAAGCTCGACGCCGTCGTGAAGCCGGAGACGATCCTCGCCACCAACACCTCGTCGATCCCGATCATCAAGATCGCCGCAGCCACGGCGCATCCCGAGCGCGTCGTTGGCGTGCACTTCTTCAACCCCGTCCCGGTGATGCCGCTCGTCGAGATCATCTCCGCCCTGACCACCGCACCGGAAACGGCCGCCGCTGTCACCGAGTACGCGGGAACCGTCCTCGGCAAGACCACCGTCCAGGCTGGCGACCGTTCGGGCTTCATCGTGAACGCCCTGCTGATTCCGTACCTGTGCCAGGCCATCCGCATGTACGACTCCGGCTACGCCAGTGCCGAGGACATCGACGCAGCAATGAAGGGCGGCTGCGGCTACCCGATGGGCCCGCTGACGCTGTGCGACACCGTCGGCCTCGACATCTGCCTCGCTGCCGCGGAGTCGCTGTACGCGGAGTTCGCTGAGCCGCACTTCGCGCCGCCAGCACTGCTGCGTCGTATGGTCGACGCCGGTCGTCTGGGCCGCAAGACCGGTCGTGGGTTCTACGACTACAGCTAGAGCGCAAGTACGCAAAAACACCGGTGGCGGGAGATGGTTATCCATTTCCCGCCACCGGTGTTTTGACTGTCGTTACGCGGCGGCGTCGATTTCGATGGGCACGTCGGCCGGGGCCGCGTCCGAACCTGTGCTCGGGGTTGTGTCCGCACTCGGTGCAGGCGCGTCGTCGACGGGTGTCGACACAGTTGGGTCCGTCGGCGCACCAGGGTCAGTCGGCATAGGCAGCTCGGGAGCGACCGGCGCCTCGGCTGGCACCTGCGGCGCGGGATCTGCCGCCAACTCGGGTACATCTGCCGTCCGCGACAGAGCATTCGGGTTTACCGACGACGTCGACTGCGGGCTCAGCAAATCACCCGTCGACAGTTCTGGGATCGTCACCCCGGGGATGGGAGTCTTGAACTGGCCGACCGACAGTGACGGGATCAAACTGCTGATGTTGTCGAGCTTCCCGAAGTTCGAGAAGTCGAGGGCGGGCACACCCAGGTAGTTGACGTTGCCCTTCAAAATGCCGTTCGTAATGGTCGGGAACAGGACCAGTTGACCGCCGAGCCAGCCGAGCGCGATAGCTCCGGGATATGCCGACAGCGGTGAGAACGCGTAGTCGGACGTCAGTTTCACCAGTTCAGTACCGCCGAGGGTGATTCGAGCGAAGTCGTCGGTCAGGATCCGCGAGAGCGGCTTGCCAGCGACGACTTCCTTGATCAGGCCGAGCAGATCCTTGTCTCCGGTGAGTAACCCAATCAGAGCGAGGGGATTGGTGACGCCGAGCGAAACCTCACCGGCATCGGTGCGATAGTCGGCGTCAACCGTGCCAAGCAGGTTGAGGCACATGCCATCGGTGGACGATGTCGCGAACGCGACGACTCCGATGCATGAGGCTTGGCCGGTGGGGATCTTGAATCCCTTGAACCCGAGAATGTCGAAGATCGTGATGTCGGTGGTCGCAATTGCTAGGCCCCCGAGAGCGAAGGCGTTTGCGGACTCGCCCTTGTCTGCGGCGGCAATGGCAAAGCCGGGGCCGATCGCGGTGGCGCTGCTATCGCCGAACTCGTTCTTGACGAAATTCCAGCCGCCGTTGCCGATGAGGAGTTTGATGATGCCCTCTGGGTCCGCAGCGATTCCGCCCAACATCGCGGTCGACGAGGCGAGCATCGGGTCTGCGACGGTAGTCCGCTGGGGCTCAGGCTGCGTGACCGATGGGACCAACGTTGCACCTGCAACGAGCGCGGCGCTGGCCGCGGCGGCTGTGGCTGCGGCTGCAGATTGGCGGAGGCGAGAACGAGTGGCCAAAGCGAACTCCAAGTGGCGTGGGTCGGGCAAGAATATTGACGACGCCCCAATGTAATTGCGGTCACAGGCGTATGAGGATCGATCCGATCATCAATGGCACGGAGTTGATGTTGAGGATGGTGTACGTGGCACTGAATGCGCGGCGGCGCTAGTTCGAGTGGGACCATAGGACGCATGACTGCAACTCTCGTCGCGAAAGACCTCTCCGGCGGGTACGCGCATCGTGTTTTGTTCGACCACCTCGACCTGACGGTCGCGCCGGGCGACGTCATCGGCGTGGTGGGTGCCAACGGCGCAGGCAAGAGCACCCTGCTTCGCGTGTTGGCTGGCGATCTCGCGCCGCTGGAGGGCACAGTGACGTGCTCGCCGTCGGATGCCTTCGTCGGCTGGCTGCCCCAGGAACACCAGCGTATTGAGGGCGAGACCGTCGGCCAGTACGTCGCACGTCGCACCGGGTGCGCGGCGGCGACCGATGCGATGAACGCGGCCGCCGATGCGCTTGCCGACGAGGCGTCCGGGTCTGTCGACCCTGCGGATTTCTACGCCGTGGCCCTTGATCATTGGCTGGCGACCGGAGCTGCAGACCTCGATGAGCGACTACCCGCTGTGCTCGCGGACCTGGGCCTCGATGGGGTGACGTTGGGCGGCGATCCGGCGTCGGCGCTGATGACGGGCCTGTCGGGCGGCCAGGCGGCTCGGGTCGGCTTAGCGGCCCTGCTGTGTTCGCGCTTCGACATTGTGCTGCTCGACGAGCCGACCAACGACCTCGATCTTGAGGGGCTGGTCCGGCTGGAAGAGGTGGTTGGCGGTATGCGCGGCGGGGTGGTGTTGGTGAGCCACGACCGGGAGTTCCTGGCCCGTAGCGTCACCAAAGTGCTGGAGTTAGATTTGGCGCAAAATACCAACACGCTCTTCGGTGGCGGGTACGAAAGCTACCTGGAAGAGCGCGAGGTGGCCCGCAGGCATAAGCGTGAAGCATACGAGGAGTTCGCGGATAAGAAGGCCGACTTGGTCTCGCGTGCCCGGACTCAACGTGAATGGTCCAGCCAGGGTGTCCGCAACGCGATGAAGAAAAACCCGGACAACGACAAAGTCCGACGCCGCGCCGCCACCGAGTCGAGTGAAAAGCAGGCGCAGAAGGTGCGGCAGATGGAAAGCCGGATCGCGCGGTTGGACGAGGTCGCCGAGCCCCGAAAGGAATGGGTGCTGGAGTTTACGATCGGTGCCGCACCCCGATCGAGTTCGGTTGTTTCGACGTTGAACAATGCGGTCCGTCGGCAGGGTGACTTTACCCTCGGGCCAGTGTCGTTACAGGTCAACGCGGGTGACCGGATCGGGATTACGGGCCCGAACGGGGCCGGTAAGTCGACCTTGCTTGGGTTAATTTTGGGTCGCACAACCCCAGACGACGGTACCGCCCAGCTGGGTAGCAGCGTCGCGATCGGCGAGATCGATCAGGCCCGGGGACTCTTCTCGGGTGAGGAAATGCTCGCCGACCGGTTTGAAAGTCTGGTCCCCGACTTCACCACCGAGGAAGTTCGCACGCTGCTCGCTAAATTCGGGCTCCGGGCCGATCACGTTCAACGACCGGTGGGGGAGCTCTCGCCGGGGGAGCGGACTCGGGTCGCGCTCGCGCTCCTTCAGGCGCGCGGCACCAACGTGCTGGTTCTCGATGAGCCGACCAACCACCTGGACCTCCCGGCGATCGAGCAGCTTGAGCAGGCACTGGAGGCGTACACCGGGGCGCTCCTGCTCGTCACTCACGACCGCCGAATGCTCGAGAACGTGCGCGTCGGCCGTCGGTGGCACGTCGAGCGCGGCCAGGTTACGGAGCTCGCGTAGCCGTAGAAGTGGCACTGCCGCCGATTGTGACCCGGATGAGGTCACGATCGGCGGCATGGAACGCCAAATCTCACGGATCAGTTGAATTCAGATCCCGGATGGAAGCGCTTCACGCGGCGCAGGGTGTTCTCGTCGGTGTGGTGCATTTCCCCGCCGGTCGCGGCCAGACGCATCAGCAGGTCTGAGTTGTACGAGAAGGTGTCGTCGTCGATGATCGTGAAGTTGCTGGTGAAGCTCTTGATCTCAGCGCGCTCCATCAGGTACTTGTTCTGCAGGATGCCATAGCTTGGGTCACCGGGGCTGGCATTGAAGTGGAGGACGGTGTCGTGCGGGCCGGCATCACTGCCCGCCTGGATCGCGATACCGCGACCAAAAACGACCGTGCGCATGACCTGACCGTTGATTTTGTCCCAGAGCAGGAAACCGATCTCGTCGTGGAACGGATCCATGCCTTCTTCGCCGTGCCGCCACGCGGTCATCGAATAGTTCAGGCCCCACAGGGTCTGCTGTCCGTTCTCCTGAACCGGGATCGGCTTGAACGTTGCGCGCTCGAAGTACGACGTCTTACTCGTCTCGTCGTCTTTGTTGTGGTACGAGAGGTCGACGCCCGTGTCGCCTTCCCAGATGCCGACCAGCGGGGTCAACGGGCCGAGCTTCTGCGGTCCGCGGATTGCGGTGTCGGTACTCATGATTTCTCCAATCACTGGTTCTCAGGACCGGGTGCCGTCGACGCGGCGGCACCGGAACGCAACGATGGCGCACGGTTCCCTGCGTGACCGCAATCATTGCCTACGTCAAGTCTTGCACAATGCAAGACTTGATTCGGTCAAATCACGCGGTGTGACACTAGAGCGGCAAATGTCGTCGCAGATCGTCGTTTTTGCCCTCTTCGCTGAGAACTGAATGGAGGTCGCGCAAAGCTTGTGCGCAGTCGGCGCGAGCTTCGGGAGTGAGATGGCTGAGTGCTGCGGCGAGTTCGGTCCGTCGCCGGTCGTTGACCTGCCTGACCACTTTGCGTCCGGTGTCGGTCAGTTCCAGTCGCACGATGCTGCGGTGACTGGGATCGCTGCCACGAACCAGATGACCCGACGTGTGGAGTCGGTCGGCGAGTCTGGTGATCGACGATCCGACCACGCCAAGCGCCCGTGCGCAGTCGGTCGAACTGGCGGGTCCGATTTCGTGGAGGGTCAACAGCAGACGGAATTGGGGGAGTGACATGTCGACGTGGTCGACGCTGCGCAGTGCTAGGCCGACGAGATCGCGGGTGGCGGTTTCGAAATCATCGACTTCGTCGGCGCTGACGTGCTGAGGCATTTGCCGAGTATGTCAGTGCGAGCTCCTCCACGTTGAATTTCCCGTCCCAGTCCTCGACGGTTCCGTCCTCGATGGTCCGGTCCCCGATACTGCTGACCGGGAGCTCCATGTCGTGGAGAATCGGCACATGAGTTACACGTTGTCATTTTGGTCAGGTGACGATGCGGCGGACTGCATGGACACCTATCGTCGGCTCAATACGGGTGAGCGCGTCGAACACGTCGCGCTGGTCGACAAGGCTGGCGTTGAGCGGGCACTCAGCGGGATCGACGGCTGGAGGTGGTCGCAGAGTCTGCTTTACCCGCCGGGCAGTCACCTCGAGGGAAGCCCGGTGTTCGACATCTTCGTCGACACTCAAGCGGTGACCTGCACTGGCTACGGTGTCGAGGCCGCAGACATCAACACGGTCATCGACGTGATGCGCGAGCTGGGCTTCCGACTCTACGATCCACAGACCAACGAGCGTTTCGCGTAACTCCTACGGCGTGAGAATGGCTCGGCCGGCGATAGCTCCGGCCTCCAGGTCGTCAAAGGCGCGCTGAAAGTCTGCTAGCGGATACAGCGTGTGTTCGACGGTGAGCTTGCCTTGTGCTGCCAGCGCGATGACTTCGATGAGGTCGGCGCGGGTGCCGCCGTACGACTTCCGAATGTCGACACCCCACGGGATGACACCGGTGTTCGCTTCGGCTCCGAGGTCGATTTTTCCGCCGCCGAGTCCCACCAGGCGGAGCGCGCCTTCCGGTGCGACGACGCCGCGCGCGAGGTCGACGGTTTGCTGCACGCCGACGAAGTCGAAGACGGCGTCGGCTCCGTACCCGTCGGATTCGGCGAGGATGGCCGCAGCGGCGGCGTCGGATTTAAGGACGAGGTCGGCCCCGTGTTTGCGGGCGAGTGCGAGTTTGTCGTCGGCCATGTCGACGGCGATGATTCGGGCGCCGGTGCTGGCGGCGAGAATTTGGACGGCCATGTGGCCAAGCCCGCCGACACCGATCACGACAGCCGTGGAACCGGGCGTCAACCAGTCGCGGGCCGAACTGATGGCCCGCATTGGAGTGAGGGCGGCGTCGGCTAGCGGACCGGCGCTCACCGGGTCGAGTTTGCCGAGCGGCATGGCATGGCGCGCTGGCACGATCATGTATTCGGCCATGGCCCCGTCGGGACCGAGTCCAGGGGTGGGCGGGTACATGTACCGGCCGCCGCTGATGCAGGCGTTGTCGCGTCCCAGGATGCACGGTCGGCACTGGCCGCAGCTCCAGATCAGGTTCACCAAGACCGCACTGCCAATGTCGAGGCCCGTCACGTCGGGACCGACCGCATCGATCCAGCCCGCGCCCTCATGTCCGAGCGTGGGGTCGGGGCCCGGCCACGGTACTGGCAAATGCAAAATGTGCAGATCGGAGTGGCACAGGCCTGCGCCAGCGACCTTGACTCGCACCTCGCCCGGACCAGGTTCGGGCTTCTCGACCTCGACCATTTCGAGGGTTCCCGGTGAAGTCAGCTTCACTGCGCGCATCGTTGGTTCCTAACGTGTGACGGTTGAGAAATACGTTACGACGAGGTGCCGACAAAGAGTGGGGCATACGTCGAGATGAGTGGAGGAACGTCTCGAAACAAGCCCCACGGGGATCGTGACTCCGGAACCTTGCAGAGGATCCATCTGACCCTGGACGCTTAGCGATCGCTGTGGAGAATGGCGAGCGCCTATTTCCGGACCGTCGACCGAGCAAGGAGAATCGCCGGAATCGCACCGATCAGCAGGAGAGCTAACCCGTACGGACTGGCAGCGGTGAAGTCGAGTACTTCGCCGTTGGTGGTCGCCCATAGGGCCGTGGCGAGGGAGTGCTCGCCGGTGGGACGAAGTAACAGCGTCGTGGTCAGTTCCTTGCCTGCATCAAGTCCGACGAGGAGGGCACCCGTTCCGATCGCGGGTAGCGCAAGCGGCATGGTGACCCGCGTGAACGTCTCGAACGGCCCCTTTCCGAGGGACCGTGACATGTCGTCGAACGCCGGAGCGGCCTGCCCGAATCCGACCTGCTGCGATCCGACGGCAAGCGGCAGGAACAGGACGACGTAGCCGATGACCAGCAGGGTGGACGTCTGATAGAGCGGGAACATCCACCGCACCGAGATGAACACCAGCGACAGTGCCATGATGACGCCCGGCAGCGCGTGCGCCACCCAGGTGGAACGCTCGATCAGTGTCGAGATGCGGCCGGGGTAGCGCGCGGCGAGCAGGCTGACCGGAATGGCGCACAGGGTGGCGAGGACGGCCGCCGACAGTGCCCACTTCGCCGTGTTACCTGCCGCATTCCCGAGTTCGGCCCAATCGATAGAGATGCCACTGCCGGTCAGGTGATTGATGATGCCGCTTCCGGTCACCCAGAGAGGCACCGCGAGGGCACCAGCTACGACCGCCGCGCAGAGCGCTGTCCACAGTGGCGTGCTGTAGCCGAGTTTCCAGCGCAGCGGAGGCCGCGGGGTCCCGCTGCCAGTGCGGACCGGGCGCCGCTTACCGCGCAGCACGCGATCGAGCAGGAGGAGTCCAATCGCTCCGACCGCCAGCACTACGGCCAGTGCGCGAGCCGACTCCGGCATCCCCAACACGGTCTGCTGTTGGACGATGACCGTCGTCAAAGTTTGGTAGTTGAGCATCTGTAGCGCACCGAATTCGGCGAGCAGATGCAAGCCGATAATCAGCATGCCGGTGGCGATCGCCGGGCGTAATTGAGGCAGGGTCACGCGGAGGAACGCGGCCACCGGGCCACGCCCCAGAGCTCGGGCTGCTTCCTCCTGCGCGGGGTCGAGTCTGCGCAATGCGGTTAGCGTCGGCAGGAAAACGTAGGGAAATAGGGTGAGGGTCAGAATGGCTGTCGCGCCACCGAGCCCAAAGATCAGGGTCGAGCCGGGGAAGTAACGGTAGCTAAACGCCACCCACGCATACGATCCGACAAAGGTCGGCACGCCGAGGGGCAAGGTAAGCAGTACCGTCCACACGCGCGGCATCGGCAGGGTGGTGCGGGCGATGAGCACGGCCAAGCCAACACCAAGGATCACAGTGAATCCGCAAACCAGGACGAGCAGTTTGAGCGTGTTCCAAATCAGCGGCACGGTCGACGGATTGTCGAGTTCGTCGAGCAGGAGCGTAAAGCTAAAACCAGCGCGGAACAGCAAATAGGCGGCGGGCGCGATGGCCGCCACGGCCACCAGAATGCCTGGAACAACCAGGGCGATGGGCGGTCGGCCCCGTCGAATCCGCGACTGCTTACTTGCGGCGTCGACGTCCAGTTCCAGCCCGTCGGTGCCAAGCACCGATACCGGTTCCAATGCCGCGATGGCGTTGGAACCGGTATCGGGGTCTTGGGGAAGGGTCACCGTCAGATGATGCCGCTCTGCTTCAGCAAGTCATTCGCTTCGGCGGTGTTTTGCAGCGACGCCTGATCGAAGACAGGGAAGGTCAACGACTTGAGATCGGGCAGGCCGTAGCTGCTCTTGACGCCGGGCGTCAGTGGGAACTGCGGACTGTTCTCGGCGAGGACCTTCTGGCCACCGTCAGCGGCGACGATCCACTTCAAGAACTGGGCTGCTTCCTTCTGCTTGGAACTCGACTTCAGGACGCCGGCACCCGAGGCCAGCATGAGCGCACCGGCGTCGTCGTTGTTCATGAAGTGCACGCGCGAGGTCACATTGGCCTCGCCGCCCTTGTCCTTGGCCATGATGTACCAGTAGTAGTGGTTCGACAGGCCGAAGGGATGTTGACCGGCCTCGACGCTGTCGCGGACCTTCCCGTTCGACTGCTCGTTGACGCCGTTTTCCTTGATGCCCTTGAGCCATTCGAGGGTCCGGTCCTTGCCGATCGTGTTGATCAGGTAGGCCGTTGTCGACTTGAATGCGCCAGACGGGGCGTACGCGAACTTGCCCTTCCACTCCGGCTTCGTCAGATCGAGGATCGACGGAGGGAGGTCGCCTTCCTTGATCAGCTTGGGATCGAAGAACATTACGCGCGCGCGGGCCGCCCACGGAACCCAGTTGCCGGTCGACGGCACGAACCGCTGGTCCGGGACCGCAAGGACCGACTTGTCGACGGGGCTGAGCAGGCCGTTCTTGTCGAGCCCGGCCATGGCGCCCGGCTCCTCGGTGATGATCAGGTCGGCCTTGGAACGATCGCCTTCTTCGACGATCTGTCCGGTCATCTCGGCGTCCTTGCCCGCACGCACGTTGACCTTGATACCGCTCGACGCCTCAAACGCCTGCGCGAGACTCTTCGCAGTTTCCTCATGCTGACCCGAATACAAGGTCAGTGTGTTGGCGTCGCTGTCGTCGTTGCTCGATGAGCATGCAGTCAACGTAAACGCGGTGGCCAGTGCCGTGGTGGCAGCGACAATTCGCCAGGTCAGCCGCTTTGCTGGGTCAGCCATGGGTCCTCTGTTTCTTTCTGGTGACGATCGGTTGCAGTGTGGTGTGGCGTTAGGACGCGGCGGCGTCCGTGAGATCGGATTCGACGACGCTCACGCGGACGGTGCTACCGGGAGCCGGCAGATCGCGACCCTCCATGCGTGCGACGATCCCGGTGCCGTCGATCAGCGACAGTCGTGCCAGACCGTCGTGACCGAAGAAGCTGGTGGAGGCGACGGTCGCCGGAATGCCATCGGCGGTCAGGGTGAACTGCTCGGGCCGCAGGACCAGGGTTTCGCCGAAAACTGCCGAACGGTCAACGCGGAGTCTGCCCAGCGGGGAGTCGACGATCGCGGTCTTGTCGGTGCTCCCTAAGTCGACCAACGTGCAGGGCAACTCGACCGAATCGCCAAGGAACGCCGCCGCCGAGGGGTCGACGGGCTTCGCATACAACTCGTTGGGTGGCGCGCAGGCGATCACGCGGCCGTCGCGCATCATGGCGACGTGATCGGCAAGCGAGAGAGCCTCGCTCTGATCGTGGGTCACCAAGACGGAGGTCGCGTTGATGCTCCGCAATAGTTCGCGGACTTCCTCTCTGAGGTCCACGCGCAGGGAAGCATCGAGTGCGGAGAACGGTTCGTCGAGCAGAAGGACCGTCGGGGCGGGGGCCAGCGCTCGGGCCAAAGCCACACGCTGCTGCTGCCCGCCGGACAGTTCGTCGGGGCTGCGGTTCCCGTATCCGGCCATCCCGACCAGATGCAGCATTTCTTCGACGCGTTCACTGCGGTGGCGTCGGGCGGCGGTGCTAAACCGGGAACCGATGCCGCCGGGGAGTCCGTAGGCGATATTTGCGGCAACCGACAGATGCGGGAACAGCGCACCTTCTTGCGCGACGATGCCGACGCTTCGCTTTTCGGGCCGGACAAAAGTGCCGGGACCCGCGACGATCGTGCCGTTGATGGACACTTCGCCACCGTCGGGGCGATCGAAACCGGCGAGAATTCGAAGCAGGGTGGTCTTGCCGCTACCGGAGGCGCCGAGGATGGCAGTGAAGCTACCCTCGCGCACGTCGAGGTCAACGCCGCGGAGCGCATGCACCGGCTGGGGTGACGCGGGAAAGACCCGTGTAACTCCTCTGACACTCAACATAAGGCAAGGCTACGCTACCGATAATCCGAGTTGCGCGTTAGGTAGGTCACCCTTGGTTTGCCAAGAATCCGTACCCTGGATGGAGTGCCAGACTTTTTCATTATCGTCCTCATCGCGTTGATCGCCGTCGGTATCTATTTCATGGTCCGCGGACGAAGCAACGGTGCCCAAGCTGCCCAAGCCCGACTCGACGACGCCAAGGCCGACGCCCGGCAGGCCATCGAGCGACTCGGTGGGCAGGTCTACTCCCTCAATCCCGGCGACGACGCCTCGGCCAGGCAATCGCTCGCCGACGCAGGTGAACGCTTCACCGCAGCCGGATCGCAGATAGAGCAGGCGGCAACACCTGGTCAGGCGTTACTCGCTAAACAGACTGCGATTGAAGGGCTCTATTACATTCGGGCGGCGCGCACCGCGCTCAATCTCGACCCGGGTCCGCCGATCCCTGAACTCGAAGGCCAACGCGCAGCGGGTTCGGTCACCGAAGCCCGTGCCGTCGAGTTTGAAGGCCGCGAAGTGCAAGCATCGCCCAAGCCGTCCGACGCGACGCCAAATTACTATCCGGGTGGCCGCGTCGCTGGCCGACCTGTTCCCGCAGGCTGGTACTCCGAACCCTGGTGGAAACCCGCCCTCATCGGCGGTGCCTGGGGCATCGGCTCTGCCCTCCTGTTCAGTTCTCTGTTCTCCGGGATGGCAGGCATCCCCGCGGGTGTCTCCGACGGCAACTTCGCTGGTGGCGACATGAGTGACGGCGGTGGAGACTACGGCGACGGGGGAGCCTACGGCGACTTCGGCGATTTCGGTGGCGGCGACTTCGGCGGGGGCGACTTCGGCGATTTCGGTGGCGGCGATTTCGGGGGCTTCGACTTCTAGCTCACGACGCTTGACCCTGACACCGTGACAGGGTCTTGACTGCCTCTTAGGAGGTGGTCACGATGACCAGAACACCCAAGGCTCAAACCTCAACGATCGTTGTGGGCCTGCGGGCCACAAATGCGCAACTCCGGCTCCGCGCCGCCCTGGCGTCGGGAACCTCTCCCGACCCGGAGTTCGTCGCAGCGTTGATCGAACGAAGCGCCGTGGAACCGGACTTCTTTGTCCGCGACATGTTGACCTGGGCCCTCACCCGCCATGACCCCAACGACGTGGTGCCTTTGCTGATTGGTGAGCTTCGTTCGTCGCCGCCGCAGGCCCGCAGTCAGGCGCTACACACACTGTCGAAGATTGGTGACAGCTCGATATGGGGATCCGTGCCGAGTAGTTTGCTCACCGACCGCGACGACGAAGTCGCGCGGGCCGCGTGGCGGGCTGCCGTCGCGCTCGCCCCAGAATCGTCGGAGGTGGCTGCCATACTGGTCACACAGTTGGGGCGAGGAAACGATGAAATGCAGCGCAGTCTCAGTCGTGCATTTGTCGGCATCGGCCACGACTCGCTCAACCTCATACTGCGGGCGCAAAGCTCAGACGATCCGGACGTTCGGGCTCACGCGGTGGCGACGGAAGCGCTGATGCGCGACCCCGACACCGGCTTCGCAGACAGTCTCCACGAAGCTCGACGCACGGTGGCACTAAAGGGACGGTGAGAGATGCGGATTGGTGAGGTGGCCCGTCGCTCCGGGGTGAGCGCCCGAATGCTTCGGCACTACGAAACCCTCGGCCTGGTAACCCCAACCGGACGGACCTCGTCCGGCTATCGGGATTACCTTCCCGCTGATCTCGCCCGGATCTTCCACGTAGAGAGCCTGCGTTCGATGGGACTGTCGCTGCGCGAGGTTGGCCGTGCACTCGACGACCCCGACTTCGCCCCCGACGCGCTCGTGACCCAACTCGCGGAACGGACCGCCGCGCAGATTGCCGAAGGCGAACAACTTCTTCGGCGACTCAATGCGATCGCCGAACGTGGCCTCGACGACTGGGACAACGTGCTGTCGACAATTGCACTGTTGGAGGCGTTGTCGTCGCCTAACGCCGGACGACGACAACGCGCTGCGCTCACCGCCACCGGCCGAACGGCCCCAACCTCAGCGCTAGTGGAGTCGTTGCTGCACGAAGACGAGCCCAATGTCGCCGGGGCGCTCCGGTGGGCCCTGGTCCGGGCAGGTGACGCAGTTCCGTTGCTCGCCGAAGCCGCACGACGCTCAGATGTGCGCGAACGTACTCGTGCGGTCCTCGCCTTAACGGAGATCGCAGGACCGGCGTCAACTGCTGCCCTGACGGTTTCGGTGTCCGACCCCAACCACGAAATTCGGGCTTCGGCCGCTCTCGAACTGTGCCGCCGGGGCCAGCCTCCACCCCCTGACGTCCTCATCGGGCTGATCGTCGACGGCATCCGCGATGTGGACGCAGCCGATGCACTCGCCGTCGCCGCAAATTCTGAACTCCCCGAGCAGACCGTTGCGTTCGCGCTTATCGCCAAGTTGTCCGACGCGAACCCGGGGGTGCGGCGGCGAATTACCCAGGCTCTGGGTGAACTCCCCGGTGCAGCGGCGCAGGCCGCACTGGCCGCCCTCGTAGACGACGAAGACGAGCAAGTAGCGCGGACCGCAGCCTACCTGCGACGACCGTCCTGATCGGCAGGTACCGCAACAAAGTTGGTGCCGATGGTGCCGTTTAACTTGGGCGAGAGTGAATTGATGAAGCCGAGAACGTCGGTGCGTTCGGCACCCGTATACGGCGTGGGCTGGTAGTCGTTGATCGCCTCGGTGGTCGACAACCGCATGGGGATCACCCGGAACGACGACCCAGCCACCTTGTTGTTTCGCACGTCAAACCGTGTCTGCACCACCATGGTTCGCTTGTCGGTCGGATTGGTGTTGCCCCCGAACGCGAAGTTGCCGAGCGAGTACGCGATCAGCTTGCCCTTGTATGTGGACATGGACTGCAGGACGTGGGGGTGCGTGCCAATCACAGCGTCGGCACCGTTATCGATCGCGAACGCCGCAAGCTCGCGCTGCACGTCGTACGGTTCATGCTGGGATTCGATTCCCCAATGGAAGAACGGGATCACCACCTGGGCCCCATGAGCGCGCAGCTCTTGGAAATCACTGGCGATCTTGCCGCGGATGTCGGGGGTATCGAGCCAGGTCTGATAGCCGACGAGGCCGACTTTCACGCCCTTCACATTTCGGATCAGCGAGTAGTCGTAATCCGAGCCCTCTGATTCGGACCCGGTACCGAAGTACTCGACACCGGCGTCTTGCAGTGCTTTCGTGGTGTCGTCGAATCCGGGGCGGAGGTAGTCGTAGGTGTGGTTGTTGGCGAGGGTCACCGCGTCAATACCGCCAGCCGACAGTGTCTTGGCGAGGGCAGGTTCGCCGCTGAAGTGGTAGTTTTCGCCTTCGCCCTTGTAGCGCTCGGTGGTGGCGGAGGTGAGGGCCACCTCGAAGTTCGCCACAGTCAGATCGTCGTTGTCGAAGTACTGCTTCACATTTCGGAAGAAGTAGTCGGGGGCCTTCCCGTTATCGGCCCACACCTGCGGCAGGGTATTGCCGCCGAAATCTCTGTCGGTGCCGAGAATATTATCGCCGGTCCAACTGATTGTGATGGTCTGGTTCACTGGTGCGGGAGCCGACGATTTCGGGTCCGTTTCGGAGGGAGGGGCCGTGCATGCAGTCAAGGTCAGCGCACTGCTGAGAAGCAGGGTCGCCACACGGGGGAGGGAAGATCGGTTGAACACTCCGCCCATCCAATCCCACAGCCAGGCATTGTGGCAGTCGGGTAATCGGATGAAGAATGTTCTCCCGACCGTGTCGATTTCTGGTCTCCCCGTTCAACGTGCTCATTCGCGGCCCAATCGGGCCTTCGTCATCACATCCGCACCATTATCGGAGGAGTAGAAAATGAAGTACATGCTGATTATGCGAGTCAACGACGACGCCGCGTTGGCCGCAGGTGAGGAAATCCCGTTCGAGGAAATGATCAACCGGATGGGCGCCTACAACGATGCACTCGTCGACGCGGGTGTGCTCCTCGCCGCCGACGGACTGTCGGACCCGTCGGAGGGGTTCGTTGTCGACTTCGCGACCGATGATCCCATCGTCACCGACGGCCCATACGGCGAGATTCACGAACTGTTCAACGGTTTCTGGATCCTGGAAGTGGCCAGTCGTGAGGAAGCCGCAGAATGGGCGCGCCGCTGCCCGCTGGGTCCCGGCACCAAACTTGAGGTGCGCCGGGTGACCGACGAGAGTGACTTTGCCGATTTCGCCGATAACGATTACATCCAGAAGGAAGCCGAGCGGCGGGCAGAGCTTGGCGAGTCAAGGCATGGTTGATCGGCTCCCGCGCGGGGAGATCACAGCGAAGGAATTGGCTCTCGCCGACATAAAACTGGTCGTCGCCGACATGGACGGCACGCTCCTCAACGAAGCAGGTCTGGTACCCGACAGGTTCTGGCCGCTCCTCGCCGAACTCACCAAGCGCGGTATCGCCTTCGTTCCGGCGAGCGGACGTCAGTACTACACGCTGCTCGATCTCTTCGACCGCCATCCGGGCATGCTTTCGTACGTCGCCGAGAACGGCAGCATGGTGATGCACGACGGCGCGCTATTGTCGTCGTCCAATGTCGATCCCGCACTTGTCCGCACCGTCGTCGAGACGGTACGTACCACCAGCGAAGATCGGCTGCGGTTGATTGTGCACCGCGTCGACGGTGCGTTCATCGAATCCGAAGACGCCGACTTCCTGGCGCATGCACGGCAGTATTGCGTCCGGCTCGACGCGGTTGAAGACCAGTTGGCGATCCCCGGTGACGTCGTCAAACTTGCCATTTACGATTTCGCCGACGCCGAGCACGCAGCGTCGAGCATCTTTGGGCCGCTCGTCGGTGAACACCAGTTGGCAGTCTCGGGGCAGCACTGGATCGATATCACCGCACCGGGAACGCACAAAGCGCAGGGTGTGCAGGCACTGCAACGACTGCTCGGGGTCGGTCCGGAGAACACGATGGTCTTTGGCGACTACCTGAATGACTTGGAGATGCTTGACGCCGCGGACTTCTTCTTCGCGATGGCCAACGCGCACGCCGCCGTGGCCGAACGCGCCCGTTTCCGCGCACCCAGTAATGCCGATGAAGGAGTGTTGACCATCCTGCGACGACTGTTGGCAAGCCGGTGAGGTCTGCTCGTCGCCGCGAAGTTGCCCTGGCGGTGACCCTATCGAGCGTGGCCGGCTATCTCGATGCCGTCGGTTTCATCGAACTCAAAGGCCACTTTGTGTCATTCATGAGCGGCAATACCACCGACCTCGCCGCGCAACTCGGCACCGGGTACCTCACGAGTATCTGGCTCGTTGCGGGCTTGCTGATTAGCTTCATGGCTGGCGTGGTGATCGGTGCGGTCGCCGCCCGCTTCGGCGATGGGCGCATCACGGTTCTGGTGACCACCACGATTCTCCTGGTGCTGACATGTGTGATTGCCGTTGTTACCGACCCGGCGACTGCCGCCGCAGCCGGGCTACCGGCGGCGATGGGCGCGATGAATGCGGTCTTCCTCAATAACGGCGAAGTCAGCATTGGCCTCACCTATATGACGGGCACCCTGGTGAAGGCTGGGCAACAGTTCGTCGAAGGACTGGCGGGCGGCAAGAAATGGCTGTGGCTGCGCAATCTGTCCCTGTGGACGGCGCTGGCTGCTGGCGGAGTGATCGGTGCCCTCATGCACCGACTCATCGGTGGCGGTTGGGCAATGTGGCTCGCGACCGGAATCGTCGCGGTGGTCACTGCCGCCACCATTGTGATTCGTCAGATCGAGTCCGTCTCCCAAGAACCCTGACGGGGATAACTCGGGCGGGGGACTGCTCTGGCGGGGACAACTGCAACGGGGCCACCTCGTAGCATGAGTGCCATGCCAGCCGACTCTGCCGATCTCGCCGCTCGACTCCTCGACGCTCATGTGGCGCAGCAGCGTCGGCAATTGACCGACCCGCACGAGTTCGCGGCGCTGGTAGACGAGGAAATTACTGCCTTTCTCGACGTTGCCGACCACTTGCCGTTGGAGACCGCTGTGTCCCGCGATTTGATCAAGGCGGTTGCACGCAAGTATGCGATCGCGTTCCCCGTCGACGGCGAGATCCCCGGTCTCGTCGGTGCCGTCGCTGAACGGCTCTACCAGTATTCGGCCGACCACGACACGCGACTTCAGGAAGTGCTCGACCGCCGCCGTTTCGAGGAACTCGCGACCGGAATCGCCGACCTCGGACTGTCGCGTCGCATCGTGGAACGAGTATTGACGAGTCCGGCCTCAGAGGACGCGTGCGTTGAGGCCGTGCAGCGAGCCGTTGATCCGTCGCGTTTGCCCGGCAAACTCGCGGGCATCGTCGAGACTCTGGTGGAACGGGTTGCGCGTCGCGGCACACGGTATGTGCTGGCGGTCAACAGCGCTGAGTCCGATCACCTCATTCTCGACGCGGCCCGAGAAATGTGGTTGTGGCTTGCCAGCACTGATGAGCAGGCCGACCAGGTGCGTGACATTCTCAGCGATGGGGACGTCGAGGACACCATCGTGTTGGTGTTTGAGTTCTGGCGATCGTTCCGCGAAACCCCGTACTTCGGTGCTCTGCTCGATGAGGGCATCGACGAAGTCTTCGACACCTACGGGCAGACTCCGCTCTCGGAAATCCTCGACGAACTCGGTATCGCACGGACCGACCTCGTCGAGGAGGCTATGCGGTTTGGTCCGCCGGTGATTACTCAACTCGACAGCGACGGCATCGTTGAATCGGCCCTGCGCCGCCGGCTGGCCCCGTTTTATGCCTCCGACGAATTCGCCGCCATTCTCGCGTCGGACTAACAGCCTCTTTCTATTTCTGTGACGATTCGACCCGCGGGTTGCGCCGCTCGCCGCGACCTACAGCACCTGCGACAAAAAGGTTTTGAGTCGATCGCTGTGGGCATCGGTAAAGATCTGCTCGGGAACGCCCGATTCGACGACGACTCCCTCGTCCATAAACACCACGTGGTCGGATACATCGCGGGCATAGCCCATCTCGTGAGTCACGACGATCATGGTCATGCCCTGCTGCGACAGCTCGGTCATTAACGCCAACACGCCCTTGACGAGTTCGGGGTCCAAGGCGCTCGTGGCCTCATCGAAGAACATGATCTCCGGGTTCATCGCGAGTGCGCGCGCGATGGCAACGCGCTGTTGCTGGCCACCGGAGAGAGTCGATGGCCGGGCATCGGCCTTGTGCGCCAATCCGACAGCCTCAAGCTGAGCCAGCGCGAGGGCGCGTGCCTCGTCTTTTCCGAGGCCGAGGAGCTTGCGGGGCCCCAGTTCGACATTCTGCGCAACGGTGCGGTGCGGGAACAAATTGAACTGTTGAAACACCATGCCGATGCGTCGACGCAGCGCGTCGGGGTTTTCCTTCAACACGCTGACGCCATCAATCAAGATGTCGCCTTGCTGCGGCTCATGGAGTCGGTTGAGCACGCGGAGCAGCGTTGATTTGCCGGAGCCAGACGGGCCAATCACGGTGGTCGTGGATCCGGCGTCGACGTGCAGGTCGACGCCGCGGAGCACGTGATTGTCGCCGAACGACAGGTGCAGGTCTTTGCCGGTGAGCGAAACGGCTTTGCGCGTTACCGCAGCTGGCGGGGGAGTCGCGGGATCGGGTGTTGAACTCGGGGATGTGCTCATGGGGCTCACGCCTTTCCAATGCGCAGTCGGCGGTCGATGTAGTTCACCAGGTGCGTCAGCGGGACGGTCATCACCAGGTACAGCAGGCCAGCGGCCAGCAGCGGCGTTAGATTGCCGCTGTTGGCGTTAAAGTCCTTACCAACGGCGAAGAGGTCGCGCTGCAACAAAGTGAGGCCAAGGAAGTAGATCAGTGACGAGTCTTTGATCAGCACAATGAACTGGTTAACCAGCGCGGGGAGCACGCGTCGAACACCCTGCGGAACAATCACCAGCCACATGGACCGGTTGTGGGAGAAACCGAGGGCCCGCGCCGCCTCCATTTGACCGGGCTCCACACTCTGAATACCCGACCGAAAGATCTCGCCGATATAGGCCGCAGCCAGCAATGCCAGCGCCACCGAGCCCAGCCAGAAGGGATTACCGCCGGTGAGGTTCTTCACCACCGGACCAAAGCCAAGCCCGACGATCAAGATAACGACAACGGCAGGCAGCCCCCGGAAAATGTCGGTGTAAACGCGCGCGGGCCACCGCAGCCAGCGGGTGCGAGCCATTCCCGCCAACGCCAACAGCATTCCGCCGATGGTCCCGAGAATGCCCGATGTGATGGCGATTTTCAGGGTGTTGATGAGACCGGTGGAGAGCAGTTCGGGAAGTGCCTTTCGGAACTGCTCCCCATTGAGGAAGGTGGCGCGCAACTGCTGCCACGTTCCCTTCGATTCGACGGCGGTCTCGGTTTTCGGCTTGTTCGCGTTTGCTGCCGCAATGGCGGCGAAGTCGGGTAGCTGCGGCATTGGCGCCGCCTTCGATCCGGGCTTCCAACCTTCCGGTAACTGTCGGGGCGCCCAGTCGCTGTAAAGCCGGGCCCACGTGCCGTCCGCGATGATCGCGTCGAGACCGCTGTTGAGGGCATCGCGCAGTCCGGGATTATTTTTCGCGACAGCCCACGCTGTGAAGTTGTTGATGCTGAAAGTGTTTTCCAAGATCTTCATGCCGTCAGCGGGCTGAACCGTCCCCTCGGCCTGCTGACTGGGGGCCACCCACGCGTCAATTTGCCCGGACTTGAGATTTGCGTATGCGGTCGCATAGTCGGGGTACTTCACTGGATCGAACTTCAAGATGTTGGTGACGTAGTCGTCCTGGACGGTGCCTTGGACGACGCCGATGCGCGTGCCCGCATTGAGGTCGGTGAAACCTTTGATCGCACCGTTCGAGGGGCCGACCAGTGCGAAGTAGCCGAAGTCGTAACCGTTGGTGAAATCGACCGTCTGACGACGCTCGTCGGTCGTGGTGATCGACGACGACCCCACGTCGAAGCGTCCCCCGGCGACCTGAGCGAGCAAACTTGAGAACTCGGTCCCGATGAACTCCACCTTCAAGCCCAGCTTGGCGGCGATCGCCTTCAGCATTTCGTTGTCCATGCCCGTGTACTGCTGGGCGGAGTTGACGCAGATGCTTGGCGGGGCGTCACCGAGCGTCCCGACCACAATGGTGCCGGGCTTGGATAGCTTCAGCGTTGAGATGTCGATCGAGTCGACGGGCGCGGTGGTGGCGGTGGTGAACCGATCGGGAGCCTGTGCCGATGTTGCCAGATTGGTTGGCGCCGATGAAGCGCTCTGCACGCCGGGCGGTGCGCAGAGGCCGGAATCATCGGAGTCTGATGCGGAGCCGGAACACGAGGTGAGGACCGCGACCAAAAAGGCAATGGCTAGGAGTGGGAGCCATCGTCGGCGAACTGCGGAAAGCAGGGTCATGGGTCAGAAGGGTAATCGTGCGGGGCATCGAATCGGGAATTAAAACCAGGTAGATAGAAATGCGACTGCCCCCGAGGAGTCCTCGGGGGCAGTCGCGGGGAAGTGATCTATCAGTTCGCAGCGTTGTACGCGGCGACGATGTCGGCGGGGATGCGACCGCGGTCACTCACGGTGTAGCCGTTTTCCGTTGCCCACTTACGAACCGCTCGCGTATCGATTCCGGAGCGGCCACCCGCGGGTGCCGAACGGCGCGTGGCGCCGCCGCGGCTACTGGGACGCGACACGGCAACGTACGTCGCAACAAGATTGCGGAACTCTTCCGCATGCTCGGGTGAGGTATCGAACTCGAGGTTTTTCCCATCCAAGCTCCACTGCACGGTCTCGAACTCGTCGAGCTCGGCACCGTCGAGATCGTCGACGATCTGGATAACGGTCTTCTTGGCCATGTGTACTTCTCCTCCGGGAGCGCTGGTAACGGGTGCAGCGGTAAAATGAGTAGCGAGATTTCGTGCTGGGGGTCATTCAAGCATCGATAACTATTCTTCTCGACAGACTACACGTCATCGAATATTTGTCAGAGACAAGTTCTTCAATTGGTTTGTTCAGCGGGCAGAAGTTGAAGTGGCGGGACTTAAACCCAAAAGCGATTTCGGTGCTCGTTCATCTCCTCGAATGTTCGAGTAGCCATCAGAGGTAATAGCGAATCCTGTGCCTGAACTTGACTCAATGCAGTACAGATCGCTGGAGTCGGCCAAGCACGCGAACCGATCAACGACGATTGAGTTGCCAGCGGGCAAGATGGTCGATCGGAACAGCACCGGATAGCTATTTGAGCAGGCCCCCTCTTTGGGGCCGTTTGCATCCACGACCGCATAGTCGCGCGCCCAGTCACATTTCTCGGGGGCATCACCTGGCCGCTGCCGCGCCCCGTCGATCTTTTCGCTGACGCACACCAGCGCGTTGGCACCGTTGTTGCCAGTGGAACAACGAATACTGCGATCTTCGGTCGAGAAGTGATAGCCCGAAGCCGCAGACACTTCGCCGCTGACTGATGTGGAACCGACTTGGAACTGCGAGTTACTACTTCGCGGGGCGGCCCGGATCACGCGCGCCATACTCCACGGAGACGTCGGTTCGTCGGCCTTGCCGGTGACTGACGCCGAGGTCGGGGCCAAGGACGGCGCTGCCGACTCGGTGAGGAGGGCATCGGTGCCGGGGATCACGATCTTGCTGGGCGCAGCATCGGTGTTCAGCACGCCGCATGAGGTCAATGTGACGGCAGCAATACTGCCGAGGGCAATCAAGGCAACACGCATTCGGGGTCCGTACTCTGGCATTGTGTCGACTCCCAAGATTGTGCTGTTCTACGTCTTCGCGCCGCTGCCCGATCCGGAAGCTATCCGACTGTGGCAGCAGAGCGTCTGCGAGTCCGCTGGGCTTCGCGGCAGAATCATCGTGTCACCCCACGGCATCAATGCCACAGTCGGTGGCGATATCCGCGATGTCAAGCGCTACGTGCGTGCCACGCGCAGTTATCCAGCCTTCAAGCATGCTGATATTAAGTGGTCCGACGGTGTGGGCGAGGACTTTCCGCGGTTGAGCGTAAAAGTGCGCCCGGAAATCGTCACCTTTGGTGCGCCCGGGGAACTGAAGGTCGACGAGTCGGGCGTGGTGGGCGGCGGCACACGTTTGGCACCCGAACAACTCCACGAATTGCTTGATGCGCGTGGCGATGACGTTGTATTTCTCGACGGACGAAACAAGATCGAAGCAGAAATTGGTCGTTTTCGTGACGCGATCGTCCCGGATGTCGAGACCACCCGCGACTTCATTCCGTTGATTGAAAGCGGTGCCCTCGACCATCTCAAGTCGCGACCGATCGTGACGTATTGCACGGGCGGAGTGCGTTGTGAAGTACTTAGCGCACTGATGGCAGCACGCGGGTTTGATGAGGTTTATCAACTCGACGGTGGAATCGTGCGCTACGGCGAAAAATACGGCGATCGCGGCAATTGGGAGGGCTCGCTGTATGTATTCGACAAGCGGATGAAGATCGACTTTGGTGCCGATACGGCGGTAATCGGCAAATGCGTGCGGTGTGGATCACCGACCAGCGAAGTGATCAACTATCCCGACGGTGACGGCCGGGAACTCGCCGTCGTCTGCATTGACTGCCAGGCCGAACTAGCCCAATGAGGAAGGGGCCTCTGCCCGTAGTCGTGTTGGCGGGTTTCCTCGGTGCGGGAAAGACGACTCTCCTCAATCACGTTCTTCGTCATGCGGGGGGCCGCCGCATCGGGGTGCTGGTAAATGACTTTGGGTCGATCAACATCGATGCCCTGCTGGTGTCGGGCCAATCCGGTGGCACCATGAGCCTCGAAAATGGGTGCATGTGCTGCACCACCGATGCTGCCGACCTCACCGAAACCTTGGCCTCGATGGCGGCGCCCGGTAACGGGCTCGACGCCATCCTGATTGAAGCCAGCGGGATTGCCGAACCGAAAGCGCTGGTGCGGATGGTGCTAGCCGCCCGAAGCGAGGACGTCGCTTACGGGGGACTGGTTTACGTTATTGACGCGGCCAACTATGCCGAAACCATCGTCGAACATCCGCAAGTGGTTGAGCATTTGGCGATCGCCGATCTGGTGGTCTGCAACAAGATCGACCTGCTCCCCGACGGTGTCGACGTCGTCGAATTCGTGGAGACCGTGCGCGCGGCGAACCCGACAGCGCCAATCTTGCCGGTGACCGATGCCGCGATCGATCCGGAGCTGCTCTTCGAACCGTCCGAAGCGGTGGTCGTGGATGACACCCGACCCCGGCAACTGACGTTCGATGACCTGTTCTCCGATGATCCGCACGAACACTCACATAGTGCGGCCGACCCTCACCTGCACTCGGCATTCGATTCGGCTGCTCTGCAAACGCCTTTGCCGGTGGACCCGCGGGCGCTCGCTCGCTTTCTTGAGCGTCCGCCCGAGGGCGCCTACCGCATCAAGGGCACGGTGTTCGTTGACCTGCCCGACCACCGGCACTTGGCGTACACGGTCCAATCGGTCGGTGGCTTTATTCGCGTCGACACTGGGCCGTGGTCTGGTCGCGAAAGGGCGACTTCGCTAGTGGTGATCGGGGCCGGACTCGATGCGGAACGGGCGCGTGAAGCGCTCGAAGCGACGGTGCGGCCACCGGATCCAGCTGATGTGAACGGCATCTTGCATCTCACCCGACACGCCTACTCGCCGCCGGAGCGTTCACGCGCTGAGGACTTAGCGGATGGCTAATTTTCTGTTTCTGCGGATCACGGGAACCTAACGATTTCTGGCCTGTGAGCCTCCGGGTTTGCCGTCGGGTCTCAACCACTGGTTGACTGTTACCAAAGTTGTCCGTGTGACAGATGATGCTATTCCTTCGGAAGGAGAGTGGTGTGTGCCCGTGGGCCAACACACCCAACCCGCCCCATGCGCTTTTCAGCTGAGAAACCGACTGCTTCGTTTCCGCTCGCTAGGGCCCCTCGGCGCACGCTGATCGCGTCGTCCATTTTGGCTTCGTCGGCGATGGTCGGCGCGCTGTTGGCCGTCACGCCCGCCGCAGCGGCACCGAAGACCACGGAACTTGCAGGCAAGACGGTGTTCCTGGACCCGGGACACCAAGGGTCAGCCGCCGGACACAACCTGTCAAAGCAGGTCAACGACGGTCGTGGCGGGACGAAGGATTGCCAGACCACCGGTGCCACGGCCCTCGGCGGAGTGCCTGAGCACACCATCAACTGGAACGTCGCCCAGGTGGTGAAGGCCGCGCTCGAAAGCAAGGGCGCCAAGGTCGTCATGAGCCGCAACGACGACACCGGCTGGGGTGGCTGCGTCGACGAACGCGCCGCCGCCGCCAGCAAGTCCGGCGCGGACCTGGCCGTCAGCATCCACGCGGACTCCACGAGCACCGGCTCCGACGCCAAAAACAAGGGCTTCCACCTGATTGTGCCGACCCTGCCGATCCCCGACAAGGCTGTCGACGCAGCGCAGGGGAACGAAGGTCGCAAGGCGTCCAACACGATTCGTGACGCCATGTCGGGCGCAGGCTTCGCGCCAGCCAACTACCTCGGGGCCGTCAACGGCGTCGTCACCCGTCCAGATATCGCCGCCGTCAACCTGACTCGGGTGCCCGCAGCCTTCGTCGAAATGGGCAACCTGTCAGACCCAGCAGAGGCCGCCGTCCTGTCGTCGCCGGCCGGTGCCACCAAGTACGCGGTCGCCATCACCACGGGCATCACCAACTACCTGGGTGGCAAGGCCGCCGCAGCCAACCCGACCGCGCCCGCACCGGAACCGGGTGCAGCGCCGAACCCGACCGCGCCCAACGATCCGTCCGCATCCGACCTGTCCGACGTCAAGGGCGTTGAGGCGATCGGCCCACTGATCGACAAGCTCAGCAAAGCCAAGAGCCCTCAGGAAGCACAGCGAATTCTGATGACCGAAGGGCAAGACGTGTCCGCTGAGGTCCTCAAGGCGGTCCTGGCTGTCGTCTACGCAGTGTTCGGCGGAAAGCTACCCGTCTAGTTCCACTAGTCTGTGTGTCATGGGTCTCATGACATCGCTGAAACTGCCCGCGCTGCAGACCATTCGGGAACTCTTCGTCGTGCCGACGCCGGTGCCGTCACTGCGTGGTCGCAAGGTGTTGATTACCGGTGCGGCCAGCGGCATCGGGCGTGCCACCGCGCTGGCATCGGCCGCGGCCGGAGCGGAAGTGGTACTCACCGATATTCAATCAGGTCCGCTCGACGACGTAGTCGCCGAAATTCTCGATCATGGCGGCACCGTGCTTTATCACCGTGCGGGCGACGTCTCCGACTACGAGTGGGTGGCAGCGTTTGCGCGTGAGGTCGATGCCGAGGTCGGCGTCATGGATGTGGTCATGAATATTGCGGGAATCTCCGTTTGGGGGACTGTCGAAAACCTTGAGCATAAGCATTGGAAAAAGGCCGTCGACATCAACCTGATGGGCCCCATCCACATAATTGAGAGCTTTGTTCCCCAGATGGTTCGCAATGGTCGTGGCGGGCAGCTCGTGAATGTCTCGTCGGCTGCGGGGATCCTGGCCTTGCCCTGGCATGCCGCCTACAGTGCGAGCAAGTTTGGGATCCGCGGAGTCTCGGAGGTTCTCCGGTTTGATTTGCGACGCCACAACATCGGGGTGTCCCTGGTGTGTCCGGGTGGTGTCGCCACACCGTTGGTCGAGACAGTGGACATCGTCGGCCTCGACCGAAGCAACAGTGCCATCCAGAAGGAAATCGCCGGGTTCCATAAAGTCGCGGTGACGCCCGAGAAGGCGGCATCGGCCATCCTTCGAGGCATTACCAAAAACAAATTTATGGTCTACACGTCTTTCGACATCCGCTTCGGGTACTGGTGGGCTCGCAAGTTCGCGCTTCCGTATGAGGTCGTCATGCGGATCGCCAACAACCGCTTTGACTACCTCTCGCGGATCAGCAACCTCGGTGTCGGCGACGGCACCGCAGCGGGGTCCGATTCGACGGTCGCACGGCGCAGCGAGTGAGGGGGCCACACCAACCCGGGGTCCTGGTGGTTTCGGCGACGCCTGCCGAAGCTGTGCACGTGCCACCCGGGACCGACCTGCTGATCACCGGCATCGGCAAAGTACGAGCCGCCACCGCCCTTACCAAACGGCTGATCACCGGCGACTACCGTCGGGTCATCAACATTGGCACGGCGGGTGCCCTTCGCGACGGTCGCAGTGGGCTCTACTTGCCGTCCCGCGTGATCGAGCACGACATCAGCGCTGCTGAACTGACCGCGATGGGTTATCCGTTGGTCGACGAGTGGGAGATTCTCGGTGGTGACGGGAGCATCCTTGCGACCGGTGACACCTTCGTTTCCGATCCGGTGCACCGTGACGTGATCGCCGAACGGGCCGACCTCGTCGATATGGAGGGTGCCGCCTTCGCTCAAGTTTGCGACGACTTCGCCGTGCTGTTTCGCGTGGTCAAAGTCGTCACAGACAACGCCGATGAATCAGCGATGGATTGGCCGACGGCTATCGAACACGCGGCCCGAGACCTCGGGGCGTGGTTGGCCGAAACGGATTTCGGCGAGCTGTAGCTACTAGCTGGACGACTAGCGGTCGTCGGCGCCGGCGGTGAGATCTTCGATGTGTGCCTTGTCGCGCATCTGACCTGCTGTGCGACGTGCTCCCTTGGTATCCCGAGCGGGGATGGTCTGTGGCGCGGCCCGACGACGCGGTGGCGTGCCAGCTGCAGTTGCGCTCGCCTGGGCCGATCTGGGCTGAGCTGGCTGCGCTGCCGCCGGTCGGGGAGCGGACTTGCGGGGCGCGGCCCGACGAGGTGCGGGTTCCGATTCCGGGCGACGCCGAACGGGTGGCTTTGCCGGTGTGGCGTCAGTGGATGTCGGCCGGCTCGTTGCTGGCCGCTTAGCTTTTGTCGGGGTCCCTTGGGTGGGCGATCCAGTCTTCGCCGCTGGCTTCTTTGCGGTGGTCGCAGTTTTTGTTGGCGTCTTCTTTGCGGGGGTGGCCTTCTTGGCTACCCCGGCCGGGCGTTTGGAGCCCTTCCCAAAGAACGGTTGCCCGCTTGGTCGGGCGGCGAACCAGCGCACCAAAACCACTGTCAGCGTGGCGAGGAAGGCGAGGAGAATCCAGGGGAAGCTTGAGGCGATCGGTAGGACCACCTTGAAAACGATGGCCCGCAGGCCCTGCGAATCGCCGGAATCCAGGACAAAGAGAGTCGCGATGCCGACGGCGAAAGCGACCAGGGGTGGCTGAGCGGCGGCCGTGAAGAGGGCGCGCTGGCGCACCAAAAGTGCGGCGAGGATGCAGCCGACCAAGTAGCAGAGTTTGAACGATCGGCCGAGGGTCGACGCGCTTTCGGCGTCGATAACGGCACCGATGGTGGTGATGCCGACCGCGATAAGGACAGCACCCCACCAGGGGACTCCCCGGACGGTAGGCAATACCGACCGCTGATCGGCGGGTACGGCAGGGCCGGCTAACAGGCGCGAAAACACCCTTCAACGGTACCTTCCACTGCGCTGAACCCCGGGATCCAAAGCCGTGAGTTTGCTGAATTCTCTAGCGCGGTGACATGGATCTCACTGCAGTATCGACATTTGGGACACCGTCGGTAATGCGGGACGACCGGTTTGTCGGGCCGGAGAGGGCCTCGAGTTCAGCTAGTTTGCGGGCGGTGACGCCCAGTCGGGTGTCGATGGCGCCCACTGTCGAGTTGTACGACTCAACTGCCCGCCGCAGTGATACCCCGGTCTTCTCCAGGTGCGCGAGAACTTGATCGATGCGTTGGTACAGCGACCGACCGAGCTGATGAATCGTCTCGGCGTCTTCGGCGAGCGCATACTGTCGCCACCCGAGGGCGACAGTCCTCAGCAGGGCTATCAGCGTGCTGGGGGTGGCCAGCACAACGTCGCGGTCGAAGGCGTAGTCGAGGAGTCCGGGGTCACCGCGAAGTGCGGCCTCCAGCACTCCGTCGCCGGGCAAGAACAGTACGACGAACTCGGGTGAGGTCGGCTGGGCCGACCAGTATGCCTTCGATGCCAGGGTGTTGACGTGGGCGCGCACAGCCTGCGCATGGCGGGCGAGGGGTTCGCGGTTGTCGCCAGACGGCACCGCCATCGCATCCAGGTATTGCTGCATCGGGACTTTGGCATCGACCACAATGCGTCGCCCGCCAGCGAGGTTCACCACCAGGTCCGGTCGGACGATTCGGTCGGCATCGGATTGTCCATGGACTTGCGTCGAGAAGTCGCAGTGTCGCGACATACCCGATAACTCGACAATCCGCTCAAGTTGGATTTCGCCCCAGCGGCCACGGACTTGCGGGGCGTGGAGGGCGCCGGCCAACTGGCTGGTCTGTTGCTGTAGGCGCTGCGAAGTCGCGTAGACGCCACGCATCTGCTCGGACAGGCCCGCGTAAGCGTGCGCGCGACCGGCCTCAGTGCGTCGCAGTTCCTCGGATAGGCGCCCCAGGGTGTCGCGCAGCGGGCCGACGACAAGGTCGACCTCGCTGCCGACCGATGGGCCAGGTGGCGGCTGGTTGCCGTGTGCCCGTGCGGCCGCTGACCGAGCCATCCACCCAAGGACCGCACCAATGATTAGGCAGACCGGGCCAATGATTGCTGCTGGTGTCATGCCCACATCATGGCGGTTGACTCTGACAACTTTGGTCGGCCGTCGTCCTACTTCACATCGCGGGTATCGCCGACCGGATCAGAAGCCGTGTTTGTCGCGAGCGGCAGCCAGGGATTCGGCTTCTCGGCGGAGCAGGTCTTCTTTGAGTTCCAAGCCGTAGCGGTACCCGCCGAGACTGCCATCGGTTCGCATGACGCGATGGCACGGAACAAATAGCGCGGCGGCATTGCGGACACAGCATTGTGCGGCCCCGCGAACTGCTGTCGGGCGCCCGGCAAGTTCAGCGAGTTGTCGGTAGGTCACCGGAGTGCCAGCGCGTACCTTCCGGAGTGCCACCCAAGCGTCGGTGATAAACGGCCCAGCCTGCTGCCGCACCTGAATGTGTGACGGCGCCGTCGTGTGGCCGTCGTAGTACTGGAGAACCGCTTCGGTAACCGGACCTCCTGGCTTCTCGAATAGGTCGGTGGTGCGCAAATCCGGGTGGATCAAGCTTTCGAGGTATTCAAGTGAATGAGTCCAGCCGGAGGCGTAGACAGTGTGGTCGTCGTCGAAGATGGCGGTGAATGGGCCGTCTTCGGTCGGGACGGTTGCCCAGCCGAGAGAAGGTGCAACTGCGGTGGTCATCGTTCCTCCTGTGCCTGTGGGACCGCTTCCAAATGGACGCGGTCTTGAATTGGACGCACCGGATGCCAGTTCGGTTCCAACGTCATCCACAGGGACCCGCAAGCGCGTCTCAGGCTACGAATGCGGTGGGTGTGTGTGAGGATTGGCGGGTGAACGACGAAACGGGTGAATCGAATGCCTCGCCGAAAACTGAGCCACCGGTCCCTGAAGCGACAGAAGTGCTGAGTAACCCGGTTACCGGCAAGCCGTACCCAACCAGGGGACGAGTGTTCCGAACCGGTCTTCGGTCCACTTCAGTCATCTGCTTGCAGATGCTTTTGGTCCTGGTGTTCCTGTATGCACTGCTGCTGGTGCTGGGAAAGCTGTGGGTAATTCTTCTTCCGGTTGTCCTCGGTATCGTTCTCGCTACCGTGCTCTGGCCGCCGGTTCGGTGGTTGCGGGCTCACGGTGTCCCCGCTGCCTTAGCCACCATCTTGGTAGTTATCGGTGCCATGGTCGTCATCGGCGGCGTTATTGGCTTGATTGTTCCGTCGTTGATTTCGCAGGTCCCGGATCTGGCCAACGAGGCGATCAAGGGCATCCGCAAGTTGCAAGACTGGGCTCAGGGGCCGCCGCTCAACATCGGTGACGATCAGATCAACGACTTCGTCGACGCGATCACCCAAAAGCTTCAGCAGAGTGCCACCACCATCGCCAGCGGTGTGTTCAACGGTGTCGGCGTCGCCACGTCGGCTCTCGTCACATTGTTCACAACCATCGTGCTGGTGTTCTTCTTCTTGAAGGACGGGCCCAAGTTCCTTCCGTGGATTCACCGGACGATGGGTGTCGGCGGTGCCGCTCATGTCAGCGAAGTGCTCCGACGCATGTGGGACACCCTCGGCGGCTTTATCCGGACGCAGGCGCTGGTGAGCTTTGTTGACGCTTCACTGATCGGCATCGGTTTGATAGTCCTCAACGTGCCGTTGGCTGGCCCGTTGATTGTCATCACCTTCATGGGTGGCTTCATCCCCATTGTCGGTGCGTTCGTCGCCGGTGCGCTCGCGGTGTTGATCGCGTTGGTCTCGAATGGCTTGACGTCCGCACTGATTGTGCTGGCCATCATCCTGGTGGTGCAGCAAATCGAGGGCAACGTCCTTCAGCCGTGGCTGCAAGCGAAGTCGATGAATCTGCACGCGGTGATCGTGCTGCTGTCGGTGACGCTTGGTGCCTCGCTGTTCGGGATTACTGGCGCGTTCTTGGCAGTTCCTGCGGCATCCTGCTTGACCGTTGCGTTCCGGTACATGCTTGAGCAGATTGGGCACGCTGCGGGCGATGAGATTGCCGCCGAGGACGAACTCGCACGCGCGGCAGCACGCGCATCCAACAGCGGTCGAGGCAAGCGCAGAATCAGCCTGGGTAGGTCCGCCACCAAATCGCAGATAGACTGACCTCCCGTGAGTCTTACCCTCGGAATTGTCGGCCTGCCCAACGTTGGAAAGTCGACCCTTTTTAACGCCCTAACCCGTAACGATGTGCTCGCCGCGAACTACCCGTTCGCGACGATCGAGCCGAATATCGGCATCGTCGAACTGCCGGATGCGCGGCTTAACCGCCTCGCCGAAATCTTCGGCAGTGAGCGGATCTTGCCCGCCGTCGTGTCTTTCGTCGACATCGCCGGAATCGTGAAGGGCGCTTCGGAGGGGGAGGGCATGGGTAACCAGTTCCTCGCCAACATCCGCGAGGCTGACGCGATCTGCCAGGTCGTTCGGGTATTCGCCGACGACGACGTCGTGCATGTCGACGGTCGCGTCGATCCGCGCGCGGACATTGAAGTCATCGAGACCGAGCTGATTTTGGCTGACCTCCAGACGTTGGAGAAGGCAATTCCGCGTCTGGAGAAGGAAGCCAAGAAGAACAAGGACCAGGCCAGCGTGCTCGCTGCTGCGCAGGGCGCGCAGGCGATCCTTGACTCGGGCAAGACGATGTTCTCGGCGAAAGACGACTTTGATCTGTCGTCGGTCCGTGAACTGCACTTGCTTACCGCAAAGCCGTTCCTCTACGTATTCAATGCTGACGAAGCCGTCCTCACCGACGATGCCCGCAAGCAGGAACTGCGCGATGCCGTCGCGCCCGCAGACTGCGTCTTCTTGGACGCCAAGGTGGAAAGTGAACTCCTTGAGCTCGAAGAAGAGGATGCTCAGGAACTTCTTGACTCGATCGGTCAGGACGAGCCCGGTTTGCGCCAGCTGGCCCGCGCTGGCTTCCACACCCTCGGCCTACAGACCTACTTGACGGCCGGACCGAAGGAAGCGCGCGCCTGGACCATCCGTCAGGGCGATACCGCACCGAAGGCTGCGGGTGTTATCCACACGGACTTCGAAAAGGGTTTCATCAAGGCCGAAATCGTCTCCTTCGCCGATCTCGATGAGAACGGCTCCATGAACGCGGCCAAGGCTGCCGGCAAGGTCCGCATGGAGGGCAAGGACTACGTCATGGTCGACGGCGACGTCGTGGAGTTTCGGTTTGCGCTTTAACCTCTGGTGGCATGGCCGCGGCCTCCCCGCTAGTCGGCTTCGGTCAGCAACACACCCGCCCGTCATCTCTCACGCCACCTTCAAGGTGAGCAGGTGCTTTCGCGCCAGTGCTGATGCTGTCTGACCGTCGCGGTCGGCGATGGCGTCGAGGATGTCCTGGTGTGCGTGCTGGTCGGCATCGCTGCCAAACTCGCCGCGCAGTCGCAACATGTCGATCATGGCTTGGCGGCTGCGCGGAGTGAAGCTATCGAACAGGTCGACGAGGATCGGGTTGTGTGCCGCCGCAATGATCGCTCGATGAAAGGCGATGTCCGCGTCAACGTGCATGTCGATGTCAGTTCGCTGTGCGTCACGTTTATCCGCGGCGTGCCGTATCGCGCGTAGCTCAGCGGGGGAGCGCCGCTCGGCCGCGAGAGCCGCAGCTTCGACTTCGATGGCGATGCGCGCTTCGATCACCGAGTTGATGTCTGCCTTGCGCAGCGCTGTGCTCCAGTCCTCGACGACATCGAGCGCAGCTACGAAGACGCCAGCTCCTTGTCGCGTAGCCAGCACGCCCTGGCCCGCTAGACGGCGAATCGCTTCGCGCACAGTCGACCTGCCGACCCCGAGCTGCGGGCCGAGAGTGTTCTCCCCGGGGAGCTTTGATCCCAGTGGCCACTCGCCAGCCCGAATCCGATCGAGGAGCAGATCTGCCGCTTGCTCTGCGAGCGGGGTGCGTTGCACCTGTGCCATGAAGCCTCCACTTCGCTACTTGTCTGAGAAGTTGTGTAGAGTCTAGCCCATGCCCCAGCGACTCCTCCTTCGCCGCCGCGCCAGGAACTGACCCGACCAGACACCTGCGCGCGGAGTGGCTCACCCTTGCTGGTCTCCCTCACTTCTTGCGCGCCGTGTCTCTGCGCGCTCTGGATCGAAAGAAGCACATGAGCACGACCTCTTCCTCTCCTCGAACCCGCAACCGGCTGGGCCTGTGGGCACTGACCGCCACCCATGCAGCGAATGACTTCTACACCGGCGCAGTGGCAGCGCTGCTGCCGTTCTTCGTGCTCCACGCGGAGTACTCCTATGCCGCAGTTGCAGGCATCACGCTTGCTGCGACCGCACTGTCGAGCGTTGCCCAGCCGATGTTCGGATACCTCAGCGACCGCTACGGGATGCGCTGGATGAGCCTGGCTGGCCTTCTTGCCGCCGGCGCTGGCATCGCCTTGAGTGGCATCTTCGCCGACTCGTATGCGGCCGTGTGGATCGTTGTGGCGATCTCCGGCATCGGCGTCGCCGCGTACCACCCGGCAGCGACAATGGAAGCCCGCGAGCTCGGCGGCGGTACCAGCGGATCGATGAGCCTGTTCTCCGTCGGCGGGAACGTCGGCGTGGCCCTGGCACCGTCGGCCGTGATTCTCGTCGTGGGAACCTTCGGGCTGTCTGGCTCGGGCTTCCTTATCATCCCGGCAGTCGTGCTGGGGCTGGTCTACGTACTGGTCTCGTGGCGACACCTGTTCTCGCGGACGGTGGCTGCCGAGCGGGCACCTGCCGTTACAAAGGTTTCGATCCCCGACGACTGGCGAGCCTTCCTGTGGCTCAGCGCGGTGCTGGCCACCTGGTCGGTCGCCTACGTCGGCACCTCGACCTTCATCTCGCTCTACTCGATCCAGCGATTTGATGTCACCACTGGCCTCGCCTCGATCGCGCTGTCGGTGTTCCCGGCGGCCGGCGCAGTGGGAACCCTCGCCGGCGGCTGGCTCGCGGACCGCGTCGGACGACTGCGCGTCGTCCGTACCGGCTATCTGCTGGCGGCTATCTCCACCATCGCGATCGTGCTCGCACCGTCCCCTGTGGTGGTGATCATCGCGACGGCGATCCTGGGCACCAGCCTGTTCCTGCCATTCGCTGCGCAGATCACGCTGTCGCACTCGTACCTGCCGAACAGGATCGGCATGGCCAGCGGTGTCACGCTGGGACTGACTCTCTCACTGGGAGGCCTGGTCAGCCCGCTGCTGGGATCCATCGCGGACCAGACGAGCGTCCAGTCAGTCTTCGTTATCGTCGCTGTACTGCTGGTAGCTGGCTTCGCGCTCTCGTTCATCCTTAAGGAGCGCCGGAGCGGCCCCGTCCAGAGTCTTCAGCAGCAGGACCAGAGCAGCGAACTGGAGAACGTCAATGACTGACCAGGAGATCCTCCGCCTTGAAGCTGTGGACTTTGTGCGGGAATCCCGTCAGATTCTCACCGGCATCAACCTGACGGTTCGTGCGGGGGAGCGATGGGCGCTGATCGGCCCTAACGGAGCTGGCAAGAGCACCATCCTGAGCATGTGTGGCGCGGTGAAGCACCCGACCCGCGGCAGCGTCCATGTGCTGGGACGTAAGCTCGGCCGAGTCGACATCCGGGAGCTGCGCGAGCACATCGGACATGTCAATCCCCGCCACCCGCTCAGCTCTCCGCTCACAGTTCGGCAGGTGATTCTCACCGGCGCAACGGGCACGACCGAGCTCATGCCGCGCTGGACTCCCGACCCCGTCACCCAAGCCCGTGTTGACGAGCTGACCGAGATGCTCGGACTCGCAGGGCTCGAAACGGCAACCTGGCCGACGATGTCACAGGGCGAGCGAGGGCGGGCTCTCATCGCGCGTGCCCTGCTCCCGGACCCACCGCTTCTGCTACTGGACGAGCCCTCCACAGGACTGGACGTCGCGGCGCGCGAGCAGTTCCTCAGCACCGTGGACCAACTGCACCGGTCCCGCCCGCAACTTTCCACCATTCTGGTGACGCATCACTTGGAGGAGCTGCCCACAACGACAACGCATGCGATGCTGATCAAGGGCGGTCAGGTGCATGCTGCTGGACGAGCCCGAGAGGTCTTGACGACCGAACTGGTGAGCGAGTGCTTCGACCATCCGATCGAGATCGAACACCGCGCTGGCCGCTGGCAGGCACGAGCGCTGGTGAGGGCCTGAATGGTCAGGATGCGCATGGCCGTTGACTCTGCGTATCCAGAGGTTGGTATCTGCGGCGACGTGGTGGAGTTTAGATTCTCAAATTAACCTCTGAGGTCATCCGCAGGAGAAGGCTTTAGTCCTCGCACGTGAAGTCGCAACGCGTTTGCAGCGAAACCTGCGGCCTCCGGGGTTCCGAAGGCGACATGGAAGTCGGGGTTAGTTTCGTACTGGTCCGCGAGACCTCGGATCATGTCGACGGACTTCGCGGTGTCTCCCGCGTAAGTCGGAGTTCCCGGAATCTCTTTGAACCACTCCACGTGAACGGCCGCGTGCTCCTGCGCTATCGCGGAGTCCAGTTCATGCCCTTCCTGCTGGATCACACGCCACCGGGTGAGTAGGGCGTCGGCTCTGACTTTCCATGCCTTTTGTTGCTGGACCGATTTTCCGTGCCACCACCGATTCGATGCGTCGAATGCGTCGCGGCCCCAGCGCTCGACGACCTCAACCTCATATCGGTCGTTGAATCCCTCGAGCATGACATCCATGCGAGGTTCGCGGCCCTGGCGACGCATGGACAAGGTGTGTTCCACCGCGTTGATGCGTCGATTCAGAGAGTCGCGTTCCCTAGCGAGATGCTCCAAGTGCCCTGTGAGCGCTTGGACTTCCACCTCAGGAGTTGTGGGCGCATCAAGTACGCCCGCGATGCCGGCCAGCGGCATGCCCGTCTCTCGCAGCAGCAGGATTCGTTGCAGACGGGAGACTGCGTCGGGCCCGTAGTACCGGTAGCCATTGGACCCGACGCGGTCTGGTTCGAGCAGCCCGATCTGGTGGTAGTGGCGCAGTGTTCGCCCGCTGATGCCCGCACGTTCTGCGAGCTCGTGCACGGTCCACTCCACGGACTGCCTCCAGTTGGTTGACGTCGTTCTCATTCTTCCCGATTGAGACGCAAGCCGAGCTGAGGCGCGGCGACGCGCAGAACCTCGTCCACAGGCACGGCAATGCTTTGTGCCGCAGTGGCTCCCGTGGCATCGAGATAGGCACGAACAAGTCGAATGCCGGCAGCGTAGCCAGCACCCGTAGGCAGGCCGACAGGTTCTGCGCCGAGCAAGCGCGCACTCGCGTCACCATGCACCCACGCCGTGAAGTTCTGCATGCCAGTGATGTGCAGCCCGCTTGCGACCTTCGCAAGGACGTCGTCATCATTGTGGATGCTCTCGCTGACGAAATGCGTGTACCCGCGGTCACCGTACATCTCCGCAGCGAACACATCCGCAAGCCCCTCCGAGATCACCTGTTCACCTACGGTGACCGTCATCGGGTCCCATACGACTCCGCCCGGCGAGTACCGCACATTGTGGTGCAGTTCATGAACGGCAATCGCTTCGAGCCGTTCCAGAACCTGATGCGTGGGCCAGACGGTGATGGTGATGTAGCCGCTGATTCCGCCGAATGCAGACAGCCCTTCGATCTCGTCGACGAAGTGCTTGTTGGCGGGATCGCCTACCACGAGGAGAACCTGCAGATCGGGCACCTCGATGCCCGGGGCAGCTGCCCGGAGTGCTGCGGCTCCGGACTCGAGTGCCGTAGTGATGCGGTTCCAGGCGTCTGCCTCGACGAGACGCCCGAGGGCCCCCAGGATCGGTTCGGTTGTGCCCTCCCAGTCGAAGCCGAAGTTCTGTCGGTGCACGGTGGCCATGTCGACCCCTCCCGGGATGAAGTGGTACATCCCAGCTAGGGGAGACCACATCTCACGGACCAGATCGGCGCGGTCATCGGGTGTCGCTGCGAGCACTCGGCGCATGCTCGACGCGCTGTCAATCACTGAAATAGTCATAGCAAGAGACGGTAAACCTTGCCGTTACGACAAGGTCAAACCTGGGCAGTAGCGAACTTCTCCAGAGGTTGGTATCTGTGGCGACGTGGTGGTGGAATTCAGGTTCAACGTGTAGTCGCGTTCCGCTTCAATGTCTCGCTCGAGTGCCCGGATCTCCCTGTGGAGATCCGGGCACTCGATCTATGTGCGACCAGCAGGCGAGTCGCCGCGCCTGGGACTAGCGAAATGTTCGGCTGATCGCGCTGCCGGTCTGGAACAGGGTGATCCACACCAGGAACTTCTGGACTGGACGCAGCGGCCATGCGACAAGTCCTCGCCACCCTTGGCGTCGCGACCAGGACCTGCTGATCCGCAGCTGTGTGCCACCGGTCGCGTTCGCCAAGGTGAATTCAGTCAGAATCGAATTACTCTGCGCGACGTCGGGATAGCCAAAGCTCCATGCGATCCTGTCCGGTTGGTGAATTGCGATGAGCTCAACACTGCGTCGACGAAACTGAGGTTTGATCTTCACAGGTTTGCCGTCTGGATAGATTGCGGGTGCCGTGCCCTCCCAGACCGTACCCGGCGTCGCTTCTTGACCGGTCTGGTCGAGGGTGCCGATGCTCGGTTCCCACTCGGGGATACGTGCGGGATCTGTGAGGAACGCCCACACTTCGTCCAGTGGTGCGGATATGAAAGTCTCAATCGTTCCCGTGGTCCGCCCCTTCACTTTCGCTGCGAAGGGCATGGACTTCATAGAGGGCGAGTCGGCCCGATCGAGGCGTTCGATGAGTGCATCGGATGTCGTGCCAAGGCGGCCGAGGATATCCGTGATCAGGCCGCTGGGCTCTGCGACGAGTTCCCGGAGAACGGCGGCAGCGTCGCCCGACTTGCCTTTGCTGCTGGATTTCGCGATGAGGTCCCGAGCGCGACGAGTCCACTCGTACCCATCCGTCTCATGGAACACGATGCGCCCGGCCTCGGGGAACGACGCCTCGATGCCGAGTGAAGTCAGCTGTGCATCACGTTGGTCCTCGACAGCGAGACGGGCGCTGTCAATGTCGATACCCAGCTCGCGCAGTGCGCGGCCGGCAGACTGGTCGTTGATGACCAATGCGAGGAACAGGTGGTCGATGTCGGCTTCGCGGAGCCCGAGCCGGGATGCTTCCTCCATGGCGGCCAGGGAAAGCGATTGGCTGGTCTGAGCGGCGCGGACGAGTTTGTTCATCTGTTCCTCCTGGGTGTCGAGATCGCGGGGTCAATTCTTTTGGAGTGCTTCTTGTGGGCAGCTTGTCGCGTCACTCCGAGCGCGTCGGCGATCTCCTGCCAACTCATGCCCGAACGCAACGCGGCCTCGACCTGCCGAAGTTCCAAGGTGTCCGCGAGCACGCGCAAGGACGCTACGGCCCGCAATCCTGCTTTCGGGTCGCTGGTATCGGCTGCTACTGCTGCGATCCGCGGAGACTCCATGCCGTCAACCTATGTTGCTAAGTGACGGTCTGTCAACCTGGGTTGCTACCTCGCTCGGCGGGCTCGATGATCGCAGCCAGAAGAGGGGTGGCGCTTCGGCGAATTCGCCGGGTTCTGAGAGGTTTGTACGTGTGGCGACGTGGTCGAGTTCCGGTTTAACGTCTAGCTTGCCGACCTACTCCTCGGTGAGTTCGGATTGTTCCTCGGACGAGTATTCGGCGATTAGGTCGATCACTCTCGTGTACGCGGGACTGCCCTTCTGGACGAGCGACACGTGACCTTCGCCGTCGAGGAGCAGAAGGCGTCCGGCACCGCCGCGGCGTTCGACTTCGGCGATGTACCGGGTCGAATTGTGGGGGCGAACGACGGTATCCGCGGTGCCGTGCACTGCGGCTACCGGCATCGTCGGGTCAATGTTCTTGATCGGGTCGACGGCGTCCCACCGCTCCGGCTTCGCCGACGGCGGGGCACCCATCGCGCCAATGATGTGGTTGTTGCCGTCCTTCGCGGTCTGCCGCATGTCCAACGGACCGGCTAGGGACACGACGCGAGTCGGCCGGAAACGCGGCCGTGATCCGACCTCATCGTCTTCCAGCTTATGGCGGGTACCGGCCCACATCGCGAGTTGGCCGCCCGCGGAATGTCCGACGACCAGTTCATCCCTCACCGTGATCTGCGGGAACTTCTTGTCCAGGTCGATGATGTGGTCGAGGGCCCGGGCCACGTCGCGGAACGTCGTAGGCCAGCCTCCACCGCGGCCGAGCCGCCGGTACTCGACGTTGTAGACGGCCATTCCGCGACCGGCGAGATCCATCGCGAGCTCATCGAAGACGTTGGCACCGATCTGAGATCGCCACCCGCCTCCGTGGATCAGCACGACCAACGGGATGGTGTCCACGGCCTGCCTGCCGGCCGGGAGGTAAAAGTCCGCCCAATTTTGATCTGGGTCCTGGTCTGTGCCGGTCAGATAGTGGATGCGATTGCGTTGAGTCTCGGAGAAGGTCGCGACCTGCTCCGACGACGGTGCGGCAGGCGCCATGTCGGGACTTGTCGAGCAGGCACTCACGACCGCCATGGCAGTGATAGCTGCGGCGAGCGCACGAGGAGAGGAATAACGGGCCATCGAAGTCCGATCGGGAGGTTGGTCCGGATTTTCGTCACTGTAGCAGTGGGCGGTGCCGGTTCGCCGCAACGATTCGCGTGGCCGAAGGGCATGATCGAGGCTGCGATAGCTTCCCTTGTTTCCCGCAGTAACCACTGTTTCCCGGAGTGACGACGGTCCCGAGGCTCCCAAACCAGGTCACATGCGAAACTAGGTGCGACTCGACCCACGAAGGGAACCTGTTGAACGACAGCACGGAACAGACCGGCATGGAGATCTACGGTGCCTGGGGCGCGCTAGTGCCGTCGCAGACTCGTGCGCAACTCGCGGTCGTCGGCAGCGGCGACGAATACCTCATCATCTACCGGACTGGGGAATCGTCGTGGCAGCCGCTCGCGTCCGCCTTCGACGAAGAGGCCGCCAAGCGGGCGGGCCTGCTGATCGCCAAGATGACGAAGATGCCCGAGCATCTGCGCATCGGTGGTGACACGATCTCCTCTGGTGCTGACACCGACCACCCCGGGGTGGAGTGGGTGGTGCCGACGCAGATCGTCGACGATCCGGACCCCATTGTTCGCATCACCGGTCCGGGCACCGACCGACTCTGGGTGCTGCCGAGCACCGACGGCGAGGTCTTCGGCTTACTGAACCCGGACGGCGACCCGCGTGAACTCGCAGAGTTTGCGACTGCAGAGGCAGCTGACGTGTTCATTTCGGTGATCGACGCGCTGTTTGCGCTCTCCGGCAGTCGTGCCTATGCGGAGGGCAAGAGCGAGAGCTAGCTCTCCGAAAACTGCTGGTCCCCGAGAGCGACTGGGGTGGCAGCGGATAGCCGATCAAACCGGGCCCGGATAGTCGGGCGCGAGGTGCGCCACTTCGATGAAAGTGGAAGCCGAAGGGAGCGATGATGATTGACATCCTCAACCGGCTCGTCGACGACATCGAGCAGCACCTCGGGGACGAAGTCGACGTTGACGGCCTCGCAGCATCGATGGGAACGACGGGCTACCACCTCCGCCGGATGTTCTCGTCCCTGTCTGGGATGCCGGTGTCGGAGTACGTGCGACGCCGTCGAATGACGGTAGCTGCGGCCGACGTTACCGGGGATGAGGGTCTACTCACGATCGCGGTGCGCTATGGGTATGGCTCGGTCGAAGCATTTGGTCGAGCATTTCGCGCAGTGCACGGTGTCAGTCACGGCGATGTCCGCCGCGATGGCGGCCCCCTTCGTAGCCAACCGCACATCAGGTTCCGCCTGACCGTCGAAGGGAACAACCCCATGGATGCCCGAATTACCGAACGACCAGCCTTCCGACTCATCGGCCACGCCGCGCGCGTGCCGCTCGTTTATGAAGGAGTCAACCCGCATATTCAACAGCACATTGCAGCCTTGCCCAGCTCGGCACATGAGCGGCTCAAAGAACTCAGTTCGTCGGAGCCTGCGGGACTCCTCCAGGTCAGCGCTGATGTTGATCCAGATGCTGTGGAAGGCAGCGAATTGACCTACCTGCACGGCGTAGCGGTCGACGCAGCTGACCCGGTGCCCGCCGAGTTGGACGTGATTGACGTCGAGGCAGGAGCTTGGGTGGTGTTCCGGACATCGGGGCCGTATCCGGAAGCGCTACAGGAATCGTATGCGGCATCGGCGACTGAATGGTTCCCGTCTAACCCCTGGCGCCTGCGGCCCGGTCCGTCGATTGTCGCTGTCCTCGAGCGCGCAGCCGATTTCAGTACTGCGACGTGTGAGCTCTGGTTCCCGATTGAACGTGCATGAGCGACGGTGGCTGCTGGGTTCCAACTCCGAGTAGTCCGAGCGTGTGCGTTGGGGTTGGACCTGCCCTCCGATACTTCCCGACGGTCACTGGGCACACATCAGTCCCAGCGGTCGCGGGATTCGTGCGATGCAACAAACGGTGTGCTTGGGAAACTGGACAATTTGCAGCCAGTCGGCGTTGAGGCCCGTGCCAACTATCGTGACCCGAATTCGCTGTATGCACAGAATTGTGTCCGCCGAAGGGGTGAATGCGCGGCGGTGTGGACAGTGATGGTGCCGGTGAGGCTATGTTTTGCACGTTGCCCTCCCAAACAAAGGACCACCATGGTTGCTATTGCTCGGACCCTTACGACTGCCTGCGTGGCAGCGGGCGCTCTCGTCTCGGTCGGCGTTGGATCGGCTGGCGCTGTGCCAGCCGCGGGCTCGCCGGTAGGGGCCGTCACATTCTCCGCGAAGAACCTCGGCCACTGTAAGGCCGAATTTTCCATCGTGAACAAGACCAACGTCACGAGCTACACGATTGACTGGCGAATTGACGATGAGGTGCCGGAAGGACGCGATATTGGTGTCGGGTTCCCCGTCTGGCGGACCGGCAGCCCCAATATGGCGTCGAAGGCTGACCTTCCCAGCTGGCCCGATGGCGGTGCCGGCCAGAACACTGACGCGAACCGGACCATGGTGTCCGACCGCGCACCCGTGACAGCAACCTACGTGCAAGATCTGAAGAGTCTGAACGGCTGGAATCCGGGCCTCCCGAACCCCAACGCGGCGACCCACAAGATTGCCTACCGCATGGTGCTCGGACCTCCCGGAAACAACGGGCAGACCGCTGATGGCATGCCTGAATGGCTTGGCAATCGGGAGTGGCGAAGCGTTACGGTGACCGGCTGCGCCCAGCCGGATCACGGTTCCCTGGGCACCGGCTCGCTGGATAGCCTGTTCGGGTGACCTGGCTGAAACCGCGACCACTAGAGTGCGGACTCGGACAGTGCCCGGTCATCCGACCGCGGCACTGTCCGTTCTTTGATGCGCCAGGTTTTGTCCACCATGTGGCGGTAAGTTTCGGTTAGGAGCCAACGAAAGGACACCGTCATGCGCTTGGAGAACAAGGTCGCGATCGTTACCGGAGGAGCGGGCGGGATCGGTCGCGGAATAGTCTCCAAGTTCCTCGACGAAGGTGCGAGCGTGCTCGTCGTCGACATTGTGCCGCAAGGCGACGGCGAAATGATCGTCGCCGAGATCGCGAACGGCCGCCCGGCGGTCTATCTCGACAAAGACATCTCGGTACAGGCCAATGCGGCGGTGATCGTCGACGCGGCAGTTGACGCATTCGGCAAGCTCGACATCCTTGTCAACAATGCACACGCTTCCAGGCAGGCCCCCATCCTGGAAACCACCCAGGAAATGTGGGACCTCTCCATGGGTAGCGGCATGTACGCGACCTTCCACCTCATGCAAGCCGCACACGCGCAGCTGGCCGAGAACAAGGGGGCCATCGTGAACTTCGCGTCGGGTGCTGGCCTGAAGGGGCTGCCGACACAGGTCACGTATGCCGCGGCCAAGGAAGCGATCCGCGCGATCACCCGCGTCGCAGCCAACGAATGGGCGTCCGACGGTATCCGGGTGAACCTGGTTTCGCCGGTCGCGCTGACACCGGGCATCGAGCAGTGGTCGGAAGCGTTCCCCAAAGACTACAAGCGCATGCTCGCTGGCATCCCGCTCGGCCGTCTCGGCAGCCCCGCCGACGACATCGCGCCCGTCGTCGTCTTCCTGGCGAGCGACGACGCCAGCTACATGACTGGCCAGACGCTCATGGTTGACGGCGGCTCCATCATGCTGCACTGACGGGCACGCCACTTTGCCTATGGTTGCACGCTGCGCAGGACTGCCTCGAGGGTAGTTTCCGGGGAATCGTTGAAACTGAACCGGACACCGGGCGCAAGTGCCACAACCGTGTTGATGACACATTCAAACACCGGCGTGTAATCGTTTGATGCACGCAATCCGGATCCGACTTCGACGACATCGAACTCGTGTCCGGCGAACGCTCGGCGCACACTGCTCTCTGCCGCGTCCACGTCGTCGGGCACAAGGCATTCGGTCACGTCGAAGCCGGCGTCGCGCAGGGCGGCCTGGGCTATGGCAATGCGTTCGAACAAGAGGTCTGCGTTTTGGCCGGGCCACGGCGAGAAGTCAACGACGTTGGGGTCGATCCCAATCTGCAGGAGCCGCAGTTTCGCCATGGCTCCATCATGCTGCACTGAAGGGCGATCCGTACGCGCTAATCATCGGTGCGAATGCCTGGCGGCCGACAACCCTTGAAATAGGCAAGTAAATACCTGCATAATGGGTCGTGTGGATATGGATCCGATCTTCAAGTCGTTGGCAGACTCGACCCGCCGACGGCTTCTAGACCGCCTGCGCGCGGAAAATGGACAGACTCTCGGTCAGTTGTGCGAGCAGTTAGACATGTCGCGGCAATCCGTGACACAGCACCTCGACGTTCTCGTACGGGCCAACCTCGTGACGGTCGTACGACGAGGGCGAGAGCGTCTTCACTACCTCAACCCGGCACCCATCCACGACATCGAGCAGCGCTGGATCGCAGCGTTCGACAAGCCCCGACTCGACGCGCTCGCCGACATCAAAGCCAGAGCAGAAGAGGACGCCATGATTCCGAACTATGTGTACGTGACTTACATCAAGGCAACGCCGGAGCAGGTGTGGAAGGCGTTGACCGACGCTGATCTCACCGCCGAGTACTGGGGTCATGCCAACGTCTCGGACTGGCAGCCGGGGTCAGCGTGGGAGCATCGTCGAACTGACGGTAGCGGCACCGTCGACGTCACCGGGGAAGTCCTCGAGGCTGAACCTCCAAGGCGTCTGGTGATCACTTTCGAGGACTCTCCGGAAGAGTCGACCCAACGGGCACCCTCCACGGTCACGTTCCTGGTGGAGTCTCACCAAGACATCGTCCGCCTCACCGTGACCCACGAGAATCTTCCGAACAAAGAAATGCTCAACGGCATCTCGAAGGGTTGGCCAGCCGTGCTGGCCAACCTCAAGTCGCTGCTCGAAACCGGCACCGTCCTACCTCAGGCGCCGTGGGAGATGGCAGATCGATGAGCGGATTATCCGGGTCAGGAGGAAAGTCATCAATGCTCGACACCACGCCGTTTCGCCTCTCCTACGACGAGTTCCTTGAGGCCGCTGAGCGTGTAGGTGTTGCTGACACTGTCGTAGAGCCACCCCGGGTGAATGGGCCCGTCCTCAGTGATCGTGAACTTGTCTCTAAGATCCCGGCCAGGCTGGTCTCGAACGATGCCCTGGTCGTTGACGAGATTCTGACTTTGAGTGACATCATCGGCGGCCTCGCCGAGTCCGAGATCCCCGGGCACACACAACAAATACTCGAACTCGTGTTGCACGACTGAGCGGCGTGCCTCAGATCAGTGAACCGCTTGCGCCAACCCAATTAGGATTCCCTCGGGGCCGCGTACGTAGCAAAGTCGGTAGACGTTTTCGTAATTGATTACGTCGGTGCTGACAAGTTCGGCACCATGTTTGGCCAGGCGGGCGAGGGTGTCGTCAATGTCGTCAACGGCGAACATCACCCGGAGGTAGCCGAGCGCATTCACCGGCGCGTTCCGGTGATCGGCGATCACCTCCGGTTCGATGTACCGCGACAGTTCGAGCTTGCCGCTGCCGTCTGGTGCGTTCATCATGGCGATCTCGACCCGCTGAAAACCTAGACCGGTCACTTGGCCAGCCCAGTCGCCTTCGATGGTCGCCCGGTTTTCGAGGTCAAGGCCCAGCTCGCGGAAGAAGGCGATGGCACCGTCTAGGTTCTCCACGACGATCCCGACGTTGTCCATACTGATGCCCATCAGGCAATCGTAAGAGCGTGTGCCGCAGATATCCACGACCAGCAGTCGAACAACGCACGCCGCACTCGTAAAGTGCACTTAATGCGACTTGGTCTCCACTCTCTAATTGATCCAGCGTTGCTACCACTCGTCGAAGAGTCGCGGGCTTTCTATGCCGATCGGACTCCGGGACGTGGGCCGACAACGTTGGACGAGCTTCACGCGGCCCGCGCGGGGAAGGCCGCTCCCGGAATCTGTTGGCCTGAGCCATCGACCGAGACCGTAAACGCAGGCGGCACGACCGTCGACGTTCGAATTCATCTGCCAACGGAGGTCCCACCCGCAGGCGTCGTGCTGGAGATGCACGCTGGCGGCTTCTACTTGGGTTCTGCGGCTGGCAGCGATACGCGGAATCGGCAGCTCGCGGATCGACTCGGAGTCGCTGTGGTTAGCGTCGACTATCGGCTCGCTCCGGAGCATCCCTGGCCCTCGGCGCCGGACGATTGTGAGACGGCGGCGCTCTGGCTTGTCGAGAACGCTCAGGCTAGGTTCGGGACTGCCAGACTGGCAATGCTTGGGCTCTCGGCCGGATCTACGCTGGTCGCCACGACTCTCATCCGCCTTCGCGAACGTGGCATCAACAACTACTGCGGTGCCGTCCTGGACTGCGGCACCTACGACCTTTCCGGTCAAACGCCAGCGGGGCGACTCATTGCTGATGAGTATTTCCTGCAGGCGTACCTGGGGGATTGTGCGGATCGAACCATCGCGGATGTTTCGCCGATCTACGCTGATTTGCGCGGTCTGCCGCCGGTTCATCTAGTAGTTGGGGCCGACGACATCCTGCTCGACGACAATCTGGCGATGGTCGGGCGACTTATGACGGCGGGTGTGGAGGTCGACCTCAACGTCTATCCGGAATCGCCGCACGCCTTCACCGCCCATCCGACATCGATGGCCGCGAAAGCACGGTCGGGGATGTACGACTGGTTGCGGATTCGAATCGCGGCTTAGCGTCGGGTAACGATTTGGGGCTGCTGTGACAGAAGGGGTTGATGATTCGAGTTGGATCGTCGACTCTGGGACACGTGTCTCCCATCGATCGGCCTCGTCTTGTCAGCACCTTCGTCGTCCTATTTGCCGCAATCGCACTGGTTGTGTCTTCGCCCGGCGTTGCGGCTGCCGAGCCGGCGCCATCTCCGGGGTGGAAGTACACGATGGTGGGCTTCAGCAATTCCAGCGTCCGCGACATGGACGTCTACACATCTAGCGACGGCACTGACTTCCAACTCCTGAAGAAGGCCGCCTACCGCCCGCCCGCCGGCGTGGTCCGCGACCCGAGCATTGTCCGGCACACCAACGGCCTGTACTACATCACCTACACGACCGGCGATACGAGCATTGGCTTCGCGAGCAGTCCTGACCTGGCGAATTGGACGCCGATGAAGAACTGGCCGCTCCCGTTCTGCTGCGCCTTCCTTCCCGGAACGGGCGACGGCAAGGGGCCGCTACCGCTACCCGGCGTTAACGGGTCGGCCGGATTCCGTGACGGACCGTCCCTGTCGCCGTTCACCACAAAGGCGTGGGCACCGGAATGGTTCGTCGACGGGAACACCGTGAACATCATCGTCTCCATGTCGGCCGGTGGCGGCTTTGTTCCGTACCTGATGACTGCGCTCAATTCGTCGCTCACCCTGTGGAGCTTTCCCGTGGCGCTCGACGGCATCGGTGCCGACCACATTGATACGACCATCGTGAAGGTCGGTTCCACCTACCATGCGTTCACGAAGAACGAGACCAAGAAGACGATCCAGCATGCGGTCGCGCCAACACTGCGCGGGCGGTATTCGTATGTGACCCCGGGAGATTGGGGCACCCTTGTCGAAGGCCCCGCCGTGACGCAATTGCCGAACGGCACGTGGCGGCTGTACCTCGATTCATACAAGGCCGGCGACTACGTCTACTCCGACAGTTCCGACGGTATGCGTACTTGGACCAAGCCCGCGAAGCTGACGAGCGTCTCCGGCACGGTCCGCCACTTTGGCATCATGCGTGAGCGCGCAACCGCACCGGCACCCGCGGCGCCGGCTGACGCGGCCCCACCCGCTGCCAGTGAGCCATCGACGTCCACTGAACCGTCCATACCGCTTGAGCAGCCAAATGCCTGACCGGGCCAAGATGTTGTAGCGTCGCACGCATGTCTGATCAGTTGCCGCCGTGCCCGGCGTGTGAAAGCGAGTACACCTACGATTCGGGTGCTCTCCTCGTCTGCTCGATGTGTGCTCACGAATGGTCGCCCAGCGAAGATGCTGACGTCGCAGCCGATGACGTCATCAAAGATGCCGTCGGCAATGTCCTCGAAGACGGCGACACGGTGACGATCGTCAAGAGCCTGAAGGTGAAGGGTGCCGGTGGCGGCGTCGTCAAGATTGGCACCAAGGTTCGCGGAATTCGTCTCATCGGCGAGGGCGTGGGCGACCACGACATTGATGCCAAGGTGCCTGGTTTCGGCCAGATGCAGCTTAAGTCGAGTGTTGTGAAAAAGGTTCTTTAACCTCCTGGAAAGGTGATTTCCGATGGGTACTTTGAGCTATTCGACGACGATGTCGCTCGACGGTTTCGTCGAAGACGCCGACGGTAGTTTTGAATGGTTTGCGCCCAGTCCGGAGATCTTCGCCGCGCACCTGGAGCGGATGACTGAGGTCTCAACGGAAGTGCTGGGGCGCAAAACCTTCGCGCTGATGCAGTACTGGGAAGACCTTCCCGCCGACGCCGACGTCTCGCCCGATGAGCAAGAGTTTGGTCGACGCTGGCGGGCAATTAAGAAGGTAGTGGCGTCGTCGACGCTGACGAACGCAGATCTGGGTAACGGGCGCTGTCGCCTCGTCGCGGATCTGCAGCTACCGGAGCTTGCTCGGATCGTTTCCGAGGCGGAGGGTTCCGTTGAGATCTTCGGACCAACCACCGCAGGGCCGGCGATGCGCGCCGGAATGATCGACGACTTCCACCTGTTTGTTGCGCCAAAAGTACTGGGTGGGGGACGACGCGCCCTCGTCGAAGGTGCGCTTCTTGACCTGGAACTCGTCGAGCAACGACGGTTCGACGGCGGCACCGTGTACCTGCATTACCGGTCCCGCTGAGGTCGCCTACCTGTGCGTAAGTGCGTGGCGAATCTGCGTAACTTTTCGGAGTTGCACGGCGGCCGCGCCGGACACCCTTAAGGCATGGATACACGAACAGTTCCCCAGTCCAACACGGCCGCTTTCTACGTTCAGTCGATGATTGCCTTCGGAGTCAGCATGGCCGCAGCGCTGATTGGGATGGCGTACCTGCCGATGGATGCATGGCAGCGCGGTTACATCGGCATCACCCTACTGTTCCTGGTGTCGAGCACATTCACGTTGTCGAAAGTGGTTCGCGACCGCCAGGAGCAGACGCATGTGATGGCGCGGATCGACGAGGCGCGCGTGGAGAAACTAATGGCCGACCACGACCCGTACGTCCCGCCGAAGATTGCCGGACTCTGACTCGTCAAACTAGAACAAGCCGCCCCGACCAATACCGGTCGGGGCGGCTTGCTGCTTGTGGCCGCTATCCGTGCTGCACCAGCCAGTCGAGTAGCGGGCGGGTTTCGCGCCAATGTTTGCGCACTTGGTCGGCCAGTTCGGGAGTGTGGATGATGTCGGCGAAACCATAGTTGCGGGTCACCGTCAGGGACCGGTGCCGGAGCAGTTCGATCCGTGGATGGTCCACGCTCCACCCGCGGGGAGCAGTCTTGAGTCGGTCACCACCGATCTCCCAGCCCTTACGCTTCAGGACCTCGAGGATGTGTTCGAGTTCGGCACCGTGGAGTTCCTCATCGATGGACCGGCGAATCCGCGCGAGACGTTCGGTGTCGGCGTGATAGAAACCGGAAGCGACTTTGACGCCGGGCGCTGCGATCTCGACGTAGTAGCCCGTCGCCGGAGCGACCGCGACGAATGCACCCTGGTGCGTCTTGTAAGGCGTCTTGTCTTTCGAAAAGCGGACGTCCCGGTTCGGGCGAAAGACTTTTGCCGCACCAAACATGTCGGCGAGATCATCGGTGAGCGCGACCATCGGGGCTGCCACGCTGCCGCGATAAGTGTCGCGGTGCGCATCCCAGAATACTTTGCTGTTGTCGGCTTCCAAGTCGTCGTAGAAGTCGAGGGCCGCTTCGGGAAAACCAGTAAACGCCATGCCGTCGACATTAGTCAGACGGTGCCGGTTCGGTATCGGCGGCAACCAACTCAGGGAGGACAAAAATTGTCGGACCCTCGGCGTAGCGTGCAAAGCATCAAGAATGGGAGGCCCAAACAAAATGGACCCTGATCTCGATCCGATGGCAGTCACTGTCAACCTGAGCAAGGAGCACCCGGCGCAGTACAAATTGCTGGCTGGCCTCGACGCCTCGGTGGCTTCGGCGCTCGACGCCGCAGGCCTCGATCCGCTGCTGGTTGAGTTGGTGAAGATCCGAGTGTCGCAGCTCAACGGCTGTGCGTTCTGCCTGCGAATGCACACCCGCGACGCCATAGCGAAAGGGGAGAGCGCCGACCGTCTCGCCGTGATCGCGGCGTGGTGGGAGTCCCAGTACTTCTCCGACCAGGAGCAGGCGGCGATCGCACTTGCCGAGGAAGTGACCCAGCTGCCGGTGCCAGAGCCCCAGGTGTGGGACAACGGCTCCCTCACCTCCGAGCAGATCTCGGCGATCAGTTGGCTGGCCATCGTGATGAATGCGTGGAACCGCCTCGCAATTCGGAGTCACTACCCGGTCGGGCCGTGACCCCTCGTTGGCGCTGTGAGCTAGCCGCGGGTAGTTAGCCGGGGAATCGGAGCGAGTCGAGGAAAGCGAACTAGTCGTCGGAGTTGCTGGAGTGTCTTCGCATCGGTATCGACCAGCCCAACATTGGGGTGGTAGGTAAAGATCGGTCCTTTGGCAGCGAGTTCCAACGCGGTCCGGGCCGCCGAGCGCACAGCAGCGTTATCGCCCCGGATTCGGCCGAGGCGAGCGAGGGCCACCTGCCGACGGAAATCCATGTCGGGAAGTGGCGCGATCCCCAACGGGAAGGCGAGCGCAGCATCCGCTTCGACGATGTCCGACGGCTCGCCGCGATCGAGGAGCAGTTCGGCGAACTTGATAGGTGCGGTGCAACTGGTGCTCTTGAGATCGGGGAAGTCGGCGAGCATCGTTCGGTAGTAATCGATCGCGCGGGCCGGATCCTCGAGTGTCCACGAATCGGCGAGGTGCTCTAACGCGGAGGCCGACTCAGAGTTGTCCTCTTCGTCCAATACCCGCAGCCACAGCTCACGAGCAGTTTCGACGTCGCCCGCCCGCTTCAGCGTCACCCCTTGGACCCGCAGGTACTGCGGGCGCTTGTATTTGCGGGCGCGCTGAAGTCGGACGTCGAACTCCGCCTCAACCTCGGGCGTCCACTCGGTAGAGCGAAACCAATCTCTGGCCACGTCGCCCCAACCCGACTACTTAACTTCGGACCGCATGATGCGGGCGATACCGAACCCGAGCGGCAGGAGAATCCAGATGCCGAAGGCCACAAGGACGTGTGCCCAGTCCGCCCCCGTCATCGGGGCACCGCTGAGCAACGGGGCACCAGCGCGATCGGTGTTGATCCATTCGGAGAGATTCTCGTTAATCCACGGCACCAGCGACGACACGAGGGACACCGCAATCGGAAGCACAAAGTAGGCGACGATCGCCGCGGGGGTGTTGAGGAAGAGCGCGGCGAAACCGAAGCCGACCAGCATTCCCAAGGCGTGGATCAGGAACATCTGGCCGATCTGCCCAACCGAAAGATTCCACGACCCGGCACCGTCAACAAACAACCCGGCCAGAACGTTCACGATGGCCGCGACGATCAACGCGAACACCACGGCACCGGCAGCAGCAATGAGCGAAGTCGCGAGCTTCGCAATAACGATCCGCTCGCGGCGGGGCTCCATCGTGAACGTGGCGAGCGCGGTCCGCTGACTCCACTCGGAAGTCACCAGCAAAATCGCCATCACCGGCAAAATGATGCCGATCGGGATACTCATCGAGGTGAAGAGGTCGCCGAACGAGAGCGGGTCGCCGATATCGGACGATGACGTCGGAGCATCCCGGTAGTGGTTGATATTCGCCAGCACCGAGACGGCAGCGATCAGAATTGTAAGGACACCCATGGCGATCAGTAGGCCCATGCTGGCACGGGTGTCGAATAGCTTCCGCATTTCCACACGGACTAGGCGCGACATGGGGATCCCCGGTGCACGGTTGTCGACTGCAGCAAACGTGGTGCTCATCAGATAGCTCCCTGGTTGATGGGCTCACGCTGAGTTTGCGCAGTGAGCTGCAAGAACATGGCTTCGAGTCCGGTGTTGTCGCCGGCTCGCAATTCGATGAGGGGTACCTGGTTGTCGAGCGCGACCCGTCCCACCTGCTCTGGTTCGGCCTCCACGTGGAAGCCGCCATCCTCAGCATCTCGGAGAGTGAAGCCCGCCGCCGCCAACGCTTGACCAAGCTTGGCGTCGTCACCGGATCGCACCCGAGTGCCAACCCCGGCCAGAAGCTCGTCCTTCGGGCCATGCGCCACAATCCGGCCATTGCCGATGACGATGAGATCGTCGGCGATGATCTCCAACTCGTGCAGCAGATGGCTCGACAGCAACACGGTGCCGCCACGATTGGCGTAGTCGCGCAGCAGCATGCGCATCCAGTGGATGCCCGCCGGATCCAAGCCGTTGACCGGCTCGTCCAAGATCAGAATCTGCGGGTTGCCGAGCAGGGCGTTCGCAATCCCGAGGCGCTGTCGCATACCGAGCGAGTAGTTGCGGACGCGTCGACTGCTCTCGCTGGGCGTCAAACCCACCATCGTGAGAACCTCGTCGACGCGCGAAGCGGGCAGACCCATCGTCATCGCCGAGAGGCGGAGAGTTTCCTTGCCACTGCGGCCGGCATGCTGCGCGGAGGCGTCGAGAAGAACGCCGACCTGGGTCGCCGGGTTTGGGATGTCGCGATAGGGGACGCCACTGATCGTCGCCGAACCCGACGTCGGAGGGGTGAGGCCAGCGATAATGCGCATGGTGGTCGACTTGCCTGCGCCGTTCGGTCCCAAGAAGCCGGTGACACGACCGGGCTTGCAGACAAACGAAACATCATCGACGGCAACGAAGTCGCCGTATCTCTTGCTCAGGTGTTCGACGGTGATCATGGAGCCATTGTTACCGCTAGAACAGATCGGTGCATGTTGAGGCGTGAGGCGTGTCGTTCAAGGCGAGTAGGGTTGGCGTTTATGAAGATCGGCGATACCGCACCGGATTTCGAGTTGTACGACCAAACCGGCAACACCCAGCGACTGTCGGAACTGCTGGCCAACGGGCCCGTCGCACTGTTCTTCTATCCGGCCGCGTTTACCCCCGGCTGCACCAAAGAGGCGTGCCATTTCCGCGACCTCGCCACCGAGTTCGATCAAGCCGGTGTGCAGCGCGTCGGCATCAGCGCCGACGACGTCGGCAAGCAGAAAGACTGGACTGACAAGCACGGTCTCGACTACCCGTTGCTCTCCGATGTTGATGGCTCGGTCGCCAAGGCTTACGGAGTGCGCCGGGGATCCGTTCTCGTCAAGGTCGGTATGCCGACCAAGCGCGTCACGTTTGCGATCGGCACCGACGGCATCGTGGCCGATGTGATCGCGTCCGAAACAAACATGAATGTCCACGCCGACCGGGTGCTGTCGGCCCTGAAGTAGCCGCGCTGCGAGATGGTTTGGCCGACAATGGGGGCATGACTTCTGTGCCTGCGTTGTCCGCAGCCGTCGTCGACGGCGTCGGCGTGCTTACCCTTGACGATTCCGCACGTCGAAACCCGTTGTCGCTGAGCACAATGCGAGCGGCGACTCGTGAGTTGCTGGCATTCGGGGCTGACTCGGATGTGCGAGTCATCGTGATCAAGGCGCACGGGCCAGCGTTCTCTGCTGGACATGACCTTTCCGAAATCGTCGATCGGACCGTCGACGATGAACGGGAAATTTTCGCCGCCTGCACCGAGCTCATGGCGACCGTTCACGCGGTTCGGCAACCGGTCATCGCCCAGGTTCAGGGCATGGCATTGGCTGCGGGATGCCAGCTTGTGGCCACTTGTGATCTCGCGATTGCCGCCGACAATGCTCGATTCTCGACCCCGGGTGTTCGGATCGGACTGTTCTGCTCCACGCCGATGGTGGCGCTGAGCCGTGCGATCGGCCGCAAGCGCGCCATGTCGATGCTGCTGACGGGCGACATGATCGACGCCGCGACCGCAGTCGATTGGGGTCTCATCAACAGTGCCGTGCCTGCAGAAGCGCTCGACGACACCGTCGCGGAACTTGCGGGCCGGATCGGGCAGTTCAGCGGCGACACGCTCGCGGTAGGCAAGCGCGCCTTCTACGACCAGATCGATCGCACCGAACCCGACGCCTACGCCGCCATGACCGAAGTTATGGCTACCAACGCCGTCACATGCGATGCGCAAGAAGGTATCTCGGCATTCCTGGAGAAGCGCACGCCACGCTGGCAGTCGTAGGACTGTCAGTGCCGAGTTGTTCGGGACTCCTTGGTCGAAGCGGCAACGAGACGACCTATTTTCCATATTCCGGACACTCGGTGTCATCACCGCGATCTGGCTCCTGACAGGTGCGGTCTGGTACCTCGGAACATCCAAAGTGATCCGCAACCGATGATCACATCAATGCGGTCGAACAGTTTGGCCGCGCTCACCGAGTTGCGGGAAATGATCATGCGGCCGTGTTTGCGGCTCGTGTTGGGGTGGCCGAGCCGTAGCTCATGCACTGGTCAGAAGCGGTCTATGTTTTTCGATCGAACACTTGTGCTAGTCGAATCATCAGAGTAACGTAGATCACATCAACTACTCGAGTTTGTTCGAGTGGATGGTGTTCTTTGAAAACTTAAAAGCGCGTCGCGGCACACGGCGACACCAACTGCTTCCACGGCACTGCTGAGGAAGTAAGGGTGGGTGGTGCGACGGCAAAAGGTGGTTACCGCTCGTTACTCGAAAGGGGAGGCGTCATGAGCGTTTCTGAAGTGGTCAAAGAGTTCGCTGATCGGCTGTCGGATGAGCTTTCCGGGGTGGAGAGCGAGGCCGGTGCTGGGTCGCTCGCGGGTCTGCTGGCTGGGGCTTCGTCTACGGGGGCCGACGATCGCGAGGTGCTTGCTGTGCTGGTGGAGGGGGTGCGTTTGCTGAATGTGGCGAACACGCTCTTGGCTCAGACGCTGCAGAGTGCGGCGCGGATCGGGGTTCCAGCGCGTAAGCGGTTGAAGACCGGGGTGGATCTGTTGTTGGGGTTGGGTGTTCCGCCAGCGGTGGCTTACCGGTTGTCGCGGGTGGGGAAGGCGTTTGAGTCGGTGCCAGCGTTGGCGGGGCTGGCTTCGCAGGCTCGGGTTGGTGCGGTCGCTATTGAGCATGCCGATGCTGTTGGTGAGGGCTTGGCCTTTGTTGGCAGGCGGGTTGAGCTTGATTCGGACGCCGAGGTCCAGGTGGCTCGGCGGTTGATGGTGCAGGAGCGTCCCTCCGATGTTCGGAATCGGGCTCGGGAGCTTGCGATCGAGTTGGAGCCCATCGTTGAGGAGGGCTTCGATGGGGTTCCGGTTGCGGAGAACGTTGAGTTCAACGAGATGAGTGTGGTGGTCGGGGCTGACGGTCGGACCAATGTCGCGATCGATGTGGATGCGGTACTGGGTGAGGAACTGTTGCAGGCCCTAGATCCGCTGTGTCGGCCGGTGTTGCAGCCCGATGGGAGTCGGGACCCGCGCAATGCTGGGCAGCGTCGGGCAGATGCGTTCGGTCAGATTGTGCGGACGTACTTGGCCCGGAATGATCGGCCGACCAACGGTGGGGTATTGCCGCACGTGAGTCTGTTGGTCCCCGTTGCGGTCGAATCTGGCTCGGGGAGTGCAGGTTCGGGTGCCGGCGGTGCGGGGCAGGTTGCTTCGCTTGGGTTTACCGGGCCGGTGTCGAGTCCGACCGTGGGTTTGGTTCTGTGTGATGCCGCGCTTCGTCGGATTGAGGTTGATGGTGACGGGTCGGCTCTCAATGTGGGGCGGGAGCATCGGGCGGTGACGGTCCAGATCCGTAAGGGCCTGGAGGCTCGGGATCGGGGTTGTGCGGCTCCGGGGTGTGGGCGTCCGGTCGGGTGGACCGATGCGCACCACATTGTTCCGTGGTCGGAGGGCGGGGAGACCAGTCTGGCGAACTCGGTGCTGTTGTGCCGGATGCACCACACGAAGGTTCACCACGGAGGCTGGGAAGTCTTCATGGGGACCGATCATCATCCGTGGTTCATTATTCCGGCCGACCCGGCTCGCCCGGGCAGTAAGCGTCGGCTGGTGCGGTCGCACGCGCGACGCACCCTTACGCTGGCCGAGGATGCGGCAGCGTAAGGGGCGGTCGAACGGCGATGGCGGCTGGAGTGATCCAGCCCGGGGTGGGGTTAGCTCGCTAGCTTCAGGCCGACAACGCCAGCGACGATCGCGATGATGCAGACGATCTTTGCGATGCTGGCTGCCTCGGCACCGGTCATCATGCTGTAGGCCACCGCGCCCGAGGCACCAATGCCGACCCACACCGCATACGCGGTGCCGGTCGGGAGCTCACGCATGGCGAAGGCGAGTCCGCCCATGCTGATGATGACAGTGACGGCAAAAATGATGCTCGGTCCGAGGCGTGAAAAGCCCTCAGATTTGCCGAGCGCCGTTGCCCAGACTGCCTCAAAAACGCCGGAAATGATGAGCACGAGCCAGTGCATGAGAATTCCTCAACCACCGTCTTGTCGCGGTCCGGGTACGGCGGGCTCGTCCGGGTACCTGAAATGCAGGTAACAGCGTTGACGGTACTAACTTGGTGGCGCGGCAGCCAGTTCATCAGGAGGATGGAGACCATGGCCACAACAGATGACTTCGGACCCGACGACCGGGGACCCGACGACTTCGATCGCTTCGCGCGCGAAGCCGGTGACGGACTACGCCGACTCCTCCGGCAGGCGCTCGAAAACCCGCGTGCTACCGCAGCCTGGGCAGACATTGCCGCCACCGCAGTGCGCCCACGCTCCGCGGCCGAAAGCGGCCACAGCTCCCAAGTCCGTCCGGAACCGAAAACGGAAACCCAACCGGTGAGCAGCGGTGCTGGCAACGGAGTGTGGGCAGTAGTGGTCTCCGATGGTTCGCCCAGCTCGGGAGCGCGGGTGGAACGAATCTTCGCAAACGAACTCGACGCCCTGCGCGCGAATCAAACCAACACCAATCCTGGGCGACGCGTCCGATTCATCGAATTCGATACGGCCATCGACTAGCCCCGGTCGGGCACCTCTGACGCCGGTAGCCGACGCTAAAAGTCGCCGTGGGAGTGCCGCAGGGTGCGGATGGCGTCGACCAGCTGACGAGACTGCTCGACCGGCATTCCCACATCGGCGAACACGCCGCCGTTCAGCACGATGGTGGCCTTCTCGACTAGGTCACGACCGTCAGTGGTGATAGAGACCAACGTGGTCCGACCATCCGTAGGGTGCGGGATCCGCTCCACCAAACCCGCATCGACAAGCCGAGCAATCGCATGCGTCGCCGACGAAACGTGAACTTGCAGACGATCGCTTGCCTTCGAAATGGGGAGCGAGCCCTGCCGAGTGAAGGCAAGGAGTCGCAACAATTCGTACCGGGCGAAGGTGAGGCCGAACGGCTTCAACTGCTGCTCGACGCGCGCCAGCATAATCTGATGCGCGCGCATCACTGAAGTGACCGCCTCCATGCCGTCGGCGATGTCGCCACCCCAACCGGCGTCCTCCCAGTTGCGACGGGCCAAGGCAATCGGGTCATGCAGACTGGACTCGCGATCAACCTCGGCCACGCCACTCCCTCCAACGACTATTGCTGGCGGCCCGTCTGTTGTCAGCTCAGCGCAGCGTCTCGATTATGGCACTGAAGTCCAAGTCGCTGTGCTCCGACGCGAATTCGTCGTACAGCTTCGCGGCATGTGACCCCAAGGGGGCAGTCGCACCGGTCTTCGACACCGCGTCCATTGCCAGGTGCAAGTCCTTGTTCATCAGGGACGTTGCAAAACCCGGACGGAACTCGTTTGTTGACGGTGCCGACTCCACCGGACCGGGAACCGGGCAGTTGGCTTGCAGCGCCCAGCAGTTGCCGGTCGCCCCGGTGACGACGTCGTACAGTGCCTGATCCGACAATCCGAGTTTCTCGGCGAGCGTGAATGCCTCACCGACGACGATCTGCTGCACCGCCAGGATCATGTTGTTGCACAGCTTGGCTGCCTGGCCGTTGCCCGAGCCACCGCATGCCACGACCTTTCCCGCCATGGGTGCCAAAATCGGCTGCGCCGCCGCCAGCGACGTCGCACTGCCGCCAACCATGAACGCCAGCGTTCCTGCCGTCGCACCCTTCACTCCGCCGGACACCGGCGCATCGAGCTGCATCAATCCGGCGGCCTCGGCCAGGTCGTGCACGGCGCGTGCATCCTCGACGGAGATTGTCGACGAATCAATGAACAGCTGACCCGGTGTCGCATGTGGGATCACCGCTTCGTACACCGCGCGTACCGCAGCGCCGCTCGGCAACATCGTGATGACGGCGTCAGCGCCCGAGACGGCCTCTTCGGCCGATGTCGCCGCCTTAACTCCGGTCGCGACAGCCGCTGACAGCAGTTCGGGGACGAGGTCGAAACCAACTACCTCGTGTCCGCCGGTAACGAGATTCGCGGCCATCGGTCCACCCATGTGACCGAGTCCGAGGAAAGCGATTCTGCTCATCGTGTGCCCTTCTGGCTTGCGGCGGCGCGCTGTGCTTCAGCACGGCCAATCACCATCCGCATGATTTCGTTGGTTCCTTCAAGAATGCGGTTCACCCGCAAATCCCGGACGATCTTTTCAATACCTGTCTCATGCAGGTACCCGTAGCCGCCATGCAACTGCAATGCCTGGTCAGCAACAGTGAAACAGCTCTCGGTGACGAATCGCTTCGCCATCGCGCACAATTCGACTTTGTCTGGGTCGTCCGCATCGAGCGCATCGGCCGCCCGCCACAGCATTAGTCGTGAGGCCTCGAGTGCGATCGCCATGTCGGCGAGCGTCGCTGCGATCGTCGGCTCTTGTATCAGCGGCTTGCCAAACGCTTCGCGCTCTGCGGTGTACGCCAACGTCTTGTCGTATGCGGACTGTGCTCCACCCAATGAGCACGCGGCAATATTCAGCCGCCCGCCGTTGAGTCCGTTCATGGCAATGGAGAAGCCGGTGCCTTCAGCGTCCGGGCCGCCGAGTAAGGCGTCGGCGGGCACCCGGACGTCGTCGAAGATCACCTGTGCGGTCGGCTGGTTGTTCCAACCCATCTTCGCCTCGGGTGGTCCAAACGAGAGACCCGGCGCATCCTTTGGCACCACAAATGTGGAGATCCCGCGTGCGCCGGCATCGCCGGTGCGCGCCATCACCACGTAGACGTCGGAGACGCCTCCGCCGGAGATGAACTGCTTGCTCCCGCGGAGGACAAAGCCGTCGCCGTCGCGCCGTGCAGATGTCGACAGCGCTGCGGCATCCGAACCGGCACCCGGTTCGGTGAGGCAGTAGCTGGCGATGAATTCCATCGACGCCATCTTCGGCACCCACCGCTCGCGTTGAGCGGGGGTGCCGTACGTGTCGACCATCCACGTGCACATGTTGTGGATCGACAGGAACGCTGCGGTGACCGGGTCGGCCTTCGCGAGTTCCTCAAAGATCCGCACCCCGTCGATCCGGCGTAGACCGGAACCGCCGACGTCCTCGCTCGTGTAGATGCCTGCCATTCCCAGAGAAGCGGCCTCCCGCATCTCGTCGACAGGGAAGTGCGATTGCGCATCCCATTCGAGGGAATACGGTGCCAACCGCTTGCGGGCGAAATCGCGCGCCGCTTCGACCACGATCCGGTCGTCATCAAGCAATTTCGGATAGGGCATGGGGATTCCTGCCGGTGCCTTTTCTCTCGTCGGTCGTCGGATCAGTGCATCTGCGGCATAGCGAAGTCGGCGCCTTCCTTGATGCCCGAAGGCCAGCGCGACGTGACCGTCTTGGTCTTCGTGTAGAACATAATCGACGCAGGTCCATGCTGGTTCAGGTCGCCGAAACCGGAACGCTTCCAGCCGCCGAACGTGTGGTAGGCCACGGGGACGGGGACCGGCACGTTGACGCCGACCATCCCGACCTCGACGCGGGAGGTGAAGTCGCGTGCCGTGTCGCCGTCGCGGGTGAAGATCGACACGCCGTTGCCATACTCGTGCTCGGTCGGGAGGGCGAGGGCTGCTTCGTAGTCGTGCGCGCGGACGATGCACACCACCGGGCCGAAGATCTCGTCCGTGTAGATCGACATGTCCTTGGTGACGTGGTCAAACAGGGTGGGGCCGACGTAGTAGCCGCCCGACAGGTCGGCGCCCTCAAACGTGGCGTCGGTGGAGCCCTTGCCGCGTCCGTCGATCACCAGATCGGCACCAGCGGCCTCGCCCTGATTGATGTAATCGATCACGCGGTCGCGGGCGGCCGCGGTGATCAGCGGGCCGTAGTCGGCCTTCGGGTCGTGGCTGTGGCCGACACGGAGTGCGGAGACTCGCTCAATCAGCTTGGCGCGCAGCGCATCAGCGGTCGCGTCGCCGATTGGGACGGCCACCGAGATCGCCATGCATCGCTCGCCAGCGGCACCGTATCCGGCACCGACGAGTGCATCAACAGCCTGGTCGAGGTCGGCGTCCGGGGCGATGATCATATGGTTCTTGGCGCCGCCGAAGCACTGACTGCGCTTGCCGTTGGCTGCAGCCGTCTCGTAGATGTACTGCGCGATGTCGGTCGACCCGACGAAGCCCACGGCCTTCACATCCGGGTGCACCAGCAGCGCGTCGACGGCGGTCTTGTCACCGTGCACCACCTGGAATACGCCATCGGGCAGTCCTGCCTCGCTGAAGATCTCGGCAAGACGGACCGGGACCGACGGGTCACGCTCAGATGGCTTGAGGATGAAGGCGTTGCCGCAAGCCAAGGCCGGGCCCGCCTTCCACAGGGGAATCATCGCCGGGAAGTTGAACGGCGTGATTCCGGCAACCACGCCTAGCGGCTGGCGCATCGAGTAGACGTCAATGCCGGTGCCAGCGTTCTCGGTGTACTCGCCCTTGAGGAGGTGCGGGATGCCGACGGCAAATTCCATGACGTCGAGGCCGCGAACCACGTCGCCGCGAGCATCTTCGAGAGTCTTACCGTGCTCGCTGGACAGCAGTTCGGCTAGCTCATCCATGTTCTCGTTGACGAGAGCAATGAACTTCATCAGGATGCGGGCGCGGCGCTGCGGATTGAACGCGGCCCACGTCTTCTGCGCTTCCTTTGCGATGGCGACGGCATTGTCGACCTCCGCTGTCGAGGCGAGGGGAACCGTCGCCTGAACCTGGCCGGTACTTGGGTCGTAGACGTCGGCGGTGGCGCCGGTTCCAGCGACGTGTGCGCCGTTCAAGTAGTGATCGATGGTTCGCAACGCAGTCATGCGAGTCCTTCCGTGGGCATCCGTTTTGGTGACGGCCACCACGATATACTTGGATGTCCAAGTAATTCAAGGGTTGCGCGGAAATTAGCGATCAGTGCAGGTCATCGACCCTTCCATTGCGGTTCCCGATTCTGGGCCAACGCGGCAATTCCCTCGTGATGGTCCTCGGAGACCAATACGGTGTCGAACGCGGTCATGCTGTCGAGGACCGCGTCGACCACGTCGGATTGGGTCTGCGTGCGCTCCATCGATTCCAAGGACGAACTGATCGCGACGGGCGAGGCAGCCAAGATGTCGGCCGCTACTGCTCGCGCAACTTCGAGCACCGATCCGTGCGGTGCGACGCGGGACAGCAATCCGTGTGCCAGCGCCTCGGCGGCGTCAATGCGCCGACCGGTCAAGACCATGTCGCGCGCCAGCATCGGTGAAATCGCTCGCGGCAGTCGGACAAGTCCGCCCGCACCCGACACCAGGCCCATTGTGACTTCGGGCAACCCGAACATTGCTTCGCTATCGGCCACCGCGATGTGGCAAGCCAGGACAATCTCCAGACCCGAGCCGAGGGCATCGCCGTTGACAGCGGCAATCACTGGCTTAGGCATCTCCCGCCGTGACGTGAGTCCGGCAATCCCGTTGGCGGGCATCGAGAATCCGGCAGCGGACGCTCCCGCAGCCAGATCATTGCCTGCCGAAAAGTCGCGGTCGCCTGCGCCGGTCAGAATCGCCACTCGCAAGTCGGGATCGGCAAAATAGGCGTCGAAGACTGCGTTGAGTTCGGCATTGGTGGTGGCATCCAAGGCATTGCGCGATTCGGGACGCCTGATCGTGATCTCAAGCACTTGGCGATCACAATGCACCTCCAGATGTTCGTAGCGCTGGGCGAACCCGACCGGCGGCAGCGGATGGCGGGTATCGAGTTCTTCGCGCGACAGCGCAACAAAATTGCGCTCCGGTGTCGACCGCACATACACGGTAGTTCCGATGGGATCGGCGTCGCCGGACAGGAGTTCGAGCAAGTCGGTGTCATCCGAGTCAGCCACGGACATGAAGCGGGAACCGTCCGCGAGTCGCCCGACGATGGTGGCCGCCGGTCGGCCCGAGTCCGGGGACATCACCACGAACGACTCGATTGTTGCTTCACCGTTCGGGAAACGGGCCAGGGACACCGACCCTTCGCGGTCCAGTTCCGCCTGAATGCCAGCGGAGGTCGACGGCCGCCACCGCGTCGGGATGGTGGAGTACAAGCCGACCGAGTACTTACTGAGCATCCCGCCGTTCGCGCCCACCAGCCCGAAGCTGCCGGGTGCCCGCCGTGCGCGCTGCACGATCTCGGCGATCGCGTGCATCGAATAGTTGTTTCCGGGGCCGCCAAAGTAGGGGAGCCCGCCGGTCACCGTGAGCCCGCGCGGGTCGTCGGGCTTGAGCCCCAATTCGTCGGCCACGTGCGAGACTGCGATCGGGAAGCAACTGTAGAAGTCCAAGTGGTGGACGTCATCCAAGGAGACCCCGGCCATGCGCAGCGCCTCACGGACGGCGGCGACGGATGTGGGAACGCGTGAGATATCGGGTCGCCCCAGCAGCGGCTGAGCGCTGGTGTCGGCGTGTCCGTGTAGAAACACCCAGCGGTCCGGCGCGATACCTGCCGCCTGCGCAGAAGCGACCGACATCAGGATCACGGCCGCTGACTGGTTGACCTGATCGCGGGCTATCAGCCGACGAGTGTACGGGACGCTGACCCTCCGGTTGCCCTCTGAGGGTGTCGACAGGTCGTCGGCCGAGTGCACGTCCGTCGATGCCGAGAACGGATTCTCGGCAGCGACCCGTGTCATCGGGGCAAACCATTCGCCCATCGATCGGGCGTATTCGGTTCCCGACATCCCTAGCCGGTGGCGTCGGGCATTCTCGATAATCGAATATTGGGCAGTCGGCATCACGATCCCGTGTTTCACCTCCTCAATGGAGATGAGGCCGCCGATTCCGTACCCGCGGTCTTCGAGTTGGCCGCCGATCGTTTCGGCGAAGTTGGGTTTACTGTCAGTGCTGCGCTGTGCGTGCCTCACCGTCGACATCACTTCGGCCCCGAACAGCGCCACCGCGCGGGCTCGACCGGCAGCAATTTCGGCTCCAAACTCGTTCACCAGGTGCTGTGGGCTCTGCCCACCGGTCACTTCGACAACCGCGCGTCGCGGCTCCATACCGACCCGAGCGGCGACCGCGCGCGGCATGTTGTCCGGTCGACCAAATGGTGACTGGGACGCCGGGCTGGAGTTCTCAAATGACCGAACGGCAACTGCGGTATCGACGGACGCCGCCAGGGCGACCTGGTTGACGCCGGCGTCAGCAAGAGCTGCAGTGACTGCCCGCGCAGCTAAGTCGGCCTCGCCGAGCGCCGCATAATCGGGGTCGTCCAGGCGTTCGGCCGCCTGCCCAACGCCTACGATGACCGGGGTGGTCGGATTGAGACCTAGCTCCTCGAAAGTTGAAGTTGCGGAGTGGGAACTGCTGGACACGTCGTTGCCTTTCTCGACGTCGCGCGTGCGACGCCTGCACTGCAACGAATTATGCCCACGGTGACAATGACGGATGGTGAGGAGGTCCGGTGCGAGCGCTCAGCCCACCCGACGCCGCGATGTATTGGCGGTCACTGAATTCGCCTACCGACCAATTCCTGCTATACGCCTTTGCCCTCAGTGCGGACGGTGCTGACGGCAACCACAGGGACGGCAACCACCGGGACGGCAACCACAGGGAAGGGGCGATCCTGGGCGAGTTGCGTGAGCGCGCGGACCGAATCGCGGACCTGCACCTTCGGATCGACCCGGTGCCCGGGAATCTTGATTTCCCGCGCTGGACGCGGACCCCGATACGCGATGACCAGTTTCGTCTGCACCCGGGCGACACCTGGGAGGACTGCCTCCTGACGATCGCCGACATGATGGACAGGGGGCCAGCAGCGGGCGGGCGAACCCCCGACGAACTGTGGCGCGTGCACGTCTTTGGGGACCTGACCCAGTTGCCAACTGCAGCCGGCGGACACGGTCGGGTGGTCATCCTGCAGATGTCGCATGCGCTCGGTGACGGTCGTACCGCATCTGCCATCGCGCGGTGCCTACTGTCAGCGGAAGGCCCGCCAGCGGGAAGCGCCTCATCGGGCCAGCGCAGCGGAGAAGAGTGGTCCCGGCGAGTGCCGATGTGGGGTTACGTCTCCGACGCGTGCGCTGCCGGTGTCGGTTTGATGACAACGCTCCCCAAGTTGGCCGCGGCCATGGCCTTGGGCATTGACGCCTGGAGGCGTGCGGGGCCGACCGAAGCCGCAGGAGAACACGACCTTCCGTCCACGACACCAGCGGCGATCGTTCCGACCCGGCTCAATGTCTCGGCTCCAGCGGTGGCCGCGCCCAAGATCACTCGTCTTCGTACCGTGACGGTTCCACGCGAGCGGGTCCGACTGTGTGGACCTTCGGTGACGACCGGCGTGCTCGCAGTCCTCGGCACGGTCCTGCCAGAGATAGGCGGATCTAGCGACGGTCGAGTTGTCGCTGAGGTGACCATTGCGCGCGAGCCGGTTGCGGGTCAACGCAACAACTTCTTTACCACCGGTATCGACCTGCGGAGCGATCTGCCGCTAGCCGACCGCGCCATGGTCATCGACCAACAACTCCGCGATGCTCGGGTTCGCGATGACGCCCCCGTCCGGCGTGCCGAACGACGAGCTGCCGCCCAGGCTCCCGCAGTCCTTGAGTCACTCGCGGTGGTGATGAATGCGGCGTCGGCTACCCCGGCGCGGGTGGCAGGTACGACCATCGTCTCGTCGGTCAATCGCGGACCCGACGACCTCGCCCTCGGAGGTGGACGCGTGTTGTTTACCGCTGGCTTTCCCGCACTATCGGCAGTCCACGGACTTAGTCACGGCGTCCACGGCATCGGTGACGTCGTGACAATCTCCATCGCCTCGCACTCGATGGTCGAAGCGCAACTCGACCGCTACGTGGCGGCATTGGAAGCCGTCTTCAACGCCTAATCCTTGGGCGCCTAACGCCCGGGGTAGCGGCTGGCGGCGTCGTCGGTCGGGTCACCGGCGAGTTGCGGGCGCGTCTGGGTCACGGCCCCGCCGGCCCCGCCAGTGCCGCCGGTTCCGCGGGTCAGGCGTTTGGGGAGGCGGTCGGCGAGTCCGCCAATCGGCGCAACCGACGCGTTCAGCAATTCGACCACTTCGTTGAGGTGATCGACTGTTTCCTGCATGGCGGCCAAGTTCGGCGGTAGGGAAGCGAGAGTTTCGGACAGTTCGGTGAACTTGTCGAGCGGTCCGCCGGGGGCGATCAGCTTTTCCAGCGCGCCGTCGGCGCCGAGAAGTTGGTCGAGGAGGCCTTCGTCGCTGGCCGCGCGGTCGAGGACGCCGCCCGGCTGAGACAGCTTCTCCAGCACTCCGTTCGGCGCCGTCAACTTGTCGACGATGCCGCCCTCGGACGTAATGCGCTCCAAGATGCCTTCGTTGTCGGTGAACTGGTCGACGACTCCGCCTTCGCGGGTTAGCCGGTCCAGTGGCCCGCCCTTCGATGCCACGCGCATCAAGATGCCGTTTTCGTCGGTCATCTGGTCGAGTAGCCCGCCGCGCTCGGTCAGTTTCTCAAGGAGCCCGTCGGGGGCGGTCAAACGGTCGATCACACCGCCCGGCTGAATTAGGCGATCGAGCGGCCCGCCGCTGGCGAGAATGCGACCGAAGGGTCGGTCGGGGCTTAGTAGGTCGGCAACCTGGGCCAGGATCGTCAGTGGTGCGCGGACGGTGGCGATCTCGCCGCCGCCGTTGATGCCGATCACAGAATTAACTTCGCTCTCCACGCTCTCGGCGGTGAGGCGGGCGACGTTGAGCACCGACTCGAGGGTCGACAGAGCGATGCCAGCAGTCGCGAAACCAATGCGTATCGGGATTTTTATCGCGGTACGAACATCGTTCGCGCTTTTATTCATGGTTGTAGATTGTAGCGGCAGACACATCCGGGCCCTACCGCTTAGTGCCGTCTACTGCTTGGCTGCGGCTTTCGCGGCCTTCTTGAAGTCGCGAACTCGCTGGAGCGAGTCGGGATCGGTGACATCGGCGACTGACCGGTAGCCCTTGCGTCCGTAGTCGCCGGTCACTTTGGTCCAGCCGCGTGGCTTCACATCCAACTGCTTGGCCAGCAGGGCGACGAAGATCTTGGCTTTCTGCTCGCCGAATCCGGGAAGTGCCCGGACGCGGCGGAAGAGTTCTTCTCCGGTTTTGGCGGTAGTCCAGATTGCGGCGGTGTCGCCGTCGTATTCGTCGACTACCACTCGTGCGAGCTGCTGGATCCGTTCGGCCATCGACCGGCCATAGCGGTGGACGGCGGGCGGCGTCGCGCACAAATCGGCGAACGTCTCGGGATCGGCGGCGGCAATTGCCACCGGATCGAGGGTGCCGAATCGGTCTAGAATTTTTGCCGGGCCAGCAAAGGCGCGCTCCATTGGAAACTGCTGGTCAAGCAGCATGCCGGTCGTCAAGGCAAAGGCATTTGTCGACAGGAGGTCGTCGGCGGCGCGCTCCTGGGCAATTTGGAGTCTTCCCATACAAGGATCGTAGATGCTGGCACACTCCCACACATGCGCAGCGGAAACTCACGTGCAAACGTCAACAGTCACAGTGGCCGAACCTCTAAGAGGTATGCCACCCGAGTCGGTGCCGTTGTCGCAGCGACCGCGTCGGTCGTTGCGGTTGGGGTAGTCAGTGCGCCGACCGCTTCGGCAATCCCGTGGGACGGCAAATTTGTCCGGACCATCTCGTGCAACAGTGCCAACCCGTGGCCAAGTGCGCCGATTAGGATCAAGGTCGACATCTATACCGGTGGAACCGCATCGGACGGACTGCCCGGCCCCTCAATTTCCTTGGCGGCCAACAACACCAACGGCGTGGGACCGTTTGTTGAAGTGACCACTCTGACAACCGTGAACTGGCGCAATGTCACCACTGGCCGCAAGGGGTCGGTCCGCGTCCCGACCCGAGCGCGGAACGCGGACTGGGAAGCAGTCCTGCACCCGGGGCGAGGCAAGGTCTCCTTCACCATCCATCAAAAGATCGGCGCCCTCGCGTTCAACCCGATGGTGAACCCGCAGTACTCGTCGTGCCGCAGTAGCGCCGTCGTCTAGGTCGCTGGTGCCGACTCGACGCTAGAAGAGGTCCTCGAGGTAGGCGTCGACGGCCGAGCGTTCCTGCTTGCGGGCCGCCGCGTCATCACCGGTCAGGTAGGTCTTCATCGTGACCTTGTTGCTCGCGAACTGGGCCTGTGTCACGTATTCCAGCGAGGTCGGGACTACGACCGTCGGATCCATGAGTCGCTGACTCATTAACACCGGGCGACTGAAGCCCCGTGACGGGATAGCCAGCGACTTACGCAGCGCCGCAGCAAGTTTCGCGTTCGACGACAGCGGCCGCGACACCAGGTCCGCGAGCTGCGTGCCGCCTATCTCCTTGGCGAGGGCGGCGCTACACAGGGTGCGAGCCTGCTCGACGAGCGCGGTGCCGCGTGTTGAAAGGATCGACTTCACATCGTCTGGCTCCTGGGCGGCAAGCGTGTAAAGCACATCGGCGACGACGCCCGTCGGGACCGGCTGCGACGATGGGCTCAGATTCGTGACGAGGTCGTCGTAGCCGGCGGGAATGCTGGTGGCGGTGGCGCCGCGGAAGTCGAGTCTGCCCGACTGCCACGATGCGCCGTTTCGGGCCAATTCAACGGCGGCAGAAGCGCCCTGTCCTTCACCGACCACGGCCCATTTCGGCGACAGATCGGACTCGCCGACGTCGCTCCCCGCGCGCACCGCGTCGACGATGTTGTGGGCGGTGGCGCTCACATCGGAATACTGGGGCGCGCCGGGCATGCCGACCGCGGCATAGTCGGGCGAGATCACCGCGTAGCCCTGCTTCAACAGGCGTGTCACTGCGGCGTCGTCAGCACCGTTGCGGGTCTTTGACGGCGCGCACGACTGATTCCAGCCATTCGAGGCGTGGGCCCACACCAATACCGGCCAACCGGCGCTCGGCGTCTTACCCTTCGGCTCCAGCAGCGTTGCGGTCGACAGGTGAAGCCGTTCGTCCGAACCCGGCGACCAGTAGGTGTACTCCTGGCCGCGGGCAGCGCCGGCGATGAGACTTGTGGGAGCGATGACGCGGTTGGCGTACACCGATCCTGCGGTCTGACCACCTTGCTCCGGCACCGCCTCGGCCGGGTCAGCGAAAGCTTGAGCGCCAGTCACACTACCGACGGCCACTGCTGCGGCAGCCGTGGTCACGACCAGGGTCTTCCCGACGCGGGTGCGGGTGAACCGGCTCTTCGCGGTGGTCATTATGGGGGTCCTTTGCGGGCAAGATGGAGGTAGATCGTTGGATGTAGATCAGGGGAGACGAGCAGTGCTGGCGTGCCGTGTCGTTAGCTTTCGACTGCACCGAGGGCGGGCAGGAAGAAGCAGGTCCGTCCCGCCTGGGTGGTGGTCCCGAAAACGGCAGACAGGATGGTGCCGTCACCGGTCTTGACCTTCGCTAGCCGAATGCCGTGGAAGTTCTCAGTGCTGGCGAGCAGTTCCTTCAGCGGTCCGGCTTCGGCAGACTCCGAGATCGGCTTCAAATCGGCCAAGCCGCCCTGGAGCGTGGAGGTGTTGAACCAGGCGACCTGGAAATTGTCCGACTCCGGCTTACTCGGCGGAACGATCGCGTAAGCGGTCTCGTCCGACTTGATCGCCGCCAACAGGTCGGGGTCGTTGTTCGGCAAGAGGTTGGCGAGCGCGCCCAGGATGCCCGGCTGGCTTGCCTTCAACGTCGGCCAGGGACCGGGGACGGCGAGTGCCGGTGCCGTTGCGAGGCCCAACGGATTGTCGGAGGTCGGATCGGCACACAGGGGTGAAATTGCCGGGGTTAACAGGTTGGCGCCCGTTACCTTCTGCAAGGTGGTCAGAATGTCGTCAGCCGCTGGCACCGCGCCGATGGTGGTGGAATCAGCGGCAGGCGACGGAGCGCCGGGAGCGACGGGTGCTTCCGGGGAAGCTGGCGCTGTAGCAGCCGGATCGGTGGGGGCAGTCGGATCTGTGGGTGCTGCTGGATCAGTCGGTGCTGCCGGGTCGGTGGGGGCGGTCGGGCTTCCGGAGCCCAGTCCGAGCTTGCCGAGGATGGATGAGTCCAGGCCGATGCTGTCGAGCAGGCCTGTACTGCCAAGGTACTTTGACGGGTCCAGCTGACCATCTGAGGAGAGGATCGCTGTCAACGCCTCCTTAGCCTTTTCCGTGCCGCCGGTGGCTTTCAGCGTGCTCACCAGGTCGGCCAGTTCCGCATCGCCGGGAATCTCGGGCAGCGTCGTCGCTCCGGACGGCGCCGGGGTGGCGTTGTCGGGCGCGGGGGCGCCGGGAGCAGCGGGGGGAACGGTCTCTGGTTCAGCATGCGCGACGGCGGGAAAGCTCAGGGCTGCGGTGGTGGCGACGGCGAGGCCAGCGATTCCTACCCGCATCGATCGGTTCATGCGCATGGTCACAGGGGTCCTCCCGAACGTAGATGCTTGAAAGCGAGCATCGGCCACCAGGCCATGTTGCGGCTGTGGCTGATGTGACTAATGTTTCTCAAGTTAATAATGAGTAAGTCGGAGTGGCTTTCTCAAGTCTCGAGTCCGAGTCGTGACCTCCCCGCGACCGGCGGGAAACTTGCATCGGCAATGCAAAATCGCGCTAGCAGAAAAGCACCGCGCCCCAGACTTCGAGTCTGGGGCGCGGTGCTGAGAAAAAGGCGGCTATCTAGATGATCGCAGTGCCGATGGTCGGGGCGATCCCGCACGAGATAACGCGACCCTTGGTCTTGGTGGTCACCGTTCCGTAGATCGTCGAGACGATGCGGCCGCGGCCGGTGTTGGCAATCGCGGTGAAGGTGCCGGGGCCCTTGGTTGCATTGATCTTCGGGTTGGGGCGCAAGTTCTGCTGGCCGGTTCGACCGTTGTCGATGTTCAACCAGGAGACGGTCAGTGCCGTGCGCATTGCCGGGCCGGTTCCCAAACTCGTGTAGACGTAGCCGGCCTGACCCTTCTTCGGGCCGGGTGCCGGAGCCTTCTGCGGGCCTGCGGTCACCAGGGCCATGCCAACCGAGTTGCCGCCACCGGGCATGCATCCGAATCCCAGGGTTGGGTACAGGAACTGCTGGATTCGCGGCTTGTTGGGGCCGGTCGGGATGTCGGGGGCATCGTCCTTCTTGGCGGCCGGGTTGGCTTCCAGTTCAAAGGTTTTGGCGGCTTCCCTGGCACCAGGCTCGCCGAGGAAGTCGATCAGCGAACGCCAAACCTCCTGTGCCTGCGCGGGCACGGCGGGGTTATTGGCGAGCGTCTTGACCTGCGCAAGAAGGTTCGTGTTGACGTTGCCGTCAGAGTCGCGCGTGGCGGCCGAACCGATAATCGCCGGGGTCAGCGCACCGAGCGACTCCAGCACCTGCGGATCAACGTCGGGTGCGTTCTCAGCATCCGGGATCGGCAATTCCTGCTGGGTGTTTGGTGCGGCGTCGGCCGGCGCTGCCGATGCGGACGCAGGGACGATCAGGGCGGGGGCGATGACGGCAGCCGCCGCGATGGCGGCGGCGGTGCGGCGGGGGTGCGCAAATCGCACAGCTGTGATCCTATTCGGTCGTCGAGCAATGGGATTTTCAGAGAGATCCACGAAAAACCTAACTCGGCGATTCTAACCACAACTCGATGGTGCATATGTGGCTGCTGGGGCAATTGTTACGGAAGTGTTTCATGGGATTACGTTCGTCTGGTCCGGCAAATTCCGATACCCGTTCCCAACTGGCTATATTCGCCTCCGGAGGAACCAGTGCGCCGCGAGTGAAGACTTTTCGGCGACTCACAACCGAGGAGATACGCAGACCGATGGCAATTTTCGGTAACCGCAGCGGCGGCATTCGGCGACCCGGTCGCACGATGATCGTCGCCTCGCTGGCAATATCCCTGGTAGCGACGCTATCGGCATGCGGATCTGGCGAAGGCAGCGCCAACGAGGTCACCCTCCTCACGCACGATTCGTTCCAGTTGCCGCAAGAAATCGTCGACCAGTTCCAGACCGAGACCGGAATGAAACTCAAAATCGTGCACTCCGGTGACGCGGGAGCGCTGTCGGCCACGATCTCCCTGACACCCGGATCCCCCAAGGGCGACGCGGTTTTCGGTATTGACAACACCTTTGCGGCTCGCCCCATCGAGGCCAAAGCACTCCTGCCCTATGTGTCACCCGCCGCGGCCAATGGCGCCGCCGAGTTCAACGTCGAAGGGTCGGCCGGCGAACTGACTGCCGTCGACCGCGGCGACGTCTGCATCAACATCGACGACGCCTGGTTCGACACCCGAGGTATCGAGGCGCCGACGCAGTTTGATCAACTCACCGAGCCCAAGTACCGCGATCTGACAGTTTTGATGGATCCATCGACGTCGTCGCCGGGCATGGGGTTCCTGCTGGCGACGCTTGGCCGGTTCCGGAATCACGCGCAGGACTACTGGCGCGGCATGGTCAGTAACGGCGCAAAGATCGTTTCCGGCTGGGAAGTCGCCTACAACCAGGAATTCAGCGCGGGGGCCGGCCACGGGAAGCGACCGATCGTCGTGTCTTACGCATCAAGCCCGGCCGCGACACCCGGCACCAGTGCGCTCCTGGACTCGTGCTTCGCACAGGTGGAGTACATCGGCGTTCTACGCGGTGCCGCCAATACCGAGGGCGCGAAGAAGCTCGTCGACTTCATGCTGAGCCCGACGGTTCAGGCCGCGCTGCCGACCTCCATGTACGTCTACCCGGTACAGAAGGGCACACCCCTGCCCGCTAGTTGGCGACAGCGAGCTCCCATCCCCGCGTGGACTGTCACCATGACCCCCGCCTACATCAGCGCCCACCGCGAAGAATGGCTGAACGAATGGCGTGCGGTCGTCAAGGGCTAGGCCGTTGACTGACACTGGCACTCCCCGGCGCGGTTCGTCGACCATGCGCGCGGTGGCCGCGGTACCTGCGCTATTTATTGCCCTCCTCTTCGGGTGGCCGCTCGTCGAACTCGTCCGACGAGCGGCCGACGACGGGACCGGCCTCCGGGTCAGTGAACTCCTGGCCCGGACTGGCGGCTGGGATCTGCTGTGGATCACCCTTGCTCAGGCCGCGGTATCGGCAGTGCTGGCCGTCCTCGTCGCCGCCCCAATCGTCTGGCTCCTGGCCACCGTCCAACTCCCGGGATCGGCGCTGCTGCGCATCATCGTCACCGTTCCGTTTGTGCTGCCGACCGTGGTCGTCGGCGTGGCCTTCCGTGCCTTGCTGACCGGGCCGCTCAGCTTTCTCGGCATCGATGGGGGCTGGGCGGCGATCATCCTCGCGCACATCTTCCTCAACGTCGCGGTAGTAGTGCGCGTGGTGACGGCCGCCTGGCAGCAGGTAGACCCGCGAACTGTCGAAGCTTCGCGAACGCTAGGGGCGACCGCGTCGCGGGCCTTTGTCGACGTGGTGATGCCGCGAATTGTGCCGGCGATCGCGGCCTCAGCCGCCCTGGTGTTCCTGTTCTGTTCCACCAGCTACGGCGTCGTCGTGATCTTGGGTAACGGAACTGCGCGCACGCTGGAAACCGAGATCTACCAGCAGGCAGTCGGCTATTTCCGGATCCCGGAAGCCGTCACGCTCTCGATGCTGCAGATCGCCGTCGTTGCCTGCGCCCTTCTGCTCGCGAGAATTGTCGGGGGACGCAGCACCGTGAGCGGTCCGATGGCGGTGGGGCGCGCGCATCACCGCCGCCCGCGCGGCTTCGCGTGGGTCGCGGTTGTGACCATTCTGGTCTGGATTGCGGTGTGGCAATTGTTGCCACTGGCGGCGCTTCTGGTGCGATCAGTGCGGCCCGACGGTCGTCGTTGGACAGTGGACGGCTACCGCGCTCTCACCGATGCCACCTATGGCGATTCTGCATTCGTCGCGATGAAGTATTCGCTGACCAGTGGCCTGGCAGCGATGGTGATCTCGGTGATAGTCGGGAGCCTCATCGCGCTGTCGGTAACCCGCGGCGGTGGCTGGCCAGCGCAGATCGCCGCGTTGATCGCGGTGCTCCCGCTGGGGGTCAGCGCCGTGACACTCGGTTTCGGCTATCTGCTGGTTGTCTCGAAACTGCCCGCCGAGCTGGCCCAGTCGCCACTGGTGATTCCGGCGGTCCAAGCACTCCTGGCGATCCCGGTTGTCGCAGGCATCATGATCCCGGCGTTAAACCAGGTACCGCCGCGCCTTCGCGATGCCGCCCGCACTCTCGGGGCTGGCCCGCTGCGCGTCATAGTCTCGGTCGACTTCCGGCTCACTATCCGATCCCTGTGTGCGGCAGCCGGATTTGCATTTGTCATGGCTATCGGAGAATTTGGTGCCACCCGATTCTTGGCCAGCGCAGACACCACAACGCTGCCCGTGCTCATCGGATCTCTGATGGGACGCCCCGGCCAGGACAACCTGGCGACGGCAATGGCGGCGTCGGTCTTGCTGGTGGCGGCGAGTGCGACGATTATCGCGCTCATTGAACTGCTCGGCGGCGGTGCCACTCAGACGCGGACGGCGTCCCCGCCGGCTGCCCCGAAACTCACTAGCGAAAAGGCCGAGGATTAATGCTGACCTTGAACGACGTGACCGTTCGCTACGGGCGCTTCGCTGCCGTCGATCGCGTCAATTGGTCGGTTGGTTCGGGTACCGAAGCGGTGACGGCGCTGCTGGGCCCGTCCGGGTGCGGCAAGTCGACGCTGCTACGTGCCGTGGCTGGACTCGAACCCGTCGCCGCTGGCGTGATCTCGTGGGACGGGACGGACCTGGCGAAAGTGCCGCCGCATCGCCGCGACTTTGGAGTGGTCTTCCAAGATGGGCAACTCTTTCCGGGGCGGACGGTGGCGCAGAATATCGGCTACGGCCTCGCTCGGCGCCGCATACGTGGCGCAGCAGCCTCGCGGCGGATCGAGGAAATGCTCGACCTCGTGCACCTGCAGGGGTACGGGTCCCGTCCGGTAGCGGCGCTGTCGGGTGGACAGGCACAGCGCGTCGCGCTGGCTCGTGCCCTAGCCCCAGAACCACGACTGCTCCTCCTCGACGAACCGCTCGCTGCCGTCGACTCGCAACTGCGCGAATCACTGGCCGAAGCGATTGGCGAAATCGTCCGTGCCGCGGGTACGCCGACAGTGCTCGTGACCCACGACCACCGCGAGGCCGCCCTCATGGCCGACGCGGTGTCGGTGATGCGGGCGGGCACCATCGTGCAGACCGATGCGGCGTCGCGGCTGTGGCATCGACCGGTCGACCACGACACGGCGTCTTTTCTCGGAGCGCGGGCGGTGGTTAGTGGAAGTGTGCGTCAACAAGTTTTGACGACGGCATTTGGAACCGCGTCGCTCGCCGACGATGTGAGTTTCGGCAGCGTCACCGACGGCCCGTGCGAGGTGGCCTTGCGGCCCGAGTCAGTCATCGCCAGCCCGGACCCGAACGGTGGCGCAGTGATTGAGCATGCGGCGGCGCTGGTCTCCTCGTGGCGGGTGCGCGTCACGACCGCTGACGGTTCCACCCTCGAGGGCATCAGTTCGCATCCGGTGAAAGCAGGCGATCGAGTGCAGATTCGCCTCGACGCTGGAGCGTTGGCGGTGATCGCCCGATGAAGATCGAACCGATGACGAGCGAAGCGAGCGAGAGCGAGGGGATGTCGAGCCAGCGTGGCACCGAACAGGTCAGCGATGTTCTGGTTGTTGCCGGAGCCATCATTGCCGGGTCGCGCATGCTGTTGGCGCAGCGGGACTATCCCGCCGACGTCGCCGGCCTGTGGGAACTCCCCGGCGGGAAGGTCGAACACGGGGAGACACCCGCGCAGGCACTCGCACGTGAATTATGTGAGGAACTCGACGTTGAGATTTTTGCGGGCGCGCAACTCGCCGATGTGGTGCGACCAAAACCGGGTTTGACGCTGGTCGCCTTGCGGGCCGAAATCGTGTCGGGAACGCCTCGCGCGCTGGAACATCGGGCCATCGAGTGGGCCGATCCCGACCGTCTCAGCGAGCTATTGGATGCGGGCGCAATAGTGCCGAATGACCTCGCTTGGGTTCGAGAAATGGTTGCTGAACTGCAGTTCAGGCAGCGCGGGCCTTCTTGAGAGCCTTGTTGGCCTGCTTCTTCGACATGTGATTGCAGTCGAGCTTTCCCATCCGGTGGATGACCACGGGGCAACGCAGGCAGCGGGTCGACTTCTTGCAGCACTTCTTCTTCGGCTTCAGCTGCGCGACCTTCGCCGGACTCGTCTTACCCATGGCCTGATATTAGCGCAGCCTAACCACATTCGCGCAAGAGCCCGTCGCGAAAAGGTTCCCGATTCCCGTACCCTTAACGGGTTGATCAGCTATCGGCATGATCAGTGTTGGCAAGGTGCGCATCAGCGCTGCCTGCCACCGCATGACACCTGATTCAGATACGAAAGAGACCTTAGTGAGCGCAGTCACCAACTTCCGCAACGTCGCGATCGTGGCGCACGTCGACCACGGCAAGACCACCTTGGTCGACGCGATGCTGCGTCAGTCCGGAGTGTTCGGTGAACGCGCCGAACTGGTTGACCGCGTCATGGACTCCGGCGACCTCGAGCGCGAGAAGGGCATCACCATTCTCGCGAAGAACACCGCCGTGCATCGCCGTCAGCCCGACGGCACCGAGTACGTCATCAACGTCATCGACACCCCCGGTCACGCCGACTTCGGCGGCGAGGTGGAACGCGCGTTGTCGATGGTTGACGGCGTGGTTCTGCTGGTGGACTCCTCCGAGGGGCCGCTGCCGCAGACTCGTTTTGTGCTCCGCAAGGCGCTGGCCGCGTCGCTGCCGGTGATCGTCGTCGTCAACAAGACCGACCGCCCCGACGCCCGCATCAGCGATATCGTCAGCGAATCACAGGACCTTCTGCTCGACCTCGCCTCCGAATTGGACGACGAAGCCGCAGAGGCCGCGGAACTGGCACTCGATCTGCCGGTCCTGTTCGCCTCGGGCCGTGCGGGTATCGCCAGCACCGAGCAGCCCGAAAATGGTCAGGTTCCCGACGGTGAGAACCTCGACCCGCTCTTCGACGTCCTCATCAACAGTGTTCCGGCACCGAAGGGCAACATCGACGCGCCGCTGCAGGCCCACGTCACCAACCTCGACGCTTCGCCCTTCCTGGGTCGCCTCGGTTTGGTCCGCATCCACAACGGCACCCTCCGCAAGGGTCAGCAGGTTGCATGGATCCGCGAGGTCGACGGCGAGCAGGTCGTCGAGCGCGCAAAGATCACCGAGCTCCTGGTGACCCTCGGCGTCGACCGTGCACCCGCAGAGGAAGCCGTCGCCGGTGACATCGTCGCCGTCGCCGGCATGTCGGAAATCATGATCGGCGATACCCTCGCCGACCCCGAAAACCCGATTGCTCTGCCGCGCATCAGCGTCGACGAGCCCGCGATCTCGGCGATCATCGGCACCAACAGCAGCCCCCTCGCGGGCCGCGTCAAGGGCCACAAGCTGACCGCGCGCATGGTCAAGGATCGTCTCGATTCTGAGCTGATCGGCAACGTGTCGCTGCGCGTGCAGGACGTGGGCCGACCCGACGCCTGGGAGGTTCAGGGTCGTGGCGAGCTGGCGCTGGCCATCCTCGTCGAGCAGATGCGTCGCGAAGGTTTCGAGCTGACCGTCGGTAAGCCGCAGGTGGTTACCCGCCAGGTCAATGGCAAGACGCACGAGCCGTTCGAGCACCTCACCATCGACGTCCCCGAGGAGTACCTCGGCGCGGTGACGCAGTTGCTGGCCGCACGCAAGGGCCGCATGGACCAGATGAACAACCACGGCAGCGGCTGGGTTCGCATGGAGTTCCACATCCCGTCGCGTGGCCTCATCGGCTTCCGTACCGACTTCATGACCGAAACTCGCGGCACCGGCATCGCCAACGCCGTCTTCGACGACTACGGCCCCTGGGCTGGCGAGATTCGTGCCCGCCACACCGGTTCGCTGGTCTCGGACCGCGCGGGCACCGTGACCCCGTTCGCGATGATCCAGCTGGCCGATCGCGGCACCTTCTTCGTCGACCCGGGTGACGACTCGTACGAAGGCCACGTCGTGGGTATCAACCCCCGACTGGAAGACCTTGACATCAACGTCACGCGCGAAAAGAAGCTGACGAATATGCGTCAGTCGTCTGCCGACGTCATGGAGACCCTGGCCAAGCCGATGCGCTTGGACTTGGAAGGCGCGATGGAATTCTGTGCCATCGACGAATGCGTCGAGGTGACGCCCGAGGTTGTCCGTGTGCGTAAGGTCAACCTGGACTCGAATACTCGGGCACGTGAGCGCTCGCGCGCAAAGTCGCGCGACGCCAACGTCTAAATTGATGTCGTCTGAGTCGATGTCTTAGTAGGTCGTTTGGCTGGTAGGGGTGAAGGAGTGCGGATGAGGACCGTGCGGGCGCGAATCTCCGCGATCGCTATTGCGGGATTGGTGGCTCTAACGGCCACCGCATGCATGGCAGATCCGCCTCCACCCGTTCGGGAAACCCTCCCGACGCACACCCCCAGCGAATATCCGGACGAACGGACCGTCACCATCGCCACCGACTCGATCGGTGCGGGGTTCAACCCGCACCTCGGTGCCGATCAGGGAACGGTCACGACGGCGATTGCCGCCATGACTTTGCCGAGTCCGTTCGTTCCGGTGAACACACCGGACGGTGTGCAGTGGCGCGTCAACGACGCCCTCCTGACCTCGGCCGAAGTGATCTCCGATGCGCCCTTCCAGGTCCAGTACAAGATCGAAGGCGACGCCCAGTGGTCGGACGGACTCCCCGTTACCGGAGACGACTTCCAGTACCTGTGGGAGCAGATGTCGCGGCAGCCCAACGTGATTCGTCCCGCGGGATATCGCGCAATCTCAAACGTGCAGACTTCCGGCGGCGGCAAAGTCGTCACCGTCACCTTCGACGAGACATACCCGAACTGGCGACAATTGTTCGACAACCTCCTGCCCAGCCACACGCTGCGGTCGGACCCGACGGGCTTTCAAGTTGGCATGGACAAGGGCAAGCCCATCACCGCTGGTCCCTTCCAGATCTATTCGATCGACCGGTCACGCGATGAAGTGCGGTTGATCCGCAACGACCGCTACTGGCGCAAGCCCCCGGAAATCGATCAAGTGGTGCTGCGCAAGGCGGGTACGCCGCAGCAGATGGCGCAAACGATCCGTAACGGTGACTCCACCCTCGCCGCACTGCCGACCGGAAACGCTTCGGCGCTGGAACTCGGTGCCATCCCCGGTGTCGCGAGCAACCGACTGCCCACCACGCGGGCTCTCGCGGTGAACGCGAACGCGCGGTCGAAGGTGATGGCCTCGCAAGATGTTCGCAAAGCCGTGTTCGGCATGCTGAACGGTGCGCTGATTACTGCTGCCGCCGCGGGCGACGACGTTGTGACGCCCTATGCCAACACCGTGTATGCCCCGTCGGACCCCGGTTACACCGCGCCCAACCGTGCACGGCCATCGGAAGCTCAGGTTCTCGAATGGTTAGCCGCAGCGGGTTACCGACCGGGTGTGGCAACGCAGCGCCCGGAACCGGTTGATCCGTCGGCGTCGAGTGAAGCACCCGCCCCCTCGACACCGGCGCTGGTGCCCGCGGATGTGCCGGGATTGCCGTTTGGCGTGGCTCCGATTCAGCTCGACGGCACCGATCTGGTGGTCCGGATCGGTGCGACCAACACCGATCAGAGTTCGCTGTCGGCCGCGGAAACCATGGTCGACCAACTGCGGTCGAAGGGTGTTCGCGCCAGCGTCGTCGGCATGTCGAACACCGAACTGTACGGGCAGGCGCTGACCGCAGGCCGCGTCGACCTGGTCGTCGGCTGGACCGGCGTCGGCGGGAGTCCCGCAACGGAATTCGCATCGCAGGTGGCCTGCCAGGCACCGCCGAAGGGCACGGAGGCCGGCGCCCACACGGTGGAGCGGGGCAGTGATCAGCCCGCGGACGCGAGCATTCTGCCCACAACGCCGCAGGCACCTGGCGTCACCACATCGACGGCGAAGCCGGACACAGACGTGGCCGCAGATGCCAGCTACACCGGCAATGTGTCCGGACTTTGTAACCCGCAATTGATGGCATTGGCTTCGACTGCGGTGCAGGCCGAGGATCCGACCTCCGTGTTGCAAGAGGCGGAGGGCCTGCTGGCCGACCAAGCCGTGTACCTGCCGATCTTCCAAGACACCATGTATGCGGCCGTCACCGATCGAATTGTTGGTGTCGAACTGAACGGTCCCGCACAGCTTGGCGTCTTTGGCGGCGCGGAACGGTGGTCATTGCGATGATCGCCCCGCTGCGGATGCTGCTGGTACATGCGCATCCTGACGACGAGACGATCATGACCGGTGGAATCATCGCCGAATATCTCTCGCGTGGCGTCGACGTGCGGGTGGTGACCTTTACTCTCGGCGAAGAGGGCGAAGTCATTGGTTCGCGGTGGTCGCAACTCGTCGCTGATGGGGGTGCCGATCAGCTCGGCGGTTTCCGGATCGCCGAGCTTGCGGCGGCGTTGGCCGAGCTCACTCCGCCCGGAGTGCGTGGGCCCCGGCCGCGGTTCCTCGGCGGTGCCGGTCACTGGCGTGATTCGGGTATGGCTGGCACACCGTCTGCGGAGAATCCTCGTGCGCTGGTCCAAGCTGACCTCGGCGATCTGGTCGAGGCGCTGACGCAGGAGTTGGCCGACTTTGCTCCGCAGGTCGTCGTCACCTACGACGCGGCGGGCACTTACGGGCATCCCGACCATATTCGCGTGCACGAGGTCACCCGCCGGGCGCTCGAACAATTCCAGGTCGACGGCCCGCCCATCAAGGTCTACGAATCGATTACCGAGGCATCGGAACTGCAGCGCGGACTGGCTGCCGTCACCGCCGTCCCCGATGGCTGGCGTATGCCTGCAGCAGGCGAGCTCCCGAGCTATCCGGACGCGGAAGTGACCGCGGCGATCGACGTCAGCGGAGTGCTCGACCGCAAGGCTCGGGCCCTCGCAGCCCACGCGACGCAGGTGGTCGTGGCGCCGTCGCGGACCGAGTTCACGCTGAGTAACAACATCCTGCAACCAATCATGACCACCGAACACTTCATTCGTGTCGACACCGGTCGCGAGCCCGGGATCCGCGAAACAGACCTGTTCGCCGGGGTGGTCAAGTGAGCGTGACCAGTCGTATCGAGTTGGGGATTCTGGTCGTCAGTGGCCTTCTCCTCGGCATCCTTACCTCCGCATTCCTTCTGGTACGAATTGGTTCCTGGCCATTCCCGATCACCGCGGTCATCGCCGGGATCGTCAACATCGTCATCTGGAAGATCGCCGCCTTGTACACCAGGTCGGCATGGCAGTTCGCGCCGTTGATCGCGTGGCTGGTCGTCACCGTCATGGCGATGCTCCCGATCTTCGGGAATGGATCATTGCTGACCGATTGGCGACTATTCCTCCTGTTGGGTTTGGGCTTGGCGGCGCCGGCTTTCTATATCTCCAACTCCCGCATGAGGGATCTGACCAAACTGTGATCGAATGCCACCGCGGTGCCCCGATCCATTCCACGTGGCTACCATCGGAGAAGTGACCATCTCTTCCAACGGCAATACTTCCCCCGGCAGCCCTTCGGCAGCCGACTCTCACGAACCGTTGCCGTCCGCGACTGCCATGCGTCGGGCGCTACGCCGGGTACGAGACGGCGCGGTCCTCAACGTCGACGAGGCGGCCGTGCTCTTGGCTGCCACCGGCGACGATCTTGTCGCCCTGTGTGATGCTGCGGCGCGCGTCCGCGACGCCGGGCTGGAAGCCGACGGTCGTGCCAAACAGATCAGCTATTCGCGCAAGGTCTTCATTCCGGTCACGCACCTGTGCCGCGACCGCTGCCACTACTGCACCTTCGTGACAGTGCCCGGCAAGCTCGCCCGCGAGGGCAAAGGCATGTACATGGAGATCGACGAGATCGTCGAAGTAGCTCGCCAGGGTGCCGAGCTCGGCTGCAAAGAAGCGCTGTTCACGCTTGGCGATCGGCCGGAAGACCGGTGGCCCGAAGCGGCCGCATGGCTCGACGAGCGCGGCTACGATTCGACTCTTGATTTTGTTCGCGCCGCAGCGATCCGCGTTCTGGAAGAGACCGGCCTGCTGCCGCACCTCAATCCAGGTGTCATGAGCTGGGAAGAGATCAATCGACTGAAGCCGGTCGCGCCGTCGATGGGCATGATGCTGGAGACCACGGCTCGCCGACTGTTTACCGACAAGGGCGAATGCCATTACGGGAGTCCCGACAAGGACCCCGAGGTGCGTTTGCGGGTGTTGACGGACGCTGGCCGTCTTGCTGTCCCGTTCACCACCGGAATCCTCGTGGGGATCGGGGAGAATCGCACCGAGCGGGCCGAGTCGATTTTCGCGATTCGGAAGTCGCACAAGGCGTTCGGCCACATTCAAGAAGTCATCGTGCAGAATTTCCGAGCCAAGGAGCACACCGCGATGAGCGGTGCCCCCGACGCGGAGATGTCGCAGTTCCTGGCGGCGATCGCTGTTTCGCGCCTCATCTTGGGCCCCGGCATGCGGATTCAGGCCCCGCCGAACCTGGTGTCACTCGATGAATGTCGGGCGCTCATCGGTGCCGGGGTCGACGACTGGGGTGGTGTTTCGCCGCTTACCCCCGATCACGTAAACCCGGAACGTCCGTGGCCGAACCTCGACACCCTCGCCGAGGTCACCGCATCCGCTGGCTACCAGTTGGTTGAGCGGATCGCCGCGCAGCCCAAGTACGTCAAGGCGGGCAATCCGTGGGTTGATCCGCGGATCATGCGGCATGTCACGGCGCTCGCCGACCCGGTGACCGGACTGGCCGCCGACGTGAAGCCCGTCGGCCTGCCGTGGCAGGAACCCGACGAGGAGTGGGATTCGTCGGGCCGCGTTGACCTCAACTCGGAGATCGACACCGACGGTCGCAATACCGAAACTCGCAGCGACATCGACAACGCGTTCGGCGACTGGGACACCATTCGCGAACAGGTCCTCGAACTCGGTACCGGTGCGCCCGCGCATCTGCCGTCGGAGGTGGCTGCGGCCTTGCGTCGTGCCGAAAGCAATCCGGCGGGCCTGTCGGACGACGACTATCTGGCGCTTGCCGAAGCCGACGGGCCGGGCTTGGATGCGCTCGCCGCTTTGGCCGACTCGATTCGCGCCGACGTGGTCGGCGACGACGTGACCTATGTGGTGAACCGGAACATCAACTTCACCAACATTTGCTACACCGGCTGCCGGTTTTGTGCATTCGCCCAGCGCAAGGGCGATGCTGACGCGTTCACGCTGTCGACAAGCGAGGTTGCCGACCGCGCGTGGGAAGCACACGTCGACGGTGCCACCGAAATCTGCATGCAGGGCGGCATCGATCCGGAACTCCCGGTGACCGGCTACGCCGACCTGGTGCGCGCCATCAAGGAACGTATTCCGTCGATGCATGTCCACGCATTCAGTCCGATGGAGATCGTCAACGGCGCATCGCGCGGCGGCGAGTCTATTCGCGACTGGCTGTCGGCGTTGAAGGAAGCTGGCCTCGGCTCCATTCCCGGCACTGCCGCGGAGATCCTTGACGACGAGGTCCGCTGGGTCCTGACCAAGGGCAAATTGCCGACTGCGTCGTGGATCGAAGTCATCACCACCGCGCACGAGCTGGGGATTCCGTCGAGTTCGACGATGATGTACGGGCATGTCGATGCCCCTCGCCATTGGGTGGGGCACCTTAATACTCTCCGCGACATTCAGGACCGTACCGGTGGTTTCACCGAGTTTGTTCCGTTGCCGTTCGTTCACCAGTCGTCGCCGCTGTATCTCGCGGGTGCGTCGCGCCCCGGTCCCACTCGCCGGGAGAACCGCGCCGTCCACGCCCTGGCGCGTCTGATGCTGCATGGTCGGATCGACCATGTGCAGACGAGTTGGGTGAAGCTTGGAACCGAGGGCACCCGCGTGATGCTGCGCGGCGGTGCCGACGACCTCGGCGGCACGCTGATGGAAGAAACGATCTCGCGCATGGCGGGCAGCCAGCACGGTAGCGCCAAGACCGTCGCCGAACTGCATGAGATCGTCGAAGGCATTGGTCGCCGACCACGCCAACGCACCACCGAATACGGGCAGGTGCACGCTCCGCTTCTCGGCGGCGTCGGCCTCGTCTAATTGTTCCCGCATGATGCGTTGATTCCCGCTCCACGTCAGACGTGGAGCGGGAATCAACGCATCATGCGGGAAGGGGGAAGGCGCGTCTACCGTGCGCCGAAAAGCTTCTGGAAAAAGCCGGGCTCGTCGGGATGACCCTGGCAGCGTTTGGACGCGGGGACGCCGCGCATTACCTCATCGACGTGGCGGCCGCAGCCGCGCCAGGTGGTCTTGCCGCACTTCTTGCACGTTGCTCGTTGGCACATGGGTGATGCTCCTCAGTTAGATAGTGACTCAGCTGTGTGGTGGTTCAGCCGAGTGCTGGCTCAGTGACGGACTGGCTCGTCAGGCGGGTTGGAGTTCGGCGAGACGTTCGGTGGCGCGCAGGGTAAGCAAGCCGCCGGACAGGTTGGCGGCGTCTAAGCCCGCTCCGCGAAGCACGCGGTACGCCAGGTACGACCGCACGCCGCTGGCGCACAGCACGCGGATCGGTTGTCCCGCGGCGGCCTCTCGGATGTCGTCGAGTCGGTCGCGGACTTCCGTGTGCGGGATGCACAGCGCGCCGGGAACGGGATCTTCGTCCTGCTCGTCGGGGCCGCGAACGTCCAGCAAGAGGAAGCCCGACTCGTCGATTTGGTCGGCGTACCAGAGCTTCAGCGACCCGTTGATGACGTTCTCGGCGATCATGCCCGCCATATTGACCGGGTCCTTTGCCGAACCAAACGGCGGCGCGTAGGCCAGGTCCAGGTCGATCAGGTCGGGTCCGGTCATGCCTGCGCGGATCGCGGTGGCGAGCACGTCGATGCGTTTGTCGACACCGTCGATACCGGTTGCCTGGGCACCGAGGATGAGGCCGTCTGACCGACGAATGTGCATCAGCAGATGGATCTGCTCGGCACCGGGGAAGTAGCCGGCATGACTGCCCGGATGTAGATGGACCGTGGCGTAGTCGATACCCGCCGCATCGAGCGCGCTGCGGTTTGCGCCGGTCATGGCGGCGGTCAGCGAGCCGACGCGAACGATCGCCGTCCCGACGGGATGCGGGATCGGTCGCGCGGTCGACGGGTTCACGATGTGGTCGGCAACGAGCCGTCCGGCGCGGTTGGCCGGGCCCGCGAGGGCCACCGGCCTGCGTAGGCCCGTCACCGAATCGGTACTGACCGTGGCATCGCCGACTGCCCAGACTCGGTCCAGGTTGGTGCGGCCATGCTCGTCGACGACGATGGCGCCGCGTTCGCACGCCACGCCCGCGGCCTCGAAGGCTGCCGTGTCGGGGCGGACGCCGACCGACAAGACGATGACGTCGGCGGTGATGCGGGTGCCGTCGGCGAGGATCACGGTGTCAGCGTCGCTGCCCGTCTCGATTTCGGTCGCGGCAACGCCCGCGTGGACGGTGATGCCCATGGTCGCCAGTTCGTCCTGGATCAGTGCGGCCATTTCGGCTTCCAGGGGTGGCAACACGTGCGGGGCAAGTTCGACGACGTCGACGCTCAGGCCTTGCATCCGTAGGCCTTCAGCGGCTTCCAAGCCGATGAAGCCTGCGCCGAGGACCACGGCGCGCGTGGCGCCGGAGTCGACCTCGTCGCGCAGCGTGACCGCATCGCCGACCGTGCGCAGCGTCTGCACCCGCGGCGAGTCGAGGCCGGGCAGCGGGGGACGCAGAGCGACCGCGCCGGGGGAGAGAATGAGGGCGTCGTACTCCCAGTCGGTGACTGGCGCGTCAGGTGCACCCCAATTGCGGACCTGAACGGTTTGAGCCGTCGGGTCGACGCCGATCACTTCGTGCTTGATGCGGACGTCGATGTTGAGGGCGGCCTTCAGTGATTCTGGAGTTTGCACCAGGAGCGACGCTTCGTCTTCGATCTCGCCGCTCACGTAGTACGGCAGACCGCAGTTGGCGAATGACGGATGCTCGCCGCGTTCAAAGACGATAATTTCGGCGTTCTCGTCGAGCCTGCGTGCGCGGGCCGCGGCGCTCATTCCGCCGGCGACGCCGCCAACCATCACGATTCTCACTGGAGGTCTCCTCGGTCGTATGAAAGCTGGGCGATTTATACCCCAGGGGGTATCACCAACATACCCTAGGGGGTATTTGGTTGGCAGAAGAATGCACTGTGGCCTTGCTCGCACTCGGAGACGGTGGCGTCGTTTTCGGTGGTCGGATAATTTTCATCAGGTTGCGCAAAACTCCGTGCAGGTCGCAGGGTGTCGGTGGGGTGAGGGTCGAGATCGAAGTGGGGCACCCGATACGCTTAGCCTCGACATGATTCCTTTGCGCCCATCAGCCCTGGCGCGCGGAGTGGCAATCGTGCAAGTGAAGGAGAACGCGTAGTGACCTACATCATCGCTGAGCCATGCGTTGACGTGCTCGACAGGGCGTGCGTTGAAGAATGCCCCGTCGACTGCATCTACGAGGGCGGGCGCATGCTCTACATCCAGCCCGACGAGTGCGTCGACTGTGGTGCGTGTGAGCCGGTGTGCCCCGTCGAGGCCATCTTCTACGAAGATGACGTGCCCGATGAGTGGGAACCGTACGTCAGCGCAAACGTTGATTTCTTCGACACCCTCGGTTCGCCGGGCGGTGCCAGCAAGGTCGGCAAGACCGAGTTCGATCCGCAGTTCATTAAGGATCTGCCCCCGATGGGCGAAGAGGGCTGATCGAGTAGTGACCAGCCGACTGCGTCGGGTGAGTTCGGGTCTACCGGACTTCCCGTGGGACACCATCGCCGATGCCAAGGCTGCGGCACTTGCGCACCCCGACGGCATTGTCGACCTGTCGGTCGGCACGCCGGTCGACCCAGTGGATCCGTTGATTCGCGAAGCGCTCGCCGCGTCGTCGGAGTTCCCCGGATATCCCGCGACGGTCGGAACTCTCGCATTGCGGGAGGCTGCGGTCGGTGCCCTCGCGCGACGGTTCGCCGTCACCGGACTCGACGAAGCCTCGATCCTGCCGGTGATCGGCACCAAAGAGGTCATTTCCGGGTTGCCGTCTCAATTGGGTGTTCCCGCAGGCGAATTGGTCGTCATCCCCGAGGTTGCCTACCCGACCTACGAGGTCGGTGCGCTGCTAGCCGGGGCGGAAGTTCTGCGCGCCGACACCGTCGAGGCAATGGGTGACCGCTTGCCTGCGCTGGTGTACTTGAACAGTCCATCTAATCCGACGGGCCGGGTCCAGAGCGCAGCCGAACTGAAGACCATCGTCGACTGGGCGCGGGAACGAGGTGCCGTTGTCGTCTCCGATGAGTGCTACCTCGGGCTCACCTGGGAGGGCTCGGCGGCGTCGGTGCTGCATCCCGACGTGTGCGGGGGCGACCACACCGGGCTGATTGCCGTGCATTCGTTGTCGAAGGTTTCGAACCTTGCGTCGTATCGCGCAGGCTTCCTTGCCGGTGATCGCGAGCTCATTGCCGAACTGCTTGCCGTTCGCAAGCATGCGGGGCTGATTGTCCCGTTCCCGATTCAGGGGGCGACGGTTGCGGCGTTGAACGACGACGTCCACGTCGACGCGCAGCGCGAGCGTTACCGAGTCCGCCGCGACAAGCTCCGCAGCGCCCTGGTGGGTGCGGGATTCACGATTGACCACTCCGAGGCCGGGCTGTACCTGTGGGCAACGCGCGGAGAGGATTCGCGGGTCACACAGCGGTGGCTCGCCGACCGTGGCATCCTTGTCGCTCCCGGCGACTTCTACGGGCCTGCCGGAGCGAAACACATTCGCATGGCACTGACCGGTACTGACGAACGGATTGCCGCCGCGGTCACGCGTATTTGAATCCCCGATCTGGCGAAAATCGCGCACAATCGGTAATTGTCACTCCAGTGGGATTCAAATACGAAAGCCGTGGGCGCCTTTGCGGTGAGCGCCGCGGCGAATGAGATCAGTCAATAGCGGTCCCACAATGTCCCACTGGTACACGACCTGCTGATATGTCAGCCGGAGTGGGAAGTAGCCGATTGCGCGTGCCCGCAGGTCACGAAGTCGATCGTTCTCGAATTGCTCGGGATCGGCGTGGTAGTCGTACCCGTCGACCTCGATGATCAACGATGTTCCAACCACGAGGTCGACGCGGCCAACGTATGGAACCTCGACCTGCGGGCGAAGTTCCAGGTTGGGGGCGCGAAGCCGCAGTCGGACCATGGTCTCGGTGCCGGACTCCGCGCGACCGTCGACCAACGACAATGCCTGCTGAACAGACTTAGGTGCCTCGCCCAGTTCGGCTTCTAGGTCCGAGGGTGTCAGGAGTCCCCGGTTGAGTATTGAATCGCAGACCACCACGAAGGCTTCGGTCGACAAGCATCGCGCCGCATGGCGAAGTGCGGTCGGCAAGTCGTCCACGGCAGTGGTGACTTTGGGCGGTCGGCCGTGTTGCTTGCACCAGGCAGGATGATTACGCACCGACGAGGTCGACCCGCGAACATGCAGTTTTGTGGTCGGCGGAACCCACACCCCATGGCGTTTGAGTGCTGAAGCGCAGGTCAAGACGCCGCCAATCTGGACGGCTCGCACCACCTCCGGGTCGGCGTCACCTGTGGCGACCCAGCCGTGCCGAAGCTGCCGCAGATTACCTCCGGCAAGCGACTTCTCGACCTGCGCGCGAGGCATCGCCTCTTGCAGTTTTGTTCGCCTGAACACCCCCGAGTCCATGCGGAATTTTCTAACAGCTAGAAAGCGACGCTCGTCGTAGAATCCGCAAAATGCCCCAAATCACGCGAAATTCGCCACATGTTGTGCCGTCGGGGCAATTCAGTTGTTGGCGTGCAAGGCCTCGTTGAGGGCGATGCCGTCGCCTTCCTTGGCGCGGACTTCCACAGCACCGGTGGTGCTGTTGCGGCGGAACAGGAGGTTCGACGCTCCGGCGAGGTCGCGGGCCTTAACAACGGAGCCGTCAGGGCCAACAACTTTGGTGCCTGCGGTCAGGTAGAGGCCAGCTTCGACGACACAATCGTCGCCGAGCGGGATGCCGCACCCGGCATTGGCGCCGAGGAGGCACCGCTGTCCGATGGTGATGATTTCCTTGCCGCCGCCGGACAGGGTGCCCATGGTGGACGCGCCGCCGCCGATGTCAGAGCCGTCGCCGACCACAACGCCCGCTGAGATTCGGCCCTCGACCATCGACGTGCCGAGGGTGCCCGCATTGAAGTTCACGAAACCTTCGTGCATCACGGTGGTCCCCGGTGCCAGGTGGGCGCCGAGGCGGACGCGGCTGGCATCGCCGATGCGGACGCCCTTGGGGGTCACGTAGTCGACCATGCGGGGGAACTTGTCGATCGACAGCACGGTGACTTGGCCACGTGCGCGCAGGCGCGCGCGAGTCGTTTCGAAATCTTCGACGGCACAGGGACCAAAGTTGGTCCAGACCACGTTGGCGAGCAAACCGAACTGTCCGTCAAGGTTGGCGCCGTGGGGTGCTATCAAACAGTGCGAGAGCAGGTGCAGGCGCAAGTACACGTCGTGGGCATCGATAGGGGCGATCGACAAGTCGGCGATCACCGTGCGGACAGCGATGGTGCGCACACCGCGGGCCTCATCGGTGCCGACGAGTGCACGTAGCTCTTCGGGAATGTCGTTGCCGGTCAACTCGGTGGACCCGCTGATGCCCGGTTCGTCGGTCAGTGTGGGGGAGGGGTACCAGGTGTCGAGGACGACTGTCGAATCATCGCCCGCCCACACGGTGGCGATTCCGTTGGCAATAGCACCTTGAGTATTCACTGGAACATTCTAGCGGCGTACTGCTCAACTTTCGTTAGCCGATCGGGCAGATGTGCCCGTGCTGACGATCACTCTTCTAGGGTGAGCGCATGGATGTAGTGGAGCGCTGGATTGTGTTGTCGAACCGGCGTCCCATGATCACGGCCGGAATTGTCGCGGTTGTTGTTGCCGCCTTCGGTGTGATCTCCCTGCGATTTGAACAGCGCGGCGCTCGGCCCGGCGATGACACGCTCGCGGCAGCGTTAATTGTGGTGGCGTCGTCGGCGAGTTTGGTGATCAAACGGGTTCGGCCCTGGTGGACCCTGGCGCTGACGTTGGCCGGAGCAGTTGGCTACACCTGCTATTCGGGTGTCTTTAATGCGGCGGCGACGCTGCCGCTGTTGGTCTGTCTCGGCACCATCGCGTCCATCTTCCCGGCGCGTGTCGCCATTGTCACCACCGCAGCGACGTGTAGCTTCCTCACGATCGTCGGGATCGTGGTTGGCCCAGATTGGTTGCTGGTGGAGCGGATCGGTTTAGTGGGCTGGCCACTGGTCGGTGCCATCATCGGTGGCCTGACCAAAGCTCGCAACAGGTACGTCACAGCAGTCCAGACGCGCGCACAACTGGCGACCGCGCTCTACGAGCAGGAAATGGCTCAGCGCGTGATGGCGGAACGACTGCGGATGAGCCGCGATATCCACGATGTGGTCGCACACCACTTGGCGACGCTCAACCTGCAGATCGGGACGGCGCGCCATCTCCTCGACAAACCGGACACCGCAGCCCAGGCTTTGGCGGGGATGCACGCCAATTCGGAAGCGGCGCTTCGCGAGATCAAAGGTCTCGTCCGACTGCTTCGGGAGGAGGACGCCGGGGCTGATGGTCCGCTGCCGGGACTCGACGACATCGGTCGCCTCGTCTCGTGGGCCCGCACCAATGGGGTCGACACGAACTCGCTGGTGCGCGGCACTCCCCGGCCGACAACCCCGGACGTGGAGCTTGCGGCCTACCGCGTGGTCCAGGAAGCCTTGACCAATGCGGTGAAACACGCCCACGGTTCGCAGGTGCGAATCACGCTTGTCTACCGACCAACCACACTCTTGATTGAAGTGGAGAATCCACTGCTGACCGCAACAGATTCCGCAACCGGCGGGTTGGGCTTGGCTGGCATGGCCGAACGGGTCCGTGCCGCGGGAGGTCAGTTGGACGTTGACAGCGCCGGTGGGACATTTCGCGTCGCTGTCGAATTGCCACTCGAAGTCCGCGAGCCGGTATGACGATTCGGGTGGTCATCGCTGACGATCAGCACGGTTTCCGCAGCACGCTCCGGCTGCTGCTGGACTCGGAGGACGACATTAGTGTGGTCGGTGAGGCACGCGACGGGGCGGAAGCGGTGGTGGCCGTGCGACGCAGCAACCCCGATGTTGCAATCCTCGATATTCGGATGCCTCGGGTCGATGGAATCGCAGCTACCCGAGCCATCATCGGCGAGCGGCGACTGGCCTCGACTCGAGTTCTCATATTGACCACGTTCGAGTTCGACGAAAATGTCAGCGTCGCACTGCGGGCGGGCGCGGCGGGGTTTCTCGGGAAGGACGCGCGGCCGGCCGACGTGCTCGCTGCGGTGCGTGCAGTCGCCGCGGGCACCGTACCCCTGTCGCCGGTGGCCACTCAGATGCTGGTGGATGATTTTCTCGCCCGACCGGTCGCCGCTGCGGGGATCGAAGGTGCGCTGGGCACGCTGACGGCGCGCGAACGGGAGGTGGTCGTTCTGGTGGCGACGGGAGCATCGAATGTCGAGATTGCCGATCGCCTGGGGATCACCGCGCTGACGGCAAAAACACACGTCAACCGGGCAATGGTGAAACTGAATGCGCGCGACCGGGCGCAATTGGTGGTGCGGTCTTACGAAGGTGGGTTGGTAGTCCCGGGGAGGCCACGCGGCCAGTGATCTACTGCGTTTGTCGTAGTTCAAGGCGATGGATCTGCCACCGGCCACCTGGCCCGATTTCGGCTCGGACCGGAGGAACTGCCGGTTTGGGAAGCGCGGGTGGCCCGCCAGGTTAGGTTGTGCTCGAAACTGCCCGCGTCCCCAGGAGGTCCTTTCGTGATCGAAGATTCTGCGTCCCGTGCCCACAGCAAGGCACCTTCTGATGGTGGCGGGATCGGAGCCTCGCGAAGGGAGTTTCTCGCTGGTGTCGGCGCGCTCGCAGCGGGTGCGGTCGCGGCGAGCGTTGCCGGACGAGCAACAGCGGCCCCCACCGCCAAGGCCGCGCGTGGTGCCGCGGTGCCCAAGCCCAACATCGTCCTGTTCATCACCGACCAGGAACGCAAGCCCATGCACTGGCCGGTCGGCTGGGCCGCAAACAACCTGCCGAACCGGCAACGACTGCTCAAGCACGGACTGAGCTTCGAGAACGCATTCTGTTCAGCCGCAATGTGCTCGCCCAGTCGCAGCACCTTCTTCAGCGGCAAGTTCCCCGCCGAACACGGGGTCACAAGCACGCTCGTCGACAGCGAGAGCGCCAAATCCCAAGCGCAACTGCCCCTTGACGAGCAGAACATGGCGAAGATGTTGAAAGCCGCCGGATACCGGGTTCATTACCGAGGCAAGTGGCACATGAGCAAGGGGGCGAACGGTGGCGGCCCCTTGCCCGGTGATCTGGCCAAGTACGGCTTCGACGGCTGGCGGGGCCCGGACTACGGCGGCGACATTAAACCGGAAGGTTTTGGTGGCGGTTGTGCCAATCACGACGGGGCAGTAATCGAGCAGGCCGTCGACTTCTTGCGGAACGAAGCGCCCGGTGGCAAACCATTCGCACTGATCGTTTCGCTGGCGAACCCGCACGACATTCTGTCGTACCCGGAAACCTGGAATCAGCGGGTGGGGTCGTGCGACAACTACGCCTCGTCGGTGCCGGGCGCGTTTAAACAGGGCATCGGCTTGCCATCGACCTATGGCGAAAACCTCCGTCGCAATCACAAGCCGACGGCGCATGCCCAGACAAAACTGCTGCTTGCCGGGGGCCTCGGCGCGATGCCGACCAAAGCTCAGGCTCGCAACTATGTGAACTTCTACGCATTCCTGCACACCATCGTCGATGCGCACCTCGGGCGGGTGCTGGACGCGATCGACGCCGACCCGCAGGTCCGCCGGGATACCGTCGTCTTCCGGATCTCCGACCACGGTGAGATGGGTATGTCGCACGGTGGGTTGAGGCAGAAGGCTTTCAACGCGTACGACGAAACCCTGCGTGTCCCGCTGATCGTCAGCAACCCGACAATGTTCCCTCGCGGCACCAAGACCAATGCCCTGGCATCCCTCGTCGATCTGATGCCGACGATCGCGAGTATGGCCAAGGTGCCTAACCGGTCGGCATATACCTTCCGCGGCGCCGACTTGACCCCGGTCATTTCCGATGCAATCGCGAACCCGGGAAACCCGACCGCCGCAGCGCAGGACAGTGTGCTTTTCACCTTCGACGAAGACGCCGGGGCGGCCGGGGGTGCGGCAGCCAAGATCATCCGGGAGCCGTACCACATTCGGGCCATCCGAGATCACCGCTGGAAGTTCGCCGTGTACTTCGATCCGGACGGTCGGGCGGCACCGCAGCGCGAACTTTACGACCTGCGGGCGGATCCGGACGAGATGCGGAACATTGCCGATCCGGCAGTTCGCGGATTTAATCCGGCCCAGTTGGCGACGATGGAATCACGACTGGCCGCGAAGATGGCCGAAACGAACACCGCACCGAAGGGCGTGGTCCTGATTTGACGGCAATTCTGGTCCCCGGCGGGGAGACTCTCGTCGGCTCCGACAACGGCTATCCCGAGGAGCGACCGCGGCATCGTCGCACCGTTGAGGCATTCGCAATTGCTGCGACACCGGTGACAGTCGCCCAGTTCGCCGAGTTCGTCAGCAGTACCGGGCATGTGACGACCGCAGAAATTCCACCGGATCCGGCGCACTACCCGGATGCCGATCCCGCGCTGTTGGTGGCTGGGTCGCTGGTCTTTTCGCCGCCACCCGGGCCGGTGCCGCTGGATGATTTTCGGCGCTGGTGGTCGTATCTGCCGGGGACGTCTTGGCGGTGCCCCGCGGGGCCGGGAAGTATGGCCGTCGACGACCATCCGGTGGTGCATGTTTCGCATGGTGATGCGACCGCCTACGCGACGTGGGCTGGTGCGGTGCTGCCAACCGAAACCCAGTGGGAGTACGCGGCACGTGCGGGGACCGAGTCGGAGTTTGCCTGGGGCGAGGAACTCACCCCCGGCGGTACTCGGCTCGCAAACACGTGGCACGGGGACTTCCCATGGGACGACACCGACCCCGATGGGCACCTGCGTACCAGCCCGGTCGGTTCGTATCCGGCCAACGCTTGGGGCCTCTACGACATGATCGGCAATGTCTGGGAGTGGACCGATACGGTCGCGACGCCATCGCATGCAGGCGGTGGAGAAGCGCCGCGGTCGTGCTGTGCGCCGGGCGGTCGCGGCCCGGTTTCCAAAGTTATTAAGGGTGGCTCTCACCTGTGCTCGCCTGACTATTGCCAGCGATATCGGCCGTCGGCGCGCCAGTTTGAGGAGTCCGACTCGTCGACATCGCACCTTGGCTTTCGCTGTGTCACGACTGTCGACGGTGGCCGCTAGCCGAGAAAGGTGCCGAGGCGGGCAAACCTGTGCGATGAATTCCTCCTACGATGGGTCATTGTGAGTATCCCGAGCCTGGATCTGACCGCCGATCCCATCGAACTGACCGCTGCCCTGGTCGATTTGCCCAGTGTGAGCCGCGACGAAGGGCTGATCGCCGATGTCGTCGAGCAGGCGCTGCGAGCGCAGACGGACGGTTTCGAGATTGTTCGGCATGGCAATTGCGTCCTGGCGCGGACCAATCGGGGTCGGCCGACGCGCGTGATCTTGGCCGGGCACCTCGACACCGTGCCCATCGTCGACAACGTGCCATCCCGACGCACCATGACCGATGAAGAAGGTGACGTGCTGCACGGGTGCGGCACCGTCGACATGAAATCCGGCGATGCGGTTTTCCTTCACTTGGCGGCCACGTTGGCCGATCCCGCGCACGATCTGACGCTGATCTTCTACGACTGCGAAGAGATTGCGGCCGAGTTCAACGGGTTGGGCACCATTGAGCGGGATCTGCCCGGTTGGCTTGAGGGAGATGTCGCGATCCTTGGGGAGCCGACCGCCGGCCAGATTGAAGCTGGCTGCCAGGGAACGCTGCGCGTCCGGTTCACGGCGACCGGCACACGGGCGCATTCGGCGCGAGCGTGGATGGGCGACAATGCGATTCACAAGCTGGGCCGTCTGCTGACCACCCTGAGCGAGTACCAACCGCGTCGCGTCGATATCGATGGCTGTGAGTACCGCGAGGGGCTCTCTGCGGTGGGTATTCACGGCGGCGTCGCGGGCAACGTGATTCCCGACGAGGTGTACGTGGACGTGAACTTTCGTTTCGCTCCCGACCGCTCGGAAGCGCAGGCGTTCGCGCACGTCGAAGAGGTTTTCGCGGCAGAGCTCGCCGGTGGGCAGGTGACCGCGCAGGTTACTGATTCGGCGGCGGGTGCGCTTCCGGGGTTGGCGAATCCGGCCGCGGCGAAACTGGTCGATGCGGCTGGCGGACGTTTCCGTGCCAAGTATGGCTGGACGGATGTTTCTCGCTTTGCTGCGCTCGGTATTCCGGCCGTCAACCTTGGACCCGGTGACCCGAGCTTGGCGCACCGCGTTGATGAGCGGGTGCCCGTCGAGCAGATCACTGAGGTCACGGAGATTTTGCGCGACTACCTCGCGGGGGCTTGAGCCTTACCCGAATATCAGCGCCGCACAGAGGTCTGCGACGCCCGCGAACACCGCTGCGGGATTATCGGTGACCGGGCCAAGTTGCTCAAATAGTTCACTTGAGATGGCGCCGATAAGCAGGTTCCACACGGTGATGACACGCGCAACGACGACCGGATCGGCCATGGCGGGTACTGCCGGATCGTCGAGCAACGCGTGCAGGGCATTGGCGGCGCTGGTCTGAACCGGTGACCGCGTGCCGCGGATTACCGGCACTGAATCGAGGTCGGCGACGATCGACGCCAGCGCCATGAGTGGACGTTCGCCCGCTGGGTTCGTCTGCTCGGCGGGGGCGCGATAGCCAGGTACCGGGGATCCATACACCAGCGCGTACTCGCTTCGATTGCGTAATGCCCAGTCGCGCAGTGCGATCGAGAACGCCACGAATCGAGTTCGAGCGGTTTGGTGTCGGGCAACGGCGCTTTCGATGGCGTCGGCGAGATCGTCGTAGGCGTCGACAATCAGGACGGTCAGTAGGTCGTCGCGGTTCGCGACATATCGGTAGAGCGCCGAGGGCGCGATGTTCATGTCGCGGGCGACGGCGCGCAACGACAGGGCTGCGGCACCGTGCTCGGCGAGGTGTTGGCGTCCGACCTCGCGGAGGCGGGCTTCGATCGCCGCTCGGTTGCGGGCGCGCAATCCGACGTTGTCGGGGGGATCAGGGGCTTCGGTTGTCACCGCTACCTCCGGGGTCATGTGCTCTTGGGGATTCTTTGGTCATCGTCGCATGCGGCACCGACAGAATCCCAAAATTCAAGAACAGTGTTCTTGATTAAAGGCGGCAACGCAATTAACCTTTAATCAAATGAGAACACTGTTCTCGAATACTGGGGACGACGTTCGCGATGCTCGCGCTGTTCCCGACCTACCGCTTACGGAGGATTCAAATGTCCCGAGCCACGAATCATGCACCCGCCCACACCGACAGTCGACTGCTGCGGATCTCGAACGCGATAGTCGGCGGTCTGGCCAGATTCGGCATCGGGCCGGCTGCCTGCCATGAATTGCTGGTTGCCGGGCGGACCTCGGGCCGAGTCACTGGTCGGCCGGTCAACGTTATGGAGGTCAATGGTTCCCGCTACTTGCTGTCGCCACGCGGCCAGACGCAATGGGTACGGAACGTTCGGGCCGGGCAGACCGCAGTCCTACGGAGGCGACATACGAGCGAGGCGGTCGAACTCATCGAGATCACCGGCGACCGCCGCATCGACCTCCTGCGCACCTACCTCGCGCGCTGGGGCTGGCAGGTGTCGGCCTTCGTCAATGGCCTATCGGCATCGTCGTCCAACGAGGACCTGGCGGCGGCGCTGGCACAATTCCCCATTTTCGAGTGCCGATCGGTCGGTCACCAGTGTCGTGGTCCTGCTCAGGAGCCCGCTGGTTGCTAGTCTCGCGGGATGACTGACCGTTCTGTATCCGACAATTCCCATCCGCTGCCCGACACCCCAATCTGGCGGTCGGACACCCCGGATCCCAACGACGGTTGCGTCCGAAATCTGGGCCCCGCTCAGGTTCGATTGGAGGCCGGTGCGGAAGTAGTCCCGTCGGACCGACGACTGCTGGAATGGATTGACCCGCGCGACCCGCGCCGTGCCGAGCAGCGCATGATTCGCGATTCGTGGCGCGTGCAACGCATTCAATCGGAGTTCGTGTCCGGTTTTGATGCCCTTGAAGGCATAGCCGAGGCCGTCACGGTCTTCGGCTCGGCACGGGTCCAAGAGCGGACACCCGAATACGAGTTGGCCCGGGAGGTGGGCCGACGACTCGGTCACGAGGGCTTCGCCGTCATTACCGGAGGCGGTCCCGGCGCGATGGAAGCAACCAACCGCGGTGCTTACGAAGCGGGGGCGGAATCGATCGGGCTCAACATTGAACTGCCGTTTGAACAGCACACCAACCCGTGGGTCACGCTGACCATGAACTTTCGCTACTTTTTCGTGCGGAAGACAATGTTCGTCAAATACGCCCAGGCCTTCATCTGTCTGCCCGGCGGATTTGGCACCCTCGATGAGTTGTTCGAGGCCGTCACCTTGGTGCAGACGGAAAAGGTCTTGCAGTTCCCGATCGTGTTGATCGGCAAGGAATTCTGGGGTCCGCTGGTGGATTGGCTGCGCAATACCCTCGAGGCCGAGGGCAAGGTCTCGCCCGGAGACGTCGACCTCCTGCACCTGGTTGATACACCCGCCGAGGCCGTCGAGATCGTCGTGAAGGCTGCTCGCGGATGAAGGCAATCTGTGTCTATTGCGCGTCCGGTCCGGTCGATCAAGAGTTCCTGGACCTGGCCGCCGAGACGGGTCGGGCGATCGCTGCTGGCGGACACACGCTGGTGTCGGGCGGCGGAAACATTTCGATGATGGGGGCGCTCGCACAGGCCACCCGCGCTGCGGGTGGTCGCACCATCGGCATCATCCCCGAACACTTGATGAACCAGGAAGTCGCCGACCTTGGGTCCGACGAGTTGATCGTCACCGACACCATGCGCGAGCGAAAGCGGTTAATGGACGAGATGTCCGACGGCTTCATTGCCTTGCCGGGCGGTATCGGCACGTTTGAGGAACTGTTCGAAACCTGGACGGGTGCCTATCTCCACGTGCACGACAAGCCGATCGTGTTGCTCAATTACGACGGCTTTTACGACCCGCTCATTGACTGGCTCGAGGTGCTGCGGTCGAAAGGGTTCGTCGCGGATCGGGCGCTCAGCAAGCTCAAAGTATGTGTAACCGTGGGTGACGCAATGACCTATCTAACCAACGGGTAAGGTGACGTCGTTCAATGGCAGAAATCAAAAGTGAGGCATCGATGAGTACCACCGCCCCCCAAAAAATCGGCGTCACCGACATGGTGCGCGGGGCCATCAAAATGGTGCCTGACCTGCCATCCATGGCTCGCCACGCGCCCGGGCTCGTGATTCGATCGGCTACGGCCAAGCGAACCATTGGGCAAATTTTTGCCAACCTCGCCGAGAAGCATCCCGACCGCCCGTTCATCCGCTGGAACGGCGAGTCAACCACCTATGGTGAAGCGAACCGCCAAGTTAACCGGTACGCGGCAGTCCTCGCCGATCGTGGCGTGGGGACCGGCGACGTGGTCGGGATTCTGTCGAAGAACAACCCCACCGATCTGATGCTGATCCTGGCGACGGTCAAACTTGGCGCGGTCGCGGGCATGCTGAACTACAACCAGCGCGGCGAAGTCATTGACCACAGCATGAAGTTGCTCGACGGTGCCGCTCTGATCTACGACCCCGAGGTTACCGACGCTTTCGAGTCAATTAGCCCCGAACGACTGCCGAGCAACGTGCTCGACTTCACGGCTCTCGACGAGGAGGCCGCAGGTAAATCCGACAGTAACCCGGCGGTCACCAAGGACCTGCCTGCTTCCACCACCGCTTTCTACATCTTCACCTCGGGGACCACGGGTCTCCCCAAGGCCAGCGTCATGAGCCACAATCGGTGGTTGGCAAACTACAGCGGTATCGGCGGCCTAGCCGTGCGCCTGCGTCCATCGGACACCATGTACGTCGCGCTGCCGCTCTATCACAACAATGCGCTCTCAGTTTCGCTCGGCGCGGTCCTCTCCGGCGGTGCCTGCATTGCGATCAGCAAACAGTTTTCGGCGTCCCGCTTCTGGGACGAAGTGATCCTGAACCGGGCGACATCGTTCTGCTACATCGGCGAACTTTGCCGCTACCTGCTGGCTCAGCCCGCGAAGCCGACCGACCGACAGCATTCGGTGCGCGTCATCGTTGGCAACGGCATGCGCCCGGAAATCTGGGATGAATTCACCGATCGCTTCGGCATCGACCGCGTCGTCGAATTCTACGGGGCGAGCGAACTCAACCTCGCGTTTGTGAACGCCTTCGATGTGAAGCGCACCGTGGGTTTTTGCCCGCTGCCGTACAAAGTCGTCGAATACGACATGGATGGCAACCCCAAGCGCGACGCCAAAGGGCGACTCAACCGGGTCAGCAAGGGCGAACCAGGCCTGTTGATCTCCGAGATCAGTGACCGCGTCCCCGTGGACGGCTACACCGATGAGTCCGACACCGAGAAGAAGATCATTCGCGACGCGTTCAAGGACGCCGACGCGTACTTCAACTCCGGTGACCTCGTCCGCGAGTTGGGTTTCCGGCACATTGCCTTTGTCGACCGACTCGGGGACACCTTCCGTTGGAAGGGGGAAAACGTGGCGACCACCGAAGTTGAAGCGGCTGTCGACGGTGCCGGCGGCGTTGAGCAGACCGTGGCGTACGGCGTTGAAGTCGCAGGCTGCGACGGTCGAGCCGGAATGGTCGCTGTCGAAATGCGAGACGGTGCCGTGCTGGATCCCAAGAAGCTGGCCGATCATCTTTACCGGACGCTTCCGGCGTACGCGATGCCGTTGTTTGTCCGGTTCGTTTCGGCGATCGAGGCGACGTCAACGTTCAAGAATCGCAAGGTGGAACTGCGCGAGGAGGCTTTCACCAGCGTCGGCGACGACGAACTGTGGGTTCTAGCGGGCCGTAATGACGGCTATGTGCCGTTCTATGACGGTTACGCCGCGGACGTGGCTGCGGCGAAGGCTCCTCGCTGAGATGTCCCGGCGTGATGGGACCGGCGACTAGCCGATCCCACACGACCCGTAGGCTGGGACCGTGAGCACTGCCCGTCCGGCCACGACCCTCTGCGGCCGGCCCGTAGCCGTTGACCGCGCCCTGGTGATGGCCATAGTCAACCGCACGCCCGACTCGTTTTACGACCGTGGCGCCACATTTTCCGACGATGCCGCCAAGGCGCGCATCGATGAAGTGGTGTCGCAGGGCGCGGACATGATCGACGTTGGCGGAGTCAAGGCTGGCCCCGGTGCCGAAGTTGATGCGGCGATGGAAGCCGAGCGCGTGGTCCCAATGATCGCTTGGATTCGGGCCACGCATCCAGACATCTTGATCAGTGTCGATACTTGGCGGGCCGAGGTCGCCGAAGCGGCATGCGCAGCCGGTGCCGATCTCATCAACGACACGTGGGCGGGCGTCGACCCCAAACTGGTGGCAGTTGCCGCCCGCAACGGCGCGGGCATCGTGTGCTCCCACACCGGTGGCGCGCGGGTCCGCACTCGCCCCCATCGTGTGGCCTACGACGATGTCGTCGCCGATGTGGTCACCGAGGTCACGACGGCCGCGCAGCGCGCCCTCGACGCCGGTGTCCGCGAAGACGGCATTCTGATTGATCCGACGCACGATTTCGGGAAGAACACGCACCACGGCTTGGCCCTGCTGCGCCACCTCGATCGTCTTGTCGACACCGGATGGCCGGTCCTGATGGCGTTGAGCAACAAGGACTTCATCGGCGAGACGTTGAACGCCGATCTCGAGGACCGGGTCGCTGGCACCCTTGCCGCGACGGCGCTCGCCGCGGCCGCAGGTGCCCGCATGTTCCGCGTCCACGAGGTCGCCGATACGCGCCGCGTTGTTGACATGGTCGCCTCGATTGCCGGGACCCGAGCGCCCGCCCGCACCATTCGGGGGCTGGCATGAACCCCGGCCACGAAGGGGCACCCTGGGTGGATCGGGGTGAAGGAGAAGCGCATTGGTCCCACCCGGAGTACCCGTCGCTCCGCTCGCCTCGCACCTGGGACCGCCCGGCGTGGGATGTTGCCGACCTGGTTGCCGCCAAGAACGGGCGCACCGTCTCCGTTGTGCTCCCCGCCCTCAACGAAGAAGCGACCGTCGGCGGGGTGATTGCGACGATCATGCCGCTCGTCGGGACTCTCGTCGACGAACTGATTGTCTTGGACTCGGGAAGTACCGACCGGACTGTGGAACACGCCCAGGCTGCGGGGGCGCGCGTCATTAGTCGCGAAGAAGCCATCCCCGGACTGGAACCGGTTCCGGGGAAGGGGGAAGTCCTGTGGCGGTCGATCGCCGCGACCACCGGTGACGTGATCGCCTTTGTCGACTCGGATCTGATCGACCCGGACCCGATGTTTGTCCCGAAGATGATCGGACCGCTACTCGCCGACCCCGATATTCACTTGGTGAAGGGCTACTACCGACGGCCGCTTCGGACCGGCACCACGCAGGAACCGGGTGGGGGAGGACGCGTCACGGAACTCCTTGCCCGACCGCTCCTCACCGCCCTCAAGCCGGAACTCGGGGATGTTTGTCAGCCGCTCGGTGGCGAGTATGCAGGCACCCGCGAACTACTGGCGTCGGTGCCGTTCGCGCCCGGCTACGGAGTGGAGATCGGTCTCCTGATCGACACATACGACCGTTACGGGCTCGACGGAATTGGGCAGGTCAACCTGGGCGTCCGTCGACACCGGAACCGGCCGCTGGCCGAACTTGCCGTCATGAGCAGGCAGATTGTTGCGACGCTGCTACAGCGGTGTGGCATTGAGGACTCGGGTGTCGGACTCACCCAGTTCGACGTCGAACCCGACGGCGGCTTCACCCCGCACACCACCGAACTGCAACAGGGCGAACGACCGGCCATTGCCGACCTCGATCTCGGCCATCCGGCGAACATCTCGCTACCGTAGAACCATGGTGACGATCGGGCTTTACGTTATGGGTGTGGCCTTGATGGTCGCGCTCATCTTCGCGGTGGTGTGGTTTGTATTCGGTCGCGGCGAAGATCTGCCGCCGGTTGACAAGGGGACGACGCTCACGCGCCTCCCCTATGCCGGAATTACCGGCGACGATGCGCGGGCAGTGCTCTTCCAGCAGGCGTTCCGCGGATACAAGGTTTCCGAAGTCGATTGGACCATCGAGAAACTAGCGCGCGAGATCGATGAACTGCGGGCGGTCGTACAAGACTTGCAGGCTCGCGATGAGGTTGATTCGGCAAGTGCTCAGACCGGGCCGATGCCCGTGTTTGATGCACAAACAGGGCAGCCGAAGGGATCTTGATCCCCGCGATTCCCCGTGCGACGGGCGCTTCCATCAGCGAAGTTACGTACGTGCCGTCAGCGAACTGAGGTTTGCTCCATGAGCGAACTTATGTGTGTCCCAGTCGGACTGCGCGCAATGCATACCTGTGCGCCACGTATCATTAGGGGGAATTTCGTGAAGTTCCATTGAAGGGAGCACGACAGATGGCGGCGATGAAGCCACGTATGGGGGACGGCCCGCTCGAAGCGGTCAAGGAAGGACGTGGGATCGTCGTTCGGATCCCGATCGACGGAGGCGGACGCCTGGTTGTCGAGCTGAACGATGAAGAGGCGTCGGCGCTCGGCGAGGCCCTGCGCGACGTTACCGCCTGATTCAGAGTGCCGGTTCGCATCAGCAACCCCCGCCCCCGCCGGGGCAGCGGTTCGCTGAGGCGGCCGGCTTTCTGGCCTGTCCGGTCTGTTCCGGCGGTCTGTCGCCATGCGGTGCCTCGCTGGAATGTACCGAAGGCCATGTTTTCGACGTCGCCCGCCAAGGCTACGTCTCGCTGCTGACCGGGAAGGGCACCGTTCACCGGTCCGATACGGCAGCGATGGTCGCCTCCCGCAATGCGATTTTTGACGCTGGCCTGTATGCCCCGATTGTGGCCGCTGTTGCACAGACGTGCGCGTCGTCGAAGGTGATTGTCGATGCTGGCGGCGGGCCCGGGCAGTACCTGGCGGCCGCGCTTGACGTGGCCGCAGAGCATAGCGGCAGCGAATCCGGGCCCATCGGGATCGGTCTAGACCTTTCCAAGTACTGCGCGCGTAGTGCCGCCAAACGACATCCGCGGGCCGTGTCGGTCGTTGCTGATCTTTGGGCCGGACTACCGTTGCAGGACGGCGTTGTCGACACCGTCTTGTCGGTGTTTGCGCCGCGCAATGCGGCCGAGACCGCGCGGGTGCTCCGCCCCGGCGGCCAATGGGTGATTGTGACGCCCCGGCCCGCCCATCTGGCCGAAATCCTGGCCCCCATGCGCATGCTGGCTGTCGGCGAGGCCAAGGCTGCCCGGATCGGCCACGAATTGGCTGCCGATTTCACCTCCCCGCAGACCACCGTCGTACGCGCGGAGGTTGAGTTTGACGAAACTGCGCTCCTGAATGTGGCGGCGATGGGGCCAGCGGCGTTCCACCGCACCCACGAGGAGTTGGCCGCTGCCGCAGCGGCGCTGGCGGCAGGGGGTTCGGTGCGTGCCAGATTGGATGTCAATGTCACTGTTGCCCAGCGCATTTAGGGTGCCGGCTGGTCGGTCCGGCGTCGGGCGGATATGTTTGAGGCGTGAGATCACAACCGCATGTTCTCGGAATCGTCCTCGCTGGCGGTGAAGGCAAGCGGCTCTATCCATTGACAATGGACCGGGCCAAGCCCGCAGTCCCGTTCGGCGGGTCTTATCGGCTGATCGACTTTGTGCTGTCGAACCTCGTCAATGGCGGGTACGAACGGATTTGCGTTCTGACGCAGTACAAGTCGCATTCGCTCGACAAGCACATCTCGCAAACCTGGTGGTCGTCCGGGTTCCAGGGCGAGTTCATTACCCCCGTGCCGGCACAGCAGCGGCTCGGCCCGCGCTGGTACACCGGCAGCGCCGATGCCATCTATCAGTCGATGAACCTCATCTACGACGAAGAGCCCGACTACATCGTCGTCTTTGGTGCCGATCACGTCTATCGGATGGATCCGTCGCAGATGGTTGACGCGCACATCGCGTCCGGCGCTGCGGTCACCGTCGCCGGTATTCGAGTCCCGCGTCGCGAGGCGGTGGCTTTTGGCTGTATCGACTCCGACGACGACGGCAAGATCACCGAGTTTGTGGAGAAGCCTGCCGATCCGCCGGGTACCCCCGATGATCCCGACGTCACGTTCGCGTCGATGGGCAATTATGTTTTCACCGCCGATGCGCTCGTGGAAGCGTTGAAAGCCGATGCCGCGGATGGCGATTCGGACCATGACATGGGTGGCGACATCATCCCGGCCTTCGTGGCTCGCGGTGAGGCCTACGTGTACGACTTCGACGACAACGTGGTGCCCGGTAGCCTGGACCGCGATCGCGGCTACTGGCGCGACGTGGGCACCATCGACGCCTTCTACGACGCCCACATGGACCTGGTGTCGGAGAATCCGGTATTCAACCTGTACAACAAGCGCTGGCCGATTCGCGGCGAGACAAGCCACCTACCGCCCGCCAAGTTTGTGCGAGGCGGCACCGCCAACGACTCGGTGGTCGGTGCGGGAACCATTGTCGCGGGAGCCACCGTGCACGGTTCGGTGTTGTTTAATAACGTCTTCGTCGACGAAGGCGCGGTTGTTCAAGGCAGCGTCCTGATGCCGGGTGTGCGCATCGGCCGCAACGCCGTGGTCCGCAACGCGATCCTCGACAAGAACGTTCGAATCGCCGACGGTGGCCAACTCGGCGTCGACCTGGAACACGACCGCAAGCAACACATCGTCTCGCCCGGCGGCATCGTCGCCGTCGGCAAGAACGTCGTCGTAGAGTAACCGCCCCGCCTGCCGTTCTCGCATGATGCGTCGATTCCCGCACTATGTCAGACATAGTG
>NZ_JBARYI010000082.1:0-124958 GCF_049647785.1 Gordonia sp. (in: high G+C Gram-positive bacteria)
GTCGATTCCCGCACTATGTCAGACGTAGTGCGGGAATCGACGCATCATGCGGGAAGGGAAAACCGGGCGCTAGGCTTCGACCTCGCGGCGGTCGTCGCTCCAGAGGGTGTGGAAGGAGCCGGGCTTGTCGATGCGACGGTAGGTGTGGGCGCCGAAGTAGTCGCGCAAGCCCTGGGTCAGGGCTGCCGGGAGACGCTCGGCGCGCAGCGCGTCGTAGTACGACAGCGACGACGCGAACGCCGGGACGGGCACACCCATGCCGGTGGCGGTGATGATGACCCGACGCCAGCTCTCGACCGAATCCTCAACGGCGTCACGGAAATACGGCGCCAACAGCAGGGCAGGCAGTTCCGGGTTCTCGGCGTAAGCCTCGCGGATGCGGTCGAGGAACTTGGCGCGAATAATGCAGCCGCCGCGCCAAATGGTGGCGAGCTTGCCCGGATCCACATTCCAGCCGTACTCGGCGCTACCCGCGGCGATCTGGTCGAAGCCCTGCGAGTAGGCCACGACCTTCGACGCATAGAGCGCCTTGCGGATGTCTTCGACGAAGGCGGCCTTGTCGGCGGGCGCGGGCAGGTCCGCGGTTCCCGCGGCCAGTCCCTGCGCGTTCTTGCGCTGCTCGGTGGCGCTCGACAGGGCACGCGCGAACACGGCTTCGGCGATACCGGTGGTCGGGATACCAAGGTCGAGTGCCGACTTCACCGTCCACCGGCCGGTGCCCTTTTGGCCTGCGGCGTCGACGATGACGTCGACGAGCGGCTTGCCGGTTTCGGCGTCGACCTGCGACAGCACCTCGGCGGTAATTTCGACCAGGTAGCTGTCGAGGACGCCGGTGTTCCACTCGCGGAACACGTCGGCGATCTCGGCGACCTCCATGCCGAGCACGCCGCGCATGAGGTCGTAGGCCTCACCGATGAGCTGCATGTCGGCGTACTCGATGCCGTTGTGGACCATCTTGACGAAGTGACCGGAGCCGTCGGGACCAATGTGCGTGCAGCACGGGACGCCGTCGACCTGCGCGGAAATCGATTCCAGCAGCGGACCGAGCGACTCATACGACTCGGCGGGGCCGCCGGGCATGATCGACGGACCGTTGAGCGCGCCCTCTTCACCACCGGAGATGCCAGCGCCGACGAAGTTGAGCCCGCGAGCAGCCATGGCGGCCTCGCGGCGGATCGTGTCGGTGTACAGCGAGTTGCCGCCGTCGATGATGATGTCGCCAGGCTCCATCAGGTTGGCGAGGTCCTCGATGACGGAGTCGGTGGCGGCACCAGCCTGCACCATGATCAGGACGCGACGCGGCCGCTCCAGCGCCGCGACGAACTCCTCCATCGTCTCGGTGCGAATGAAATCGCCTTCGCTGCCGTGTTCGGCGATGAGTGCGTCCGTTTTCGCGATGCTGCGATTGTGCAGTGCGACGGTGTGCCCGTGATTGGCGAAGTTGCGGGCAATGTTTGAGCCCATCACCGCAAGTCCGGTGACGCCAATCTGCGCCAACCGCTGTCCTGTCTCGACCATCAAATTTCCTTCGCTGTCGTCAGGCCGCGCATTGGTCCGGCCCGCATACCCACAATCTTTAGTACTACCGTACGGGCTCGCACCCCGTTCGTTCTGCGCGCTGCCCAACAGTAGGGACTACGTAGAACGAACGGGGTGCGAGTACCCGAACTGCTGTTTAGTTGTGCGAGAAGCTGATCTTCGGCAGCACCTTCTGCAACCAAGCCGGCGTGTACCAGGCGGCCTTGCCCGTCAGGCGCAGCAAGACCGGCAGCAGGACCAAGCGCACCAGGAACGCGTCCAGCAGGACGGCAACACCCAAGATGATGCCCATTTCCTTCGGTGGCAGCGGCCCGGACAGCGCGAAGGTGAAGAACACCGCCACCATGACGCCGCCCGCGGCGAAGATGACGCGGCCCGTATGTGCCACGGCACCAACCATGGCCGCCTTCGGATCGCCTTCGGTTTCCCAGTGCTCCTTAGCTGAGGACAGCAGGAACACCGTGTAGTCCATCGCGATGGCGAAGATCATCGCGAAGAAGAACACCGGGGCCCAGGCATCGAGGAATCCCTGCGATTCGAAGCCGAACAGCGACGCGCCGATGCCTTCCTGGAAGATCAGTCGGGCCACACCGAATGCCGCCGCCGTCGACAGCAAACTGACCAGCGTGCCGAGCAACGAAATCAACGGCGCTTGCAAGGCAACCAGCAGCAGCAAGAAGCCCAGCAGCAAGATGACAGCCATGACGATCGGCGTCGAGGAGTCCAACTGCGCCTTCAGGTCCAGGTTCTCCACGGCTGCACCGCCGACGAGAGCATCGGAAGGCAAGTCGGCCCGCAACCGGTCGACGGTATCGCTCAGTGCCGGATCGGATGGGTCGACGGTCGGCAAGGCCTGGATCAGGCGCAGGTCAGCGCCATCGGCCGGAGTCATCGCGGGCATCGCAGCGACAATGCCCGGATCAGCGGTGAGCGCCTTTTCGGTCGCGGCGACGTCGTCGGTGGGGACGATGATCGACAGCATGCCGGGAGCGCCTTCGCCGAGTGCCTGCTGAACGTGGTCGTAGCCAACGCGGGCACTGGAGTCCGACGGCAGAACCTTGATCGACGGCATCGCGGTCTTCAAGCCGAACACCGGAACTGCCAGGGCCACCAGGATCAGCATCGCCGCTCCACCCCAACGCCACGGGTGACGCCAGAGTCGCTCGGCCCAGCTCTCGAACTTGGGCGAACGGTGTTCACCGCTCTTCGACCACGGCAGTGCGAGCTTGTTGATCCGACCGTCGAGTTTCGCCAAGACCAATGGCAGCAGTGTCAGGGTCGCGGCGAGAACGAACAGGACCGAGATCATGATTCCGCCGGCCATCGACCGGAAGGACGGGGACGGAACCAGCATGACGGCCGATAGGGAAATGATGACCGTCGCACCGGATAGCAGGACGGCTTTACCTGCGGTGTCCATGGTTTGCGCTATGGACGCTCGCATCGACAGTTTCTGCCCCATCCGGGCGGCGCGGAAGCGGACAACCAGGAACAGCGCGTAGTCGATACCGAGCGCCAGGGAGAACATCATCGCGAAGTTCATCGCCCAGATCGACACGGGGACAATCTCGTTGACGATCACCAGGACGCCAGCCGAGGCAATCAGCCCGGCCATGGTCAGCAGGAGCGGCAGTCCGGCGGCGACCAGCGCGCCGAATGCGAGCACCAGGATACCGAGGGTGACCGGCCAGGAGATCATCTCCGACTTCAGCATGGCGCTGAGGTTGGCTTTGTTGAAGTCCGACCACAGGACCGAGGCACCGGTGGGTGCCACGGCGACTTCAGCCGTCGACAGGTCCTTCAGTTTTGGTGTGAGATCGGTGGCCGCACGCACCATGTCATTGGTGTCGGCACCTGCCCCAGCGAGGACGATTGCCGTTTTACCGTCGGGCGAGAGGGTGGCACCCGGCATGGGTGCGACGACCTGATTGATCCGCGAATCGGCATTGAGTTCGTCGGTGACTTCCGCGATCACTCGCGGGCCGTCCCCTTCGGTGAGGGGCTGGTCGCCAACGATGACCACCTGAATGGCCGATGAGGCGTTGCCACCAAAATGCTCTACCGCAAGTTCGCGGACGGCGACGGAATCGGAACCGTCGGCCTGCCAGCCAGCTCCGGAGAGGTTCTTTTCGACGAAGGGCGCAAAGATGCCCAGGCCGATGACCAGCAGGATCCACACGGCGGTAACGATCTTGCCGTGCGCTGCCGCCCAGAGACCCAAACGGCCGAGTGGTCCCGGCCGATGACTTTCTGGTTCTTCAATAATCGCCGGCGACGCTGCGTCGTCGGTCTGAACGGACTCGCTCATTACACTCCTTCCATATCCCCCCAGGGGGTTATGAGAAGTGACGGTAGCATCCCCCCGGGGGGTTATGCAATAGTGGTGTTAGCCCGTTCCCGAACCACAGAAGGAAATCGCCATGCAGCTACCAGAGGAAGACCTCAAGCCCATACTCACTCGGCTGCGTCGCGCGAACGGGCACCTGGCCTCGGTTATTCGCATGCTCGAGGAGGGTTCCGAGTGCGAAGACGCGCTCACCCAACTCGCCGCCGTCAACAAGGCCATCGGACGTAGCGGCTACGCCCTCGTCTCCACCGGCCTCCGTCGCTGCATGATCGAAGAAGGCCCCGACAACGTCGATCAAGAACGCTTGGAAAAGCTGTTTCTCGCCTTGGCTTAACGGCCACGCGGTCCACAACAAAACGCACCCTTCCCGATGAACGGAAAGGGTGCGTTACTTTTGCCTGAATTGAACCGGCTAGAAGCCGCCGTCCAGGAACTCCGCGTAGGCGGGAAGGTCCAGCTGACCGTGACCGGACAGGCCGATCACGACGACCTCCTCCTTGTCGCTGTTGGCGACGTGCGCGGCACAAGCGGCAATCGCGTGCGTCGATTCCGGCGCGGGAACGATGCCCTGTGTGCGCGCGAACGTGATGCCAGCGGTGAAGGCATCGTGCTGGTCGATGGCGATGCCTTCGACGAGTCCGAGTTCAACGGTGTGGCTCAGCGCGGGCGCCATACCGTGGTAGCGCAGGCCACCGGCGTGAATCGGGTCCGGAACAAAGTCCATGCCAAGCGTATGCATCTTGAGCAGCGGCGTGAGGCCAGCGACGTCACCGTGGTCGTAGCGGTATTCGCCCTGGGTAATCGACGGGCAGGCTGTCGGCTCGGCGGCCACGATGCGCGGGTTGGAACGTCCGGCTAGCTTCTCGCGGATGAACGGGAACGACAGTCCGGCGAGGTTGGAACCGCCACCGGCGCAACCGAACACGACATCCGCGCCACCCGGTTCGACGGCGTAGAGCTGATCGACGGCTTCCTGGCCGATGACGCTCTGGTGCAGGACGACGTGGTTGAGCACGCTGCCGAGGGCGTAGCGGGTGTCGTCGTTCTTGGCGGCGACCTCGACGGCCTCCGAGACGGCCATGCCGAGGCTGCCGGTGGTATTCGGATCCTTGGCGAGCATCGCGCGACCGGACTCGGTGAGGTCGGAGGGGCTCGGATGCAGGGTGCCGCCGTAGGTGCGAATCAGGTAGCCGCGGTAGGGCTTGGAGTCGTACGACGCGCGGACCTGCCACACCTCGACGTCGATCCCGAACTGCGCGCCAGCGAACGACAGCGCACTGCCCCACTGACCGGCGCCGGTCTCGGTGGTGAGCTTCTTTACGCCGTCGATGCTGTTGTAATACGCCTGCGCGACAGCCGAATTGGTCTTGTGGCTACCGACGGGGCTCACGCCCTCGTACTTCACGTAGATGTGCGCCTTGGTGTTCAGCGCTTCCTCGAAACGGCGGGCGCGGAACAGCGGCGACGGCCGCCACATCTTGTAAATCTCGCGGACGGGTTCCGGGATCTCGATGTATGCCTCGGTGGAGACTTCCTGGGCAATCAGGCCAGCCGGGAACAGTGCGGCGAGGTCTTCCGGGCCAACCGGCTCCTTGGTGCCGGGGTGCAGGTGCGGCGGAATCGGCGTGTCGAGTTCGGCGGCGAGGTTGTACCAATGGGTCGGTACATCCACCGTCACCAGATCAGGGTTGGACGCATCAACAGTGCTTGTCATGCAGGTCACATTAGGGCATGTCCCGAAGCGCGCTGCACGAGGTCAGTACTGCGCGGTTGGAACGGTAGGCTCGCGGCCATGACTGGCATCAGGTGGGTCGCAGACGGATTCAATGGTTTGGCCGACTTCACGACCCTGCCGTGCGAGCCTAAAGCACCCGCGCACGGTGAAGTTACCGTCGCCATCCGCGCTGCGGGCGTGAACCCGGCTGACTTGAAACATGTTGCGCGCGAATCCGATCCGGCACTCCTGCCGATGCCGATCGGCTACGAGATAGCTGGCGTGGTGACCGCGGTGGGACCCGACACCGAGATCGCATCCGGACCGGTGGCGGTCGGCGACCGTGTCGCCGCGTTCCGCGTGCACGGTGGCTATGCGACTGCGATGACGATCCCCGCCGACAAGGCGTTGGCACTGGCCGATTCGGCGGACGACGCGCAGGCGGCCGGACTGCTACTCGCCGGATGCACCGCTGCCGAGATGCTCGACCGCTCCCAGGCCAAGTCGGGCGACGTCGTGCTGCTGCACGGCGCTTCCGGTGCCGTTGGTGCCACCTTCTTGCAATTGGCCCGCCGAGCGGGAATCACGGTGATCGGGACAGCGGGACTCGCGCAGTTCGATTCCGTTTCGCGGTTCGGCGGCATCCCCGTCGCCTACGGTCCCGGCCTTGTCCGCCGCATCCGAGAAGCAACAGAAGCTGCGACTGCTGGCGGTCCGATCGTGGCCGCGCTCGACGCTGCCGGCGGTGCATCGGCAACCAAGGCATCGCTGGAGTTGGTCGCAGATCGCAGCCGCATCATCACCGTCGTCGACCGCAAAGCGGCAGCTGAACACGGGTTTGCCGCCCTATCGGGTGGCGCTCCCGAGAGCGCCGCTTACCGCGACGGGGTCCGCGGACACCTGCTTGACCTGCTTGCCGCCGGCGAGCTGACGGTGCCGATTTCGCGGACCTTCCCCCTCGCGCAGGCGGTCGATGCACTGCGTCTCGTCACGTCGGGGCACGCGCACGGGAAAGTGATCCTCGCGGTTTAACCCCAGATTGCCCAGGTTACGGAACCAGAATCGGGAGCGCCTGCTGGCTCACCTCGACGGTCACCGGTGAGGTGCCGAGGAAATCGCCGTCGGAGTGCACCGGGAGAGGGCGGTCGATCGTGAGTTCCACTCGCTGACCAGTCAAGATCTCCACATCGTCACGATCGCCGTGCGCCCCGCTCTTCGCCTCGGCCATCAACTGGGCGAGCCGCAACTTGGAAGTCTTGCCATCGACGATGAAGACATCGAGATGTCCACTGTCGACCGCAGCGGTCGGCACCATCCGCAGTCCGTGCCCGTAGTCACCCGAGTTCGCGATCACCACGAAATGTGCTGATAGATCCCGTGATTGGCCGTCAACCGACAATGTCAGGCGCATCGGCTTCCACCGGATTGCCGTCAGCACCGGTGCCACCCGATATGCGAGCGGCCCCATCCAGCGGAGCTTGTTAATCAGTTCGGTGGCGACGGAGTCCAGCCCCACGTACACGTTGCCGACGGCGAGTGCGATGGAGCCATCCGCGCGCTTGACATTGAGAATGTCGATGCGCCGTTCTTGGCCGCCGACCAGCATGCGGGCGATGTCCACTGGATCTGAGGGCAGGCCCAGATGTCTGACGAGGTCGTTGCCGCGACCGGCTGCCGCGATACCCAGGCGAGCACCGTCGACGGTGAGGACCCCCTTGGCGACATCGCGCACATGGCCGTCACCGCCAACGGCGACGGTGATCGCGCCACTCGCAGCCGATTCCGCGGCCACCTGCGTTGCATGCTCGGACGACTGCGACTCGATGACGGTGACATTGTGGACGCCAAGGCGGTCCAGCTCGGCCGCGACAGCAGGCCACTGCTGGTGGGAGGCACCGCCACCGGAGATCGGGTTCACTACCGCCACAAACGACGGCGCGTCGGGAAGGTTTGTCACGGCAGCAAAATCCCTGGATTCAGCAGCCCCTTCGGGTCGAGGGCATCCTTGACCGCGCGCAGAGCGGCAGTTTGGACGTCGCCGATTTCCTCCAGGTACGTCCCTCGATGATCGGTGCCGACCGCGTGATGATGCGTGATGGACGCCCCTGCCGCGCGGATCGCAGCATTCGCGGCGCGCTTGGCCTGCATCCACTGTTCAAGGGGATTCTCCAGCGCCTTGGCAATCACCGTGAAGTACAGCGAAGCACCGGTCGGGTAGACGTGCGAGATGTGGCACATCACGACCGCCGGGGTGCCCTGATCGCCGAGTGCGCCGGTGACCGCGGCGGTGACATCGGCCTTGAGCTTGTCGAGATTCGACCAGAAGGTCACGGTCTCGAGGGTCTCCACGAGGGCGCCAGCGTCGAGCAACGGATCGCGCAGGTAGGGGCCGCGGAACCGGCCCTCACGCCAGTGCTCTCCGGGCTCGATGCCGAGTGCCGTGCCGCCAAGCTTCTCAAGCTGAGCGGTGACATAGGCGTCCCGGCAGGCGACATCGTCCTCGTCGCCTTCGAAGCCAACCACCATGAGGCAGCCGCCGGCCGGGCCGGCCGAAGCCTTGCCCGCGCTGGACGGATTGGCCAGGTTGAGGCCGGTTTCGGCTTCGTCCGACAGCCGCAAGACTGTCGGCTTCACATTGCTCTGCGCGAGCGTGCGCATGGCGGTGGCACCAGCAGCGAAATCGGGGAAGTGCCAGCCGTAGAACCGACGGACCGCCGGTACCGGGTGCACTCGAACGCGAACCGTGGTGACGACACCGAAAGCCCCTTCGCTGCCCAGCATCAGTTGGCGCAGATCAGGGCCCGCAGCCGACTTGGGCGCGGTGCCGATTTCAGCGAGGCCGATCGGGGTCGCGATCGTCAGTCCGACCACCATGTCGTCGAAGCGGCCGTAACCGATCGACGACTGACCGGCCGAGCGGGTGACGGCGCAACCACCGACGGTCGCACCTTCGTACGACTGCGGAAAGTGACCCAACTCGAAGCCACGCTCGCCCAGGAGACGTTCGGCGTCGGGGAGGCGCGTGCCTGCGGCGAAGGTCGCGATCTGGGAGATTTCGTCGAGTTCCACCAGGCCGGTGAGCTGACGGAGGTCGAGGCTGATGACCGGGCGTTCGCGGCCGGGCATCATGCCGCCGGTCACCGAGGTGCCGCCGGAGAATGGGTTGAGGCTGAGGTCGTGCTGGTCGGCGACGGCGAGAACCGCGGCCACTTGAGCCTGGCTGGTCGGTGCGACGACGGCATCGGGGGCGTCACTGCCGTCTCCAACACGGAACTTCAGCAGATCGGGAGTGGAGAAGCCACGCATCCGTGCGCGCCGGGTGGCAGCGTCGACGGCGACGTCGGCACCGGTCGTTTCGAGGGCGGCCAGCGCAGTCTCGGTGATTCGGCTGTCGCCAATCACGACGTCGACCGCTGCCGGTGCGGGCTCGTTAATTCCGAGCATGGTCAACGCACCAATCACCGAGTCGGACAGGTGCATCGGGTCGGCGGGATTGCCCCAGCGCCCGGGCTCGAAGTCGACGACGTCGACGGTGGTCTCGCTCTGAGTCATCTCTAGCCTTCCCATAGAACTTGCTGTTACAGTTTGACACATGGTGTCGCAGCAAATCAACGACGTGCCCGGACAGTCGCCCCGCCGCACAGCGGCGAATGCAATTCCGGAAGACGTCATCCTCGACGCTGCCACAGCCTTGATGACGAAAGTCGGAATCCGGCGCACCACCATGGCCGATATCGCTCGCGCGGCCGATGTCTCGCGCGCCACGCTCTATCGCCGGTTCCCCAACGTCGAGGCAATCGCCGCGCAGGTCACGACCCGGGAATTCGAGCGCGTGGTCGCGACCGCACCCCTTGCCGACGGCCCCACAGGGCGCGAATCACTCGTCGCCACCGTGGTGCACGTGGTCCGTGCGGCCCGCGCTCACCCACTCCTGCAGCGCATCATCGACCTCGACCCCGAATTCTTGATGCCCTATCTGCTGCATCGGTCCGGCCGAACCTCACGCGGACAGTTGGCCGTGATCGTCGGATTTCTTACCGCCGGGCAGGCCACCGGTGAGATCCGCGACGGCGACCCCGAACGCCTCGCAACCACCGTGCTCCAGATGGCGTGGTCGTTCGCTCTCACCGGACCGGTGTTTGTCGAGGCCCCCGAAACTCTCGATTCCGAACTCTCCGACCTGCTGGAAAGGTACTTGCGCCCATGACCTCAAATCCCCAAAACCCGAGCTACGCCGACATCATCGCCGCGCACCCCAGCGTTGCTGCCTCCTCGCTGCTGTCCGCAGCGCGTCGGGCCAATGATCTGCAGAACCTGGCCGCCTCCCCCTCCGTTGACCTGGTAGTCATCGGCGGCGGCGTCACCGGTGCCGGCGTGGCCCTCGATGCCACCTCCCGGGGCCTGCGGACGGTCTTGATCGAGCGCCGCGACCTCGGCTTCGGCACCAGCCGATGGTCGTCGAAGTTGGTGCACGGCGGCCTCCGCTACCTGGCATCCGGCGCGGTCGGCATCGCTTACGAGAGTGCCGTGGAGCGCGACGCCCTGATCTGCCGCATCGCACCCCACCTGGTACGACCGCTGCCGCAGGTGGTGCCGCTGCTCCCCGGCGTCAAGGCTGCCGACACCGCACTCACCCGCGTCGGCTTCCTTGCAGGCGACGCGCTGCGGATGGCCGCACGCACGCCGGCATCCACGCTGCATCGGTCGCGACGCATCGGTGCCGCCGAGGTCGCGGCCCTGGCACCAACAGTGGCGCGCGACGGCCTGCGCGGCGGTCTCCTCAACTGGGATGGCCAACTCAACGACGACGCGCGTCTCGTTGTCGACATTGCCCGCACCGCAGCGGGTCTCGGTGCCACCGTGCTGACTCACGCAAGTGCGACCAACGTGACGGGCACGTCGCTACGCGTCACCGACGAGCTCACCGGCGAAAGTTTTGACCTGTCAGCGAAGGCCGTCGTGAACGCCACCGGCGTGTGGGCCGCCGAGGTTGATTCCGACATCAGCCTGCGCCCCAGCCGCGGTACCCACCTGGTGATGAGTCAGGAAAGCTTCGGCGGATTGCGCGCCGGACTCACCGTCGCCGTTCCCGGGCACTTTGGCCGCTACGTTTTCGCGCTGCCGCAGCCCGACGGCCGGGTGTACGTGGGCCTCACCGACGAGGAAGCTTCGGGTGAGATCCCGGACGTCCCCCAGGCCGACGAGAGTGAGATCGACTTCCTCCTCGACACCATCAACCTGGCACTTGGCACGCCGCTGACGCGCGACGACGTCATCAGCACCTTCTCCGGTTTGCGCCCGCTGTTGAACTCCGGGGCAGGCGAAACCTCCGACGTCTCCCGCAAGCACGCGGTGCTGACGCGCGACGACGGTTTGGTGACCGTGGTTGGCGGCAAGCTGACCACGTACCGGCGGATGGCGGAGGATGCCGTCGACGCCGCGTTGGCCACCTCGGGCCAAACTGCCGGACCGTGCCAGACACGAACGTTGCCCCTGGTGGGAGCGCCGTCGGGTAAGAATCCGGCGGCTGCACTGACGCGGGTGGCCGCCCCCGATCGCCTTGTCGCGAAGTACGGTACCGAAGCTCCGGCCGTGGTGGCTCTGAGCGAAGCCGATCCGTCGTTGGCCGAGCCGATTGCCGAAGGAACCGAGATCACCGGTGCGGAATTGGTGTTCGGTGCGCTCGCCGAAGGTGCGGTCGACGTCGCCGATCTTCTTGAGCGTCGCACGCGATTGTCGTTGACGCCGCTGGTGGCCGAGGCAGCACGGCCGTTCGCCGATCGCGTCCTCGCGTAGCGCACGTCAGTCGGGAAGCATCGGAGTATCGGGCAGGGCGCGCCGCCCAACCAAGACTCCGCGCGTGACTGCGCCCTTTCCGTAGCGGTTGCGCAGCGAGTCGATCGCGACGTCGAGTTCGCCCGCGTGGTCGTCGCCGCCGAACGGAATGGCCAACTGCACGGCGCCGTGGTCGGACAGGTTGGTCAGCGACAGCCCGATCAGGGTGCAGCCACGATCCCGAATCAGCGGCATTGCTTCGTCGAGCAGGCCGCGCGCTACGGCGAGGATGGTTTCGGTCCCGTCGGTCGGTTCGAGCAGCGAGCGCGACCCCGTGACGCGCTCGAAGTCGTGAAAACGTAAGCGCAGCACCATGGTTCGCGTCAGGCGGTCGGCACCCCTCAGTCGTCGTCCCAAGGAGTCGACGATCCCGACGAGGGTGGCTTCAATGTCGGCTTCTGACTTGATCCGCCGCCCCAGGGCGCGTTGGGCACCGATGGAGGTGCGGCGGCGTCCGGTGCTGACTCGGCGTGGGTCGTGGGCCATGGCCAGCGAGTACAGGTGACGGCCCGTACCCGGTCCGAGCAGCGAGGCGAGGTGAGCTTCTCCCAGCGAGGCCATTTGGCCGACCGTTTCGATTCCGGCATCGTGTAGTCGCTGTTCGGTTTTGGCGCCGACGCCCCACAGGCGCCGGACGGGTAGTGGGTGGAGAAATTCGAGTTCAGCACCCGCGGGGATGTGCAGCAGGCCGTCGGGTTTACCCGCTGCGCTGGCGACTTTGGCAACGAATTTGCTCGTCGCGACGCCAACGGTGATCGGCAAACCGACGTCTTCGCGCACTCGGCGCCGCAGTTGTTCGGCGATCGCGACCGGCGTTCCGCTGATCTTGGCCAGCCCACCGACATCGAGGAAGGCTTCGTCGACCGAGATGCCCTCCACGAGCGGGGTGGTGCCGTTGAAGATCGCGAACACCGCGCGGCTGGCTTCGGTGTAGGCCTCAAAGCGGGGCCGCACCATCACCGCGCGCGGACACAGGGCTCGGGCCTCATGTCCGGGCATCGGGCAGCGCACGCCGAGAGCTTTGGCCTCGTAGCTCGCGGCAACCACTACCCCGCCCCCGACCAGCACCGGACGCCCGCGCAACGAAGGATCGTCGCGCTGCTCCACCGACGCGTAGAACGAGTCGAGATCGGCATGCAGGATAGACGCCTCGGCCCGGTTACCCGCCTCCACTCGCATGCCTGACCTCCACACCATTGCCATCGCTGGCCATCTCGAACTTACGTTCGATTCTAGTTCAGGGGTCTGACAATTTGCGAGGGTCAGCGGTGCCTTATTGACGAGTCGGAACAATCCGGCAATGACATCTGTCATGCGAGATCCGTGCAGAACCCACGTGAACTGATGATTGCGCGCACTACTGTGCGCCGCCCAACGCGACCAGAGTTGAGGGCATGAGAACCGCTGATCACTGCCCCGATACTCACTGGGTGGTCGGGACCCGCACCAAGTGGGCCACCCGATGAGCCCGGTCATCGCCGCCCGCGGACTGCATCGCTGGTACGGCCACGGCGACGACACGTACCACGCGGTGCGCGGGGTCGACCTCGAAGTCGAGCAGGGCGAGGTCTTCGCTCTCCTGGGCACCAACGGTGCGGGAAAGACCTCAACCCTCGACCTCCTAGAGGGCCTCGCCGCACCGGACGACGGTACCGTCCAGGTGTTCGGCATGGACCCGCTGCGCGACCGTCGGCAAGTGCGCCCGGAGGTCGGCATCATGCTGCAGTCGGGAGGTCTGCCCGCCGAGCTCACAGTCACCGAAACCCTCAAGATGTGGCAAGGCACGTGCACACATCCGACCACCGTCGATGAGGTCCTCGCCCAGGTACACCTGACGGATCGAGCCGATGTCCGCGTCGGCGCATTGTCGGGCGGCGAGAAGCGGCGAGTCGATCTGGCCTGCGCGCTGCTCGGCCAACCGCGCCTACTGTTCCTCGACGAGCCGACCACCGGCCTCGACCCGGAGAATCGGCGGGCCACCTGGCGATTGCTGTCGGAGTTGAAGCAATCGGGGGTGACGATAGTGCTTACCACCCATTACCTCGATGAGGCCGAAGCCCTCGCCGACCGCATCGCGATCATGCACGCCGGTCGCATCCATCGAAGCGGGACGCTGCGCGAAATAGTGTCCGACCACCCGGCGACCATCGCCTTCGACCATCCCGGCATCACCCTTCCGCAGATCTCGGCCACTCGGATCGACGCGGGCAGCCGAGTGGAGATCGAGACCCGCCACCTGCAGGATCATCTGCTCGAACTCCTGTCGTGGGCGCAGGCCAACCGCCTTCAGCTCATCGGCCTCACCGCCCGCGCCGCCTCTCTCGAGTCCGTTTTCCTCGACGTCGCCGATCGAGACACAACCGAGGACCCGCTCGACGCACCGATTGGAGCCCTCACGTGACCACCACCGGAACCACCACCCGTCGCCGTCCACTGGCCGCGTTGTCGGCGGCCGAGTTCACCCAGTTCCGTCGCAACAAGACGCTCGTCTTCACCGCGCTGGTGTTTCCGGTCGCAATGCCGCTGGGCGTGTTCCTGCTGGCCTCGCGCGAAGGGACCACCGCTGCGGTGGCCGGCGCAACCTTCGACATGTACGCGCTGTTCGCGCTGATGTTCGTGCAGTTCTACACCATGCTGTCGTTGGTGACGACCCGCCGGGGCGAAGGCGTTCTCAAACGCCTGCGCACCGGGGAAGCCGACGACTGGCAGATCCTCACGGCCCCGGCGATTCCGGGCATCGCCATCACCGTCGCGACGGCGACGGTGGTCGCCGCGGTCGTCTACGGCTTCGGTGCCCCCGCGCCGGTGAACCCGCTGTTGATGGTCCTGGGCCTCGCCGCAGGCTCCGTCCTGTTCGCCCTCCTCGCGCTCGCGACGAGCACCTTCACCAAGAACGCCGAAGCCGCCCAGATCACCTCGCTTCCGGTGATCGCCATGGCCATGATTGGGGCCGGGAACATCCGGGCCGCCTTGCCCGAACGGGCCGCCGAACTGCTCGGCTACACCCCGTTCGCCGCGGTCAGCGACCTGATCAATCTCGGTGCCGCGGGGAAAACTGCGGTTGCCGGGGCCGACACACCCGCAGCGAGTTTCGCCGGGTCGTTTAGCGAGATCGGGCAACCACTTGCCACACTGGCGGTATGGACCGTCGCCGCGATCGCACTCGTCTACAAGTGCTTCCGCTGGGACGATCGCGGGTGAACCTGGCACCGCGCCGGTGGCGACGACTGTCGGACCCGGCCAAATACCGGCTGTACACGAGGGTCACACTGCAGGCCGTGCTGCTGGCACTGGGCGTCGTCGGGGTTGTCCAAACCGGCGACGTTGCGGCCGGAGTTCTCAGCTTCCTCGCTTTGTTCGCTGGCGTCGCGTTTCTCCAGGTCCGCCCCGAACTCACCGGAATCGAGAGGCCAGTACACGGCAGGCGCATCCAGGTTGCCTGCGCGGCAGCGGTCGCGGTCGCCTGGGTGGGAGGTCTCATTCTCATCCGCGCTGGCGACCATCGGATGGTCGGCACCGTCGGGATGATCACGGTCGTCACCCTGGCGCTCGCGATGCTGCCGTTCTTCCGATACCACTGGATCGCTCTCCTCGCGATCTCGGTGGCCACCATCGTCGGGTACGGCTACGACCGCAATCCGCTCCTTGGGATCGCGATCTTAACCGCAATCGGCGCCTTCATGGTCGTCACCACCCGCGCCTCCCTGTGGACGCTCCGCATCGTCGATGACCTCGACAATGCGCGGCGCACAGAGGCTCAGCTGAAAGTCGCCGAGGAACGACTCCGGTTCGCACGCGACCTCCACGACGTCGTCGGTCGCTCGTTCTCGGCAATTGCGGTCAAAAGCGAACTGGCCTCGCGTTTAGCCCGCACGCCCGGCAATGCCGACCGCGCCGCCGTCGAGATGGATCAGGTGAAGACGCTCGCAGTGGAGTCGATGGAAGAGATGCGGTCGCTGGTGCGAAGCTACCGGAGCATCGACCTGCCCGTCGAGGTGGCCGGGGCAAAGTCGCTGCTTGAAGCTGCGGGCTGTCACCTCACGATCGAAGGCAGTCCCGAAGCGGTGCCCGCCCAATTCCACGAAGCCGCCGCGTGGGTGGTTCGCGAAGGGACCACCAACATCGTGCGACACTCGTCGGGCACCACGGCGGCCCTTACTCTCGGCGTCACCGGGCTCACCTTGAGCAATAACGGCGCGGCCGCGTCAGCTGGCGATCGATCCGGTCTCGCTGGCCTGGCCGAACGCCTGCGCGCCGTCGGTGGCACCCTCGACGCCGACTCCACCGGCGGCGTATTCACTCTCCGAGTCCGCTGGGAGGACGCATGATTCCGATCTTGATGGCCGACGATGAGACGCTGATCCGCTCGGCGCTCGCCACCATGCTGTCGCTGGAAGACGACCTCGAAGTGATCGCGGATGTCGGGACCGGCGAGGAACTCCTCGCGATCTGGGCGGAGCGAACCGCTGCTGGCGTACCCGTCGCCGTGGCCGTGCTCGACCTCCAGATGCCGGGTATCGACGGCATCGAAACTGCGGTGCGTCTGTTGAAACTCTCCCCGGAGGCTGGCGTCCTCCTCGTCACCAGCCACGGTCGGCCCGGCTATCTCAAACGCGCGCTCGCGAGCGGTGTGCGCGGGTTTCTGCCGAAGACGGCGTCATCGAGCACCTTGGCGACCGTCATCCGTACCGTGCACGCCGGTGGTCGATACGTGGATCCCGAGCTCGCCGCGGAAGCCATCAGCACCGGCGACTCGGCGCTCACCGCCCGTGAAGCGGACGTTCTGGAGTTCGCCCTCGACGGCGCGTCCGTGGACGAGATCGCCGCGCGGGCACATCTCTCCCCCGGCACCACCAGGAACTACCTGTCGGCCGCGATGTCGAAACTCGGCGTCGGGAACCGCTATGAGGCAGCGGTCAAAGCCCGCGATCTGGGATGGATCTAGCCGCGCCCAACCTTCACGCGACGGCTAGTTCCGCACCATCCGCAGCACCACGTCGTTCACGTGATGACCGCCGCCAGCCGGGATGCCTCGCTCACGGTTGTCGTTGGTGACGACCGTCCAACCGTCGCCGAGCATCCGGACCATGTCGTCGGCCCAAATGAAGCCCTCCGGATCGCGGCCGTGCGCGCGCATCCCTTCGGGATCGTGCATCACCACTAGAAGAGTTCCGCCCGGGGCCACCGCATCGGCGAGCTTGTGGAACGTCGCCTCGTCGTCACTGGCGATATGGAAATAGCTGGCCGTAACCAGGTCGTACTGACGGTCGAACGAGTCAGCCGTGACGTCGAACGCAGTCCAAGCGATTGTTCCACGTGAATCAATCGCCCGAGCTCGATCGAGGGCCACCTCAGAGATATCGGCACCGACTACCGACCAGCCTTGCGCGGCCAGCCAGCGCGCGTCGGCACCCTCGCCACAACCGAGGTCGAACGCCGAACCCGGTGTCACACCGGTAATTTCGGCGATAATGGCCGGGTTTACGTTATCGGTCCAGAGGCGGTCGGCGGTGCTGTAGAGCTCGTCCCATTCGCTCGCGGTAACGGGATGCGCGGGGGCTTGCTGATCGTCGTGGTTGTGGTGGTGTTCGCTCATGCCTTTGACGCTGCCACAGTTCTATCCCCTATGTCATTGCCGGGCACGGCGACGTAATCACCGGCACACTGGGAGTCATGACTTTTCCCGTTCGCGTCGGTGTCCAACTTCAACCTCAGCACGCCCCGGACTACGGGCTGATCCGCGATGCGGTTCGACGCGCGGAGGACGCCGGGGTCGACATCGTCTTCAATTGGGACCACTTCTTTCCGCTGTACGGCGAGCCCGACGGCGCACATTTTGAGTGCTGGACCATGCTGGGCGCGTGGGCCGAGCAAACTTCGAACGTCGAGATCGGTGCCCTCGTCACCTGCAACGCCTACCGCAACCCCGAGTTGCTTGCCGACATGGCGCGGACCGTCGATCAAATCAGCGGCGGTCGACTGATCCTCGGCCTCGGCAGCGGCTGGTTTCAGCGTGACTTCGACGAGTACGGCTACGACTTCGGTACCAAGGGCAGCCGGCTCGACAATCTCGGCGAGTCACTCCCCCGCATTGCGAACCGACTGTCGCAGCTCAATCCGCAACCGCTGCGCGAGATTCCACTGCTCATCGGCGGTAGCGGGGAAAGAAAGACGCTCCGCCATATCGCTACCCACGGCAATATTTGGCATGCCTTCGTGGGCGTTGACTCCTACCGCCACAAATCGGCCGTGCTCGCCCAGCACTGCGCCGATGTCGGCCGCGACCCGGCAGAGATCGAACGCTCGGCCGAGATCCGGTTCGACGGCGACGTTGCCGCGATGTTGAAGTTCGCCGATGACATCACCGCTGAAGGCGTGACCCTGCTGACCGTGGCGACGGGCGGACCGGACTACGACCTGACTGCCGTCGAGGCTCTCATCAAGTGGCGGGACGCCCGCGCGGGCTGACGCCGTCAGTTCCGCTGAGGCAGCGTCGCGGGTGCCGATATAGTCCGATTTCATGACTACCCGCAGGTTCCTCACCCGCACGGCCGCTGCCACCCTTGCCGCGGTTACCTCCCTCAGTCTGCTGGCTGCACCTGCCGCCCAGGCCGGACCGGCGTCGTGCGTACCGTTCGGGACCGCGCAGATCCCGCCGGGCATTCCGTCATCGGGCAACCAAACCGGCCTGAGTAACTTCGGTAGGTACAGCGGTAAGCAGGCACCAAAGCGCGTAGACCTGCGCACCGAGAAGACCCAGTTCAACAAGTACTGGGAGTTCGCACTGGTGTCGGGTCAGCTGATCACGCGGCCACGGCACAGCACCTCGTGGCGCGTGGTGCCGCTGCCGTCGTGCTTGACGGGCAAGCTGGTCGCCATTTCGCTCGACGACGACGAACTCGTCGGCGTCGATCGCGCAGGCTGGATCTACACGATGGACAACGTGAATCAGTCACCGCTGCTGTGGAATTGGACCTCCAGATGGGGCTCCATGCTGTGGATGGGACCGGGCCGCACCCTGCCCGACAATCGCACCGGGGGCTGGGCACTAAGCGTCACGTCCCCGTGGGACAACCGCGTGTACGCCGACGGTGCGGGCCGGATCCACCCGTCCGGGCAGGCCAAGATGACGATGATCCCAGCGCTAACCGGCGACGGCAGTCGGATCACGTACGCCGACCCGTGGCTCCCCAACGACGACAGTTACGAAATCGGCAGCCCGCTCGGCGGCCGGTTCCAGTCGGTCGCGTTGTCCGCGGCGGCGTCGACCACCTTTGTGATGAACCGCTACGGCGATATGTTCACGCGCACCTTCGACTTCGACTCGTCGGGCTCAGATTCGGTCTTTTTCCGGTACAGCTGGGAAAGTCAGGCCGGTAAGCCCAGCGCCACCAACCTGTCGCAGGAAATGGTCGACCGCAACACGGCGGCCGTGCGGCTCCCCGCACCCGACTGGACCAGGCAGCCCAAGATTCCAGGCGAGGTGACCTCGGCGATCACGGTGGTTTCCACCGGACCGGGTGTCGAGAAACGCGAGCTCCGCGTGGAAGGTCGCCGCGACGGCCAGAATGGTTTCTGGCACAAGGATATTCACGCCAAGAACTGGGCATTCACCGCCACCGGGTCGCCGTTGCAGCGCAAGCTGCTGGAGAACTCTGCCGCCGACCGTTCCAGCGAAACCATAGCGCCGCCGAAGCCGTGGAATCTCTACACGACTCTGCCGTCCCGGAGCGCATCGGTCGACGGTCAAACGCTGATCGATATCGGCTTGCCGTACAGCGTCATCGATCCCCGACTGCTCGCCCAAGTTGGCCTCACCGCGGAGCCGTCGTCGTACCGCATCTCGGTCGACAACTTCGATCCTGCGGTCACCACTCGTCAGGCGACGGTAACCACGCGCGACGGCACCAAGATCCCGGTACTCCTGCATACCGCAGACGGCATGCGCATGAGCCCCGGTCACGTTGGCCTCACCAAGACGCCCCGCCATCTCATTGGTGCCATTGAGATCCCGGCGAGCGCCTACCGCGACCGCAACAGCAATCCCGCGCTCAAGGAGTTTGTGAGGACGTGGATGCGGGGGAAGTCGATCGCCGCCATCACCCTGAGCGCCACCAACCACGACCTGGTTATCCGCTGACGTCGGCCAGCGCGGCCTGGGCCGCCCGATACCCGCTCATGCCGTGGACCCCACCGCCCGGCGCGGTGGCCGCCGAGCACAGGTACACGCCGGGGACCGGGGTCGTGTGCGGCCGCAGTGACGGCACGGGCCGCGCCAGCAGTTGGCGCAGACTCGCGGCACCGCAGTTGATGTCGCCACCCACATTGTTTGGGTTGTACGCCGCGAAGTCGACGGCGGTAGCAACCCGCTGATCGACGATAAGGTCGCTGAATCCCGGTGCGCACCTTTCGATTTCGCTGACGATGCGATCGGAGACGTCTACCTCGCAGTTCGCTGGAACATGGCAGTACGCCCACGCCAGATGAACGCCGGCCGGTGCCCGAGACGGATCGAGCCGCGTCGGTTCACCGCCGAGGACCCACGGCCGCTCCGGTAGTTTCCCGGCGGCAACAGCCGCCTCAGTCGCTCGGATCTGAGCCCGGTCGGAGGCAATGTGGAAGGTTCCGGTGGTGCTCAGCGCCGCTGCGGCACGACCGGTCCACGGGATCGGCTCGCGAAGCAGGAAGTCGACTTTGCACACGCCACCGCCGTATCGGAACCGTTCCAGCCGACCGGCATAACGGCGCGGTAGCCGCTCTCCCATGATCGTGGCCAAGGCTCGTGGCGAAACGTCGAACAGCACCTGCCGCGCGGTCGGCAGTTCGCCGAACTCTTTGACATGCCAGTCGGTTTCGAGGCGCCCACCGTGTTCGACGATGATTGCTGCCAGACCATCGGATATCGCCCGTGAGCCCCCGGCCACGACGGGCCATCCCGATTCGATGAGCAGTCCCAGCAAGAGACCGGGCGCGCTCGACCCCGCCGACGTGGTCGGTCGCCCGGCGTGCGCGGCAATCGCCGAGAATGCGGTCCGAGTCCGTTCGTCACGAAACACCGTCCGCACCAGGGCGTCGACCGGAGCCAGTGCCGCCGCACCGAAGCGGGCCATAGTAATTGGATCGGTGGGCCACCCCGGCATCGCCAAGACGTCAGCCGCGACATCGGCCCCGAGACCAACCGTCCGCAGCCAGGCCTTCCCATCAGCGCCGAGTTCGGTCGCCAGTCGGCTTCGATCACGGTGCAGCCCCAGGCCGTCAGCTGCCGAGAAGGCATGTGCGACAGAAACTTCCGGCACCAGCCACGTCAGGCGGTCGGTGAGCCCCAAATCTGTGAAGGCCGCTGACACGTAACCAGTGGGATGCACGGCCGAACAGACATCACGGGCAATCCCCGGCCCGAAGGCGTGATCAGTCCGGGTACCGCCGCCGATCACCGGTGCCGCTTCCACCACCAGCACCGATCGGCCCGCCCGTGCCAACGTCGCGGCGGCAGTGAGTCCGTTGGGACCCGCGCCAACAACGATCGCGTCCCATTCGTTACCCACCGGTCCCCGATCGTCGGCCCAATACTGTCCCGGCCTCAGGCTAAGTTAGGTCCATGATCTTTGCGAGCCTCCGCCGTGGGCTGCCGGCCCGATTCCTCGTTAGTACCGTGGCCGCGTTCGGGATGTTCATCGCCGTCATTTTGGCCGGGGGCGGCTCAGCTCAAGCCCAGGCACCGCTGCGCATGCCCGATCAAGTCGTCGACACCGCGGGCGTTTTTAGCTCCACCGATCACGACAACATCGTGGCTGCCGTCGACAGCCTCTACGACTCCCGCACCGCCCAGATGTGGGTGGTGTACGTCGATTCCTTCGACGGCATGTCCGCCGAGGACTGGACCCTCAAGACCGAGCAACTGAGCGGCCTCGGTAACGGCGACATCATCTTGGCAGTGGCAACCAAAGACCGCGCCTACCAGTTAACCAGCGCCAAGCCGATCGACGGCCTCACCCAGGCCGAACTGGAGGAAATCGGTACCAACACCTTGGAACCGAAGCTGATCAAGGGGCAGTGGGCGGCATCGGCGGTCGACACCGTCCGTGCCATCGAAGCGGCCGCCGGACCGGAGTCCTCGCAGACTGGCGCGATTGTGGCCGGTGCCGTCGGTGGCGTCGCCGTCATCGGTGGCGGCGCTTACCTCGTCAGCCGACGCCGCAAGCGCAAGGCCGAGTCCGCACATCTGGATGCACTCCGGGAAAGTAGCGATTCCCTCAGCGTCGACCAACTGTCCGAACAGCCCCTCGATGTCTTGCACGCGTGGTCGCGAGAGATCCTCACCGACACCGACAATGCCATCAAGACCAGCGCCGACGAGTTGACCCTCGCCATCGACGAGTTCGGTGAGGCCGAGGCCGCCCCATTCACGTCCGCGATGAACACTGCCCAGCAGGCGCTGTCTGAGTCGTTCGCGCTTCGGCAGCGCCTCGACGATGCGATTCCGGAAACTCCCGACGAACAGCGTTCCATGCTGGTGCAGATCATTACCTCGTGCACGGATGCCGATTCGCTCCTCGACGAGCAGGTCGAAGCGTTCGACACGCTGCGCGATCTGCTGATCAACGCCGACGGTCGGCTCAGCGAGCTCACGCGCCGGGTTGTCGAGATCACCTCGCGGCTCCCCCAGTCCGAAGCGCAGCTCAGCGCCCTTACCGACAAGCACGGCGGGGCGGTTATCGCCTCCATCTCGGGAAACCTCGAATTGGCGCGCGAGCAGATCCACTTCGCCGAGGCCAGCATTGATCAGGGTCGCGAGGCAATCGCCCTCCCCGCCGGTCAGCAGGGACCCGTCGTCGCCGACATCCGGTCGGCCGAGGCGGCGCTGGAGGCTGCGGCCAAACTGCTCGACGCCATCGACTCCGCCGACGCGACCATCTCGCGAGCCCGCGGAGGGCTGGCATCCCTGATCAACGAAGTGACCGCAGAAATCACCGAGGCACTCTCGCTCGGAGATCAAGAACTCAACCACCCGGTCCTCGATGTGGCGACCGTGATCGAGAAGGCGAAGGCCGCGGTGGCAGCCGCGACCGCCGATGGCGAGACCGATCCGCTGAGCACCTTCGCGAAGCTGTCGGACTCCGATGCCGAGCTCGATCAGATCCTCGACTTGGCCCGGAAGGCCAGCGAGGAACGTTCCCGCAAGGCCCAGCTCGTCACCAATGCGTTGGAGACTGCCGAGGCAAAGACCCAAGCGGCAGCGGACTTCATCGACACGCGGCGTGGCGGGATCGGCGCGGAGGCCCGCACGCGCCTCGCGCGGGCCCAGCAGCTGGGTTCGGAGGCCGTCGAACTCGCCGACACCAATCCCGATCAGGCCCTCGAAAAGGCCCGCCTTGCGGCCAAGCACGCCGACGAAGCGCTGATGGCTGCGCAGTCTGACGTGGTGAACTGGCAGGCACAGCAGCAGCGCACCAACTCCAACTTCGGTACGTCCATGGGTAACCCCAATGCGGCCATCCTGACCGGCGTTCTGGTCGACAGCGTGTTGCGCGGTGGTATGCGGGGCGGCAGCTTTGGCGGCGGGGGCTTTGGCGGCGGGGGTCTTGGCAGCGGCCGCGGTCGCGGCTACAGCACCGGCGGTCGGAGCCCCGGATCGTTCGGTGGATCGTCGAGTTCCGGTCGTATCGGGACCGGTGGACGCTTCTAACCGACGTGATCCGCGTCATGTTTTAGCGCTAAATTGCCTGTTCGATAGGCCGTGTCCCATTCATCCCCTTTTTATTTAGGTTATCGAAGTATTAGCGTTACGAACTGTGACCGATGACCTTAACGCCGACCTGGTTTCGGGGCTGCGCCATACCGTGACGCGGCTGTACCTGACACTGCGACGGAACGCCCCCGTCAACACACTCAGTGCCGCCCAGTCCTCCGCGCTCGCCGTCCTGATTGATCACGGACCAATGCGGATGGGCGAACTCGCCGAACGTGAATCCATTCGGATGCCGACCGCCACCGCTCTCGTTGACGGCCTACTTCGCGAAGGTTTGGTGTCCCGCGAACCCGATCCGGCCGACCGCCGGGCGGTGGTCGTCAGTCCCTCCGCCAAAGCCGCCCGGATCGTCGACGAAATTCGCTCCAGCCGCGACGACGTCGTTACCCAGGCCATGGCATCGCTCTCCCCCGACCACCGCGCCGCGCTCGCTGCCGCATTGCCCGCGCTACGCGAACTTCAAACTCGAATGGAACTGTCATGAGCACTGAAAACCACTCCCTGATTGGGGTGTTTAAAGGACAACCTCGGACCGTGTGGGTCACCGCGTTCGCGGCTGTCATCGCCTTCATGGGCATCGGCCTGGTTGACCCAATTCTCAACACCATCCGCATCGCCCTCGGCGCTCCCGAAACCAAGCTGACGCAACTGTTCGGTGTTTACATGGGCGTGCAGGTCTTCGCCATGTTGCTCACCGGGTGGGCCGCCTACAAGTTTGGCCCCAAGCGCACCCTGACCACCGGCCTCGTCTGCATCGTCGTAGCGGCGGGAGTCTCGGCGTTCGCCACCAACATCGACCAGCTGATCGCGCTGCGCGTGATCTGGGGTCTGGGTAACGCCCTCTTCATCGCGACCGCGTTGGCGTTCATCGTCGGACAAGCCACCGGCGGTCAGCAAGGCGCAATCTTGCTGTACGAGGCCGCACTGGGTGTGGGCTTGGCCGTCGGCCCCCTGTTGGGTGCCGTCCTTGGTGAATGGACTTGGCGAGCACCGTTCGCGGGCACCGCTCTCCTGATGCTGGCTGGTGCAATCCTTTGTGCCGCAATGCTTCCCGCTGATGGTCCGCGTTCCGAACGGAAGCCGGTGAAACTTCTCGATCCCATCAAGGCCCTCAAGAACCGCGTCCTGCTCATCAACTCGATCGGCGCGGCCTTCTACACCGGTGCGCTGTTTACCGTCATCGCGTGGTCACCGCTCGCCATGGGCTTGCGGCCAATCTATGCGGGCATCATTTTCTTCGGCTGGGGTCTGCTGACTGCCCTGTCGGGTGTGTTCGTCGGGCCACGACTGGCCGAAGCCATCGGCGAACGCTCCGGCGTGATCGTGGCAATTCTCGCCTACCTGGTCACGATGGCTGTCGCCGCCATCGGAGTGATGGACGATCAGGTCTGGATGATCGGTTTGGCCGTCGTTATTTCGGGCATCCCGTCCGGCGTCCTCAATACCCTGTTCACCGGAGTCGCCATGTCTGCGGCCGACGAGTCCACTCCCCGGTCGGTGGCCAGCGCTGGCTACAGCTTTCTTCGCTGGATGGGTGCCGCAGCGTCGGCCATCATGGTCGCCTACATCGCGCAATGGTTTGGCATGGCCGCCCCCTTCTGGTTCGCTGCGGGCTACTGCGCCATCGCTGTCAGCGCCCTGATCCTCGCTGGCAACGGACCCAAGCTCAACGAGCACGAGGTGCCGGCTGAGGCCGCTCTCGTCGGTGCCGAAGAGTTCTAAAGAATCACCCGCGGCGGCACCTGATTCTTAGGCCCAGATTGTCGATTCAAACCCGCCACCGACCCGCTTCGACTTACCCTCGCCCCAAAGGTAAGCGAGCGTTTAGTCGGGAGTGCTGATGAGTGTCAACGGGACCATTGAGCCAAGGTTCGCCCGGCTACGGGAAGCCTTCGAAGAGGAGCTTTCCACCGGGAATGAACTCGGCGGCGCGATCGCGGTCGATGTCGACGGAGACCTGGTCGTCGACCTGTGGGGCGGGTATCGGGACGCAACCAAGCGCCTCCCGTGGGAGCGGGACACCATCGTCAACGTGTGGTCGACCACGAAAGAAGTCACCGCCCTCGCGGTACTGCTGCTGGTAGATCGCGGATTGATCGACCTCGACGCTCCCGTGGCCCACTATTGGCCCGAGTTCGCCGAGAACGGCAAGGACGCCGTCCTGGTGCGGCACCTGATGTCGCACACCTCCGGAGTGAGCGGTTGGGACCGCCCGTGGGAAGTCGAGGACATGTACGACTGGGACAAGTCCATCGCGCAGTTAGCTCGACAAGCCCCGTGGTGGGAGCCCGGAACCGCGTCCGGCTACCACGCCAACAACCAAGGCCATTTGCTTGGCGAGGTGGTCCGGCGCGTTTCGGGCATGCCGTTGAAGGTGTTTGTTGCCGCGGAGATCGCCGGACCGCTGGGGATTGACCTGCAGATCGGTGCCACCGAGGCCGACGATCACCGCATCGCCGAGATCGTCTTTAAGCCGACTCGGCCCATCGACCCCGACAAGGTCGACATGACATCGATAACCATGCGCACCTTCACCGGACCGATTGCCGACGCCGGCTCGGCCAACACCGCGGCCTGGCGGCGCGCCGACATGGGTGCCCTCAACGGACACACCACGGCCCGGGCCCTCGCCCGGGCACTCTCGGTCATCTCTCGGGGGTCCGTTGATGGAGTGTCGTTGTCCCCCAACACCATTGACCGGATCTTCGAGGAGCAGGCAAGCGGCGTCGATCTGGTGCTCGGGGCCCCGCTGCGCTGGGGTATCGGCTATGGCCTGCCCGAACCCGCGACAATCCCCTACCTGCCGACCGACGAGCGCGTGTGTTTCTGGGGTGGCTGGGGCGGATCGCTCACGGCGATGTTCCCCGATCGCGGAGTCACCATCTCCTACGTGATGAACCGAATGGGTCGCGGCGTCATTGGGTCAGATCGGTCGGAACGCTACTACCGCGCAATCCTTGAAGGTCTTGAAAGCCTCAACCGATAGCGTCCCGGCATAGACTCACAGCATGCCTACCGCGTTAATTACTGGAGCCAGTCGTGGCGTGGGTGCGCAGATCGCACGCGCGCTCGCGCCCACCCACGACCTTCTGCTCGGCGGCCGGGGTTCCGTCGAACTGGATGAACTAGCAATGGAATTGGACGGCGCGGTGACCTTCCCGGTCGACCTCACCGACTACGACGCCGTCGAAGCGGCGATGGAAACCATCGGCCCACTCGACGTCCTGGTGCACAGCGCAGGCGTCGCCAGTAGCTTGGAGGCCGTCGCCGATACCCCCGTCGAGGAGTGGCGGTACCTGATGGATATCAACGTGATTGCCGCGGCCGAACTGACGCGGCTTTTGCTGCCGGGTTTGCGTGCCGCGGGCGGGCACGTCGTCTTTCTCAACTCCGGTGCCGGCATGAATGTCCGCCCCAACTGGACGCCTTACGCGGCAAGTAAGTTCGCGCTGCGAGCGCTCGCTGACGGACTCCGTGCCGAGGAACCCGAACTGCGGGTCACCTCGATTTTCCCCGGCCGCATCGACACCGACATGCAACGGGACATCGTGGCACGCGAAGGGACGCAGTACAACCCGGCGAATTACCTGCGGTCGGAGACTGTCGCGGCCGCTGTTGCCACCGCAGTCAATACTCCAGCCGACGCTCATCCCACCGAGATCGTTCTGCGTCCCCGCGTGTCGCGCAATACCTAGCCGTCGGGCGTCGGAACTACTAGACCTGCTTGAGGTCGGTGGGTGCCCAGACGGCGCGCATGCTCTTGATCTTGCCTTCTTCATTGAAGACCATGATGTCGACGGGCGTGATCTCGAACTTCATGCCGCCGGTGCCGGTGACCAGGGAGAACTCGAAGACGGCGGTATCGCCAGCGATCTTGGTCCACTTAAGGTCCGCGTCGCGGCTGTCGAGATTGGTGATGATGCCGTAGAACTCGATCAGCTCTTCGCGGGTGCCGCGGATCGGTGCGCCGATCGGGTCTTCGACGGTCGCGCCTTCGGCGAACAGATTGGCCATATCCTCGGCTGTTCCGCCGTTGAGGCCATCGATGTACGCCTGGACGGTGGCGGCAATCTTGTCCGACAAACCGGTTTCCTGCTGCTCAGCAGTCATTTCTACTCCCTTAATTGGAACACGTTCTAGGCGTGAGAGTAGCAGCCGTCACACCGACGCGCGATGGCGTGGCACGAAGGCGCAGGTGGCAAGATCGACACCATGTCGATTACCCGGTCGCTCCTGTTGTTCGTGCTTGCCGCGTTCGCCGAGATTGGCGGCGCATGGCTCATCTGGCAGGGAGTACGCGAGCATCGCGGGTGGTTGTGGATCGGTGCCGGCGTTGCCGCGCTCGGCATCTACGGCTTCGTCGCCACCCTGCAGCCGGACGCCAACTTTGCGCGCATCCTGGCAGCGTACGGCGGGATATTTATCGCCGGATCGCTGCTCTGGGGAATGGTGGCCGACGGCTACCGCCCCGACAAGTGGGACGTGACGGGCGCCTTGATCAGCCTCGTTGGAGTGGCCGTCATCATGTACATGCCGCGGGCACTGGACGCCTGACGAGAAATAGGCGAGAAGGGGACTACTTCAGTTCTGCGCTGCTCTTCCCCAGTACGCGACGAGCAATAATCAGCTGCTGAATCTGTTGGGTGCCCTCAAAAATGTCGAGGATCTTGGAGTCGCGTGCCCACTTCTCTAGCAGTTCGGTCTCCGAGAACGCCGCCGTTGCACCGATCTCAACGGTTTTGTTGGTCAATTCGTTCACCATGCGTCCGGCCTTGGCCTTCGACATCGACGCCTCGGCCGAGTTCGGCTCCCGGTTGTCGGCCATCCACGCAGCGCGCAGGGTCAGCAGCCACGACGACTCCCAGTCCGATTCCAATCGGATGAACTCCGATACGGCGGCGTGCTGGGCGGCTGCGGGCTTGTCGTAGTCGACCTCGTGGCCAGCGGCCTCCAGCATGCTGCGGAACTCTTCGAGAGCGGCGCGACCAAGGCCCACAGCCATCGCTGCAACCACGGGACGGGTGTTGTCGAAGGTCTGCATGACCCCGCCAAAACCCTTCTTGACCTCGATATCCGGGGTACCCAACAGGTTTTCTGCAGGTACACGGGCGTTCTCGAACAGCACCACTGCGGTGTCCGACGACTTGAGGCCGAGCTTCTCTTCGAGGCGAGCGACGGTGACGCCCTTGGTGTTCATCGGGACCACAAAACTCTTGATTGCGGCGCGACCGATGTTCTTGTCGAGCGTGGCCCACACGACGACGTGGTCGGCACGACTACCGGCGGTCACGAAGATCTTTTCACCGCTGATGACGTACTCGTCGCCGTCGAGGGTGGCGGTGGTGGTGACCGCAGCCGAGTCGGAACCGAAGCTCGGCTCGGTGATCGCCATAGCAGCCCAAACATCGGCGAAGCGCTCGAGCTGCTCGTCGTTGGCGACGGCGGCGATCGCTGCATTGCCCAAACCCTGGAAGGGGATCGACAGCATGAGGCCGACGTCGCCCCAGCTCAGCTCGCGTGCGTTGAGCACCGAGCGCAGGTTGGCTCCGTTGACGGTGTCTTCCCCGCTTGCGGCTCTCTTGTCGGTATCGCGGTCGCCCTTGCGGGATTCCTTGGCAATCTTGCCGAGCTCGTCGAGCTCGGTGGGGTATTCGTGCTCGGCTTTGTCGTACTTGCGGGAGATGGGTCGGAAGATGTGTTCGGCAGCCAGGTGGGCGCGCTCGACCGTGGAATCCAACTTCTCCGGGAGCTCAAGGTTGATAGCCATGTCGGCCACCTTACTACTGAGTAAGTTAAGTTGCCAAGCTCCAGTTTCTACGGTTCACAGCTTTGCTTCGAGGCCATTCGCACGCTCGACTATGGTCGATGGCGATGAATACCCCGGCATCCTCCCGCGCCCCGATCTTCCCTCCGGCCTCCACCGAGCCGCCCAGATCACTCGTTTCGAATGGCCGCTACAACTTCGGCACCTACAACCGGTCCATACCCGAGATCAATTCGCTCGACGCCGCCGGTTCCGGACCGCTGGCCTTCGCCCGCCGCGCAGCCCGCAACACCGCGCTCAAGGAGTGGGAAGCCTTCCAACTCGGCGACGACAACTGGTTCGTTCTCGGTGCGGTCTATAACGCGAAAAGCCTTGGGCTGCTTCAGGTTCTCGCCGTCAACAAGCACGACGCGACCATCACCCGATGGGAGAGCAAGCTGCCGTCGCCGATGCTCAGCGTCGCGCGGGGACTCGACGACACGGTCTCGCACGGCGAGTTCGGCGGCGTCAAGATCGAGATCGGCAACAACCTGCCCGACGGCGTCTTGACCGTCGACGCCGAGGCCCGCGGCACGGCACGCCGCCCGGAAATGGGTTTGCACGTGACCGGCGACTGCTCCGCCGACAACGCTGGCCACCTGGTCGTGGTGCACCCGTTTGCCAAGAACAAGGCGCTGTACTCGCACAAAGCGATGATGCCCGCGTCGGGTTCGCTCATCATCGACGACAATCGAGTTGGCCTCACCGACGACCGCGGCTACCTCATCCTCGATGACCACCACGGCGACTACCCGCGCCCCATGAAATACGACTGGGTCACCGGAATCCGCCGCAACGATGCCGGTCAGGTCGAAGGTTTCAACCTGACCCACAACCAGATGCTCGATCCTGGCGTCTACAACGAGAACGCCATCTGGATCGGCAACCGGGTGCACCGCTTGCCGGAAATCACGGTGACGCGGCCCGACGGCCCATGGGGCAAGTGGTTTATCCGTGACACGGCCGGTGCCGTCGATGTCACCTTCACGCCGACCGTGCAGTCGACAATGCACGTCGGCCCGCGCAAGGTGCTCGCCGAGTACTACGCGCCTTACGGCTGGTACGAAGGCAACATCCACGCCGAAGACGCGACGTTAAACGTCGACGGCTTCTTCGGCGTGGGGGAGCAGAAGCGGATCACGGTGTAGATCGCGGCGCCCCGACCTGCCGCTCTGCCCTGCTGTCCCGCCCGCCCGCGCATCGAGGAGCCCGTCATCGACCGGGGCATTGTGGCTACAGACGAATAGAAGGCGACCCCGGTCGTTGAGGGCGATTAACAACGTCCGGGGTCCTTCAACTACCAAACACCGACACTAAGAGCCGTGTGAACCCTAGTCTCGGGCGGCTAAGGAACAACACCACAGCGCGCAGCACATTGCGCTCTCCTTAATGCCTATCGGAGCGATGGCGGACGAACACTAATCCACGGCGTAAGTTGCCCTAACGTCGCGGCATCACATTTGTGCGCCGCCATATATCGATAGGAAACTTGTACACGATCGCTTATTAGCGATTTTCGATCTTCACTGCTCAAATCTGATGGATCCGCTACCGCAAGAGTGAGGAAGTTGCGGCCAGCTAATTCCATCCTGCTGCAATATCCAACCACGATCATTCTGCCGACTGGAGGCGTTCCCGCAGACGCCTGGTCAACAATAACTTTGAGGCCGCCCTCGTTCTCGGGAGCTAGCGTGTTGTCCACTGCGGGAGTTCCAAGAGTTCGCTTCGCCTCATCAATCGAACGCCCGATCAGGTCAACAAGATTGACGAGTTCCCATCCCTCGTATTTATCCCCGATTCGCGTCCCAGTCTGCGACTCTTCGCTTGTACTGTGGGAAATAATTCCCATGAGTCTACCAAACACTGTGATCAGTAGAATATATACGAATACCAGCGCAACCACAGTCAGTCCAATCACCCGGACTCGCCTAGTTAGCCGAGAAACATTTGATTGTTGGCTACGTGTGTCGTCAGTCATTCTCATCCCCTCCATTCCAAGTTTGACCCGACTGGTCCGCGGACGGGAATTACGCTGGCAGTAGGAACCCACTGATATGCGGCGTATCTCGAATAGTTTCCCTCACGTTCGGAGACCACATCATAGGTCCACAATTCCCAAACCTGGTAATATGGGAGGATATTCGAGTCTGGAGTACAACATGCTGCTCGGCAAGGTCTCTTCGGATGAAGGCGAGCTGAACAAGCTTCGCCACAATGAAGAATACAAAGCGCTCTTCAAAAAGGGCAGTGATGGAAATTGGACATTGAAGCCCTATGAGGACCTTTCTCCCGCGGCCAAGAAGACTTTGCCGAATAAGGTTCGAAACTTGTATCCCGATAACTACCTGGCAGACATTGAGGCGAAGAGCCGAAAGGGTAAGATCCCAAATTGGGATGACAATCAATAGAATTGGACGCTGATGATACCAGTGCGATACTTGAAAATTATCCTGAGTACCCTATCTGCCCTTCTGGTATCGGTGATGTTGGCGTCATGTGGGAATCAGACGCCAGTTGGTCCTGGTCAGTCGGCCGCCGGTGGAAATCATACAAGGGCGATGAGCTTTGTGTGGGATGATTCGTCAATTCTTCCACTTGGATCTGCAGAGTCAACGTTTACCAGAGCGTTCTTCGAGTCGTCATCTCGAATTATGTTTCCCGTGTCACAGGAGGTGGCGACTTATCCGGGATTTGAGGCGGCCACTGATAACTCGTTCTCATCGGATAGATCGCAGAATGGTCCCCGGATTATGTTGCGGCCAGTCTCCGATACGGGCTTCTCTGGGACGATCTACTTCAAGGTCATCTCTTATGTATCGGAGCAGACGTCGGGACGTGTTGGTGTTTGCCTGCTCGCACAAGGGCTGGGGCAACGCAAGAATGACGCGTTCGCCCGCAACTTTGAACGTGGTGGCGTCCCGTATGAGTTGACTTTTAACCGGGAAGGCCAGACGCCTCAGGTGGATGTAACTGGTGTTGAGAATAGTCCGCTGCGAAACTTCTTTGGAGGATGGCGAGCGATCGACCTTAGAATGAGCGTTTCAAATTCTCACGAGGGAGAGCGCTGTGAATCTGAATACATCGCTCCAGGAATCGACCCGATGGCCGATGATTCTGGCGTGACCTATCAAACTGCTGCCCCGAAAGTTGTGATGCCGTTTCCGGGTTGGCCTCGGGTTTGAACTTGGGTGAATAATTCGGATTAGAACCCCGGGGTCCCCGAGGGCCACCTCGAGACGTGCCGCGATCCTGTTGATTATCGACCCACCAGGACATCGAACTCAGTGAACTCAACTGCGGTCCAACCCAACTCTGTGAACAACAGCGAGCAGCCTGAGAGAGCCACCCATCCGGTTGCACGGCACCCAGGCGCCGCAGCAATTCCTTGCGAGATTAGGGACGGGTAAATCTAACAGCCGCTCCCCTACGGGACGACGTTGACCATTTTGCCGGGGACGAAGATGACCTTCCGGGGCTCGCCGTCGAGTAGGGCGGCGACCTTCTCCTCGGCCAAGGCCGCAGCTACGACCGTCGCCTCGTCGGCGTCGGCAGCAACGGTCAGGCGAGCGCGAACCTTACCCTTGACCTGCACCGGAATCTCGATCGTGTCCTCGACCAGCCAACGCTCGTCGACCTCCGGGAACGGCCCGTGCGCCAGGGAACCCTCGCCGCCGAGACGGCTCCACAGTTCCTCCGCGATGTGCGGGGCCAGGGGAGCGAGCATCAGAATCAACTGCCGTACCGTCTCGCGGGGAGCGCCCTGCGGGTAATTCTTCGTCAGGAAGTTGGTCAGCTCAATGAGCTTGGTACCTGCGGTGTTGGTCCGGAGATTCGCCAGATCGTCGCGGACGCCAGCGATGGCCTTGTGCAGGGCCTTGTTCGCGGCGTCGGACGGTGCCTCATCGGTGACTCGGACGCCGCCGGTCTCTTCGTCGACCACCAAACGCCAGACGCGCTGCAAAAAGCGTTGCGCACCGACGACATCCTTCGTCGCCCACGGGCGTGACTGATCCAGCGGGCCCATCGACATTTCGTAAACACGCAGCGTATCGGCACCGTAGTCCCGGCAAATGTCGTCGGGAGCGACGGAATTCTTGAGCGACTTGCCCATCTTTCCGTACTCCTGCGACACCTCCTGGTCCTGGTACCAGAACTTGCCATCACGCTCGACGACCTCTTCGGCAGGCACGTAGACGCCGCGCGAATCGGTGTAAGCGTAGGCCTGGATCATGCCCTGGTTAAACAGGCGACGGTACGGTTCGCTGCTGGTGACATAGCCGAGGTCAAACAGGACCTTGTGCCAGAAACGCGAGTACAGCAGGTGCAACACGGCGTGCTCGACGCCGCCGATGTACAGGTCGAGGCCGCCGGGGTCGTTCGCGCCGTGAAGCTCGGGGCGCGGTCCCATCCAGTACGCCTCGTTTTCCTTGGCGCACAGGGTTTCTTCGTTCGTCGGATCGATGTAGCGAAGCTGGTACCAGGAGCTACCTGCCCACTGCGGCATCACGTTGGTGTCGCGGGTATAGGTCTGCAGACCGTTGCCCAGGTCGAGCTCGACGTTCACCCAGTCCGTTGCCTTCGCCAGCGGGGGAGAAGGCTCACTGTCGGCGTCGTCCGGGTCGAAGGCGACGGGCTGGTAGTCGGCGACCTCGGGGAGGGCGACGGGCAGCATCGACTCGGGCAGCGCGTGCGGCGCACCGGAGGCGTCGTACACGATCGGGAACGGCTCGCCCCAGTACCGCTGACGGGCGAAGAGCCAGTCGCGGAGCTTGAACTGCACCGTTCCGGTACCGCTGCCGTCCGCCTCGAGGCGTTCGATCATCGCGGCCTTGGCCTCTTCGACGGCGAGGCCGTTGAGGAAGTCGGAGTTGATCAGCGGGCCGTCGCCGGTGAAAGCGGCTTCGGCGATGCCCTCGTCGGAGCCGATGACCTCGATGAGCGGCAGGCCGAACGAGGTGGCGAACTCGTAGTCGCGGGTGTCGTGGGCGGGCACGGCCATGATGGCACCGGTGCCGTAGCCGATGAGCACGTAGTCGGCAATGAACACCGGGACGGGCTGGCCGTTCACCGGGTTGGTCGCGTAGGCACCGGTGAAGACACCGGTCTTTTCCTTATTTTCCTGGCGTTCCAGGTCGCTCTTGGCGGCAATCCCGGCGCGGTAGGCGGCGACGGCTTCCACCGGCGTGGCGGCTCCGCCGGTCCAGCGCTCATCGACGCCTTCGGGCCAGGCCGCGGCGACGATCTCATCAACCAGATCGTGCTCGGGAGCCAGGACCATGTAGCTGGCACCAAACAGGGTGTCGGGTCGGGTGGTGAAGACCTCAATCGGGTCGCTGGCCATACCGCCGTCGACGCCGGGAACCGGGAACTTCACCTGCGCACCGCGCGAGCGCCCAATCCAGTTGCGCTGCATGGTCTTGACCTTCTCGGGCCAATCCAGCAGTTCCAGATCGTCAAGCAGACGGTCTGAGTAGGCGGTAATCCGCATCATCCACTGCCGCAGGTTCTTACGGAACACGGGGAAGTTGCCGCGCTCGCTACGACCATCGGCCGTAACTTCCTCATTGGCCAGCACGGTGCCCAGACCGGGGCACCAGTTGACGAGTGAATTGCTCAGGTACACGAGGCGGTAGTCGTCGAGCACGCCGCGGCGCTCGGCAGCGCTCAGCGCCACCCAGTCACGACCGTCTTCGAGTTCGCGCGTGCCCGCTTCCAACTCTTCAATCAACTCGTCGATCGGGCGGGCCTTGCCCTGCTCGACGTCGAACCACGAGTTGTAGATCTGCAGGAAGATCCACTGCGTCCACCGGTAGAACTCGATATCCGTGGTCGCCACGCGGCGACGTTCGTCGTGTCCCAAACCAAGTCGCCGGATCTGCTCCAGGTAGCGCTCAATGTTGGCTTCGGTGGTGGTCCGGGGATGGGTGCCCGTCTGGACGGCGTACTGCTCGGCGGGCAGGCCGAACGAGTCGAACCCCATCGTGTGCAGGACGTTCTTGCCGATCATCCGCTGATAGCGGGCAAACACGTCGCTCGCGATAAAGCCGAGCGGGTGCCCAACATGGAGACCGGCACCCGACGGGTACGGGAACATGTCCTGCACAAACAACTTGTCTTCTGCGTCTGCCTGCGGACCCGAGAAACCGGTAAAGTCGCCAGCGAGGGGACCGACCGGATTCGGCGCGGAGAACGTTTCATTCTGCGTCCAGAACTCCTGCCAGCGCGCCTCAAGCTCGCCAGCGGTCGCCGCGGTGTAGCGATGGGCAGCCGGATCGGATCCAGAAGGATCGGTCCCGGCGTTCGTCGAATCAACAGAAGTCACTCAACCAGCGTAAATCGTTTACTCGTACCACCCAAAAACCGACCGGGGCCAGAAACCGTTTCGACCTACCGCAATGGGCGTCGTACCATGGCTTTCATGTCTATCGTCTCGGCCGTCGTTGCAGTTCTCACACTCGTGCTCGCCGCGGTGTGGCTCGGTGTCGGAGTTGCCGGTCTGGCCGGGGCGTTGCGTCGCAACCGCTGGGTCGGCGTTCGTTCTGCCGAGACCCTGCGATCGGAAGAGACCTTCGCAGTGGCCAACAAGGTCGCCGCCCCCGGCTTCCTCGGTGCCGCCGCCATCCTCGCCGTCACCGGCGGTATTGCGCTGGCCATCGGGTCGTGGGGAGTGCTGGTCGCGGTGTTCGGCGTCGTCGTCGCCGTCGGCGTGGTGTCGGTCGTAGGCGGAATGGCCTTGCAGGCAGCCAAGGCGGTGCCCGAACCAGCAGGTTGCGGCACCGACGGTGGCTGCTGCTCGCCGGCACCCGCCGGGGATGCGGCCGGCCACGACGAAGCCGCCGCCGCTGCCGACTGCGGCGAGTCCAGCTGCGGCTCGTGCGCCCTGAGCGGCATGTGCCTGTCGTCCGACGACGAGCCGGGCCACGCACCCGCGCAGCACGCGTCTTAGTCGCCGCCATGCGCAAAATTCTCGATCGGTCACCGATCGACGGCTTCGTGCTGTCGATCCTGCTGGCGGTCGTCGTGGCGGCTATCTTCCCTGCCAAAGGCTCCTTTGCCGACATTATGGACTGGGTCGTCGTCGGCCTGATCGCCCTGCTCTTCTTCCTGTACGGTGCCCGTCTGCACCCGCGCGAAGCCCTCGAAGGACTCACGCACTGGCGGCTGCATCTGACGATCTTGGCGTTCACATTTATCGCTTTCCCGCTGGTCGGGCTGGTTTTGAAGCCCGCATTGACGCCCATCATTGGCGAACAGTTGGCTGCGGGCATGCTGTATCTGACGCTGGTTCCATCGACGGTCCAGTCGTCGATCGCCTTCACCTCGATAGCCCGCGGCAACGTGCCGGGCGCCATTGTCAGCGCCTCCGCGTCCAACCTGATCGGGGTTTTCCTCACGCCGGTGCTGGTGGTTTTGCTGATGGGGTCGGAGGCCGGGGTGCACATCACCGGATCGTCGGTCCTGAAGATTGTGCTCGAGATTTTGGTGCCGTTCATCGTCGGACAGTTGTGCCGCCCGCTGATCTCCGGATTCCTGTCGAAGTACGCCGCCCCAACAAAGTACGTGGACCGCAGTTCTATCGTAGTGGTCGTCTACGTCGCGTTCAGTGCAGGCGTGGTCTCCGGGATGTGGTCCATCGTCAGCGCGTGGGATGTAGTGCTGGTCGGGGTGATCTCCACGGCAGTCGTCATCGGCATGCTGGCGTTGACTCAGTGGGTACCGCAGCGGTGGGGATTCAATCGTGCCGACGTGATCGCCATTCAGTTCTGCGGTAGTAAGAAGTCCCTCGCGACCGGGCTTCCGCTCGCATCGGTGATGTTTGCTGCCTCCACGGTGGGCTTCATTGTGCTGCCGCTGATGATCTTCCATCAGATCCAATTGATCCTGTGCTCCATGCTCGCCAGCCGTTACGAGAAGCGGGCCATCGCCGACGGCATCACCTAAGGCCGGACCGAGCCGCCTGATTCTCCGGCCGCTCGGCGTGTTGTGGAACCAGTTCGGGCGGCGCTGCGTCCTAAAGGTATGGATCCCGTCATTGCTTATGTGTTCGGCACCGGCGACGGTGCGCTGTCCCACTGGACCTCACCGGCCGACCTCGACCTGAATGGCGACGGTATCCCCGATGCCGTCGCCCTCGACTTCGACGGCGACGGCCTCCTCGACGACGCCATGTGGGATTCCGACGGCAACGGGACCGCCGACCTGGCCCTCCTCGACCTCGACGACGACGGTCACCGGGAAGCGCAGTTCCGCGACGGTGGCCGCGGGCTGTGGGAAGTCGAGGACCCTGCCGAACACCGTCCGTCCGACCACCGCCGACCGGGCAGCGGGCCGTTCCGGGAGACCTCGCTCGATACCGACGGCGACGGAGTCGACGATCTTGTTCTCGTCGATGCCGATGGAGACGGGTATGCCGACTCTTACCGGGAGAGCACTTCGATGGGATGAAGTTCGGGTTGGGCCGGGCCTTCCACGTGCTCGCCCGATCCCCAGATAGCCCACCCGGCCAGAGCGTAGAGCGCCGATCCCACGATGATGAGCGGCACGCTGAAGCCGGTCGGCGGAATCACGGTCGCAGCGAGGAAGATCGCGGCCACAAAGACGGTGTTGAAAACGGCGTCTTGCACCGCGAACACTTGGCCGCGGAACGAATCGTCAATGTCGCATTGCATCGCGACGTCACCGCAGAGCTTCACTGTCTGCCCGGCGATCCCGATTAGTACGGCGGCAATCAAAACGGGGGCGGCTTTGTTTGTCAGCAGCATGAACTCGGCAACCGCACCCAGCGCCAGCGCCGACGTGATGGTCCCACGACGACCGGCCATCCGGACGAGCACCGGCGTGGTGCCCGCAGCGACGAAGGCACCGATCGCGACCGATGTCCCGATGAGGGTGATGGCGCGAACGTCGGCACCGAGCGAGTCGCCGAGTTCGGTATGGCGGACCAGCAGCAAAAACATCAGGGTGTTGAAGCCGAAGATGAGGCGGTGCGTACCAAGCGCCCCGAGCACAATCGCCACGCTGGGAACGTTCGCAACGGCGCGGACGCCGTGCGCCAACCCCCGGACCACCGCGTATCCGATGGTGTGGCCTTCGCCATCGGGCCGGTCGGGACCAAGTTCTCGGGTGCGGAAACTCGCCGCGATCAGCGCCGCGCCAACGGCGAATACGGCACCGGCCAGCAGCGTTGCCCCCGATCCGCCGTTGTCGGCACCAAAAATCACCCGCAAGACCGCCGACACTCCCGCACCCACTGCGAGCATTCCGGCACCGACCGTGGTGAAGACCGAGTTGATCTCCACGATCAATCGGGGCGGCGCCACGTGGGGAAGACTTGCCGATAGCCCAGACGCCACCAGACGGCTGCACCCGGTAACCAGCAAGGCGCAAAGCAACACCACAAAGTCCGGGCTGTTGGTGCCCATCGCTACCGCCACCAGAATCACCGCCACGGCCCGCAGCAGGTTGACCCACAGCAGCACCCGTCGGCGGTCCCAGTGGTCCAGCAATGCGCCGGCGAACGGGCCTAGCAGCGAATAGGGGAGCAGCAGAACCGCGAAGCCGCCGGCTATCGCCATCGGATCGGTATGTCGATCGGGGTTGAACAAGATCGAGAAGGCCAATGCGGCTTGAAACGCGCCGTCGCTCATCTGGCTCAGCAACCGTACGGACAGCAATCGCATCAGCCCGGGGGCGTGCATCACCGACCGCAAACTGTTCACTCATCGAGTTTACGGCTCATCGAGACTCGGGTGAGGGCGACCGAGCCTCACAGGTGACATGATTAAGGGGTGTCCGGTCCCGATTTTGTGACGAATCAACCTCCCGTGCGTGCGGGCGCGCTGCTCATTGCGTCCACCGCCATGTCGGGCCCGACGTTTGCACGCACCGTGATCTACATAATCGAGCACGACGAGCAAGGCACCCTCGGGGTGGTCTTGAACCGCATGTCCGACGCCGCCGTCTACAACGTGCTCCCCGCGTGGGCGGGATTGGCGGCCAGCCCGCCCGCAGTCTTTGTCGGCGGCCCGGTGTCCACCTCGTCGGCCCTGTGCCTTGGAGTCGCGAAGACCGGGGTCGACATGAGCCAGCAGCCGAAACTGCACCAGGTAGTCGGACCGGTCGCGATGGTCGACCTCGATGCCGATCCCGACGAAATGGCTCACGTGCTCAATGGCATCCGCATTTTTGCCGGCTATGCCGGATGGGATGCGGGGCAACTGGACGATGAGATCGCCGAGGGCAGTTGGATTGTGGCCCCGGGTCTACCTTCGGACCTGCTGTCGGCGCCGGCGGTCGACGTCTGGCAACGAGTGTTGCGTCGACAACCGTGGCCCCTGCCCTTGCTCTCGACCTATCCGCTGCACCCGGAAGAGAACTAGCTGCTCGCGCGTCGCTCCCGTACGCGGCGGAACACCAAAAAGCCGAAGGCGACCGCTCCCACGCTGATCCCGACGATCAGCGCCACGTTGGCCCCCAGGGTGGCGCCAACACCGTAGGAAATCAGCAGGATGGTCGCCGTCCAACTGATACCGCCGATCGCTGTCGCACAAAGAAAGCGGGTGAACGGCATCCGCCGGGCGCCCGCCAGGAGGGGAGTCACGCTGCGAACGTAGGCGACCCAACGAGCTGAAGCGATCGCCGCGATGGCCGCGCCCGGCGGTGGCGGTTGGTAGCCCGACCGTACGGCGCGTCGAGCCATCCGCCGACCAAATTGGGTACGGGAAAGCCGCGGTCCCGCCAAGCGACCGAATGCGTAACCGGTAGTGTCGCCCGCAACCGCCGCCACCGCGCAGCCAAGAACCAGTACCACAATGGACGGCTTTCCGACCGCGGCAACCACCCCTGCCGCGATCAGCACGGCTTCGCTCGGCACCACCAAACCGACGAGCACCATCGCGGTCTCGAAGTAGACGATGCTGAAAGCCACCAGGTACACGGCCCACGCCGGTGCTGAGCCGACCAACTCGGTCAGCCGATCTGACAATGAACCCATGTGCCGTCAACTCAGCGGGTTTGTCCGCTGTCAGTAACCCATCGTTCGGATCGCCTTGGCCAGTTCATCGAGTTGCTCGGTGCGCGCATCCAAATGCGGACTGATGCGCAGCAACGAGGTGTCGCCAGCCAGGGGAGCGCGCCACGAATCGGCGGCAGTCACCAGGAGACCCAGTTCGCGGAGTCGGTCGCGGGCCGCCACCACATCCGCGGGCCCCCAACCGGGCGGCGGAGCCAGGGTGACCAGCGCCGACCGCTCATCAAGTGGTTCAACCACTTCCCAGCTACCAATCCCGTGGAGTCGTTCACGAGCGATGCGGCCAATCGCGGCCAATTCGTCGAACACCTTCTGCTCGCCGAGGTCAACCAATTCGGCCACCGCCTGCGACAGCGCCAACTGTCCGGCGATGAACGCATCCGAGGGCAGCAGTTCAACGTCGATGACCGAATCCGAACGCACAGCCACGAAGCCGACGCCACGCGGACCGGTCAACCATTTCCGAGAGGTGCCGTATACGACGTCGGCACCGGTCACGGTCGCCACATGGCCCACGGACTGCGCCATATCGACGACCACGGCGACGCCCGCATTGTGCGCGACCTCAACGATCTGCGCGACCGGCTGGACGATACCGCTCGTCGAGCCGATGTGGCAGACGTGAATAAAGTCTGGCTGCTCAAACTGCAGCATGTTCTCCAGCGAATCCACATCGACGCGCCCAAACACGTCGATCGTCGGCATGGTGCGGACGACGAAATCGCGCCGCTCAAATTCGGCGAGGTTGGGGCCGAACTCGTTGGTCGCCACCCACACCGTCGCCGAAAGGGGAAGCTTCATGCCATTGAGAACACTGCTCAGTGCCGCGCGTGCACTGTCACGGTACGACAGTTCGTCGGCGGCGTGGCCAAGCAGCGAGCCGAGTGTCTGTCGGCCAGCGTCCAACATGTCAGCCTGCGCATCGGCGGCGATATATGAGCCGTCCCTCGCCTCACGGATGAGATGTTGATGCAGGGTGTCGATGACGGCGTTCGACGAACGCCCGGCCGAAGCCGCATCCAGATGCCCAATTGAGGGCTCGACCCTTGCTGCACGCCACTGTTCACCGAGATCGCTGCAGTACATGTCTCAAATCTACCCTTGATCCTGTTGCTGCTGACGCCACCACTCGTGCAGAGCCGACTCGGCCTCCTCGGGCGACATCGGCCCGGACTCAAGGCGCAACTCTTTCAGATAGCGCCACGCCTGCCCAACCATGGGACCGGGAGGAAGGCCAAGCAGTTCCATGATGGCGTTTCCGTCCAGGTCTGGGCGGACGCGATCGAGGTCTTCGGCCTCCCGGAGCACGACAATCCGTTGCTCGAGCGAATCATAGGTTTCTTGAAGTTTGCGGGCGCGGCGGCGGTTACGAGTGGTGCAGTCGGCGCGCACCAATTTGTGTAGCCGCTCCAACAGCGGACCAGCGTCGTTGACGTACCGTCGGACCGCGGAATCGGTCCACTGGCCGTCGCCGTAACCGTGAAACCGCAGGTGCAGGAACACCAACTGGGCAACATCTTCGACGATGGCTTTCGGGTATTTCAGCGCTCGCATCCGCTTTCGCACCATCTTGGCGCCGACCACTTCGTGGTGATGGAAGCTCACGCCGCCGCCCTCCTCGTGCCGTCGAGTGGGTGGCTTGCCGATGTCGTGGAGCAGCGCGGCCCACCGCAACACCAGGTCGGGGTCGCCCGTTTCCAGGTCAATCGCCTGCTGCAGCACCGTCAGGGAATGCTGGTAAACATCCTTGTGCTGGTGGTGTTCGTCGATCGTGAGCTTCATGCCGGGGATCTCCGGGATGATCAGTTCGGCCAATCCCGTCTCGACCAGCAGATCTACCGCCTCGATGGGGTGCTCACCGCAAATCATCTTGTCGAGTTCCACCCGCACGCGTTCGACGGTGATCCGTTCGATCTGACCGGCCATCTCCGTCGTCGCGAGGAGCACTCGGTCGGCGAGGGCAAATCCCAACTGCGACACAAACCGCACGCCGCGCAGCATTCGCAGCGGATCGTCGTTGAACGAGAGTTCCGGTGCCGCCGGGGTATCGATGATGCCCGCCAGCAGATCACTCATCCCGTCGAGGGGGTCGACGAACTCCTGCTTGCCGTCCGCAAGCAGTTTCACGGCCATCGCGTTGATCCGAAAATCGCGGCGAACCAGATCGTCTTCCAACGTGTCGCCGAAAGTGACGACCGGATTGCGGCTTTGCTGGTCGTAGAGGTCGGACCGGAACGTGGTGATCTCGACCATTGTGGCCTCAGCACCGTCGGGGTCCCGTTTTGCAGCACTCACCGTCCCGAACTCGATACCGGTATCCCAGACGGCGTCGCCCCAGTTGCCCAAGATCTCGGCAATCACGTCGGGGCGGGCGTCGGTCGTGAAGTCGAGATCCCCGGCTAAGCGACCCAGCACGGCATCGCGGACAGACCCGCCCACCAGGTACAACTCGTGTCCGCGGGCAGCAAATTCGTTGGCGAGGGGAGTGAGCACGTCGCCCAGCGACGCAAGCGTTATCGCCGCCGACGCTAGGAGGCGAGTGCGGCGCTGCGAGCGTGCATCTTCGCTCGCCTGTCCCCGTGGCGCAGTGTCGGTCATGTGAAGAAACCCTACCGACTGCCGACCCACTCAACCTGTTCGGCTAACGGAGGGTTACAAGCGGCTAGCATCGGGGTGTGTCCGCTGAACCCTCGCTGCAGCGCCCGACCGCCGATTCCGGCGTGTCGGGAACCGATGCTGCGCCGGGTAAAAGCAGTGGCGGCAACACCCCGGCCGGAAGTGAGACCGGACGGACACGTCAGGGCCGACGCGGGCGCCGACGGCGGGGACGTCGCTCCGGGCGCGGCGGCCAGGCTCAACAGCAACAGCCATCGGCGACGCAGACAACGACGACCGACGCGCCTAGCACCTCGAATACGCCGCCGAAAAGCGCACCGAAACCCGGCAGCCACCGCCCGAACAGCCAAAAACCCGGCGGGCCGAAACCCCATGGCCAAAAACCCGGCAGCACGAAGTCCAATGGGGCTAAGTCGAGCGGGGCTAAATCCAATGGGGCCAAATCCAGCGGCCAAAAATCAGGTGGCCCCAAGCCGGGACCGAACAAGCCCGGCGGACAGAAGCCCGGAACGTCTCGCAAGGGCGGCGGGCAACGCGGATCCGGTGGCAAGGCCAACGGCAACCAGAAGCAGGTCGTCGGCACGACCGTCGAGCTCACCGCACCCGATGTCCAAGAAGCCAACTCACCGGCGTCCATGCCGCGCACCCGGCGCCGCACTACCCGTCGGTCAGAGGCTCCCGAAACCACCCCGCGACTGCACACGGTCCGCGAAACCTCAGCGGGCGGACTCGTGCTGTCGGACATCGATGCCCCGTTTTCGGAGCTCTCTGCGGCGCTAATTGGCCGGATCGACCGCCGCGGGCGAATGATGTGGTCGCTCCCCAAGGGACACATTGAGACCGGAGAGACGGCCGAACAGACCGCCATGCGCGAGGTCGCCGAGGAAACCGGTATTGAGGGCACCATCGTCGCGCCGCTCGGCAAAATCGACTACTGGTTCGTCAGCGAGGGTCGGCGCATCCACAAGACCGTCCACCACTACCTCTTGCGGTACACCGGCGGTGAACTGTCAGACGCCGACTACGAGGTAAGCGCCGTCGCGTGGGTCCCGTTGACTGAGTTGCCCCGCCGCCTCACGTATTCTGACGAACGGCGTCTGGCGCGGATGGCCGAATCAGTAATTGCCGACCTACAGAGCGACCCGGACCGGTTGGCGAAATCTGAAGCGAGCTGCCTCCGCACCGAGCCAAACGACTATGAGAAAGCCGCAGCCGCACGCAATCAGCGTCGAAACGAACCGCCGCCCGCGCCGAAACCCCGTCGACGCCGGCGGCGCCCGCGTCGCGCCGCATCCGGTGAAAGCTGACTCCACCGCGCGACGACGGTCGCTGCAGTTGCTGGTCGTGGCAACCGTGGCTTTCCTGCTGACCTTGACAGTCGGTGGAGTCCCGGACGCGCGCGCAGACCCAGCCACCCGTGCCTACGCCACCCTGGGCCTGTCGGATGTGACGCCGACGACCGTCACCGGCTCGACGGGCGACACGGTCACGGTCTCCGGACGGATCGTCAATACCGACAATCGGCCCATCAGTGACATAGGCGTGCGCCTGCAACGCGGCAATGCCATCACCGCGTCCTCGGAACTGCGTAGCTCACTCACGTTGCCCGCCAATAGTTTCGGGATCTCTAGCGGGCAGGCAAAGGTCATCAGAAGCCTGGCGCCCGGCAAATCGGTTGATTTCACGCTCACCGTCCCGATCACCGGATACGGCGGTCTGAACCTGATGCGGGCCGGTGTGTACCCGCTTCTGGTGAACGTGCTCGGTACACCAGCGGACGGCGGTGCCGTTTCCATCGCCGACTCGCGAACCCTTCTGCCGGTCCTGTCACTGCCACCAAACAGCGAACGCGCCCGGGAATACGTGGATCCCGCGGCCGGGGCAGCCAGCAATCCGCTACTGGGCCGAGACGGATCCATCGCGGCCAATTCGACGAATCCGTCCGCGTTCACCATGATTTGGCCGTTGGCGGCCCCGCCGCAGACCGCCGCCGGGACGCTCGGCGGCGAGACCGCCGAATTGCGACTGACCAGTGATGCGATGGCGAGTTCCCTGCAGGCAGACGGTCGCCTCGGCCTGTCCCTCGCGGCCCTGGAGGAACTGGCGGGCATTGGCGCGGCTCCCACCCCGGGCACCGACGACGAGCAGCCAGCACCGCCCGACGAGCACAATCCCGTCCGCGACTCCATCTGTCTGGCTGTTGACCCCGACCTCCTAACCACGGTCTCGGAGATGGCCAGGGGTTACGCCATCACCATCGATCCGGCGAACCCCGATGCCGCCACCTATCCCGGCCAGGGTGCCAAAGCCGCCGCGAACTGGTTGGCTCGCCTTAAGGCAGTCGCTTCCCGAATGTGCGTGACCGCGCTGCCGTTCGCGCAGGCCGGACTCGACTCGCTGTACACCATCAACGACGCCAACCTCAGTAAGAGCGCTGTTCTTGACCCCTACACCGTTGTTGACGAGATGCTGGGAGTGCAGACCGTTCGTGGCCTCACCCTGCCTGCTACCGGCACTTTGACGGACAACGGGCAAAAGTTGCTTTCCACCCTGGGGGTCGAGGCGGCAGCGATCGCTTCCACCTCGATGTCGCCGATCGGTGCCGACACAGCTCCCACCGCCGGCACCCCCTCGGGTCGCTACAAGCACGGCGAGCTTTCGCTGCAGACCTACGACGCTGCGATCACCGCGGCTCTGGGCGGTGCCGGGATCACCCCCGTTGTACCGGCGATCACCCCCAACTGGCAGCAGCCGACGCTGTCGCATGAGTCTGCGGCGAGCCGTAGGCAGTCAGCTGCGGCAGCATTGACCTTCCCGATGCTGAGCGGTCCCATCGCGCAAACCGACGATCAGCCCGCACCAGACCTTCCAGCGACCGGTCGGTCGGCCTTCATCATGCCGCCGACCTACTGGTCACCGACCCTGCAAGACGCCCGAACCTTCCGCGACACCGCGGCGCTAATGCTCTCGTCGGGTACCGCTCGTCCGGTGCCGCTGGCCACCCTTCTCGACGAGATGCCTGCGGTGAATGCCCGGGCTCGCCTCGAGGTTCCCGGCGATATTGAGCCAGATGCGGCCGCTGGCTACCCGATCACCCAGCACGATGCCGAAACCGTCCGACAACGGCTCGGCGCAATCGACCGCATGCAGTCGTCGCTCGTGGGCAACAACGACACGGTCACAACCCCCGTCGACTACATGCAACCCTTGCGCGACGACCTGATCCGGTCGGTGTCGAGCGCATCAACAACCGACTCCGCAGCCATCCGCGAGCGCCGCGATCAGCGGTTGACCGCGGTCGGCAAGTCACTCAACAGCATGCAGCAGGCCGTTTCACTCCTGGACCCCAGCGGCCGATACACGCTGGCATCCGAACGCAGCCCACTGTTGTTGGTGGTACGCAACGACCTGGCCCTCCCGATTAAGGTGCGGCTCGACGTCGACGCGCCGCCCACCTTGGAAATTGCCGACCTTGGCACGTTTGAGATTCCGGCGGCGGGCACCCGCCAATTGCAGATCCCAACGCACGCCTCAAGCTCCGAGCCGGCCACGGTTCACATTGGGCTCATCACGTCGAGCGACATTCCGCTCAGCACACCAATCGAGCTTTCCGTTTACGCAAACGCCTACGGCAAAGCACTCTTCTGGATCACCATCGGCGCGGCGATCATCCTCATCGCGCTGACCGCACGTCGACTGTGGCACCGTTTCAAGGGTGAACCAGACCCCGCCGATGAGGACCGGCCCGAACCGGACGCGGAAGACCTGGAACAAGCAACGCTGGGCTACCAGCGTCGCCTCGACCTGCAGGAAGCACCGGATGGGGACTCCGGACCGAGAGACACCGGGGGAGTCTCGTGAGCAAACGTGAGCGCGATCGCAACGCCGAACCCGTGGCCGTGAAACCCGACGACTCCGATGCCGGAATCATGCGGACCGGCGGTTCCATTGCCATCGCCACCCTGATCAGTCGCATCACCGGCTTTATCCGAACCGTCCTGGTCTTGGCGATGCTGGGCGGTGCCATCGCATCCGCTTTCCAAGCCGCCTACGTGTTGCCGAGCATGATCGCCGAAGTGGTCCTCGGTGCCGTCCTGACCGCCATCGTGATCCCCGTTTTGGTGCGAGCCGAGAAGGAAGACGAAGACGGCGGCGTCGGCTTCATCAACCGCATCTTCACGATCACCGTGATGCTGCTCGGCGTTACCAGCGTCATCGCGGTCATCGCCGCACCGCTGCTCACGATGCTCAACGTCGGCGACGGCCAGGTGAACCGTCCACTGACCACTGCGCTCGCCTATCTGCTGCTGCCAGAAATTCTCTTCTACGGCCTGTCCGCCCTGTTCATCGCCATCCTGAACATGAAAGGCCTGTTCAAGCCCGGTGCCTGGGCGCCCGTTCTCAACAACGTCGTTCAAATCACCACCTTGGTCCTGTTCTGGGCGATGCCGGGAGACCTCACGCTGAACCCGGTAAAGATGTCGGACCCGAAGATCCTGGTCCTTGGCATCGGAACCACACTCGGCGTCGTCATGCAGATGGCCATCTTGGTGCCATACCTCCGCAAGGTCGGCGTCCACCTCAGGCTCGAGTGGGGCATCGACGCACGCCTGCGTCAGTTCGGCGGCATGGCCGTCGCGATCGTCGCCTACGTCCTCGTGCTGCAGGTCGGCCTGGTGATCACCTACCGCATCGCGGCGCACGCAACCGCCGACGGCATCTCGATCTACAACACCCACTGGCAGCTGCTGCAACTTCCCTACGGCGTCCTCGGCGTCACCATCCTGACGGCGATCATGCCGCGACTATCGCGCAATGCCGCCGACGACAACACTGACGCCGTCATCGACGACATGTCCCTGGCCACCCGCCTCACGATGATCGCCCTGGTCCCGACGGTCGCGTTCATGACCTTTTTCGGGCCGGCGATCGCCATCGCCATTTTCAACTTCGGCAAGTTTGACGCCGACACCGCCTCCCAACTCGGCTCCGTCTTGTCGTGGGGTGCGTTCACCCTGATCCCGTACGCCATGACGCTCGTCCAGCTACGTGTCTTCTATGCACGCGAAGACGCGTGGACACCGACGCTGATGGTCGTGGGCATTACCGCCGTCAAGGTAGCGTCGTCGTACCTCGGACCCGTCATGTTCGACGATCCCAATATGGTCATTCGCTGGCTGTCGCTGTCGAACGGTCTCGGCTATCTCGTCGGCGCGATTGTCGGACAGATGCTGCTGCACAAACGGCTCGGAGTCAGCCGAATGCACGGGGTCATGCGGACGACCGTCATCACGATTGCCGTCTCGGTGGTCGCGGCGGCCGCCGTGTGGCTGGTCGCCGACCTGACCGGGCTGTCGAACATGGCGACGGAGGCGGGCAAGATTGGCTCGATCGTCTACCTCGGCTTCACCGCGATTGTCGTTCTTGGCATCGTGTACCTGCTGTTGACCGCGCTGGAAATCCCCGAGATGGTCACCATTTCCGGGACCGTGATGCGTCTGCTCGGTCGATTCATTCCGGCCCTCGCACCCGCGCCGGAGCCAGGCGACGAACACCGCGATGCGCGCACCATGACAGTCCAGATTCCGCGCGTCACGTTCGAGGATTCTGTCCCGTACGCTGGTCAAGTAGATGTGCGTCGCCGGTTCGACAGGGGTACCGCGACGTGGCAGGAGTACTCGGTGCTGTCCGGCGGCGCGGTGGGCGACACCATGTTGATCCCGGTTGTTGGCCGTCCGATTCCCCCGCCCAGGCCACACCGACCACCACCACCCCAGCGAGGAGTTCCGCCGATGGACCGCAAGGGTGCCACCCCGACCGGCCCGTCCGACGAAAGGACCCGCATCATGGGCCCGCCTCGAGGACCCCGATTGGTACCGGGTGCCGGAATCGCGGGCGGCCGCTACCGACTCCTCGAAAAGGAGGGCGGCACCCGCGGTATCGAGTTCTGGCGCGCGCGGGATACCGGGCTGGACCGCGAAGTCGGCCTCACCTTTGTTGATCCCGAGCAAAAAGCACCGCCGTTCAACCCCGGAGAACGACCGGCCGACGACGGCCCGCAAGCCATCTTGAACCGCACCCGTCGCCTCGGCCAGCTCCATTCAGCGGGTGTCGCCACAGTCCTTGACGTAGTGCGCAGCGCTTCCGGCGGCGTCATTGTCACCGAGTGGGTGGCCGGCTCGTCCCTGAAGGACGTTGCGGCGACATCACCATCGGCGATGGGTGCCGCCCGTGCCGTGCGTGCCCTGGCAGCTGGTGCCGAAGCTGCACACCGTGCCGGTGCCACGCTCTCTATTGACCATCCCGATCGCATCCGAGTCAGCACGGACGGCGACGCCGTGCTCGCATTCCCGGCAGTGATGCCGGGCGATGATCGTTCCGGCGATGTCCGCGGTCTCGGCGCCGTCTTGTACGCACTGCTGTTGAACCGGTGGGCCCTCGATGCCGAGACCGGCTCACGCCTGGTTACCACCGCTTCGACCACCGAACCGATCGGCGGCATGGCGCCGGCGGACCCCGATCCCGAACACCCGGATCAGCCCATTCCGCCGCGCATCGTCAAACCGGACACACCCTTTGAGATCTCCGCGGTCGCCACTCGCGCCATGGAGGGCAACAGCGGCATCCGTACGGCGGCGACCGTTCAACACGTGCTCGACCAAGCAACGGTCGTCGACCTGAAGACCGACATGCTTCCGCGAGTCGAATCTCGACAGGCTCCCGTATCCGTTGCGCCACTGTCGCGGACACGCAAGGAACGCCTCATGGGCGAGGGAGAAAAGGGCAAACGCAATGTTGCGCTCCTCGCCGGTGGTGGCCTGTTCATCGTGTTCTTAGCGATCGCGCTGGTCGTGGCGTTGACCAATGTGTTCGGTGGGTCGTCCACCGACTCGGACATCGACTCGATTCTGCCGTCGGATTCAACGGCGTCCTCGGCTGAGTCATCGCCAGGCTCACCGTCGGCCGCCGGTCCGGTGGCCTTGCGATCGGTGACTTTGCTCGACGTCTCCGGTGACCCGACGGAGTCCTCGCCCAATATTGCCAACGTGATTTCGGGTGCGAGCCCGCCTTGGCGGACGGATGCCTACCGAGGGAATCCAGAGTTCGGCGGGCTCAAGTCGGGGCTGGGTCTCATCTTCACCGTCGACGGCAGCAAGACGGTCAGTTCGGTGAAGATTGAGACCTCAACGCCGGGGTTCGAGGTGCAATTGCGGACCTCTGAGCAGCGTCGACCCACTTCGTTGGATGCAACGACTCTCGTAGGGACCGGGTCGGTGAACTCAGCTTCGACCGTCCTCACCATCGACAAGACGTCTGCCGCACCGTATTTCATCGTGTGGCTCACCACGCTCCCGGTGGGCCCCACCGGTGACTACCAGGCCGTGATTTCGCGGATCAGCGTGAGCTAGCCGTTACGCACTTTGCGAAGCCTTGTCTGCGGGCGCAGGCACCGTCCCTGGCTCGGGAGTCCATCCGGGCGGACCAAAAATGTAGCCGAGTTTTGCCCGCAACGTTGGCGCCCGACGTACGTCATGTCCGATGGCCGCATACTCGAAGGTCTGCAGCTTCCAAATGTTGTACGTATCAACGGGTTTCGTGAGGCCATACCTCGGTCGCTGTACCTCTTTCTGGAACGACGAGAACATGCGATCCCAGATGATGAAGACCCCGCCGTAGTTGCGATCCAGGTATTCGGCGTCGCTTCCGTGATGCACGCGATGGTGCGACGGTGTATTCATCACGAATTCGAACGGCTTCCACATGGTCCCGATGTGTTCGGTGTGGATCCAGAATTGGTAAATCAGATTGAGCGAGTACACCGCAAACACGACCGCTGGCGGGACCCCCAACACGACGAGAGGTGCAAACATCACCATCGCCATACTGTTGTTCCACTTCTGCCGAAGTGCGGTCGCAAAGTTGAAGTATTCGCTCGAATGGTGAGCCTGGTGCGTCGCCCAGACAAGGCGTACGCGGTGCGAGATCCGATGGTCCCAATAAAAGAGGAAGTCGAGTACGACGAACCCGATGGCCCACGTGTACCACTGGTTGGCTGGCAGCTGCCACGGTGCCACGTACGCAAATAGGGCGACGTAGACAAAGAGCGCCAGGAACTTCCAAACAGCCGAGGTGCCGATCGAGACCAAGCCCATGTAGATGGAAGCCCGAGCATCGCGCCCCTCGTAGGCGCCGACAGAATGTGGTGCCGCAGGGTCAACTCCGTCAGGGTCGATGCCACCACTGGCCATTCCAGCGCCGCGTTCACTGCGTACCGCAGCAAAGATCTCGAGAAGCATCATCGTGACGAAGAACGGAATAGCGAGGACCGTTGGGTCTCGCATTGGCTCCGGCAGAAAGTCCAACATATCCGACTTCTTTCGCAATCGCGGTAGCTGTAACCCGCGTTAACTGACATATTAACGTGTCAGAGTCCTGATGCAAGGCCTCAGCCATTTTCGTCACGCGTAGAATAACGCCTAATGACTAGAGAAATGGGTGGGCGTACCTACGGGGGTGTCACTGCTGCAGATCGCCAGAAGCAACGACGATCTGCGCTGGTGGACGCCGGTTTAGAGCTGTTCGGCACCGAGGGATACCTCAACGTGTCAGTCAAGAAAATCTGCGACGAAGCTGGACTCACCCAGCGCTATTTCTATGAGTCGTTCCCGGATCGGGTAAACCTGCTCGCTGCCGTCTATGAGCACTGCGTTGACCTTGCGCGTGCCCAGGTTCTCGCGTCCATTACCGAGCTACTTCAACAAGCAGGAGTAGGCGAGGGCCCCATCCCCGGGGAGCTAATTCCGGAGATTGCCCGCCAGGGCCTCGGTGGTTTCATCGATTCGCTCGTCGACGATCCGCGACGGGCCCGCGTCATTCTCATTGAGGTCGTCGGGGTTTCTCCCGAGATCGAGAAGCTTCGGCTGGGCGCCATCCACGACTGGGCCGACCTCATCGTCGGATTTGCGGTGGCTGGCGATCAAGTCACCACCAGACAGAAGCTGGGCGCGATCGCACTCGTCGGTGCCATCACGCAGCTGCTGGTGGACTGGCAGATGGCAATCAGCGATCCCATCAGCGATCACGCCGGCCCGGAGATGTTCCAGGTCGAAACCATCCACGAGGTGGTTTCGGAAATGTACGCGGCCACCTATACCAGCTTGTTTGCTGGCTAGTCGCTACTTGCCGACTGCGAGGCGACTGCTGATCTGCTCGGTGGCGTCAGCCAATTCGGGCATCACGAACAACCATTCGGAGCCATCCCCGAGCGTGATGCACAAGCGTTCCCGCTTGCCGCCGGACAGGAACTTCCCGGTGCCCGGAGCCCTTCCGACAGCTGCCACAAATGTCAGCGCCACGGAGAAACGGGCTCCTGCCGCGCGCGCCGACTTCGGCTCGAATACGACGTGCGTCTTCGTCAACTGCAACTGGCCCGGGACCGCCAGCTTGCCCATCGATCGGCCAGCCTGCCACGTCGCCAGCGGCTTGTCGTCACTCATGCCGCCATCGTAGTAGCGGGGTAGGCGACGGTTACCACCCCACCCGCGCGCGACGCCAACGGGCAGCGCCTTCCGTTCGCAGATATTCGCGACCTCTGCCTACTGGATTGTGCAGGTTAGGGGGACGCCTACCGTCGTTATCCACAGGTCTGACAAATCAATCCACAAACTGGACGGAAACGCTAAAACGGACACCATTTGCCCCTAATCTCATCGACATGACTCGGGGGATTATCAGCCAAACAGCCGACACGGAACTCCTGCGCGCACATCTCGCAGGCGACCGAGAGGCCTTCCGCGAACTCTACGAACGGCATCGCAACCACCTGTGGGCCATCGCCCTGCGCACCACAGGAAATCCAGACGATGCCGCCGACGCCATCCAAGATGCTTGGGTGTCGATTCACACGTCGGCGACGTCGTACCGAGCAGATGCATCGGTCGCGAGCTGGCTTCACAAAATTGTCGTGAACTCATGCTTGGACCGCATACGACGCTGCCGCAGCCATGACACCGTCCCACTCTTCGAATTCGCAACCATGATCGCCGATGACCACGACTACACCGAGGACATCGACGTGTCACTGTCCATCGGACGTGCATTGGACGTGCTCACACCAGACCAGCGAGCAGCCATCATTTTGGTCGATCTGAACGGGTACTCGATCAGCGATGCGGCGGCCGCCCTACAAGTGCCGTTTGGAACTGTTAAGAGCCGCTGTTCGCGCGGCCGCGAAAAGCTGGCGCTAGTGTTGAACTACTTGCGAGAAGAAATCTGATGGCCATCGTTCAATCCGCCGATACACCGACGCCATCTCAGTAGTGTTGGGTGGCACCAACACCAGACGGGCGGTCTTCGAAACATCATGGGTCCTTCAGATGCGCGAGGCTCGGAGTTTTCGCTGCCCAAGTCCCCGTTGCCAGAACCCCCGTTTTCTACTCGGCTGCTTGCCGACTTCCATGCTGATGCCCTCGACCCAGCCACCGATGCACATGTTCGCGCCCGCCTCGCCGCAGATCCGAATGCACCAAGGGTTCTGGATGCTCTCAATCGCGTGCAGTCCGACCTCCGCGCCTACGGACAAACTGCGCCACCGATGCCCAACGACGTCGCCGCCCGCATCGACAAAGTCATCGACGATCTCACCTGATCGCGACTTCGGGAACATTGGGCCATATTCTGTTGTTGACTAATGCGTCTGCGCCCACAGCGACAACGAAGTGCTGGGCAGACTTCGCGACAACGGAGGATTGATGACCGACACCGATAACCAGATCCACGACCTCATCATCGTCGGATCGGGTCCTGCCGGTTATACGGCGGCTATCTACGCTGCCCGCGCTGAACTCTCACCCCTCGTATTCGAAGGCATGTCTTTCGGTGGCGCGCTCATGACCACCACCGAAGTAGAGAACTTCCCCGGCTTTCAGAAGGGCATCCAAGGTCCCGACCTGATGGACGAGATGCGCGAGCAAGCCCTCCGATTCGGCGCGGACCTGCGCATGGAAGACGTCGATGCCATCCGCCTCGATGGTGACATCAAAGAAGTTGAGGTCGCGGGGGAGGTGCACCGCGCCCGCGCCGTGATCCTCGCGATGGGTGCCGCCGCTCGGTACCTGAATGTCCCCGGCGAGCAGGAACTCCTCGGCCGCGGCGTCTCCGCCTGCGCCACCTGCGACGGCTTCTTCTTCAAGGAGCAGGACATCGTCGTTGTCGGCGGTGGCGACTCGGCCATGGAAGAAGCGATCTTCCTGACCAAGTTCGCTCGCAAGGTCAGCCTCATCCACCGTCGCGAAGAGTTCCGCGCGTCCAAGATCATGCTTGAACGCGCCCGTGACAACGACAAGATCGAATTCATCCTCAACGCCACCGTGTCCGCGGTTAAGGGAGAGAACTCGGTCACCGAACTTGAGCTCACCGACACCATCACCGGCGAAACACGTCCGCTCGAAGCAACCGGCATGTTCGTCGCCATTGGCCACGATCCGCGCAGCGACCTCGTCAAGGGCCAGGTGCAGCTCGACAGCGACGGCTACGTCGAGGTCGAGGGCCGCACCACGTACACCAACATCCCCGGCGTCTTTGCGTGCGGCGACCTCGTCGACCACACGTACCGCCAGGCCATTACCGCCGCAGGTAGCGGCTGTTCGGCAGCAATCGACGCCGAACGCTGGCTTGCCGACCAGGCATAACCAACCTCAGTTGAGTTGATCTCAACTGAACCACCAGGAGGAACCATGTCCGAGCACACCACCGCCGCAACCGATGCCACCTTCGCCGACGACGTCATCATGGGGTCGGCAGACAAGCCCGTCCTCGTCGACTTCTGGGCCACGTGGTGCGGACCGTGCAAAATGGTCGCTCCCGTGCTCGAGGAAATCGCCCGCGACAACGCCGACAAGCTTGCCGTCGTGAAGGTCGACATCGACGCCAACCCGAACGTGGCGCGCGATTACCAAATCATGAGCATCCCCACCATGATGCTGTTCTCCGGTGGCAAGCCCGTCAAGACCATCATGGGCGCCAAGCCAAAAGCCGCGCTGCTGCGCGAATTGTCCGACGTCCTCAAGTAGTCCGTCGTACCGCTGACTCCGCACCCGCTGTATCACCATCGACCATAGGCTCATCCCAAATTCAACGGGGGTGGGTCTATGGTCACAGATGGGGGACATCGGTTTGTCGGTGCACGTCTCGCCTGAGAGAATAAACCAGAACTATGTCCGGCAGAGCAAGGCCTGTTCTGCTGCGCGGGTAGTCGCGCCGAGAAAGTGGGATTTACGTATGCAGGTGTTGCGTCTGGGAGACCACGGATCCGCTGTCGCGGAGATCCGGGCCATTTTGGCCAATCGTGGTCTGCTGCCGGCATCCCTGCCTAGCCCCGCCACCACCGGCACACCTTGGTCGCCACCCGAAGCCGTTTTTGACGAAACCTGTGACCGTGCAGTCCGCGCGTTCCAACAGGAACGCGGTCTCATCGTCGACGGCCTCGTTGGTCGTGCCACGTACACCGCACTCCGCGAAGCGTCCTACCAACTGGGTGCCCGCGTTCTGCTTTACCGCCTGTCCGCACCAATGAGCGGCGACGACGTAGCAACGCTGCAGTCTCGGCTCCAGAACCTCGGTTACTACCACGGGCTCGTCGACGGCGTGTTCGGCGAAGTAACTCACAATGCCGTTGGCCTGTACCAAACCGAGTACGGTCTTTCTGCCGATGGCATCTGCGGCCCCTCGACACTCCGCTCGCTCGAACGACTCGGAACCCGCGTTACCGGCGGCTCACCCCACGCGATCCGCGAAGAAGAGCATGTCCGTAAGTCCGGTCCGCAATTGACCGGAAAGCGGATCCTGATCGATCCGGGCTCGGACGAACCCATCGGAGACGAGAATGTCCTCCTCTGGGATCTCGCCTCCCGACTCGACGGTCGGATGTCTGCCGCAGGAATGGAAACGTTCCTCTCACACGAGGCCAAGGCTGCGACGTCCGACGACGAGCGGATCCGGGTTGCCAACCTCGCCGACGTCGATCTCATGATCTCGTTGCGCACCGGGCATTACCACAATCCCAAGGCCAACGGTGTCTCCAGTTTCTATTTCGGTAACTCGCACGGCTCGTACTCCACGATTGGCCGCAGTCTCGCTGGCTACATCCAGCGTGAAATCGCCGCTCGCACAGAGTTTTTGGATTGTCGGACGCATGCGCGCACGTGGAACATTCTCCGCTCCACGCGGATGCCGATCGTGCTAATCGAAGCTGGCTACATCACCAACGAACACGACGCCGCCTGCCTGGCCCGCCCCGAAGTACGCGACACCGTCGCCGAGGCGATCCTCGTGGCCGTCAAGCGCCTTTATCTGCTTGGCGAGAATGATCGGCCCACCGGCACCTACACCTTTGCGGAATTACTTGCCGCAGAACGGGTTACGGGCTAACCAGCCGTCCGCTCCCGAGTTATAGGGGCACTCTTTCCGCTTCTGCACTCGACAGCGCAGGCAGGTGGATCGGCTCGACAAGCTTTTTCAATGCCCGCTCCACCTGACTCTTCCATCCCAAGCCCTCGTTGAGCTCAAGACGTAGTCGGGGCAGATACGGGTCGTCGGCTACCACTTCGAACCCAAAATCAAGCAGCGCCTCGGTCGAGAGAATGCAGCGCTGACAGACATCGCCAGCGAATCCGCTTCCGAGCAAAAGTGTCACCAGGTCCATCGCAAGCGATTCGTCGTCTCCACTAAATCCGAAAGCTTCGATGGCGCGCACGCCGCGACGGATCAGATCGGCGACCACCGCGTCGAGGACGACCGCGGCGTCACTTTCAAATCCCGGTTCCATCCGGATGCTCGTCAACAAAATTGCGTCGACACCCACCGGGGCAGTGGGGAAGTGCTGTGCCCGCGGCACCCGACCCGGTGGCGAGTAGAACGCCGCGCCGACCACACGTTCGGTGGTCGGCTCGATTGCCACCTGACAGCACACACCCCATTCCAGGAGGAGTCCTGACAACCACGCCTCTTTGTCGAACTCGCTTTCCGGACCGGCCGTCTCGCCCGGGGCGGTCGTTGTTGCCATCATCGAATCGACCGCTGACGATTCTCCAGACCGATCCACTTCCCAGAACACGCAGCGGCGGGAATGAAGCGGAAGGGTCTCGAAGTCGCTGAGATCCAGCGGTACTACGGCGATGGCCATTGCCGTCCCTCTTCTCCTTCTTATCGCTTCGATTCGACTCGAAATTGCCTCCGACACAACCTGTCACAGTGACAAAACGGCTGCGTCTACGCGTATGGCCGATTTACATCGCTATTTTTCGGTGTTCTCGGCGATGACGTTGACGATGCGTTCGAGGTCATCAACCGACCCGAACTCGATCAAAACCTTGCCCTTACGCTTGCCCAGGCTCACCGTCACCTTGGTATCGAGACGGTCCGACAGCCGATTCGCCACATCCTTCAGGCCTGGCATCTCGATGGGTCGACGCTTCTTCGCCTCCGGTTTGGCATCCGGGCCGTCGTGATTCGCCAAAGTGACGGCTTCTTCTGTCGCTCGGACCGACAACCCTTCACGGACGATGCGCGCGGCGAGCGCCTCTTGGGCATCGCTGCCAGCGTCGAGTGCGAGAAGCGCACGCGCATGGCCGGCCGACAGCACACCCGCAGCAACGCGTCGTTGCACGGGAATCGGCAACTTCAACAGGCGGATCATGTTGGTGATCACCGGCCGCGAACGGCCGAGACGATTCGCGAGTTCCTCGTGAGTCACGTCGAACTCCTCGAGCAACTGCTGATACGCGGCCGCTTCTTCGAGCGGATTCAACTGTGCGCGGTGGATGTTCTCCAACAGTGCGTCACGCAACATGTCGCCGTCAGCGGTCTCACGAACGATCGCCGGGATCGTAGCAAGGCCAACGTTGGTGCTGGCCCGCCACCGACGCTCACCCATAATGAGTTGATAGCGCACCCCATTGGCCCTGGGGGAGGGGAGTTCCCGGACCACGATCGGCTGCATCAGACCAAACTCGCGGATCGAGTGCTCGAGTTCAGCGAGGGCTTCCTCGTCGAAAACTGTTCGCGGCTGCATCGGGTTCGCTTCGATTTCCGACGGCACGATCTCGCGGTACACGGCACCGACGTCACTAGCCTGCTCGTCGTTACCAGCCGTGGGAGCCAGCAAGTCGGTCGAAGGCTTAGCGGTTGGTCGAACCGCGTTGCCGCCGCCAATCACGACGTCTGCTGCCGCCGATCCCATCCGCGGAGTATTGAGACGGTGGTCGTCTTCCGGCGGACCCGTCGGGATGAGTGCGGCCAGGCCGCGTCCCAGACCGCCACGACGCTGCGTGTCACGTTGATTCATCGAAGTGCCCCTTCAGCCGCTCCGCGGTTCGCCAATTCCCGAGCCGCGTCCAGATAACTCATTGATCCACGTGAACCCGGATCGTATTCAATGATCGTCATGCCAAATCCAGGCGCTTCGGAAACCTTCACGCTGCGCGGAATGATTGTCGTGAGGACCTTGTCGCCGAAGTGGTTGCGAACCTCCGCGGCAACCTGGTCTGCCAACTTGGTACGACCGTCGTACATCGTCAACAAAATTGTCGAGACGTGCAGTTCCTTGTTCAGGTGTGCTTGCACTAGCTCGATGTTCCGAAGCAACTGACCAACGCCCTCGAGTGCGTAATACTCGCACTGAATCGGAATCAGCACCTCTCGAGCCGCAACCATCGCGTTCACCGTCAGGAGTCCTAGCGACGGTGGGCAGTCGATGAGAACGTAGTCAATGTTCAATTCGGCGAGGAGGTCCTCATCGAGCGCATTCCGGAGTCGGCTCTCCCGAGCAACAACCGAGACCAACTCAATTTCGGCACCCGCCAGATCCAAGGTGGACGGTACGCAGTACAGGTTTTCGCTCGCGGGTGACTGCTGGATCGCCTCGCGCAGTGACACATCATCGAGCAGCATCTCGTACACCGATGCGATACCGGGTTGACGGTGATCGATCCCGAGTGCGGTACTTGCGTTGCCCTGCGGATCCAAGTCGATGACCAGTACCCCAAGTCCATGAAGCGCAAGACCAGCTGCCAGGTTGACCGCCGACGTCGTTTTTCCGACACCGCCCTTCTGGTTGGCAATCGTCATGATGCGCGGTCGCGGCGGGCGGGGGAGGCGCCCAGCCCCACCGGGGGTCAAGACCTGGCTGGCGTGTGCCGCCGCCGTCGCGATCGGGGTGTCGTCAAATGTGGGCATCTGTGGAACGGGCGGCGTTTCACGTGAAACGCGCGGCTCCTGTGTCGATCTATGTGCGCTGTCGGGCACCCCGGGACTCCTTTGGTCAGTGCTTTCATTCTGCGCCCTGCGGCGAAATGACACCAATTGAATCTCTTTCCTCAGCCTCGGCGTCCGGCACGACGCGCCTTGCGCGCATCCTTGGCACTCTCAATACGTCGACCCGTGATCAACGTGGTGGGTGTTTCTAACATTGTCCCGCACTCTTCGACCGTCAGGTCACGGATACCGAAGCCCGACACCTTTTCCCGATCACGCGCAATCTCGTCGGCTGCCGACCGCCCCTTTAGCGCAACCAATCGGCCCCCACCACGAATGAGGGGAGCGGACCACTTCGCGAGACGCTCAAGCGGTGCCACCGCACGCGATGTCACGACGTCTGCCGGCTGGACTGCCTTCAGGACTGCCTTTTCCTCGGCCCTTCCACGGACAACGGTGACGTTCTTAAGACCGAGTTCCGTAACGACCTCATCGAGAAATGTTGTTCGTCGCAGCAGTGGCTCGATCAGCGTGATGGCCAGATCTGGTCGCGCGATAGCCAGCGGAATGCCTGGTAAGCCTGCACCCGAACCGATATCGATGACGGTCAAGTCTTCATCGATCGCCTCCGACAGGACAGCGCAATTCAGCAGGTGCCGAGTCCACAGTTGGGGAAGCTCTCTGGGTCCGATGAGCCCCCGCAAGACACCTTCCTCACTAAGGATGCTGGCGTACTTCTCGGCCAGATCCAGACGCTCTCCAAAGATCGCCGCCGCGATCGGAGGTGTCGGCTCGGTTTCGGTATTCGATCCTGGACCGCTCTCGGGTTCGCCCGCCATCACTCTGTCATCCTTCGTCGTTTCACGTGAAACTCACCTCGGTCTAGGAACGCTGCGTTTCACGTGAAACGCAGAATCGCACATTAGATTGTCATGGATCATCCATCAGGGGAACAGCAGCGTCGTTGCCGATCTCCCGCGCGACTTCGTTCGGGGCCTGCCGCAGTCACGATCGATTCCGAAGATCTCGGATGACTGCCTTTCGTCTAGTTTAGTCCCTAAAACGCTTGGCTCTGACCGCCACTGTGCGATCCTTCTCTGGCTCAACTTCCTGTAGGCAGCAACAGCAAGTGAGGCGAGCGCGATGACCTCTCGCATTTGAACTACGTCCTGCAATCTTCTTCGCCAGGCAATGCTGCAATTGGTGACGTCGAGTTTCACGTGGAACGAGATCACGTAGATACCTCGGTACCCAGCTGAGCCAAACGCTGACGGCGACCATCACGCCACCGCGCGACTTCGAGCATCAACCGACACTCCGATCACCATCGACATCAAGATCAATATCGCCATCGAAGTCGAGGATGTCGAGAAACTGCTCAAGATGGCCCGCCGCAACTTCACCGCCTTCAACGAGCCCCACACGCACGGGGGAGGGGAGCAGGTTCGCACCTGAACTATAGGCATGTGATTGTCTTCGCCGAGCAGTTGGCGCCATCGGTGACGACGTCCACGTTTCACGTGGAACGAGATCACCGCCGACCTCGACGTGTCGACCTCGACGCTGTACAACTGGCGCCGACCCACGGGAATGGCTGAGGACATACTCGAAGGATCCATCCGTGCACGAACCTGATCGAGGCCCGCGTCGTCATCGGCGATTTCAAGCACGAACACAACACGCGGCATCGTCATTCAGGCCTGGGCTACTGACCTCGGTCGAGTACGCATGCCTGACGCAGCCACCGGCATCATCCGCTGGCCTGCGAGATCAACAGGGCGGAGTCGGTCACTCCTTGGTAGTCCACAGCAACTTCACCTTCAACGAGTCCCACATGCACGGGGGAGGGGAGCAGGTTCGCACGGGGAAGGGGAGCTACTTCGCGCCTGAACTACAGACGTGTGATTATATTCGCCAAGCAATGACGCCATCGGTGACGTCCACGTTCCACGTGGAACAAGATCACCCATTCAGACAGCCGTAAATCCAGCAGGCGCATCCTGGGAGCCAAAAGGTCACTGTGTCGAAATCTCGAACACCCCCCAAAACGCGTGAAGCCCCGACCCGAAGGTCGAGGCTTCACGGAAAACGAGAGGCGGTCACTCCTTGATGACAACCACCCGACGCTTGGGCTCAACGCCCTCACTCTCGCTGTAGACACCGGCGACAGCCGCAACGGCATCGTGCACGATCTTGCGCTCAAACGGAGTCATCGGGTCAAGGACTTCACGCTCACCTGAATCCCGAACACGTTCAGAGACCTCGGTACCCAGCTGAGCCAAACGCTGACGACGACCATCACGCCACCGCGCGACGTCGAGCATCAACCGACTCCGATCACCGGTTGACTGCTGCACAGCCAAACGCGTCAATTCCTGCAGAGCATCGAGAATCTCGCCGTTCCGGCCGACGAGCTTATTCAGATCCTTGCCGCCATCAATGCTGACAATCGCACGATCACCATCGACATCAAGATCAATATCGCCATCGAAGTCGAGGATGTCGAGAAGCTGCTCAAGATAGTCCGCGGCGACTTCACCTTCTTCAACGAGTTTGTCTTCCTCGTCGTCGTCCTCGTCGCTGTCGTCGCTGTCGTCGTTGTCGTCGTCCTGATCATTGTCGTCGTCGAGAACATCGGCGTCAGGTGTCGCCTCTGCTTCGTCAACCGCAACGGCGCTGCCTTGGGCCTCTTGTTCGACGACTTCCACCGATTCGTCGGTCACGGTGTCATCGGACGACACAGTCTGGTCAGTCATGAATGTGTTCCTTACTCAATTGAAATACGTCTGGGGAAGGGTTCGCAGTGCCGTTACCGGCGGCCCTTCTTTTTGTTGCGCTTGTTGCCGGCCTGCCGTGCACCGCCGGGTTTGGTCTGTCGCTGACCGGGCGAAGTCTTCTTTGGCTGCGTCGCCTTCGAGGCCGTGCCCTGAGCCTTAGCCGGTGTGGCCTTCTTCGAGACATCTACCTTCGTGGCATCGGCGTCGTCGTCCTCAACGGCACCATCAACAACGGCGACGCTGCTTTCGCGTTTTGTCTTGTCCGGTCGTGCGCCGGGCTTCGGTGCAGCGGCTTTAAGTCGCTCTTCCTTCGCGAGCTTGGCTTCTTCTTCTTCCTTGGCGATACGGCCAAAGACGATGTGCTGCTGTGCGTACGTCCAACCATTGTTGGCCACCCAGTAGAGCAGGATGGCGACGGGGAAGAACACACCCGTGACGAGGATGCCGAGCGGGAACACCCAGAGTGCAAGGTTGTTCATGATGCGGGTCTGCGGATTCGCCTCTGCGGCCGCAGTCTGGCGCGACACCGATGCACGCGAGTTCATGTGCGTGGCGAACGAAGCGATCAGCATCAGGGGGACGATCACGGCGGCGATCTGCCAGCGAGTGAAGTCAACGTCAGCTACTTTGCCCGACGACACAAACGCCGCCCACTGCTGTTCCGGCTGTGTCAGGAACGACGACAGCGGGACACCAAAGAATCGGGCGTCGAGGAAGTTCTGTACCTGCTCCGGGCTGAACGCGTAGTTGCCCGTCATCCGGTTCGCTTCCAACGACAGGCTCGGACCGGTATGCGGAACGCCGAAGCCGCCGCCGCCTTCGGGGATGTAGCGGTTGAACGACCGCAGCACGTGGAACAGACCGATGAACACCGGAATCTGCATGAACATTGGCAAGCAACCGAGCAGCGGGTTAAAGCCGTGCTCCTTCTGGAGCTTCTGCATCTCCTCGGTCATCTTGACGCGGTCGTTGGCGTACTTCTTTCGAATCGCCTGCATCTGCGGATTGATTTCCTGCATCTGCTTCGTCGTGCGGATCTGCTTGACGAAGGGCTTGTACAAGATGGCGCGCAACGAGAACACCAGGAAAACCACCGACAGTGCCCACGCAAGACCGTCCCAGCCCGGTGAGTTCGGCAAGATATTGTCGAACAACCAGTGCCAGAGCCACATGATCCATGACACTGGGTAGTAGATGAAGTTGAGCACGGCTCACTTACCCCTATCTGAAGGTGATGCTTTCGCATCACTGTTGGAAGTCTTGTTGCGGAGCCACTCCACGGGTCCCAACTCCGGGACCGGGTCGTAGCCCGGTTTATGCCACGGGCCGCATTTCAGCAGCCGCCAGGTGGCGAGAACCGATCCCCACACGAAGCCGTGCTTCGACAACGCCTCAACGGCGTAACCACTGCATGTGGGTTCAAAACGGCACGTCGGCATGCGGGTCGGGGAAACCCAGGTCCGATAGAGCTCAATCACGAAGATGAGACTGGTTCGCGGAAGGCGGTACAGCTTTTCCAGCATGTTTCTCAGCCCTTCCCGTGCGTCGAATTGTCGCTGCTTAACCCAGCGCACGCGGCCAGAACTTTACGGTGCGCAAACGCGGCACGAAGGACTTCGGTGAGCTCGGCACTGGATTTATCGACGATCCCCGGATATGCGCGGACCACCACATACGTTTCGGTGGGCAACGTCCCGACCGCGGCCGCAGCGAAGGCACGACGAAGGCGCCGCGCGGTCCGATGCCGAACCACCGCGTTACCAACCTTCTTGGAGATGACAAGACCGAGCCACGGGCCGCCGTGCAAGGCAACGTCCGGTCTCAGCCCGCTGGCATCAGGCCAGTCGGTACCGACAGGTGCTACTTGAACTGACAGATCACGCGCCGAAACCCGCACACCCTTGGTGAGTGTGCGGGTGAAGTCGGACTTCTTCGAAATCCGCGCCGCGTCGGCCGACACCGATTTGACCGGGCCGGATTCGCGACTAAGCGGTGAGCTTGGCGCGGCCCTTGGAACGACGACCGTTCACGATGGCGCGACCGGCGCGGGTCCGCATACGCAGACGGAAGCCGTGCACTCGTGAGCGACGACGGTTGTTCGGCTGGAAAGTGCGCTTCCCCTTGGCCACTGGAAACTCCTCGTGTTGGTACTACAGGCGGTTTAACGGGCCCACTCATGGATCGACCGGGGCCGACTCGCGAGCGAGCGCGTATTCCGCAGTCCATGTACAGGCGACCTTTCGAGGGTACTGGGCACAGGAATCCAAATCAAACGACGGGTTACCTGCGGATATCGCGGACACCGAATTACATCGGTGGAATTTATTAACAGATCCATCCACAGGTGTGGACAACTTTGTGGACAACTCGCGCGGAGAGCCTCGTTCGTGGCACTCTCAATCACTGAAAGCATCCGATCGACCGCACTAAAGGGGGGCACGTGGCCGGGGACCGAGACTCGTTCAGCGACGTATGGAAGGCCGTAGTCGCGGACCTCTCGAACGGGACTGGACCGTCAGACGTCGAATCTCTCACGCACCAGCAAAAAGCCTGGCTATCGCTGGTTCGCCCGTTGACGATGACCGAAGGTTTCGCGCTTCTCGCCGTACCATCGTCGGTCGTCCAGGAGCAGATTGAACGCAACTTGCGCGAGGCCGTGCGGATTACGTTGAGTCGGCATTTGGGTCATAACGTCGACATCGCCGTTCGTGTGGACGAAGCTGCCGCTGGCGGGTCGATGACTGTCGATGAATCGAATGATTTTGTGGATACCCATCCACACCCTTCAGCCCCAACTGCAACAAGCATCACATCTTCGGGCTCACTTTCTGGGTCGCCGTACACCGGTAGCGGCATGCAGTCGGACGAAATTCCGACCCCGACCTACCCCGCAAGCCCCGCTATCCCCTCCGATGAGCAGCTCGCCGCTCTGACCTATCAGCAGTCGCAGCGCCGGCCCGTCGAACCGCGTGAGTGGTCGACCTACTTTGAACAGCGCGAGACCACGGCCCCTGACAACGGGACTACCTCGCTGCATCCCAAGTACACCTTCGACACCTTCGTTATCGGCGCATCCAACCGCTTTGCACACGCCTCGGCCGTCGCCGTCGCCGAGAACCCGGCCCGCGCCTACAACCCGATGTTCATCTGGGGTGAATCCGGACTCGGCAAGACGCATCTCCTGCACGCCGCAGGGCACTACGCCCAACGACTGTTCCCCGGCATGCGCGTGAAGTACGTCTCGACCGAAGAGTTCACGAACGACTTCATCAACTCGCTGCGCGATGACCGTCGCGTCGCCTTCAAGCGCCGCTACCGCGACATCGACATGCTCCTGATCGACGACATCCAGTTCCTCGAAGGTAAAGAAGGTATCCAGGAGGAGTTCTTCCATACCTTCAATACGCTGCACAATGCGAACAAGCAGATCGTCGTCTCGTCGGACCGCCCGCCGAAACAGCTCGCGACGCTGGAAGATCGTCTCCGCACTCGCTTCGAGTGGGGGCTGATCACCGACGTGCAGCCACCCGACCTGGAGACTCGCATCGCGATCCTTCGGAAGAAGGCGCAGATGGATCGGCTCGCTGCACCAGATGACGTGCTGGAACTCATCGCATCGAAGATCGAACGCAACATTCGTGAGCTCGAAGGTGCCTTGATCCGCGTCACCGCGTTCGCCTCGCTCAACAACACCGAACTCGATACCGGCCTGGCCGAGGTCGTCCTGAAAGCCCTAATCCCGGATTCGGGGCCGATGGATATCAGTGCGGCGAGCATCGTCGCCCAGACATCTGACTTCTACGATCTGCCGGTCGAGGACCTGACCGGTCCGAGCAAGGTCCGCGCGTTGACGTTGCCGCGCCAGATCGCGATGTACCTGTGCCGCGAGCTGACCGACCTATCGCTGCCGAAGATTGGTGAGACGTTCGACCGCGACCACACCACGGTGATGCACGCGGACAAGAAGATCCGCAAGCAAATGCATGAGAACCGCAACATCTACGACCAAGTGCAGGAACTGACCGCGCGCATCAAACAGCGAGCGAACCGCTAGCCGGGCCGTCAGCTCCAACTCCGACGCAATAACCCTCAAGGGTGGCCACAGACTCAAAAGAGTTTGTGGCCACCTTTTTTGATCGCTCAACCCAACTTTGACCGCGTGCGTGCGACGTAAAGGCCCAGGACAACGTCTACGGCAAGCCTGTGGACATCGTGGTGACAACGGGGCAAATTCTGGGGACAACACTGGGATGGCTGTTGATCGTCTCAGTTGCTCCACAGCCGAGACGATCCATCCACCGATCTCATCCACCGGTCCTGCACAACGGGCCGAGCATCCTGACCTGCAGAAAGAATCAGTTGTCCACAGAACTCACAGGACCTATTACTAAGAAGATTTATTCTTTAAAGAACATCTTTTAAAAGAAGGTGTGTGGATACACACCCTGCCGAACCGCTCGCGCCATCGCGCTCGTGGCCGCCTGCGCTTCGCAACCATCGGATCTGGCCCGAGTTGTCCAAAGAATCGCTGCGCGCTCTACAGTGGGATTCGGCGAGCAACCATCGCCGGACCCGTTGCACGCCGTAACGGACTTGGCACGTCGAGAAGGGGTTACACCACCGATGAAGTTTCGTGTCGTGCGCGACGAATTCGCTGATTCCGTCGCGTGGGTTGCTCGCAGCCTGCCCTCACGTCCTCCGGTGCCGGTTCTCGGGTGCGTGGTTCTGACCGCAGACGACGCTGGCCTCCAGGTCGCAGGCTTCGATTACGAAGTCTCGACCCTTCAGGTGATTTCCGCCGAGGTGGCCGAAAGCGGCAAGGCTTTGGTCTCCGGGCGTCTGCTCGCTGAAATTACGAAGTCGCTGCCCAACAAGCCGGTCGATGTCACCATCGACGGTGCGCGCGTCGCTATCAGCTGTGGCAGCGCTAAATTCTCGCTCCCGACGATGCCTGTCGAGGACTACCCGGAATTGCCAGCGATCCCGGAAAACACCGGTTCTGTTCCGGCAAACCTGTTCTCCGAAGCAGTTGCCCAGGTGGCACTCGCTGCTGGTCGTGACGACACACTGCCCATGCTGACCGGTGTCCGCGTTGAGATCGAGGGCGACAAAGTGGTCCTCGCTGCGACGGACCGTTTCCGCCTTGCGGTTCGTGAAATGCAGTGGTTGCCAACAGATCCCAGTGCATCCGGTGCCGCTTTGGTGCCCGCTAAGACGCTCTCCGAAGCAGCTAAATCGGCCGGTGCCGACGGGACCGGAAATGTGGACTTGGCCTTCGGTGCCGTGCACGCGATCGGTTCCGAAGGCATGCTCGGAATCACGAACGGTGCCAAGAAAACCACCACGCGCCTGCTCGACGCCGAGTTTCCTAAGTTTCGCCAACTGTTCCCGGCCAACCACAGCTCGATCGCCATTGTTGAAAGCGCTCCGCTGATCGAAGCGATTAAGCGCGTTTCGCTCGTCGCCGAGCGGGGTGCCCAGGTGCGCCTCGATTTCAGCAGCGACTCGGTTCTCTTGACCGCCGGAGGCGACGAAGCGGGCAAGGCCGAAGAAGAGTTGCCGGTGCAGTTCTACGGCGAATCGATCCTCATCGCGTTCAACCCGCACTACCTGCTCGACGGCTTGGCTGCGATCGGCACCGATACCGTCGAATTCGGTTTCACCAATCCGGAACCGGATGGCTCCGGCCAGCGTCGTGCGGCAATCCGCCCGGCGGTGCTCCGACCGTCGACCGGAGAAGAACCGCAAACCGACGAGAGCGGTGCCTTCGCCGCGGCCGTCAGCGACTTCAGCTACCTGCTGATGCCGGTTCGTCTACCTGGCTGACCTGCGCCTAAAGTGACTTAATCGCTTTCTCGCCAAAGGAGTCGCAATGCAGCTCGGTCTCGTGGGTCTCGGCAAAATGGGTGCCAACATGCGCACCCGCATCGTCGCCGCAGGTCACGAAGTGGTCGGCTACGACCCTCGGCCCGAGGTGTCCGACGTCGCCAGCTTGGAAGCGATGGTCGACGCACTGAGCACACCTCGAGTGGTGTGGCTGATGGTGCCAGCCGGTGACATCACCCGCGACTCGGTGGCTGCGCTCGCCGATCTGCTGGACTCCGGCGACATCGTCATCGACGGTGGTAACTCCCACTTTTCGGATGACCGTCCACATGCGGACCTCTTGGCAGCTCAGGGAATCGGCTACCTGGATTGCGGAGTTTCCGGCGGCGTGTGGGGGTTGGAGAACGGCTACGGCTTGATGGTTGGCGGCGCAGACTCCGATGTTGCGATCGCCATGCCCATCTTCGACGCTCTGCGACCGCCGGGCGAACGCGCCGACGGCTTTGTTCACGTTGGTCCCGTCGGCGCAGGTCACTACGCAAAAATGGTCCATAACGGTGTCGAGTACGGGCTGATGCACGCCTACGCCGAAGGTTACGAACTGCTGCAGGCTGAACCGCTGATCGAAGACGTCACCGGCACACTACGGGCCTGGACTCAGGGGACAGTCGTGCGGTCGTGGCTGCTGGAACTGCTGGTCCGCGCGCTGGAAGAAGACCCGGGTCTGGCCGACATCTCCGACTACACGACCGATTCCGGTGAAGGTCGTTGGACTGTGGAGGAGGCGATTCGGCATGCGGTGCCGGCGAATGTTATTTCCGCGGCGCTCTTCGCACGGTTCGCCTCCCGCCAAGAAGCCTCACCGGCATTGAAGGCAGTGTCGGCGCTTCGGAATCAGTTCGGCGGTCACGCGGTCGTCGACAACTCGGGTAAGTCCGTCGGCGAGACGGCAACTCCGGCACCCTAGCCCGCCGTGTTTGTTCGCCAACTTGCGTTGCACGACTTCCGTTCGTGGCCGCACGCCGAATTCACCCTGACTCCGGGTACCACGATTTTTGTGGGCCGCAACGGATTCGGGAAGACCAACCTTTTGGAATCGCTCTTCTACGTGGCGACCCTGCGCAGTCATCGCGTGTCATCGGATGCGCCGCTGGTCAGGAGTGGTGCCGATGCTGCCCGCATTACCGCGACCGTGGAGAACGATGGTCGCGAATTGACCGTTGACCTGACAATTCCGTCGCAGGGGGCCAACAAGGCTGCGATCAACACGCGACCGGTGCGCCGCACCAGAGAAGTCCTTGGCATCCTTCGCGCGGTGCTGTTTGCACCCGAGGATCTTTCGCTTGTTCGCGGCGATCCGGGGGAGCGACGACGCTTCATCGACGAACTCGTCGCTCAGTTGCGGCCGATGGCCGCTGGCGCAAAAGCCGACTACGACCGCGTGCTCCGGCAGCGAACCGCACTCTTGAAAACTGCCGGTGCGGCGCTGCGGCGCGGCGGCGATCAGGCCGAGTCCGTGCTCAGCACCCTTGATGTGTGGGACAGCCAGCTGGCTGAATTGGGCGCGCAGGTCACCGCCTCGCGCCTGGCGTTGGTCCGGCAGCTCGCCCCGTTCGTGAGCGATTCGTATGCGTCAATCGCACCGCATTCGCGTCCGGCGTTTATTGAATACCGGTCCGCCGCTGGCGAGGAGATCGACAAAAGTCCAGGTGGAGACGACGAGATCGACGTGATCCGCGAGGTTATCGCCGCGCGCCTCATCGAGGTTCGATCGAAGGAGATCGACCGCGGGATGTGTCTGGTGGGCCCCCACCGAGACGACCTCTTCCTCGGACTCGGAGACGAGCCGGCTAAAGGCTTTGCCAGTCATGGCGAAAGTTGGTCTTTCGCCCTCTCGTTGCGACTGGCGAGCGTCGGTCTACTCCGAGACGATGGCGTGGAACCGATCATCATGCTCGACGACGTGTTCGCCGAACTCGATGTCGCCCGTCGAAACATGCTCGCCGAGTTCACCGCCGACGCCGATCAATTGCTGATCACGGCCGCCGTCGCCGACGACATTCCTGAGTCCATCGTCGGCCGACGAATTTCTGTCGGAGTCTCGGAGCAAGATGGCGTCAGGAAGTCGGTCGTGATCGGTGACGAGAGGATCGGGGACAAGAAGATCGGGGACAAGAAAATGGGGGAGCCCGCTACCGACGAGGCACTGGGGCAGGGGAGTCAGCACAATGCCTGAGGAAAACCCGTCAGAGGCCATGTCCGGCTACGACCTCGCGCGCGCCGCATTGGAAGAGGCCAAGGCGGTCGCCAAAGCGCAGGGTAAGTCCGTCGGCATGGGGCGTGCCGCGCCGCTGCGGAAAAAGCGTCGCAGCGAAGACCGGTCGCGTCGTCGCTGGTCGGGGTCGGGACCGGATGCTCGAGATCCACAACCGTTCGGCAGCATGGTCGGCAAAGTCGTCAAGCAGCACGGCTGGGAGCCGCGCATTTCTGAAGGCACCCTGTTCGGAATGTGGCCGTCGATTGTCGGCGAAGACATCGCCTCGCACGCTGAGCCAACCCAATTGCAGGGGACGGTTCTGCACGTGAGTGCCGAATCTACCGCCTGGGCCACCCAACTTCGGTACATGCAGAGTTCCATTTTGGCGAAGATTGCCAAGGTCATCGGGCATGGAATGGTTACCAGTTTGCGCATCACGGGGCCCCAAGCACCGTCGTGGCGGAAGGGGCCGCGCCACATTTCCGGACGCGGCCCGCGCGATACCTACGGCTAATCGAGCGGCCTGTGGCCGATTTCGTCGCGTGAGCGAGAAAACTAGCCAAACGCATGATCGGTCCCACCGGAGGCGAAATTCGTCGTTCTCCGTCCCTTTTAGGGCGTGGTAAGCGACGTTGTGAGTTCCCTACCCAGTACACTGAGCGGTAACTGTCCTCTACCAGAATGGGAGTTGACCCTCCGTGACAGACACCAGCGGCAACGCACCGAAAAAGTCAGGCAAATCGAAGCCAGCCGAATACGGTGCCGATTCGATCAGCATTCTCGAGGGTCTGGAAGCAGTTCGTAAGCGTCCCGGCATGTACATCGGTTCCACCGGTGAACGAGGACTGCATCACCTGATCTGGGAAGTCGTCGATAACTCTGTCGATGAGGCAATGGCCGGCTACGCCACCCGCGTCGACGTCACCCTGTTGGCAGACGGCGGCATCGAGGTCGTCGACGACGGCCGAGGCATGCCGGTCGGCATGCACGCCACCGGTGTACCGGCCGTCGAGGTCATCATGACCCAGCTGCACGCCGGCGGTAAGTTCGACTCGGACTCGTACGCGGTTTCCGGTGGCCTGCACGGAGTCGGTATTTCCGTCGTCAACGCGCTCTCGACCAAGGTCGAACTCGTCATCGACCGCAACGGCAGCGAATGGTTCCAGAAATACGACTACGCGAAGCCCGGCCCGCTGTCGGAGGTGGGTCCCAGTGACCGCACGGGTACGACAGTCCGCTTCTGGTCGGACCCGGAAATCTTCGAGACCGTCGAATACAACATCGAGACAATCGCGCGTCGCCTGCAGGAAATGGCCTTCCTGAATAAGGGCCTGACCATCACGCTGACTGACGAACGCATCCAGGAAGCTGATCTCGAAGCCGAGGTCGAAGGCGCGGAAGACGACGCCTCGATCCGGTCTGAGGAAGAGATCAAGAAGGCCGTCGCCAAGGTCAAGACCCGGACGTATCACTACCCGGACGGTCTCGTCGACTACATCAAGCACCTGAACTCGCGTGCCAAGTCGCCGATTCACAAGACGGTCATCGGATTCACTGCGAAGGGCACCGGCCACGAGGTCGAGATCGCGATGCAGTGGAATGAGGGTTACGCCGAGTCCGTGCACACCTTCGCCAACACGATCAACACCGCCGAGGGTGGCACCCACGAAGAAGGCTTCCGCGCTGCTTTGACCAGCACCGTCAACCGCTATGCGCTCGATAAGAAGCTGCTCAAGGAGAAGGACGGCAAGCTTTCCGGTGACGATATCCGCGAAGGGTTGGCAGCGGTCATCTCGGTGAAGGTCGCCGACCCGCAGTTCGAGGGGCAGACCAAGACCAAGCTCGGAAACACTGAGGTCAAGAGCTTCGTGCAGAAGGCATGCAACGAGCACTTGGCGATGTGGTTCGACGCCAACCCGGCCGAAGCGAAGACCATCATTCGCAAGGCCGCCGACTCGCAGCAGGCACGTTTGGCCGCCCGTCGCGCTCGTGAACTGGTGCGTCGCAAGACGGCAACCGACATCGGTGGCCTGCCAGGCAAGCTCGCCGACTGCCGCTCTAACGATCCGGTCAAGTGCGAGGTCTACATCGTGGAGGGCGACTCGGCAGGCGGCTCCGCCAAATCGGGCCGAGACTCCATGTACCAGGCGATCTTGCCGCTGCGAGGCAAGATCATCAACGTCGAGAAGGCACGTATTGACCGCGTGCTGAAGAACGCCGAAGTTCAGTCGATCATCACGGCGTTCGGTACCGGTATCCACGACGAGTTCGACATCAGCAAGCTGCGCTACCACAAGATCGTGCTCATGGCCGACGCCGACGTCGACGGTCAGCACATTGCCACGCTGCTGCTCACGCTGCTGTTCCGCTTCATGCGGCCGCTGATTGAGCAGGGGCACGTTTTCATGGCTATGCCGCCGCTGTACAAGCTCAAGTGGCAGAAGGGTGCCGAGCCCGAGTTCGCCTACAGCGACCGTGAGCGCGATGTTCTGCTGCAGGCGGGCAAGGACGCAGGCAAGAAGATCAACATGGATGACGGCATCCAGCGTTACAAGGGCCTCGGCGAGATGAACGCCAGCGAACTGTGGGAAACCACGATGGATCCGGACGTGCGCATCCTCAAGCAGGTCACCCTCGACGACGCCGCCGGTGCCGACGAACTTTTCTCGATCCTGATGGGCGAAGACGTGCCTGCACGTCGTTCGTTTATCGCGCGTAATGCCAAGGACGTTCGTTTCCTCGACGTGTAATTCCGGCCAAGCCAGCTGCGGCGTGTGCCGCAAGACCCTTCAGATTTCGCGGCATCGCCGCAGGAAGTGATTCATGAGCGACGAAACTGATCTGCCAGATGAGAACACTGATGGCGATCGCATCGAGCCTGTAGATCTCGGGCAGGAGATGCAGAACAGCTACATCGACTACGCGATGAGCGTGATCGTCGGACGTGCGCTGCCGGAGGTTCGCGATGGCCTCAAGCCGGTGCACCGTCGTCTGCTGTACGCATCGTTCGACGCCGGATTCCGTCCCGAGCGCGGCTATGTGAAGTCTGCGCGCCCGGTCTCGGAGACCATGGGTAATTACCACCCCCACGGCGATTCCTCGATTTACGATGCGCTGGTTCGCTTGGCGCAGCCGTGGTCGATGCGATACCCGCTGGTCGATGGCCAGGGTAACTTCGGTTCCCGCGGTAATGACGGCGCAGCCGCCATGCGTTACACCGAAGCCCGCCTGACGCCGATGGCGATGGAAATGCTCCGGGATATCACCGAAGAGACCGTCGACTTTGTTCCGAACTACGACGGCAAGGCGCAGGAGCCGACGGTCCTACCGGCGCGCATCCCCAACCTGCTGATCAATGGTTCCAGCGGTATTGCCGTTGGTATGGCGACGAACATTCCGCCGCACAATCTAGGTGAGGTCGCCGACGCGGTGTTCTGGGCATTGGAGAACCCGGATGCCGACCAGGAAACCACCCTCGCCGCCTGCATGGAAGCGGTGAAGGGCCCGGACTTCCCGACGGCCGCGCTGATTGTTGGCAGCCAGGGTATTCGCGACGCCTACATGACCGGTCGCGGCAGTATCCGCATGCGCAGTGTCGTGGAAATCGAAGAGGTCAAGGGCACCACGCAGCTTGTCGTCACGGAACTCCCGTTCCAGGTGAACCCCGACAACCTGATCTCGTCGATCGCCGAGCAGGTCAACGACGGTCGCCTCAAGGGCATCAGCAAGATCGAAGACCAGTCGTCCGACCGAGTCGGCCTGAGAATTGTGGTGACGCTGCGTCGCGACGGCGTGGCTCGCGTGGTGCTGAATAACCTCTACAAGCACAGCCAGTTGCAGACCAACTTCGGTGCCAACATGCTGTCGATCGTCGACGGTGTGCCGCGCACCCTGCGCCTGGATCAGATGATCCGCTACTACGTGGCGCACCAGATCGAGGTCATCGTGCGCCGGACGCGCTACCGGTTGCGCAAGGCGGAAGAGCGCGCGCACATTCTGCGCGGTTTGGTGAAGGCGCTCGACGCGCTTGACGAAGTTATTGCCCTGATCCGCGGGTCGGCGACCGTCGACATCGCCCGCACCGGGTTGATGGACCTGCTCGACGTCGACGAGCTTCAGGCCGACGCGATTCTGGCGATGCAGCTGCGCCGACTGGCCGCCCTGGAACGTCAGAAGATCGTTGACGAACTGGAAGAAATTGAAGTCCAGATCGCTGACTACAACGACATCTTGAACAGCCCGGAGCGCCAGCGTTCGATTGTGCGCGACGAGCTGAAGGAAGTTGTCGACAAGTTTGGCGACGATCGTCGTACCCGGATCATCCCCGCCGAGGGCGATGTCACCGACGAAGATCTCATCGCCCGCGAAAACGTAGTCGTGACCATCACCGAAACCGGCTACGCCAAGCGCACCAAGACCGACCTGTACCGCAGCCAAAAGCGCGGCGGCAAGGGTGTGCAGGGGGCCGGATTGAAGCAGGACGACATCGTCGCCCACTTCTTCGTATCCAGTACGCACGACTGGTTGCTGTTCTTCACAACCAAGGGCCGCGTGTACCGCGCCAAGGCGTACGAGCTTCCCGAAGCGAACCGCACCGCACGCGGCCAGCACGTCGCGAACCTGTTGGCCTTCCAGCCAGAAGAGCGGATCGCGCAGGTCATCCGCATTTCCGGTTACGAGGATGCGCCGTACCTGGTGCTCGCAACGCGCAACGGTCTGGTCAAAAAGTCGCGTCTGGACGCCTTCGACTCCAACCGTGCCGGTGGCATCGCCGCGATCAACCTTCGCGGCGACGATGAGCTTGTCGGTGCTCGCCTCTGCTCGGCCGAGGACGATCTGCTGCTGGTGTCGAAGAAGGGTCAGTCGATCCGCTTCACCGCCGACGACGAGACATTGCGCCCCATGGGACGTCAGACCTCGGGCGTGCAGGGTATGCGTTTCAATCAGGACGACGAGCTGCTCAGCCTGACGGTGGTGCGCCCCGACACCTTCCTGATCGTCGCGACGTCGGGCGGCTACGCCAAGCGGACCGACATCGAGGAGTACTCGGCTCAGGGCCGCGGCGGGAAGGGCGTGCTGACCATTCAGCACGACCCGAAGCGCGGCGATCTCGTCGGTGCACTCGTCGTCGATCTCGACAGTGAGATCTACGCGATCACGTCCGGTGGCGGTGTTATTCGCACCAAGGCCAAGCAGGTCCGCAAGGCCGGTCGTCAGACCAAGGGCGTGCGCCTGATGAATCTGTCGGATGGCGACGAGCTGATCGCGATCGCACGTAACGCAGATGAGCCCGATGAGGACGAGATTGATGTCGTGGAGGGCGACATTGTCGATGACAATGTTGATGGCGACGAGGGCGCGGCTGACGAGAAGTAGGTCGACCAACAGTTAGAGTTGGCCAGTATCCGTTCAGTGAGGAATTGCCTGTGAGCACACCGAAGCAGCCGGACGACAAGAATGTCGAACGCGGGACCGTGGTCCCGCCGTGGAAACGGTCGGAAAAATCGGCCGCGACCGGGCTGACTGCTGGCGAAATGGCTAAGGCCGCCGGCGTGTTGAATGAAGAACGCGCCGGTGGTCCGCCACCCCGCGGTGTGGTTTCGGGTGACCCGAACAGGTCAGATTCGTCGATGGGGACCGAATCCGATTCGCGGCCAACGACTGCCCCGACAACCAAAATGGCGGCTCAGAAACCCACTGGGCCATCATCACCGCCGTCGGGTCCCATACCTGTCCAGAAGCCTGTGTCGCCGGTAAAGCCGGAGCCCACAGCTAAGCCTGAAGCTGTCGCCCCGCCGGTACCGGTCTCACCGCCGCTACCGATGGCCAAACCCGCACAGTTCGTGGAGTCCGACACGCGCAACATTCCGCGCGAGCAACTCGCGAAGAAGGACCAACTGCCCGACCTGGACTCGATCCACCACACCGAGCAGGCGAGGGAACAAGCAGCGGCGCGTGCGTCGAGCCAAACCATCCCTGCCCGATCGGTGGGAGTGCCGTTGCGGGCGGCCGTTCAAATCCGACGCGTGGACCCCTGGTCGGTGTTCAAGGTCGTCGGCGTGCTGTCGATTGTCGGCTTCTTCGTCTGGATGATTGCCGTTGCAATTCTGTACGGCGTACTGGGTGGCATGGGCATCTGGGATCAGATCAATTCCTCGTTCGGCACCATCGTGAACGGCGACGGCAGCACCAGCGGGCAGGACTTGATCAGCGGCGGCCAAGTGTTCATGTTTAGCGCACTCTTCGGGGTTGTCGCCGCAGTGCTCCTGACAGCCCTCACCACCATCTCGGCTTACGTTTACAACGTCTGTGCTGATATGGTTGGCGGCGTCGAGGTTACTCTCGCTGATCTCGATTAAGGGCTTCTGACCAGCCGTTTTGTAGATGCTGCAGAGTTCGGGTAATCTTCAATTTCGGTTCAGGGCCTATAGCTCAGGCGGTTAGAGCGCTTCGCTGATAACGAAGAGGTCGGAGGTTCAAGTCCTCCTAGGCCCACCAAAATTTCATAACCGGTAACCCGGTCTCGGGGCCTTAGCTCAGTTGGTAGAGCGCTGCCTTTGCAAGGCAGATGTCAGGAGTTCGAATCTCCTAGGCTCCACAAGTTGCAGAACCCGGTAGGCGAGAGATCGCCTACCGGGTTCTGTTGTAGCGCCAGCAATATCGGTCCCCAACTCGGTAAAGGAATCAGCAATCGTGAACACCCCAATCCGCATCGGCATCGTCGGCTACGGGAATCTTGGCCGAGGAGTTGAGACCGCGATCGGCCTCAACCCGGACATGACGTTGGTTGGTGTGTTCACTCGCCGCGATCCCGCGAGCGTCGAAACCGTCGGCGACCAGACTTCGGTGTTCCCGATGGCAGACCTCGACCGCGACCGCGACGACATCGACGTCCTCATTCTGTGTGGCGGCTCGCGCAGCGACCTCCCGGAGCAGAGCCCGGCTCAGGCGGCCCGATACTCCATCGTCGACAGCTACGACAATCACGCACGCATCCCCGAGCACTTTGCAGCGGTCGACGCCGCAGCAAAGGCCGCGGGCACCACCGCCATCATCTCGACAGGCTGGGATCCGGGCCTGTTCTCGCTGAATCGAGTCTTCGGCGAAGCGATCGTCCCGCAAGGCAACACCTACACCTTCTGGGGCCGCGGCCTCAGCCAGGGCCACTCGGACGCCGTGCGTCGTGTCCCCGGCGTCGCGGCGGGCGTGCAGTACACGCTGCCGTCGGAGCCAGCGATCGAGCGTGTCCGGGCCGGGGAGAACCCCGAGCTCTCGACCCGCGAACGACACACCCGCGAATGCTTCGTGGTCCTCGAAGACGGCGCCGACGCCGACGCCGTACGCACGGCGATCGTCACCATGCCCGACTACTTCGAGCCCTACGACACCACCGTCAACTTCATTTCCGCCGAGGAACTCGCCCGGGACCACCGGGGCATGCCGCACGGGGGCTTCGTGATTCGTAGCGGCACCACCTCCCAAGGCGCCAAGCAAGTCATCGAATACAGCCTGACCCTCGACTCCAATCCGGAGTTCACCGCCAGCGTGCTGGTGGCGTATGCGCGCGCCGCCGCCCGAATGAACCAGTCCGGCCAGGTGGGTGCCAAGACCGTCTACGACGTCGCTCCCGGATTGCTGTCGCCGCTCTCGGCAGAAGAACTACGCGCCGGCTACCTGTAGCGAGACTGCTGCCGCCTGTGACAGGAGGCACCGGGACCAAGGTCCTCGACTTCCCGCGGGATCCATCCGGCGCACCGAAAGTCTGGAAGCGTTGCCGGTGAGAACGTATTCGGAAGGATGAGGCAGATGACGAGTAATTCACCGGTGTCAGTGGCGGTAGACGGATCGGGTCACGCACTCGAAGCCGTGCGCTGGGCGGCAAAAGCGGCGCAGCGGTTCGGCCGACAGCTAGACGTGGTCACCGTGCTTTCGTCGGCCTCGCCCGCGTTTGGGCGGCTGTCGATGCAGTCGGACAAGACGGCGTTGGCTGCAGCGCGAGAGGCGGCGGAGGCGACGGCTTCGGCCGCCGAAGAGCTCGCTCTGAGCGTCGCGGACGTGACGGTCACCAAGCGGGTCGTCGAAGGTAAGCCGAGCCTGGTGCTGCGCGACGTGTCGACGCGCTCGCATCTGCTGGTCCTCGGTCGCCGCGGCCTGGGCGGTGTGCGCGGGCTGCTGCTGGGGTCGGTGAGTACTGATCTGGCGGCGCACTCCGAGTGCCCCGTCGTCGTGGTATCGACAGGCGCGTTCAGTGACAGCGGACCCGTGGTTGTCGGGGTCGACGGTTCGGTGGACTCGACCGGGGCCTTGGATCAGGCGTTCGCCGCGGCAGCATCGATGAAGGCTCCGCTGCGGGTGGTTCATTCCTTCGGTGGTTTCACCGACGAGGTATTCCAGGGCTACTCCGGACAGATTCTGGAGAATCTGCGAGTCAACGCCCAGGTCGTGATCGAATCCCAGGTGGCCGACGCCGCCGAGAGTCACCCAGAGGTGGCGGTAGACATCGATCTCACCACTGATGCACCGGCGGAGTACATCAGCGGACTGTCCGAGACGGCACGACTGATCGTGGTCGGCACGCGGGGACACGGTGGCTTCCGTGGCCTCGCGCTCGGCTCCACCAGCCAGGCCATTCTGCACGTGGCGCAGTGCCCGGTGATGGTGGTCCAGAACCACTGATCCTCCCGATTCGGGAGACGCCCGCAACGCGAAATACTTGCAACGCAAAGGAGCGCAACGCCGTCACGGCGTTGCGCTCCTTCGCATCTGTGCTGCTGACCTACGACTACGCGCCGTACCCGAGAAGCGATTTCACCTCAAGGAACTCGTCGAAGGCGTAATCACCCCACTCGCGGCCGTTGCCACTTCGCTTATAGCCGCCGAACGGGACAGCCGGGTCGGGCCCCGCGGAATTCAGGGCCACGGAACCGGCACGAAGCTTGGAACCGATTCGACGGACCTCTTCGATGTCCTCACCGGAGACGTAACCAGCCAGGCCGTACTCGGTGTCATTGCCGATCTTGATGGCCTCATCGACCGAGTCGTAGCCAATCACCACCAGCACGGGACCGAAAACCTCGGTCTGTGCGATCTCCATGTCGTTGGTGACATTGGTGAACACCGTGGGACGCACGTAGTAGCCAGCGTCGAGACCCTCGGGACGGCCCGGACCACCCACGATGGGATTTGCCCCGTCGGCGATAGCGCGCTCGATGAGGCCCTGAATCTTGGTGAACTGGGGTTCGGAGACCACCGGTCCGAGCGTAACTCGGGTGGTCGGATCGCCGACGGTGATAGCCGATGCCGCTTCGGTGGCCGCCGCCGTCACTTCGTCGAGCCGGTGCGATGGCACGATCATGCGACTGGGTGCGTTGCACGACTGTCCCGAGTTCACCATCATCGATGCCACACCCGCGGCGACGTTAGCGGCGAGGGAATCGTCGTCGAGCAGGATATTGGGGCTCTTGCCACCCAATTCCTGTGCGACACGTTTGACGGTCGGCGCGGCGCTCTTGGCAACCTCGATGCCAGCGCGGGTGGAGCCGGTGAACGAGATCAGGTCGATGTCCGGGTGCGACGACAGGGCCGCGCCGACGCCGGGGCCATCACCGTTGATGAGGTTGAACACCCCGGCGGGAACGCCAGCGGAGTCGAAAATTTCCGCGACTATGGCCGCCGAGAACGGGGCTACCTCACTCGGCTTGAGGACCATGCTGCAGCCGGTGGCGAGAGCGGGTGCCACCTTGCACATCACCTGGTTCAGCGGCCAATTCCAGGGGGTAATGAAACCGCAGACGCCAATCGGCTCCTTGACGACACGTGACGAACCGCGGTCTTCGGAGAAGGAGAACGTCTTGAGGGCTTCAGCAGCAGTAGCCAGGTGCGCCATGCCGATGGGGACCTGTGCCGCGGCGGAAAGCCCCGCTGGGGCACCCATCTCCTCGGTGACTGCGGCGGCAAGCTCCGGAGCCCGCCTCTGGTACTCGGCGAGGATTGCGCCGATGAGGGCAATGCGGTCATCGACGCTTGAGGTGGACCAGCCTTCAAATGCGTGGCGCGCGGCAATGACCGCGGCGTCGACATCGGCGGCGGAGCCGAGCGCGACTGTGCCTGCGACCTGTTCATTCGCTGGGTTGATGACGTCGAGCATGGTGGGCGTGCCCACGGGATCGACCCACTGTCCATTGATGTAAAACTTCGTCAAGTCCGTCATTGGCCAACTCACTTCTGTCGATGCGTGGCGATCGAGGACAGCGCCAAATGCAGGCGATGTTGATCGCTCGGGACGTGGCTCCCGCTGGGCGGAACACCCTGCCTGTGACAGTACCTGCGTCTGACATGGTGTGAGAGAAATCTCTCGTCACTGAAGTCTCGGAAGGACCACTACATTGGCTGAACCAACTCGTACCGAGGGGCCAACACCTGTCGAGGGGAGCGGTGTCCGGCCCATCCCGGTCGCGCAGATCGACGAATGGGCCGATGAGGCCGACGTGGTTGTTGCTGGCTTCGGCGTGGCTGGTGCAGCCGCGGCGGTCGGCGCGGCCCAGGCGGGAGCCGACGTCCTGGTGCTTGAGCGGACCGGCGGGTGGGGCGGTGCGGCCGCGATGGCGGGCGGCTTCATCTATATGGGCGGCGGTACGCCGCTGCAGCAAGCCTGCGGTTTCGACGACACCGTCGATGCCATGAAGGCGTTCATGAAGGCGGCGTTGGGGCCGGGCACCGATGAGGCGAAGATCGACGCCTACTGCGAAGGAAGCGTCGCTCACTACCACTGGCTGACCGACGAATGCGGTGTGCCGTTCAAAATGAGCTTCTGGGGCGAGCCGGGCTGGGAGCCGCCATACGACGACGGCCTGCAGTACACCGGTGGCGAGAACGCCGCGCCCTTCCACGACACGATTCCAGCGGCCCCGCGCGGGCACGTGCCGCAGATGCAAGACAAGCACACCAGTTCCGAACGCGGCGGCGGATACATGCTGATGAAGCCTTTGACCGATACTGCGGCACGGCTCGGTGTGCGGTCGGCGTACGACATGCGCGTGCAATCCCTCATCGTCGACGGTGAGCGCGTCGTCGGAGTGCTTGCGAAACAGTTTGGGAAGCTCGTTGCCGTGCGCGCCAAGCGGGGCGTAGTCCTGGCCACCGGCAGCTTCGCCTACAACAACACCATGTTGGAGGCGTACGCGCCGAAGATGGTGAACCGGCCCGCGGCGTCGATCGAGGAGCACGACGGTCGTGCCATACAGATGGCGCAGGCAATCGGCGCGGATCTGGCGCACATGGACGCAGCCGAAGTGGCGTACTTCTGCGACCCGCAGTTGTTCATTCGCGGGATTCTGGTGAACGGGCGCGGCCAACGCTTCATTAACGAAGACACATACCCGGGACGGATTGGGCAGGCAGCCCTGTACGAGAACGCGGCGCAGAGCTACCTGATCATTGACGAGGCCGCGTACGAGGAAGGCCTCACGCGACCGACCTCAACCCCGATGCTGCGGCACCGTCCGAAATGGGTGGCCGAAACGGTGGAAGAACTCGAATCGGAGATGGGCCTGCCCGAAGGTGCCCTGGTCGGGACGGTGGATTTGTACAACCGGCATGCCGAGCGTGGTGCCGATCCAATGTTCGGGAAGAAGCAAGAGTGGGTCAAACCGATCGGCTCGCCGGTTGCGGCGATCGACCTGCGGGGCATGGTCGGTGGCTTCACCTTGGGCGGGCTGCGCACCGGTGTCGACGGCGAGGTGATGCACGTTTCGGGTGAGCCGATCGCCGGTCTCTACGCGGCTGGCCGGTGCACATCGGGTGTGTGTGCGGGTGGCTACGCCTCCGGTGCTTCGCTCGGTGACGGAAGCTTCTTTGGGCGGCGCGCTGGCCAGGCCGCGGCCCGCAAGTGAAGGGCTTCATTCCCGAGTAGTACTGGCCGATTAGTCCGAACCCGGTGTCCTTCGAACGGTGTCGCCCTAGTGTCGAGTTCGGAGTGGTGGAGTGTGGACACAAGTGGTCGGGACCGGAGGGCGACATGGTGAAGCCGGGGCAGATTGGACGCGGCGCGATGGCCGCTTTGACGGTCATCGCGTGCGCGTTGACCGGTGTCGTAGGTGCAGGTCCGAGTACCGCCGCACCGGTGAATGCACCGGGCGCAGTGATCGGGGTGTTTGACCGTCCCGCGGGGTGGCGCGGCCTCGAGAACGGACGGTCGTTCGACTACTGGACCCGCGACGGGCAAGGCAAGGCCGTACCGACGAGTGGTGCGCTCTTTGTACCGATGGGCACCGCACCCAAAGGCGGGTGGCCGGTTGTCGCCTACGACCATGGCACCTCCGGCTACGGCACCGGTTGCGGGGGCGAGAGCGCCCCGGATGCGGCACCGAGCGAATTTATTACGCGACTGGTGAGGTCGGGGTACGCGGTGGCCGCCACCGACTATGTGGGATTGGGTCGATTCAATACTGGGGTTCACCCGTATCTGAATACGAGCAGTGAAGCGACCGCCACCATCGACGCGGTGCGGGCCGCTCGGACAATTGAGCCGACGTTGTCCAAACGGTGGGCTGTGATGGGACCGTCGCAGGGCGGGCAGGCTGCACTGGCAACCGGACATCGGCAGGCATACGAGCACCTGGGCCTAGACTTCCGCGGCACCGTCGCCGTCGACCCGGAATCGGATGTCGAGAAGTTGATGCCGTTCCTTGGCCCGTACATTCCAGCGATTCCTGCGCCGTTGAACAAGACCTACGGCTTCTTGCTCGCCACTTTGGCTGGGCTCCGCCAGACGGACCCGCAGGCGCAGGTCAATAGCTATTTGACGCCGTTGGGCCGAAAGTTGGTCGACGGTGTCGGCAACGGTACGTGCGGTGCTCCCAACGATCCAACGATGGCCTTCGGTGATGTCTTCACGAAACCACTCGGTGTTGGCCCACTGCCGGCGCGACTCAACAGATACATGGCGGTCCCGGTCACCGGCTACGACGCACCAATCCTGCTGCTGCTCAACGCCCGCGATGTCACCGTGCCATCGCCGCTGCACGCCAAGTTGGTGGCCGACTTCGCGCTAAACCGGGTGGACTATCGGGTGGTGCTGGGGCAGGGTTCCCACACCGAAATGAACGCTGAACAGTGGGCGGCCTTTGACGCCTTCTTTGCCCGGGCGTTTAGGTAAACGGTGAATAGCGAGAGCGGTTAGATCAAAATCCACAGGTAGGCGAGCAAACCGAGCACGACGAACGCGACCCACAGCCAGCCGATGATGATGGCGGCGGTGGCGAACTCCCGTCCCAACTGGCCCTTACTGGCGTCGATTATGCGGCGGGTGCGGTAACCGAGCCAGATTCCGACTGGTGAGAGCAAGCCGATTGCCGAGAGGAAGAATGCGACCACGGCGGTCCAATTCATTTCGCCGTCGACGGGGCGGGCTGCGGTGGACGATGCGGTCACCGGCTTTTCTTCCTTCTTAGCGGCGGGAGTAACGGCTGGTTTCGAGACCGGTTTGGGAGCAACCGGTGCCGCGGGGGTAGAAATCGGCTTCTGCTCATCGTGCACGGCAGAGTACGCCAGCGTCCTGTCCGGTTCTGGCTTGGTCACTGATACGCCGGGAGCCGGCGAACCACTCCGCTGCGGGTTCGGTGTGGGCCGGTTGGGCATCGGGCGGTTAGCGGCAGGCTGCTGCGGGCCCGGGTTGCCTTGCGGGGGACGATTCGGCCCGGGTGCTACCGGGTTCGGGGCGCCCGGTGCGGGGCGTTGGGCCGGATGAGGGCCACTCGCAGGTCGCCCCGGATTGGGACGCCCAGGGGAATTCGAGACCGGCGGCATCGAAGCGGGGGGATTCGCGCCAGCTGGCGGTCGGCCGGTTGGTGCCGACGCTGACCTTTCCCACGGAGCGGCAGGTCGGCCCGGTTGCTGCGCGGGGCGCGGCGCACCCTGGCTCGGGGTGCCGCTGGGGCTCTGGCTGCGCGGATCGTCGGAAGTCACTTCTACAAATTACCTGTTGGCGATCAACTGGCGCTGTTGCCGCGCACGTCTTCGATGCGCGGCACGGTCGCAGACACCGGCGGATGCTCGGTTCGCGAGCGTCGCAGGACCATCACAATTGCGGTGACGAGGACGGCCAACATCGACGCGAGAACGACCAAGATTTTGTTCGGCATCATTCCAGCGTGCCAGGTGGCACCCCCACATCGCCACCGACAAACACGCGCTGGCTGGCCGGTGACGCCGCCGTCGTCGGCAAGATCATGGTTTCATGGAGGGTGTGAGCGAGCAGAAGAAGACCGCGACCCTGCACACCAATCGCGGCGACATCGTCATTGAACTCTTCCCAAACCATGCGCCTGTCACCGTCGAGAACTTCGTCGGCCTGGCCGAAGGCACCAAGGATTACTCGACCAAGAATGCAAAGGGCGAGTCGAGTGGCCCGTTCTACGACGGCGCCGTGTTCCACCGCGTCATCGACGGCTTCATGCTGCAGGGCGGCGACCCGACCGGCACCGGCCGCGGCGGCCCCGGCTACCAGTTCAAGGACGAGTTCCACCCGGAACTCCAGTTCGACCGTCCTTACCTGTTGGCCATGGCAAACGCCGGCCCCGGCACCAACGGTTCGCAGTTCTTCATCACCGTTGGCCCCACCCCGCACCTGAACCGTCGCCACACCATTTTTGGTGAGGTCAAGGATCCGGCTTCGCAGGCAGTCGTCGACGCCATCGGCAAGACGGCAACCGACCGCAGCGACCGTCCGCTCGAAGAAGTTGTTATCGAGAGCGTCGAGCTCAGCTGACCTTGAACCAAACCTGTTACCGGCATCCCGACCGCCCGACCGCGCTGTCTTGCACGCGCTGCGGGCGGTCGGCTTGTCCGGAGTGCTTGCGTCCGGCCGCGGTTGGCCAGCACTGCGTCGACTGTGTGAATGAGGGCCGTTCGGAGACTCGCGTAAACGCGAAGGCCCCAACCCTCAACACCGGTGCCGCACACCGCGTCCCCTACGTCACCTACGGTCTGATCGCCGTTAACGTCGCCATCTTCGTCCTGTGCGTGCTGCAGGCGGGCAGCGTCAGCAATTTGCAGGCTTCGACGATCATGCGCGAGGGTGCATTGGTCAGCGGCGCCGGTTTCGAAAACGAATACTGGCGACTGGTGACCTCCGGTTTCCTGCACTGGTCAGTGATTCACGTCGCCGTCAACATGCTGTCGTTGTACTTCGTCGGTGCCGACCTCGAGCGGGTTTTCGGTTCGGCGCGCTACCTTGCCGTGTACATGGTTGGTTTGCTCGGTGGCAGCGCCGCGGTGATGGCTTTCCAGACCGGCCCCACCCTGACCGCTGGAGCCTCCGGTGCCATCTACGGCTTGCTCGGGGCGCTCCTGGTGGTGGTCTTGCGCTTGAAACTGCCTGCGACAACGGTGATTGCCGTGATCGTCTTGAACGTGGTGATGTCGGTGAGCATCCCCGGCATCTCGCTGCTCGGGCACTTGGGTGGCTTGGTCTTCGGTGCCGCAAGCGCCATGGCGATCTTGTGGCTACCGATTAAGGTGTTGCCGCCAGAGAAGCAGACCTACCAGCGTGTGACGCGTATCGGCTGGTACGGACTGGCGGCGCTTGCCGTCATCGCCTTAATTATCGGCACTTCGTTCGCGGTTGAGGCCAGCATCGCCTAGGGCTCGCCGCAGCCGGCCATGATCAACCGGCTATTTCAACGGGAAGTCCCGCCAGCTGGAGTCGCTCGACGACGGCGGCGGGACTTTCGCCTAGATCCCAGCGCCCAAACACGAGAAGCCGATCGTCGTGCAGGTCGATCACCAGTTGGTCACTGCTTCCCACGATGCGTCGCGAGCGCAGGACGGAGATCCGCTCCACGTCGCCGACTCCCAGGGTCCGCTTGCCGCGAATCGTACTAACAACCAGCGTCGGGCCGTCGAGCAAGGCTAGCCGCGGGCGTCGCACCAGTGATACGACGCCAGCCACGATCAGCGCGATACTGGCAATACCGATAAACACCATTGCCGCGGGATCGGTGTACGACGCGGCAGCGGCCACCGCGAGCATGAGTCCAGCGCCAACGAGGGCGATGGCTCCGGGAAGCGGCGTCGCCCATTCTTTATGCACAGCTAAGTCATTTCTATCCACAGGACTTATCCACAGTGGGGATGAATTACACACATGTTGTTTCCGTCGTGTGGATAGCTCACCAGGGCTTTTCTTCCGAAGAGGATGTCAGCGCCAGCCCATAGTCATCAACAGGCCGACCACCATGAAGCCGAAACCAATCAACATATTCCAGGGACCGAGGTTGGTCATCCAGTCGAGGGCTGCGTACTTACTGGTCGATGCGCCGAGGTAGTAGACGATGAGCCAAACCAGGCCGAGCAGCATGAGGCCGAACATCACCGACTGGTACCAGATCCCCGACGGACCAGCCTTCACCTTCACCGGGGTGCGGCTGGCGGGGTTGATCGTGTAGTCGGTCTTCTTCCGGACTTTTGACTTAGGCATGCCTCTACGTTATCTGAGTCGATGCCCAGGTGGGGAACCCGTTAACCTGGAAGACGTGCGCATCCTCGTCATCGACAACTACGACAGCTTCGTCTACAACCTGGTTCAGTACCTGGGCCAACTGGGAGTCGAGGCGGTCGTCTGGCGCAACGACGACGAGAAACTCACCGATCTGGAGTCGGTGGTCGCAGAATTCGACGGTATCCTCCTGAGCCCCGGACCCGGCACGCCAGACCGTGCCGGAGCGACCGTCCCAATTGTGTCGGTTGCGGCCAAGGCAGGCACGCCATTGTTGGGCGTGTGCCTCGGGCACCAGGCAATCGGCGAGGCCTTCGGTGCCGATGTGGTCCGGGCACCGGAATTGCTACACGGCAAAACCTCACTCGTTAACCACGATGGCACGGGCGTACTGAGTGGACTACCGCAGCCATTCACGGCCACGCGATATCACTCGCTGACCATCGAGCCGGGTTCGGTGCCCGCCGAACTAGAAGTCACCGGGCGAACCGAATCCGGGATCATTATGTCGATGCGGCACCGGGATCTGCCGATCCACGGTGTGCAGTTCCACCCGGAGAGCGTCCTCACTGAAGGCGGTCACCGGATGCTCGCCAACTGGCTCCGCGTGTGCGGCCTCGAAGTCCCAGAGCCGACGATCGCAGAACTCGAGTCGCAGATGGCTCGAGCCCTGGCGAACGACAACTGATACCGGGTTAGCCCGGAATCAGGCTGGCTCGACCCACGACCACCGACACCGACGCATTCTTTTTCAACCGGCTGCCAGCAGCTGGTGTTTGCGCCACGATCTTGCCGTCGTCCTTACTGGCGAGACCAACACCGCGTTCGCTTGAGTTCAGGGTGTTCGGCTGCCAGCCCGCGCTTTCCAGCGACTTCTGGGCGTCGTCGAGGGTCATGCCTTTGAGATCGGGAACGATAAACATGTTGCCGCGGGAAATCTGCACCTGAATCACGGAGCCCACTTCTACGGTGGTCCCCGGGTTAGGTGAAGTACTGACAACTTGCCCGGCGGGAAGCTCAGAATCCACCTGGACCGGTGTCATCTCCAAGTTCAACTGCTCAAGTGCGGTACGGGCCGCATCCTGCGTCTGACCTTGCAGATCCGGGAGGGTCACCTCGCGTGGCCCGGTGCCGATGTACAAGATGACGGGCGCATTGACCGCGGCCGGAATTCCCACACGCGGGTTGGTACGAACTACCTTGCCCTTGAGGTTGGCGGTGGAATCGGTGTCTTGGGTGCGGACTTCGTCGAAGCCCAACACCTTCAGGGCGTCCTTCGCCTCCGTTGGAGTCTTACCGCGCAGGTCCGGGATTTCCGATCGCTGGGCACCGGACGAGATATAGAGCGTCACTTCCGAACCCTTGGGGGTCGGAACATCGTCGCCCGGCACCGACCTGGTCGCTAAGCCCGCTGCCATGTCGGAGCTGGGTTCCTCGACGCGCTTCACCGTGAATCCAGCTTGCTCGAGGTTGGCTTGGGCGGCGTCGGCGGTGAGGCCAGCAACAGTCGGCACAGCGATCATTGGCTCGGAACCCGACCACGGCGACCACGCGAAAAGGCCGACGAGCAGGAGCGCGATGGCAGCTATCGCGACCACCGCACGCGTCCGACGCTTACGGAAGGGTCCGCTTTCATCACCCTCGGATTCTTCCGTGTCGCCGACAATCGCGGAGATACGACGGCGACTAGGCAGCGACTCGTTACGGACAGTGAGCCGCGGCGACTCGATGAGCGCGGTCTGTTCTTCGTCGGTCAGCAACATGGGTGCTGACGGCTTACCGCCTGCGAGCACCTTGATGAGGTCGGCGCGGAACTCACCGGCGGTTTGGTAGCGGTTCGCCGGGTTTTTGCTCATCGCCATCATGATCACCGAATCGAGTTCGGGTGTGATCTCCGACCGGATCGACGACGGCCGTCGCGGATCTTCGTGAACGTGCTGGTGGGCGACGGCAATAGGCGAGTCACCGGTGAATGGGGGCTCGCCGGTGACCAGTTCAAATAGGACGCAGCCCATCGAATAGATGTCGCTGCGTGGGTCGACCTTGATACCGCGGGCCTGCTCGGGCGACAGGTACTGCGCCGTGCCCATGACAGCCGACGTCTGGGTCATGGTGGCAGAGGTGTCGTCCATTGCGCGGGCAATACCGAAGTCCATCACCTTGACCGCGCCGGTGTGATCGATCATCACGTTGGCAGGCTTCATGTCGCGGTGCACGATGGCGTTGCGGTGCGAAAAATCCATCGCGGCCGCGACGTCGGCCATCCACGTCATGGCCTGCTTCTGGCCGATATGTCCGGCAGCGCGGAGCAGATCGCGAAGGGTGTCGCCCTCCACGTACTCCATCACGATGAACGGGACCGGACCCTCGTCGGTTTCCGCTTCGCCAGTGTCGAAAACCTGCACGATGCTCGGATGGTTGAGCTTGGCGGCGTTCTGCGCTTCGCGTCGGAACCGAAGGTAGAACATGGGATCGCGTGCCAGGTCCGGGCGCAGCACTTTGATGGCGACGTCGCGATGGAGCAGCAGGTCGCGCGCAAACTGGACTTCGGACATGCCGCCGAAGCCCAGCGTCTCGCCGAGTTCGTACCGCTCCGAGAGGTAGTGGGGATCGTTCATGTCAGGTCACCGGCCGATGCCCGGGATGGTCGGAAGGTTGATGGACGGCAACTGGGGCAGTCGAGGAGGTGTCGTCTCCGAGGTAGTTGGCTCCTCGGATGTTGTCGGACGCTCGGAGGTTGTCGACGGGGATTCCGATGGTGTCGACTCCTCCGTCGAAGTGGTCGTGGAGGACGGTCGGTCCCGCGAGGTGGTCTCCGGTTCTTGCGTAACAGTCGTGGTGTGAGAGGTCGCCGGTGCCGCGGGCGGCGTGGGGCTGGAAGTGATCCAGTAACCCACGAGCGCGATGGCCGACAGCAGCAGGAGCGCAGCGACGGCGGTAAGCACCTTGTGCGTGGTGCTCCAGCCTTCGTCGGCGACCGGGGTCGGTGCCGTCCTCGGCTGCGGCCGCGATGCTGGCGCGGGCGTTGGCGAGGTCATTGCGCGGGTTCCGCCGACGGGTGCCGGCGCGATGACTGCGGTCGCTGCCGTACGTGGCGTCGGCGGTCGATTACCCGCTCGGATGGCCGCGACAGCGTCGGCAAATTCGCCACCCGTCGCATACCGGCGCAGCGGATCCTTCGACAGCGTGATGTCGATAAGTTCGCGAACCGGTGCCGGGATGGACTGCGGCAGGGGCGGCGGAGGCTCCTGGATGTGCTTCATCGCGACGGTGATGGCACCGTCGCCCAAGAACGGTCGTCGACCCGTCAGGGCCTCATAGCCAACCACGCCGAGTGAGTACACGTCCGATGCGGCGGTTGCCTCGCCACCGGTCGCCTGCTCGGGTGAAATGTACTGAGCGGTGCCCATCACCATGCCGGTCTGGGTGACGGGGGCAGCATCGACGGCCTTGGCGATGCCAAAGTCGGTGATCTTGACCTGGCCGGTCGGCGTGATCAGGATGTTCCCCGGCTTCACGTCGCGGTGCACGAGGCCCGCGGTGTGCGCAGCCTGTAGCGCACGACCGGTCTGCTCCAACATGTCGAGGGTGTGGGTCAGCGACAGCGAGCCCATGCGGGTGATCACCGAGTTGAGCGGCTCACCGTCGACGAGTTCCATCACCAGGTAGGCGAGTGGGTCGCCGCCGTTACGGTCGGGCGTTTCGCCGTAGTCGAAGACGTTGGCGATGCCGGGATCATTCAGGCGTGCGGTGGTTTGCGCTTCGGTGCGGAACCGTCGCAGGAATTCTGAATCGTTTGAGTACTCGGCCTTGAGGACCTTGACCGCGACACGACGGCCCAGCCGCGTGTCGAGGGCTTCCCACACCTGACCCATGCCGCCCGTGGCGATCAACCGGACCAGTCGGTACCGGTCGGCGATGATGGTGCCGTTCTGTAGGCTCATCGAGCACCTCCCGCGTAAGCGTTGATGACAGCGCGCCCGATTGGTGCCGCGACAACGCCACCGTACGAGTTCTGTCCCCTATTTCCATTTTCAATGATGACTGCGACCGCAATTCGTGCGTTTGATCTCGGTGAGAAGGCGATGTACCAGGCGTATGGGGTTTCGCCGCCTTCGGTCACGCTGGAGTGTTCTGCCGTTCCGGTCTTGGAGGCAATCCCTGCCTGCGCGCCCGCCGTGTTCTGCTCCGATCGCACCATCATGTCAGTAATCTGGTCGGCCTGTTCGGCAGTCAGCGGACGCGATTGGGTCGACGGTGTCGTCGTCGAGATGGTGCGAAGGTCGGCAGTCTGCAGTTTCTCCACCAGATACGGGCTCATCCGGGCGCCACCGTTGGCCACCGACGCAGCAATCTGGGCGTTCTCAAGCACCGTCAAGCGCACGTCTCGCTGACCGATCGCGGATTGACCGAGCGCGGCGAAATCGTCACCGATGTCGCCGACGGTCGACTTAGCGACGGTCATGGGGACTCCTGGCGGATCCTCGCCGACACCGAAAAGCTTCGCGGTTGCCGTGAAGTCGGCGATTGCCGTGTCTTTCGGCATCTTCTCGGTCATCAGCTGGGCGAAGGCGGTATTGCACGAGTATTGGAATGCCTGGGTCAGGGAAACTGTGCCGTTGACCGCACCCGGGCAGGTGCTGCCGCTGTCGTTCGACAGGGTGGCGCTGCTGCCGGGCAGTGTGATCGTTGCCGCCGACGTCAATCGGGTCTGCGGGCCGAGCCCTGCTTTCAGGGCGGTCGCGGTAGTGACAACTTTGAATGTCGAACCGGGCGGGTACAGCGCGTTGAGGGCGCGGTTTGTCATGGGATCACCGTTGCCGTCGCTCGTGTATGTTTCCCACGCCTTTTCGGCCTGCTGGAAATCCTGCGAGGCGAGCTTGTTGGGGTTGTAGCTTGGCGTCGACGCGAGTGCGAGGATCTTTCCGGAACTTGGTTCCAGGGCGACCACTGCGCCGCGGCAGGGGCCTTCGCAGCCAGCGTTGGTGAGCTCGCGGTAGGCGACCTGCTGCAGTTTCGGGTCGATGGTTGTCACCACGTTGCCGCCACGCGGGTCACGACCGGAAAACATGTCCATGAAGCGCTGCGTGAACAGCCGATCGTCGTTGCCGTTCAAAACGGTGTCCTCGGCCTGCTCGATACCGCGGTCTGCGCGGTACACGAATGAGAAGTAGCCGGTGACCGGGGCAAACGCTGCTGGATCGGTAGGGTACCGGCGCAGGTACTTGTACCGGTTGTCGGTCGGGACCGATTCGGCGAGGACCGTGCCGTCGGCAGCGACAATCAGGCCGCGCTGGCGCGCGTATTCATCGAGCAGGACACGTGAGTTGCGGGTGTCCGACCGCAGTTCGTCGGCCTTGAACACCTGCACGTAGGTGGCGTTCGCAAGGAGCGCGACAACCATGATGATGACAAAGATCGCGACCTTCTGGATGGGACGATTCATGGTCGTCTCACCACCTGGGTCGACATCGCGTCGACGGGTGGCGCCTGCCTCGGCCGCGGGCTGTCGGGCTCGCGCGCAGCGTTCGAAATACGGAGCAGGAGCGCCAGCAGAATGTAGTTCGCCAACAGCGACGAACCGCCGTACGCGAGGAACGGCGTCGTCAAACCGGTCAGCGGAATGAGCTTCGAGACACCGCCGAACACGACGAACACTTGGAAGATGATGGTGAAGCTCAGGCCTGCGGCGAGGAGTTTCCCGAAACTGTCGCGCACCGCAACAGCCGTGCGCAGGCCGCGCATCGTAACGACCAAATACAGCATCAAGATGGCACCGAGGCCAACCAAGCCGAGCTCTTCGCCGAACGAAGTCAGGATGAAGTCAGTGTTCGCGAAGGGCACGATGTTGGGGCGTCCAGAGCCGAGACCGGTGCCGAACATACCGCCCGTCGCGAAGCCAAAGAGGCTTTGCGCGATCTGGTAGCCGTAGGTGTCGTACTGCGCGAACGGATCGTTCCAAATCGCGACGCGAATCCGCAGATGTTCAAAGAGTTGGTAGGCCACAGTGGCGCCGAGCGCGAACATGGTGACGCCAAGCATCAGCCAACTGACACGTGATGTTGCGATGTACAGCATCGTCAAGACGGTCGCGAAGATCAGCAGCGGCGTACCGAGGTCGTTCTCGAGGGCGAGGACTCCGATTGCGATGACCCACGCCGCCAGCAGCGGACCGAGGTCGCGGAGCCTCGGAAAATCGATGCCGGCGAACTGCTTACCTGCCGTCGTGAAGAGGTCGCGCCGCGAGACGAGGAAGGCCGCGGTGAAGATGATGATCAAGATCTTCGCGAACTCGCCGGGCTGGATGCTGAAGCCGGGTAGGCGGATCCAGTTTCGGGAGCCGTTAACCTCGGCCATCGACGCGGGCAGGATCGCCGGGATCGCCAGGAAAATGATGCCGCTGATGCCGAGTGTGTATGCGTACCGCGACAGGGTGCGGTGGTCGCGGATGAATGCCAAGGTTAGGCAAAACGCGATGATTCCGAGGAAGGCCCAGAGGAGTTGTTGATCTGCGTTGTGGGTCACGGAGTCGGACTTGACGAGTTCATCGCTGCGTGAGGAACCCAGATCCAGCCGGTGAATCATCACCAAGCCCAGCCCGTTCAATAGAGCTACGCACGGCAGTAAAATCGGATCGGCAAAGGGCGCGAATAGTCGCACAGCCACGTGGGCAACGCCGAACAGCGCGATGAAGGCGGCCAGGTACTTGGCCAGATCCCAACTTAGCGTCTGGCCTTGCGCGGCCTGAACAATGAGCAGCGCGGCGAAGACGACGAAGACGGCGAAGGAGAGCAGGACCGCTTCAGTTTTGCGACCTGCACTCTTCGGCGGTGCCGCCGGTGGAGCGTGAACGGGTGGGGCGGACGTCATCCAGCATCCCGGCAAATTGGATACCCGTCGGCGCCGGTCGACGGTGCATTGGCGGTGGTGGAGGCTTCGATGCGGGCAGTTTCCGAGCGCTCAACTTCGCTGGGAGCGGTCGTCGGCTCAGGCTTCTGGCTCGAGGTTTGCGGCTTCGGCTCGGGCTTGGTGTCAGTGACGGGTGCCGGAGGCGTGCACTTCGGGAGGAACTGCAGCGCCCGAACGCGATCCTGGGTGGACTGCAGGGAGTCGTTCTTGATGCTGTTTCCGACCACCGCGCTGCGGCTCGCCTGCGTCAGGTCTTTCAGGTTCATCGGCGTGCACGATTCGGCGGAATCGAACTCGGTGAAGAACACTGTCGGCGTATCGACCGTCAGGTCATCGACACAGACCTTCTGGTTTGGCTTCTCGACGTTGAAGAACAGCAAGGTGTCGGGTGTGCCGGAGTAAATTTCAACGTTGTTGTTCACCGATGTGACAAAAGTGCTGGCCAGCGCTTTCGACCGCACGATAAAAGCCGCAGCCACGAGAAAACCGATGATCGCCAGCACGGCGATGATGACTAGTGGCCAGCGCCAGCTAGCTTTCTTTTCCGGTTCCGGCGGCTGGTGAATGGTCGGGCGGGTTACGGCGGGTGCCGGATCGCGTAGGGCAGCGGCACGGCCGGCGGCGGTCGACGGATTCGGGACATAACCGGCGGCGTCGTCGTCTCCTGCGGCCCCTCCGAGGATGGGCGTTGAATCGCCGTACTGAGTGTCGATGACGTCGGCGACTACGACGGTCACGTTGTCGGGGCCACCGCTGCGGAGGGCGAGTTCAATTAGGCGGTCGGCGCAAGCCTTGTGGTCTTCGACGGATCCGAGGGTGTCAGCGAGGGTTTCTTCGCTGACGACGTCGGATAGACCGTCGCTGCACAGAAGGTAGCGGTCGCCGGCACGAGCCTCACGCATAATCAGTGTCGGCTCAACCTCCTGACCGGTGAGTGCCTTCATGATGAGTGAGCGTTGCGGATGCGTGTGCGCCTGCTCGGCGGTGATGCGGCCTTCGTCGACCAAACTTTGGACGAATGTGTCGTCGCGCGTGATCTGCGTCAGCTGGCCGTCGCGATACAGGTAGCCGCGGGAGTCACCAACGTGGCACAACCCGAGACGACTGCCAGCGAACAGGATCGCGGTCAGCGTGGTGCCCATGCCGTCGAGTTCCGGCTGCTTGGCTACCTGTTCCGCGATCGCCGCATTGCCTGCGGCCGTCGCACTTTCCAGGGCGGAAAGGAGGTCGCCGCCGGGCTCGTCGTTGTCGAGGGGACGAAGGGCCTGAATCATCAACTGGCTGGCGACCTCGCCGGCCGCGTGACCGCCCATGCCGTCGGCCAACGCCAACAGACGCGCACCGGCGTAGACGGAGTCCTCATTATTGGAGCGGACCAGGCCGCGGTCACTTCGCGCGATATAGCGCAGGACAAGGGTCACGGGCGTAACTCAATCACGGTTTTGCCGACCCGGATTGGGGTGTTGATCGGCGCGCGGACGGCGGTGGTCACTTTGGAACGATCAAGGTAGGTCCCATTCGTGGATCCAAGATCTTCGACGTACCAATCATCGCCACGAGGTGAGAGACGAGCATGGCGTTCGGAGGCGTAGTCGTCAGTGAGGACGAGCGTGGAATCGTCGGCCCGGCCAATCAAGACCGGTTGCGTTCCGAGGGTGATGCGTGTGTTCGCCAAAGCACCGGCCGTCACTACTAGATAACGGGCGGCTCCACGGGTGCGTGCCGCGCGCTCCTTTCGATCTGACCGGATCGATCCGCGAGGGATGTGAGTGCCTGCGGCGCCCGCAAGATCCGCGCGCATCGCCCGAATAATTGCGTACACGAAAAGCCAAAGCAGGATGAGGAATCCGAACCGGATCACCTGCAGCAGGATGCCCTGCATCTACCCCCATCACCTCCCTCACACACTCAAATTCCGATTCGCGGTTGCAAACGGATGCACTAAGCGTTCGGGTGACGAGGTGTCACCCGACTCGCAATCTTATTGCCTCGGTCGACTACTGGAACCGGACGGTGATGTCGGAATGGCCCAACCGGATGCGATCACTGTCGGCGAGTTCCCAGCTGCTGACCTGAAGATCGTTGACGGTGGTGCCGTTCGTCGAGTTCAGGTCGGTCAGCATTGCCGTCTGACCGTCCCAACGAATTTCGACATGCCGACGTGACACGCCGGTGTCGGGAAGGCGGAACTGTGCATCCTGTCCGCGACCGATCACGTTGGAACCCTGGCGGAGCGAGAATGTGCGGTTGCTGCCGTCCTCCAAAACGAGGGTGATCGCCGACGGCGCGTAACCGGCTGCCTGACCGTACGCGGGCTGTGCGTAGCCCTGGTCATAGGCGGGCTGCTGACCGTACTGCTGGTCGTACCCGGGCTGCGCGTACTGCTGCTGGCCTTGGTCGTAGCCCTGCTGCTCGTAGCCGGGCTGCTGTGCGTAGCCCTGGTCGTACCCGGGCTGCTGTGCGTACTGCTGGTCGTAGCCCTGCTGGCCGTACTGCTGGTCGTAGGCGGCGGGCTGCTGACCGTACTGCTGGTCGTAGGCGGGCTGCTCGTACCCTGGCTGCGCGTACTGCTGCTGACCTTGGTCATAGCCCTGCTGGGAGTAACCCTGCTGGTCCTGCTGGCCGTAATCGTACTGTTGCTGGCCGTAGGCCTGGTCGGCGGGCTGTGCGTAGGGCTGGCCCTGTTGGTCGTACGCGGGCTGCTGGCCGTACTGCTGGTCGTACGCCTGCTGACCCTGGTCGTAGCCCTGCTGGTTGTAGTCGTACTGGGGCTGGTTGGGATCGCCTTGGGGGGCGTAACCGTAGTTTTGGCCGCCCTGGTCGTTTCCGGGGGGATTGGTCATGGCTTGGGCTCCTCGGTCGTGACTTTCGGGTCGGTATGTCTTCTTTTGGTCTTCTTGCACCCTAGGTGGTGCCACCGGCTTCGGTGAGGCGTCTGGATTGACGACCCCGCGAGTACGGAATTGTCCGGTGTGTAAAGACGGTGCTGGTTCGAACTCTACGACCACGGACCCATAAGTCTGCCACCCATTGTCTCGAATGAAGTCAGCTAAGTGGCGCGAGAAGATTTTCCTGTTCAGTTCATACTCGGTCCCGACCTGGTCAAGATCCGAGTCACTGAGTGTCACCGTGTAGCTGTTGGCGACCAGGGTTGCGCCGTCTCCGAGGTCCTCCATGGAGGTCTCGGCTTCACGCTGCAGAGCGTTCTCGATCTCCTGTGGTGCGACCTTTCCGCCGAAGACGCGGGCGAACCCACCGTCGACGGCAGACTCGAGCTTGCGCTCGACGCGGTCAAAAAAACTCACGGGATCACGGGCCTTTCTGTGGTGGGCGTGTCGGCGTGCATACCTTGTAGAAGCATGTTACCGGCGATAACGCCATGTTGGAGACCGACAAACGACTCCTGTACCGCGTGTCACATTGGTAACAGAGGGTTGGGTGTCTCGCGATCGGACAAAAGTGGCAGGTCAGCTCAGATTTACCAGCGACGTTTTTCGTTTGCGCCTGCATGCGTGCTATCTTTTTCAAGTCCTTGCGGACACCAGTCGTTTAAACGACTAGCCACGGGCGAGTGGCGGAATGGCAGACGCGCTGGCTTCAGGTGCCAGTGTCCTTCGGGACGTGGGGGTTCAAGTCCCCCTTCGCCCACCAAGAGCGGTTCAGGACGAATCGCACCAAGAGGTCAGGTTGCAGAAATGTGGCCTGACCTCTTTGTTTTGCCTGGCGATGTTTGTTGTTCGGCGTATGGGTCGGATTTGGGGATCTGAGTCCTGGCGTCCCCGATTGCCGACCGTCATTCACGCTTCTTCATTCTTTGCGGTGGGGCGAGCAGTTGGGAGAATTTTCGCGCTCGCCGGTGCGCTTAGGTTGCGAGTGTCGCGGCGGCGGCGATCAGTAAGTGGTCCGTGGTGGCGGTGGGGTTCTCGAGGATGGCGCGTGCTGGTGCACGTTCTGCGAGTCTGGGGTTGCGTCCTTGGAACCAGGCCTGGATTACGCGTGGCGAGGCCCCAAGCTGCTGCTGCAATGCTGCGAAGTTGTAGGCCAGGTGTAGGTGGCCGTGGATCTTTGCGGGCACCGGTACTGCGCCGGTGGCGTAGTCGTTGACGATGGTGGTGCTTGAGGCGCCAGCCAAATATGCCACGAGCCGGGATCCAAGGAGATCACGAAGTTCCTCGACCAGCACAGCATCGTCGAGGTCGTTGCTGCGCGTTGCGATCTTGTTGTAGGCGGTATTGAGAGACGGGATTTCGGGAGCCACGTTTCAATCGTCACACGCGGTTATGACACTCGCGTGGCGGTGCTGACAATCGGCATTGTGCGGCACCCGGGGACGGGGTCGCCAACCTCGGGCACGGCACCTGGAAGAACGAGTCGTGGGGCTAGATTTCGCGTTCACGCCTGGGGGTCGGTGGCCGACGAAAGTGCCGCTACTTTCGGATGCTGCAATCTGGCTTCTAGCTTCTTGTATTTGAACAGGCCTACGTGCATGAGCCTTCTGTGGCGAATTGTGTTGCTAGAGAAGAGATCTCATTAGTTGAGGCGCCTCATCTCCTAAGGGGTTCGAATGACGGATGGATTGCTGATGGTTTGCTGTCGACGGTTTGTGTGGTTGCATGTCTCGGTATAGCAATAGTCGCAGGGGGAAGTTCAGGGGCGTTGCTTCGTAGCTGACGAGGTGTGTTGGTGCGGGGTTCGGGGTGTCTGGGGTTCTCCTGGTTGTTCGAGGGGGATTTTGTTTATGCGCGTTGTGCGTGTTGTTTCGGTGTTGGCTGCTGTGGTGGCGTTGCTGCTCGGTGGTGGTGTGGCGGGGGCGGCACCGGGTGGTTCGTTTGCTGATCGGTCGATTGTGCGGACTTCTGACGATGGTTGGAAGGTGCACTTGGGCAAGTTTGGTGAGCGGGTGCATTCGGTGCCGGCACTAAGTAGTGGCCATGGTTCCTACGAGGCGTTCTTGGATTTGCGTGGGACCGCCGAGATCACCGGTCGCGGATCCTCACCGGTCGACGCCGCCGTCTTGACCACAGGTTTCCAGGTCGCGTGTCAGTGGCAGATGGATGGCGTTCAGGTCGGTGTCACGGGTGGTCCGACAGCGCAGATGTCGATCTCGTACCCGCCGGCAATGGTTATTGGCGCGCAGGTCATGCCAAGTATCTCCACGACGTTGCGGAACGGGACGTCGACGGATGTGAAGTTTGCGACCAAGCAGTTGCGGGGTCCGAAGGCTGGTGCCCGGATGGAGGGTGTGCGGGTGGAGATCTCCGGTTGTGTGGGTCTGGCTAAGCCCGCAGTCCGCGCGTATGTGCGGGTGGCGATGAGCACGGCGGTCAACGACAACACCTTCAGCCTCTACGGCAAGCCGCATCACCTCTAACCTGCCAGGGTTGATCGACCAGGCCTTTTGTTCAAATTCTATGACGTCTTCAGGGGGAATTCTGTGAGTACGGGAACTGATGTGGGTGCTCGACACTCAGAAGAGAGTGTTGATGGTCAGGCCGCTGGGGAGGGGTCGGGGTCGGTGCCGGTGTGGACTGTTGTGTTGTTTGTTGCTGCGTGTGTGTTGTTGGTGTTGGCGGCGATGAATCTGACGAATCTGGGTCCGTGGGCTGCTGAGCACGGTCAGGTGTTGGTGTTTTTGGGGTTCTTTTTGGTGATGTCGATCGCTGGGCGTTGGTTCTGGTCCGGCGTCGACAGCATTGTCGGTGCGGTCCGCGGCAACAAGAACACCGAATAGGGGCGCCAGCGCGATGAGGGGGAAAGCAATGTTTGTGAGGGAACAACGTCGCCGCCGGGGTGCGGCGGTGATTGCTGGGTTGGGGACTCTGGTGGTTTCGGCCGGGATTGCGGTAGCTGCCTTGACCGGTACCAGCGGCAGTGCTGGTGTGGCTGGGGCTGATGCTTTGTGTGATCAGATGCGGGCTCAGTATGGGTCGGGTTGGCCGTGTATTAGCGTGCCGACTTATACGCCTCCGCCGACGATGCAGGCCCCGCCGGAGGCGGGTGCTCCGGGTGCCCCGTCGCAGGGTGGTCCGGTGATTGGTGGTGATGCTGGTCCGGGTCCTGGTGAAGGGAACGGGACCCCGATCGTGGGTGGCCCGACCCCGGAACGGGGTAACCGACCGCCGGCGACCACGGGGCCGGGGAGGACTCCGGCTCCGGCCACCGTCGAGCGCGGCACCGATCAGGGGCAGCCTGGTCGGCCAGGAACCCCCGAACCGACTGTGGTGCCTGCACCGGTGACGGTTGGTGAGCGGCAGGCTCCGGCCGAGACGGCTTTTGTGAGTCCACCTGGCGGTGGCGATGGTGGTGTGATTCCGTTGCCGTTCTGGTTGTTGGCTGCTGTTGCGGCGGTGGGTGCTGCCAGTCCTCGGGCACGGTCGTTGCTTTCTCGTGGTGGATCGACTCGGGCGACGGTGGGGCCCTCGCGGATGGTGCTTATCCATGATGAGTCTTCGCCGAAGACGTATCGGTTTGCGATGAATGTTCCCGACGGCGGTCGCACGGCGGTTAATCCTGATGGTTCGGCGACTGTGTATGACAAGGACGGCAACGCGGTTCGTCAGGTGGCTCGCCCGTGGGCTTTTGATGCTGCTGGCCGGCCGCAGAAGACGTGGTACACCGTCGATGAGAACGGCGACCTCATCCAACACGTCGAACCTTCAGACAATGCCCTGTACCCAATCCTCGCGGACCCGACCGAGGAGGACATGGCTTCGTTGCAGGAGGCGTCTGAGAGGCAGAGCAGCGGTGATTATCTCGCCGCGCCTCCATTTGTTGCGGGTCCTCTGACGCAAGAGCAGCAGCAAGCGAGAAGTCGCACCGAAGCCCGCGATCAAGGGCTAGCGGTTGCACAAGGAACGACAGAAGATGGCACGCCAGTAGTTGTGGTGGGTGATCCAAGCAGTGGAGAAGTTGCGGCTCTGAAGACTGGACCATCCGCAGCGGAGAATGCCAATATGGCGTCGTTGCAGGAGGCGTCTGAGAGGCAGAGTAGTGGTGATTATCTCGCCGCGCCTCCATTTGTTGCGGGTCCTCTGACGCAAGAGCAGCAGCAAGCGAGAAGTCGCACCGAAGCCCGCGATCAAGGGCTAGCGGTTGCACAAGGAACGACAGACGATGGCGCACCGGCGACCATAGTTGGCGATCCAGAAACGATGAACGTCTCTATGGTCCAAACGGCACCATCTCCGAGCATGATCGAAGATATCCCCGAACTCCAAAGGCAGTCAGATTTGGCCGAGTCTATGGATAAGGTTACTGCCGTTATTCAGGGGCCGGGACTGGAAGAAGACCGAGCTGGGGCCGCGCATCGATCGCAATTGCGAGAAAATGGGTACATAGTAATTAGCCAAGCTGATGAAAACGGTGTAGAAATCAACGTCGTAATTAATCCGCAAACGGGGACCGAGACACTGCTCCGGCCTGGGGATAGGATATTTATTGATCCGGCTACTGGGCAAGAGCGGGTGCTAGATAAAGCCGCGGCTTCTGCTTATCGTAGTTGGCTCAGTGATAATGACCGTGATCAAACACTCAATTGGTCGGGACGCTCAGCGGGAGCCTTGGGTGACGGGCTAGATGTAGTCGCAAAGGGTAGCGAGGCCGGGAGCCGTGAACGATCCTTTTATAAGAACTCTGGAAAATTTGCTCGACGGTTTGGGTTGGGTGCCACGATTCTGCTGGAAGTCAACTCGGTTTACTCCGAAGACAAAACTGTTATGGATGGACTGAAAGACGCTGGAGGAGTTACTGCATTCAGTATGGCCGGTGCGGGTATTGGAGCAGCAATAGGTGGTCCCGCAGCCCCGGTGACTGCTGCGATTGGATCTATCATTGGAGGTCTCGCCTGGGACCTAGGTAAAGGGCGGGGGTGGTGGTAGGAATGACAATAGTTCTCGGGATATTGGCTGCGGCTATTTTATTCACGACTAGGATTGCTTTATTCCTTTATCCATCGGTGGCAGCACGAGGTGCACACATCCGCGTTGTCTATAATTCAACTTTGGCCATCTCTCTCGCTATCGTGCTTGCTATAGGGGTAGCGCTGATCTTTTTTGGGAACCCAATTCTGTCCGGCTCCGTAATTGGACTCACGATTTATATGTTCTTCAGTAGCATTGGTGTTCTTGTGAACGGAAGCGCTTCCTCCGAAGGGCGGCAATAGTCTCGTTTCGAAGGGTTCTGTGATGGTTATTGTAATATTAGGTTTCGGTGCGATCTTCATTGGCTTTTCGATTGCGCAAAACCTTGCATCAAGAGGGCGGTTTCGCTGGGGTCTTGGAATTTGTGCAATTTCGGTTCTCCCGATAGCAATATTTGGGGTATTGCCCGAGTCTGGAGGGATTTCGGCAGTCGTGTCTTGGGTCGTTATTACCGTAATAATTTGGCTGCGAGCCTGGATGACTTGGGATGGACTAACCATTTCCGGATTGCGTGAAATGTGCCGGTCTATCCTATTTGGCGAACCTCCTTATCGGAAATAGCGGTTCTTAAAGGCTGCGGCTGAGATAAGCGCAGCGAGTCCGTATGGAGAAGAGGATGTCATATTCGATCTCTCCCGAGGTTTCGGGAGGCCTAGGGGATGGAACTGAGTGTGAGCAATCTGGTCGACCCCGCCGAGTTAAGAAATTAGACTACGTCGCGTGTCGCTCTGCGGATCGCGATCAGTCCAGTCATAAACCCAGAACTGCTTTCGAAAAACCCGGCTTCCATCGGGCTGACGCTCAACCACCGTACGAAGATTTGAAGAGTACCGGCCGAGTGCGTAGATATGGTCAGGTTGACTACCTGCGTAAACCTTCCATCCGCTGTCTGCTTCGTATGTGCTGGCGTGCGGGTGCGTTCGGAAGTAGATTTCCGAATCCTTCAAAGCTTCTGCCTTGGCCGAGGCGAGGTCATCAGGAAGAGACCTCACGTCGGGGCCGTAACCTCCGTCGTAGGCGTCGCGTCCTAGGCCGTCGACTTCATCCTCGGTGAGATTGTAGGTGTCGCCGACTGCTTCGCCCTCGCCGGTGGGGTCGAGGTAGTGATCGAGGATGTTGGCTGACATTTCCCAGCCATTGGCCTAAAAGTACGCGATCGTGACTCGGCCATCAGCCCTTGCCGGTTGGCCCTGAGTACCTCGCAATGGCGCATTCCATGCGCCCTCCTTATCGCCGTAGTTCTAATTCCGCTCCCCAGGGAAATCCGTAACATCTACAGTAGGTGGTTTGAGCAGTGTGGAAACTAGAAATTCTGGACGAGGCGAGATTGCCTCAGTATTGGCACAGTATCCAGCCGTAGGTGACAGGGAGATTGACGGACATCATTACGAGGTTGTCAGGGAATACCAACTCCCCCTTTCGCCCATCTGACATTTCCCGAGTTCATCCGAATTCTGCCACAGTAGTCGATCGAATCTTTCGAAGGAGTTTCCGAAAAATGAAGTTTGACCATCTGTCAGGATCTGGAACATTAGCGTCTGACGAACTTGAACTGGAATCAGTATCCAGCCGGATTGTCAATTTGTTCGAAGGCCTCCATCAAATTGCGCCAGAGACGTTTCCAGAGGAATGGTATGACACATTCCAATACGTCGGAAGCAGTGGGAAAATCCCGGAGCAGCTAATCGATCTGTCTAACGTAGCCAACGCAAGAAGTTTGGCAGAACGAGGCCAAATGGACGTGGACAAAGGTGTGCAAATCAGCACCACATCTTCGATAAGGCTGAGGACGCCCGGCGATATACCGTTCCAGGTTGACGGCAAGATCGGAGGATTCGCCGGAACTGTTAATAGTTTTCTACTGATAGTAAACCCTGCTCGCTACTCGCTCGCCCGAGACCGAGACTATCTCATCCTCAGCAAACATGAGATTCGCGAGGCTGTCATCCATATCGCTCGCGTTTTGCGGTTTGATGAAATCTTGTACTTTGCTTCTGGTGGGCAGCCGAACCCACAAGTGAATCTTCCCCCTATAGGCGACAGGGCCGCACGCAGAAAGGCTAGTGGCCCGCGCTGGAGAGGTCAATTGGGGTGGTTCACCTACCTCGACACAAGTGTTTGGGAAATGGACATTGATGAATCCGCTTTGCCCCCGAATGTTCTGATCGAGCCAGTCCTCAACGGCGTGACCATCCAACTCGGCGACGACCACACTAATGTTCCCGATCTTTTGCTCGCTCAGGCCCGCCGTGCGATCGGATGGGAGTACCGGCGGGACGTATTGTCGAAATAAGGACTGTTCGCTTTCGACGAGCTTTCCTGGCAGGGGGCAGGGGGCTCGTACGAGGCTCTCTTGGATTTGCGTGGGACCGCTGAGATCACTGGTTGCGGATCCTCACCGGTCGATGCTGCTGTGTTGACCACAGGTTTCCAGGTCGCTTGTCAGTGGCAGATGGATGGCGTTCAGCTTGGTGTTACTGGTGGGCCGACGGCGCAGATGTCGATCTCGTACCCGCCGGCAATGGTTATTGGTGGGCAGGTCATGCCGAGTATTTCCACGACGTTGCGGAATGGGACGTCGACGGATGTGAAGTTTGCGACTAAGCAGTTGCGGGGTCCGAAGGCTGGTGCCCGGATGGATGAGGGGGAAAGCAATGTTTGTGGGGGAACAGGGTCGCCGTCGTGGTGCGCCCAACCCCAGATACGGTGCCTAAGGATCTGGAGCCTTCGGCGAGGGGTGAACACCTGGGATTCCACCCGGGGGAATGGGTCGAGCTGTCCTCCTGGGACATGCTTTGGCATCGGCCCAGGGAGTGGACTGCTCGAGGTTATCCATCGCCTCCTGCCCCAGCGGGAGTGGATCGTGGAAAGGTTGGGAAATTCATCACATCATCCCTTTGGAGTATAGGGGCGGACATACATTTGAAAATATGATCCCTTTACCTAAAGAAATCCATGCGCTATTTAGTGATTGGTTCCGATTTTATGGATAACGAAATCCTTGCAATCCTCGACTCGTTCCCACCAGTGGAATCGTCGAGTGGTGATTTTAAATTTACTGCGAGTACGGTCTATCAACCGCCCGCCTCAATGCAGGAAATAAAGGACTGGGAGGAACGCTCATCGTGTCGAGCTGGAGTATTGAATGACTTGTGGAGCGTGACGAGAACGACTCGTCTCTATTACTCCAACGGCGGAAGTGGCCTGACATTACTTAGTCCAGAAGATAGTGCTCTTGCATCGGTGTTGGGTTACGAGTTAGATGAGGACGGATTTCATGAACGCGACGTCGTGATTGGTAAATTCGAGGTGATTCCGGATTCAATCATCTATAGTCCTGAGGAAGACGTTATCCTCTGGGCTGGAGTTATCGATAGTCGTGACGACTGGGATCGGTTTGAGAGTGTCGCAAACTTTTTGGGCGAGTACAAGAACTATCCCAATTTGTGATTTCCGATTGAGTCCTGGTGGACGGGTGGTGTCACAGAGGGTCTCGGGAAGTCATTCTTCATAAAGTTGGGACGATGCGCGAAGTTCGGTGACATGTTGACGATCACGGATTCTTCGCCACTAAGTACCCTTAGTCGGACCAGGTGCGGAGACCCTGGGCGCTGCCGGGCACTGTCCGATTGCGTTCCGGCCTTATGCAGATGACCCGATCGGCGCCGAACTCCCATAGGCATAGGCTGTGGCGATGCGAGTGAAGTTCCACGGTGGCCACTTCGACGGACGAGAACACCACGTTGAACCCGGGGCCACCGAGGCCAGGCTGCCGCACCTCATCGATCACGGCGACGGCACCTCGCCAGACCTTGTCGACGAACGCAAATCTCTGCTCCCGCGAGATGCGCTCATTGAGCGTGTTCCCCAATGTCCGGACGTGGCCGAATCATTGAGCTACTGAGGCAGTACACCACAGATTTGCCCTGTGCCCGGCAACTCCATCAGGGTTGCCGGGCACGATTTCTGCGTCGACGCTGACCACCGCGAACGTCAGTTCACGTGTGAGTCAACCTCCCCTTGAGCCGAACCCTGTTAATGGCGGGGGACGCTTTTGATGGTCCTTCGTTCTTAAGCACGAATGGACACCTGCTCGAATTGGACCGCACCTAACGTCGTTGAGTCTGGACATGCTCGTCGAGGAACTGCTGTGTCATCTCGGCAATCGCTGCGGCGTGGGCATGAAAAAGGTAGTGGTGGCCGTCCATGATGGTGACCTGCTGAATAGCCGAGTTGCTTATCGCCGCGCGGTGGGAGGACTCCCATTCCGGGTCAGCTTGGAGCGATGAAGATGCAAGGATCGACATCGCGGGCATGGACGCGGGGAATATGGCTCCCTTGATTTCGCGCACGTTTTCGGCTTCGTGGGCGGTCTCGTCCAGCATGGTCGGGTTCAACACCCACGAGTACCCGCGTAGGTACAGGTCCTGCTGGTCCTTGGTGTACTCGGCCGCGTCGCCCAGGCTCTCCTGGTAGTCAGCCACCAGCCCCAGGTAGTTGGTTCCCTTGTCCAAGGCGATCAGGTCTCGTACGCCGCCGACCGCGGTGACGGCGGACATCCAGCCCGGCCACGCAGGAGCGCTCCCGGCAAGATCTGTCGTATAGCGCTCATCGTCCAGCCCCACAACCGCGGCGACCTCGTCGGAGTGCCGGGTGGCCCACCACATCGCGTACAGACCCGAGATCGAGTGGGGCATCAGGACGTAGGGGCCTCCGAGCCCCAGTTCTCGAAGCGCGGCCCGGGTCTCGTCGACGATCGCCTCGCTGGTGCGCGGGACGTCGGTGCCATCGCTGAGGCCCAGCCCGAATGGCTCGACGGTGACGACCGTGTTCTGCGCGGCCAGGCGCTGGGCCAGCGGGTTGAAGCTGATAATCGGTTCCGGCGTGCCCAGGCCGGGCATCAGGACGATGGTCCGCGGTCCCGAGCCCTGGACGGCTACGCTCATCCGGTGCCCGTCCACCTCGACGTAGCGGTGGACGGAGCCGATCTCGTTTTCAATGGCCGCCTTGTCGCGGGGTGTCTGCCACCAGTGGAAACCCGCCGAAATCGCAACGGCAACAACGATTACCGAGACCAGGCTGACAAGAATCCGTCGCACCACCCGAAGTAGTCGGTGCCGTGGGTTCCGGGGCGTCGGATCCGCTAGTCCACTCAGCCGAGCGTCATCAGTCAGCCCTCCCGATTCCGATTCCACGTCGACGGGAATCGGGTCTGTCGCCCCTGTAGTTCCCATGCAGCCAACGTAGCCGATGTCAACGACGCAGCCGAGGAATTTACTACACTGCGTAGTAGGCGATCTGTTCGAGTTATGTCCGAGGCTGACGCTTAATAGTTTCCGCAGCTGTTCGTATGTGATCGCTACGGAACCTGTTGATGGCGGGGGCGCGGGGTCGCGAAATTCGGTGGACCGGGCGGGTACCCAACTGCGACACTCGGCCGATGGAACCTGTGGTTACGTTGACCGCCGCTGACGCTGGAGAAGTCCTTACCCTGCAGCGCGCTGCGTATGTCACCGAGGCACAGGCTCACGATGACGTCGAGTTGCCGCCACTCACGCAGTCGCTCGACGAACTGGTCACCGAACTTGCCTCGCCCGATGTGATCGCAATTGGCCTGCGAAGTGAGGTGGGGCGCCTGGTCGGTGCTGTCCGCGTGCAACTGTCACCGGACTCTGTCGCCGAACTGGGCCGGCTCGTCGTCGTACCGGACTTGCAAGGGCAAGGTCTCGGTAGTCGACTGCTGCAGCTCGCCGAGGAACGACTACCGGAGCAAGTCAGCCACCTCACGCTCTTCACCGGCGAGCGCAGTGCTGCGAATCTGCGGCTCTACGAACGGTTCGGTTATCGCGAGACGCACCGAACCCCAACGCCCGCCGGCTACGCGTTGGTTCACCTCAGCAAATCAATTCGACGCTAGCGACCTGTCCCGGAAAACGGGCATTCGATAGGTTCGGTACATGGGCGATGTCGAGTATCTTGCAGTGTCGGTACGTGGTGCAGCCATTCAGTTCGAAGGCGTCCCAGGCGACGTCGACGAGAATCTGCGACGACTGCGCGCGCTAATCACCGAGGCCATCGACCGCGGCGCGACGTTGATTGCCATCCCCGAGTTCGCGACCTCTCCGCTGCCGCTTATGGCTGAAGTACATCGAAGCGTGATGCCGCCGTCGAATGCGGCGGTCGACATGCTGGCCGACATCTCGCGCCGCGAGTCGGTACGTATCGGCGGTTCCATGCTGATCGCCGACGGCGACGAGATCTACAACCGCTACCACCTGTTTGAGCCCGACGGCAGCGTCCACCTCCACGACAAAGACCTCCCCACCATGTGGGAGAACGCCTTCTACGGACCCGGCAACGACGATGGAGTTTTCGAGACCGGGCTCGGCCGCATGGGGGCGGCAGTGTGCTGGGAACTGATTCGATCGCAGACTGCCCGACGCCTGGCCGGAGTCGACGTCGTGATGACCGGAACGCACTGGTGGACGGTGCCAAGCAACTGGGGCCCGATCGTCAACCGAGCCTTTGGCCCGCTGGCCCAGTACAACCGCTACCTGTCCGAGCAAGCTCCGGTGGAATTCGCTCGCCGCGTGGGGGCGCCGGTGCTGCAGGCGTCGCACTCTGGGCGATTCCGGACCGACTTCCTGTTGGCACCGGGGACCAGCACGGCAGTCGGATATGAGACGTCGTATGTCGGTGCCACGCAGATCGTCGCAGCTGACGGCACTGTTCTGGCTTCCCGGAACACGGCCGAGGGGCCGGGCGTGGTGGTGGCCGAGGTTCAGCTTGGCGCGCGCCAGCCACCCGTCCCCGTCGAAGAGAGCTTCTGGATCCCGAAGCTGCCCGCTGCACTTCGGGCGTACTGGCATCAGCAGAATCTGGCGGCAAAGTCTTACTACCGCCGCCAAGGACGCGACGCCGGCCTGGCAGCGGCGGCGAACTGCGACTAAGTCAGTCCAGTTCGACTGAACCGCGGACGACGGTGTTCGTCGCGCCGCCGACCCATGTTCGGCCCTCGTCGAATCTGACGTGCACGCGACCTCGGCAGCCCAGCACCGTTCCCTGAGAAGCGACGTACGACGACGGGAGTTGACCTCCGGGAATTAGCCACTGCGCGATCCCCGCATTGAGTGAGCCGGTGACCGGATCCTCAAAACCCTGCGAGCCCCCGACGAAACCGCGAACTTCGACGTCGCAGTCGGACCCGGCGGGGTAGCGCCCGACGATGCCGATCTCTAAGCCATCCATCGCGGCGAAGTCAGGCTCAACGCCGAGGACGGTGTCGGCATCTTTAAGGAGAGCCGCCACCCATTTGGGGCCGTTCACCACCCAATACGCAGACTGGATCTCCGCGGGCGGGAGCCGGAGGGCGGCGGCGATCCGGGCAATGCTGTCAGCGTCGGCTGGCTCGTGTCTCCGCAGGGGCGGAGCCTCGAACGCGAGAACCTCACTGCGCCGCACCCGAACAAGTCCGGCAGCACACTCTTGGACGACGGAGTCCTCGTTCTGTGGTGATCCGCCAGCTTCGAGCCATGCATGCGCGCTACCCAAAGTGGGGTGACCGGCAAACGGAAGCTCTTCGGTCGGGGTAAAGATTCGCACGCGATAGTCGGCCGCGGGGTCGGTAGGCGGCAGCAGAAACGTCGTCTCGCTGAGATTCGTCCAGCGGGCAAATGCCGCCATCTGGTGGTCCGTCAACGACGCCGAATCATGAACGACGGCAACGGGATTGCCGTACAGCCGGTCGGTCGAAAATACGTCGACCTGGTTGAAGGGGAGCGCGCCTCGGGTGTGCTGCTGACCTGGGACAAGGGATGCATCCGTCATGACGATATTGTGTCAAATTCTTCGTATCGAACACTTGTGCTAATCAGATAGCGAGAGTAACGTATATCACATCAACTACTCGACTTTGTTCGAGCGGCTGGTGTTCTTTGAAAACTTAAAAGCGCGTCGCGGCACACGGCGACACCAACTGCTTCCACGGCATTGCCGAGGAAGTAAGGGTGAGTGCTGCGACGGCACATGGGTGGTACCGCTGGCCTGGCGGCATGGGGCTGTCGGGCGCGGTTACTGCCTGCTCGACGGCCCTTTCGGTGGGTCGATTAGTTGCTGCGCCAGCTCAGTGGCTCCCGGTGATCCCGGGCTCGGCCGGGTGCGTTGGTGGGCCGAATATTTCGTTTCTTGAAAGAGGGGAATGTCATGAGCGTTTCTGAAGTGGTCAGGGAGTTCGCCGATCGGCTCTCCGATGAGCTCTCCGGGGTGGAGGGGCGAACCAGCGATGGTTCGGGCGGTGGTTCGTTGGCGGGGTTGCTCGCCAATGCTTCGCCTGCCGGGATCGATGACGGTGAAGTCCTTGCGGTGTTGGTCGAGGGCGTGCGATTGCTGAATGTGGCGAATGTGCTTCTGGCGCAGACGGTGCAGAGTGCGGTGCGTGTGGGGGTTCCGATGCGGAAACGGTTAAAAACCGGGGCCGACTTGTTGTTGGGGTTGGGAGTTCCGCCGGCGGTGGCGTATCGGCTGGCTCGCGTGGGGAAGGCTTTTGAGTCGGTGGAAGCCCTAGCCGGGTTAGCGGGTCAGGCCCTGGTCGGTGGGGTAGCGATTGAGCACGCGGACGCGGTGGGTGAGGGCCTGACCTTTGTCGGGAAGCGGGTTGAACTCGATCCCGAGGCCGAGGTGCAGGTGGCGCGTCGGTTGATCGTGCAGGAGCGTCCCGGTGATGTTCGGGCTCGGGCGCGGGAGATCGCGATCGAGTTGGCGCCGACCGCGGCGGAAGTGGATCCGGAGGTGGTTCCGGTAGCCGAGAACGCCGAGCTCAATGAGATGAGTGTGGTGGTCGGGGCTGATGGTCGCACGAGTGTGGAGCTGGACGTGGATGTGGTGTTGGGGGAGGAGCTGTGGCAGGCGCTCGACCCGTTGTGCCGACCGGTGTTGGCACCCGATGGGAGTCGGGATCCGCGGAATGTGGGGCAGCGTCGGGCGGACGCGTTCGGGCAGATCGTGCGAATGTACCTGGCCGGAAGTGACCGGCCCACGAATGGTGGGGTTCTGCCGCACGTGAGTTTGTTGGTTCCGGTGGTGGCCGAATCTGGTTCGGGGAGTTCAGGCTCGGCCACGGGGGTGGCGCAGCGAGGTTCTGTTGGGTCGGGGCGGGTCGCATCGCTCGGGTTTACCGGGCCAGTGTCGGACCGGACGGTGGGTCTGGTGTTGTGTGATTCGGCGTTGCGTCGCATCGGGGTAGACGGGCAGGGTGCGGTGTTGGATGTGGGGCGTGAGCATCGGACGGTGACCGTTCCGATTCGCAAGGCATTGGAGGCCCGCGACCGCGGTTGCGCTGCTCCGGGGTGTGGACGTCCGGTTGGGTGGACTGATGCGCACCATATTGTTCCGTGGTCGCAGGGTGGGGAAACCAGCGTGGAGAATTCGGTGCTGCTGTGCCGGATGCACCACACGATGGTTCACCACGGCGGTTGGGAAGTATTCCTGGGCACCGACCATCACCCGTGGTTCGTCGTGCCAGCCAACCCGGCACGCCCGGGCGGTCAGCGTCGGATAGTGCGCTCGCACGCACGACGCACCCTCACGCTCGCCGAGGACGCGGCAGCCTAGCGGCGGCAACCTCCGACAGGCATAGCTGGGCGACGGCGCAGCTACGCAGTGCGAACACGTTTGGTTAACGGCAAACCGAGGAAGGCGAGCGCGGCAAACACTGCTGCGGCAATAACGGTGGCTGTCACCAAGCCGAGTGGGTGGGCGATCAGGCCAGTCGCAATCGACGGGATCGAAATCGACAGATAGCCGACGACGAAGTAGCTCGTCGTGACGTTGGCACGCTGCTCTGGTGGCGTCACCGCCGTCAAGGCACGCATACCCGCCATGAATGCCAAACCCTGCCCGAAACCGGTCACCACTATGGCCGCGATGAACAGTGGCAAGTTGGTCGCTAAGAGGGCCCCGATCAGCATCAGGGAACTGACAACAATGCCGATCAGGCCAACCACCATCAGCGTGCGATCCGGCAAGGACCGGAACACGATCTGCGCAGCCGCCGAAACCAAGAAGAAGAGGGCCAACACAATGCCGATCACCGCCGACGAACTCGCACCCAGATCCGTCGTGAGCAGGTTGGGAGCCACTGCCGAATACACGCCAGCGAGCGAGAAGCCGGCAACCGCACCCGGCACCGCCGCGAGAAACACGGCTCGTGACTCTTCCGGAAGTCCCGGGAGCTGAAGGGAAATGCCCTTCCGCGTCGGCGGAGTTTCATGCACCCAGTACAGGGCAAATCCGGCGATCACCAGGAGGACGAGGTGAATGAGGAACGGATCGAACAGTGGATCCGGCACCACTGGCGCAATAGTTCCGGCCATCAAAATGCCCAGCCCAAGACCGCCCATGTTGGCTGCCGTCGCAACAGTTGAGGCCAAGCCCAGACGACCCCGCGGCGCATTGCCGATCACCGTGACAGTTCCCGTCGCAGTGAAGACTCCGGCGGCCAGGCCGGAAAGGATGCGCCCCAAATACAAGATCCAAAGGGCACCGCCGACAAGGAAAGCCACCGCCGACACCGCGGACAGCACCAAACCCAACAAGAGGATCGGCTTGCGCCCAACACTGTCGGACATGCGGCCGAAAATGATCAGGCCAGCGATCACGCCAGCCGCGTAGACGGCAAACAAGATGGTGGTGATGGCGGCACCGAAACCGTATTCCAACTGGAACCGCGGGTATAGCGGCGTCGGTAGCGTCGTGCCCATCATGACGACCGCAAAGACATACGCGGCGAGGAACATCGGCACCAACGTGGTCGGTTCCTTGACGTCGGACTTCACGATTTCGTGCCTCCTGGAATGCCGCGGTCTAGTCGAGTACGACCATCCCGCCGCCTCATCTATTCCATAGGTATCAATAGGCAGGTATCGATCGCCTCAGGCACAGTGGAGTTGTGAGGACAGCAATTTCGACGTTCCGTGCGTCGCCGAAACTCGTCGCCGAGGCCATCCGCGAAGCGAGCGGCCGTCAACTTCTGGTGGCGACCGTCGTTTCGCTCGGGGTACTCGCGGTGATGGGTATCGGTACCGTGATGATCCCAAACACCCTGTTCAGTCGTGAGATTGCGCCGACTATGTGGAGCTATCCCGTCTGGATCGTCACTGCGATTCTGTCCGGACTACTGGCAGCGACGTATGTGGCGCCAGCCGATCAGATGCCAGCGGGGGAAAGCCCCCGCGAAGGTCGCTGGGGAGTCATCGGCACCCTGCTGACCTGGTTCGCGATCGGATGCCCGGTCTGCAACAAGATCGCGCTAATCGCGCTCGGATCATCGGGTGCGATCGCCTACTTCGCGCCCATCCAACCGGTTCTCGCCGTCATTGCCATCGCTCTACTGTGGTTCGCGTTGGCACGCAGACTTGAAGGTGCCAAGGCCTGCGCCGTCCCGCTAGCGGTGTAGCCGCGCCACGCCGTTGGCCACCAACTGCTCGATACCCTGCGGATCAACACCAGCCTCGGCCAGCAGTTCAGCCGTGTGCTGCCCCAATGCGGGAACATCGCCCATGCGGGCCTCGACGTCGTCGAACGTCACCGGCGGCAATAGCGCGCTGATTGGGGAAAACTCGGTCCCGACCGTGCGCCACCGATTGCGGGCAGCCAATTGCGGATGCGCCGCCACATCTTTCAATTCGTTGATCTGGGCGGCGGGGACACCGGCTTCGGCGAGCTTTGCGTCCAGGTCGGCCGTCAACCAACCGCGGGTCCGATCGGCGACAGCAGCGTCGCACGCGGCGCGATTCTCAACGCGCGCCATATTCGTCTGGAATCGCGGGTCGGTCGCCAACTCCGGAACCCCGAGCACCGCAGTCAGCGCAATCCAGCCGCCATCGCTTTGCACGCCAATCAAAATCTCGCCGTCGGCAGTCGGGTACGAGTCGTACGGGGCGATCGTCACATGGCTGACGCCCATCCGGGCAGGCTGTTGCCCGGTGTAGAGCTGCGTATAGAGCGAATGCCCCATCCATTCGACGGTCGACTCCAGCATCGAAACCTCGATCGCCGCACCGACGCCGGTCCGGTAGCGCCGCAACAGCGCGGCGAGGATTGCCTCAACGCAGTACATCCCCGACGCGATGTCGGCCGTCGGGATTCCGGTCTTCACCGCATCGCCGGGCGTCCCAGTGATAGAGATCAGGCCGCTCTCCGCCTGAATCAGCATGTCGTAGGCTTTGCGCTGCTCGAAAGGTCCACCTCGGCCATAGCCGGACAGATCGACAGTCACGAGTTCGGGATGGGCGGCGCGAAGGTCGCTGGCACCGAAGCCGAGGCGCTCCGCGGCCCCGGGTGCGAGATTCTGCAGGAACACGTCGGCCTGCCGGATCAACGAATGCACTGCTTCGCGCCCGCTCGGTGCCTTCAAGTCGACGGCAATGGACTCCTTGCCACGGTTGAGCCACACGAAATGGGCTCCCGAGCCGTGGACGGCGGCGTCGTAGGCCCGGGCGAAGTCGCCTCCGTCCGGACGTTCCACCTTGATCACCCGCGCACCCAAGTCGGCGAGGTGTCGCGAGGCAAGGGGTGCCGCCACCGCCTGCTCAATACTTACGACCGTGACGCCGTCGAGGGGGAGCGAAGAAGACATGGCAATCACTATTGCACGGCAGTCAATGTGGCACCGAGACCGACGAAGCAGCGATGTGATGGGCAAACTCTGTGACCTCAGCGTGATCTTGCACTCCCTGGCGGAACCCAAAATTCGACATATATGTAGGAACTAGCAGGCGGTTGACCTGGGAGAATCATGAGAAAGTGGTGAGACGAAAGTCAACTCCCGTCTAATCCGGGAATTTTGGTTAGCAAACGTGCCGATGTTCTACTGCCGAGTATGAGTCGACGACGAGTATTTTCGGGTAGCCGTTCGGTGGCTGCCCTGGGCGTTGCTGTGGTCAGCATCGCGGCGTTGGTTATGGGGTCGATCGCAGCGCCACCGGCGCACGCGGTGAGCGAACTTGAGCGCTACCTAAACTTGCCGATGGTTAATCGGGACGCCAGCCAGGGACCCGGGGGAGTCAATCCGAAACTTCCCACCGACCCCAAGGTCCTGAAGGGACTTGTCGAAGAGGCGCGTGAGCGAGGGGTCGCACCGACTTCGTACCAAGCTCTACTACTTCAGTATCGACTCGCCGATACGACCGCCGCTGCGGGCATTGACCTCAAGTCGTGGAATCCGCGCGCAGGTGTCAGCGCCAATCGCGTGAACCTGGAACGGTCGTACACGTTCTACAAGAACCTGCAGCTCTCGCATCGCGAATTGCAGTGGGCTGGCATGGCCGGGCTGGTCGGTGCCGATTTTGGCGGCGGTCTCCTCGACTTCGAGCTCGCTACCAACGTCTACGACTTTGCGCGCCTGGCACCCGTTGCGCACGCCATCGTCGCCGAAACGAATCGCTCGCTGGGGCCGGTGTTCGTGGACAAGCTCCCCGAGGGACTTCGTGCCCTCGCCCGCGTCGGCGCCAAGATCACCGCTGCTGACCTGCGGCACGTGCAGGGCGCAATTCTGGTGATGCAAAAGAACATTTTCAGTGACCTCATGCCCATGCACCGCGCCTATGTCACGGAGGGGCTGCCTGCACTCCGTGAGATGCGCGACGCCGGACTCTTCCCCGACGAGATCATGAACGCTTGGGAAAACATCGCTACCAAGACTCCGGACGGCATCGCTGCTGGTAACGCGCGACTGCTCATGCGTGAGCAGGGTGAGATCATCAACAAGCAGTGGGACGCGGTGCGCGCCTACCGTGGCGACGTCGGCATGGCCATGACCTACGCCAGCACCCTGGCTGGATCGCCGTCAGTGGCGGGCGTCCCGCCGCTGCGGTCGTACAAGCCTCTCCAGTTGAATGGCACTGCGGTCGATGGCCGCAAGGTCACGATTACCGTTCCGCTCCCGTCGTGGAACTGGTCGGTCTTCGACGAACGCTGGGACTACATCACCACAGAACTTCTGCCGAAGTACCGACTGCAGATCGAAAACCGTTGGCCGGCACTCAAGCGCGAGCTACAAGCCCCCGAAAGTGCCCAGATGGAACAGCACCGCCCGATTTTCAACATCCTCCCCACACTTCAGTCGGCGTTGGAGACCTTGAAGGTTGAGGTCAAGTGAAGCCCGCCGCGCGCTTAGTCGCGCTCGCATCGGCGGTCGTCATCGGCCTCTCGGCCCTTGTGCCACTGACCGCGGGTTCGGCATCGGCCGCACCGCCAAACCGGACGCCCGGCCTGAACGAAATCTTCAACGGTTTCGTCATCGGCACCTTCCAGTCCGGCAAGATGGGCAGTCCCGATGAGATCCTCAAGCCGCTCACCTCGACCGACCCCTTCTATCGGGAACCGGCCCTGAACGGCAGCGAAAAGCCCGGCACGCTGCTGAAGTCGAAAAAGGTGGCCGTCCAGTTCGTCGGCTTCCAGCCAGGCAATGTCGACGCGTACAAAATCATGTTTGTCACCACCGCGCTCGACGGCAAGGCAGACATCAGTACCGGGCTGATCATGATCCCGCGCGATGGCCGGAGCAACGCTAACCGCAAGATCGTCAGCTACCAGATGGCCAATGACAGCGTCGGCGCCAACTGCCACCCGTCCGCCATGTGGACCGGGTCGGACCCGATGGATGGTGCATCGTGGTCGGCGCTCGGGCCGCTGGCCCAGATGTTCGGCAAGGGCTACGCCGTTGTGATGTCCGACGTGGGCAACAATGGCGACCCGAAGCCGCATGGTGTGTTCGCGGGCAAGTACAACGCCCGCAGTAACCTTGACGCCACCCGCGCCGCTCTGACGCTGGGCGAAGCAGGGCTGTCGAAGACGTCACCGATCGGCATGTTCGGCATTGCCGGTGGTGGCGTGGGCACCGGTCATGCAATTGAGCTGAAGGACCAGTACGCACCGGAACTTAATGTGAAGGCTGCCGTCATCGAGGGCATGGTCCCGAACTACCGCAACTTCATCGAGACCGCAGATGGATCGGTTGGCTCAGGCTTTGCGATGGCAACCCTGCTGGGCTTGGAGCCGCACTACCCGGACATGCGCGTCAACGATCATCTGAATGACGCCGGCCGCAAGGTCGCGGACTACTACCGCACCAAGTGCCAGACCCCCGGCTACTTCACGCTGCCAATGGTGCCGCTGAACACCTTGTTCAAGGGTGGGCAGTCGCCTGCGCGAATCCCCGCGTTCCAGCGTGCCTACCGTGACAACAACCTGGGCGAAGGCACCCCCGCCAAGGGCGTCCGCGTGCTGATCGGCTCGTGCCGAGCCGACGACTCCCCGATGTCGCTGGTGCCCGCAGCTGACTCGCGAAAGTTGGCGAAGGCCTGGCGCAGCCGCGGCGGCAAGGTCGACTACCAGCCGACCGACTGCAGCATGGTCAACGCCGTCGTCAACATCTACGGCTGGGGAACCGATCTGTTCGGCATGCAGACCCTCGACTGGCTGGCTGCACGACTAGATTAGTAGCGTTTCGACGCGAATTTCTCCGGTCCGGAAAACCCGCAGACCCCCCATACGCTGGGGGTTTGCGGGTTTTCTCGTTGCTGATAGTTGGTGCGTGCCGTTTCGGAGCCAAGACTTGAAGTACCGGCACCGCAGCGAAAGCGGCGGCACAACCAAGGGGGAAACAATGGCTCAGGCAACATGCGTAGATGCCGTGAGAGGGCTAGGGGACAGGCAGGTGGAACGCACGGGGGCGCGGAACGGCAGCTTTGAGAGCTACATGAGAAGGGTCTTCGTCGTCCTCAACTCGGTGTTGCTGATTCTGGTTGCGGGAGCGTTCCTGGGGCTAGCTCTCGTCATCCCATTTGCCTTCGTCTTGTCGACGATGGCCCTCATGGTGCTTTTGGTTTTCTTCCTCGCTGGGATTCGACTGCCCGCCCCGAACTGGGTCCTCGGGGTCACGGCAGCGATTCTGCTCGCCGGCACTGCCGCAGGTTTCGTCGTGAGCGTATTCCTGGGGCAGTGACGGCAGTCGGCAGTCGCGGCAGTGGGAATTGGCGGATGAGGCAGGACCGACAGGGCTTGGTCCTGACGGGGGCTAGCCTTTCCGCTTTGTCCCGGGGAGCACACCGGCGTCCAAAACGAGTTTCACCAGCGGGCGGGTGCGGTCGATGAGGTCGTTGAAGCTCGGATCGAAACTCGCCCCGGTCACCGCGTCTGTATGCGCTTCGATCTGTTGATAGAGCGCGAATCCTTCATCGGTGAGACGCTGCTTGTCGCCATCGACTGTCACGAGGCCGCGAGCGACGAGCCGCCCCACTGAGCCCTCCCAGTCGTCGTCGGTCAGTCCGCGTGTCAGTTGGATCATGCGACGACCCATGACGCGCCGCTGCACGGTGGGATCGGGGAGTTCCGCTTCGTGGAAGACCGCCGCATCGGCACCCGGCAGTTGGTGGGTGACGAGCTGGGCGATGTGGTTGTCGCCACGCCACTCCCGCAAGATCGTCAAGTAACGCCACAGGGCAAGGTGGGGTGCCTCGGGGGACGGAGTTGCCGCCCATGCCGCCGCTAACGGTCGCCCCGAAAGGGGGAGCGCCGACACGATTGCTTCGTAGTCGGCAAGCAGGGGAGCTACCTGGTCGATCGCATCCCCGAGAATCGTCCGGTACTGCTCGTCGAGCATGGCGTAGCGGCGCTCATCGATCGCGTCCAGCCCGATCTCCGTGGCACGTGCCCATGCGGAATCGATGAGGGCAGGGGAAAAGTTGTAGAACGTTGCCGCGACGACGCCACCGCTGGTCTCACCGAGAGGTGCGGCACGACCGCCGACGTAGAAGGCGTGCCCGTCGATCCCCAGGTCGTCCAACGCCGCGCCTACGCCGGGGTTGAAGTAGGCGAGAACGTGGTACGGCTCGAGGGATTCGTAGGCGCGCCGCGCAATCGCGGCAGTGTCGAGGTCAGGTTGGTTAGAGGTCATCGCTTCACCATGCCACTTCGCTCCGACGTGCGGCCGGTGAGTTCGCCGATCTCGTCCCACCGCGAGCTCGCGGCACCTACCGTGACAGATCGCGTGCGGCCTCCACCGGGTCATCGACCTTGGCGTCGAGCCGGGTACCTTGCGGAATCGTGAAGTAGACCGCGGCGGCGACGCCGAGCATGATGAGACCGCCGGTGAGGCTGGTGAGCTGCATCGACTCGGTAAAGGCAACGCCCGCTTCCTTACCCAACTGCGGTAGCTGCAATTCCTCGGCTACGCCCGCGGCCGAACCGATCGATTCGCGCACGGCGTCTTGCAAGTCGGACGGAAGGGCGGCGAGCTGGTCGGAGCCGTTGAGTCGTCCGCGGTACAGGACGGCGGCGATGCTGCCGAGCAGGGCGACGCCGATGACATTGCCCAATTCGTACGACGTCTCCTCCATCGCAGCGGCATTGCCTGCGCGGTTCTCCGGACTGCCACTCATGATTAGTGCCGAACCGATTGCCAGGGCACCCATGCCAATTCCGACGAGGCACAGGGGTGCGAGGATCGTCGCATAGTGAAGCTCTCCAGGGGTCGCGTACACGAGGATCATCCCGATGCCTGCGGCCGCGATGCCGCCAGCGATGACAAGGCGGGGACCAATACGATCAGCAACCCACGGGGCAGCCAGCGAGGCGATCGCCGCCGCGGCGGCGAGCGGGATCAACTCGACTCCGGCTTGAAGTGGGGAACTTCCTTCCACTGCCTGGAGCCACTGAGCCAGCAGGAGCAGCGCGGCACCCATGGCAAACATGGAACCGAGAGCGGCGACGATGCCGCCGGTGAAGACGCGACTGCCAAACAGGCCAAAGTCGAGCATCGGTCGTTCCTGGCGGACGCTGCGGCGGAAGAACAGGTACAGCAGCGTGAGGCCGCCGACGAACGCCGCCCAACCCTCGGGCAACAGCAGGCTCGACTCTGCGCCGAAGTGCTTAACCGACCACATCAGGGCGACCATGCCGGAGAACGACAGCGCGATGCCGAACCAATCCCAGACGCCGGGGTCGTCGGACTTCGACTCGGGCAGCAGGAAGGCGCCAGCAATCACGGCGAGCGCCATGAGAGGCACATTTACCAGGAAGGCTGACTGCCACGAGAAGTGTTCGACGAGGAAGCCGCCGATTAGGGGGCCGATGGCGGCGCCCAACCCGGCGACCGACGCCCATACGGCGAGTGCGCGGGCTCGTTCGCGGGGATCGGAGAATAGCGTGCGGATCATCGACAGCGTGGCCGGCATGATGAATGCGCCGCCGATACCGAGGAGCGCGCGGATACCGATGACGGCGGTGGGTGATTCGCTGACCAAGATCAGCAGGGATGCCGCGCCGAAGATCGCGTAACCGGCCATCAGCATGCGTTTGCGTCCCCACCGGTCGGCCAGCGATGCTGCGGGCACCAGAAGGCCAGCCAGGACCAGCGAGTAAACGTCGACGATCCACAGCAACTCGTTGGCGGTGGGATGGAGGTCGTTCGACATCGCGGGCAGCGCGATGTTGAGAATCGTCATGTCCATGACGATGACGAGGAGGCTGGCACTCAGGACCGTCGTAGCAATCCAGGCGCGGCGCGTGGTGACGTCGGCACTCATCTGGTGGGTCCCATTTCATTCGGGGTGGGTGGTTTGCTGTCGGCGCCCATGAAGGGCGCGACGATCGCGCGCAGCGTCGCTTTGGGTAGCGGGGCGTCGTGCTGGACGGCGTGGATGGTGACGCCGTCGGCGAGGATCGCCAAGGCATGTGCATTGGTTGGTCCGACGTATGCGGTAAGGATGTCGATCAGGTTGTTTTGCCAGCGCAGCGAAAGTTCGCGCAGGTCGGCGTCGAACGCGGCGGCCGACATCAGAGAGACATCGGCGGCGAGGTTCCGGTGATTGCGCAGGTAGTCGTGCAGATCGTCGACGAGGGCATCGATGGACCCGTTTGACGTGGCGAGGCTTTCGCGCACGGCTTCCAGGTCGTCGTCGATCTCGGCGGCTAGTCGCTCAAGGGCGCGGGTGCGTAACTCGTCAATGGACTTGAAGTACTGGGTGGTGGAACCGAGCGGTACGCCAGCGCGTTCGGCGACGCGTCGATGCGTCAGGCGTTCGGGGCCCAGTTCGACGACGAGGTCGGCTGCCGCCGTAATGATGGCGGTCCGACGTGCTTCCGGGTCTCGCTTGGACACGGCACCTCCCCCATTTCTGTACAAACGTACATGTACATTTGTACACGAGGGCTGCCGTTGATTGTCGGAACTGCGATCAGCCCCACATCTGGCGCGTGTGCTCGGCGAGGGCGTCGAGGGGTTCCAGCGACCGTGTCGCGCGGGCGGTAATGATGGCCCCTTCCATCGAGGAGACCAGCACGTTGCCGGTGCGTTGGGCCGTGTCTGCGGGCATTCCGCCGCGTTCGAGTGCGGTGGCGAGTTGGTCGGCCATGGCGGTAAACGCTGCCGCGGCGTGTGCGGCCGCATCCGGGTACTCGGCGGAGGCGATGGACGCCGAAACCAATGGGCACCCGAACTCGTAATTGGTCCGTGTCAGGACCCGCTTCCATTGATTGATTACCTCGCAGAAGCCGTCGACCGCGGGCTGGGTGGCGAGTGCGGCTGCCAGGCGGCCGGATGCGAACTGACCGGCGGCGACGGTCGCCTCTGCCAGCAACTGAGCCTTCCCGTCGGGGAAGTGCAAGTACATCGACCGGCGCGCGACGCCACTGTGCGCCATGAGCTCGGTGATCCCGAAGCCGTCGGCCCCCTTGCTCCGCAGCAAGATGGTGGCCGAGTTGAGTAGTCGTTCCCGGACGGGAGGGGTGTCCATGCCCACACTCTACTCGCAAGTAGAACGACCGTTCTGCTAACGTCGCGGCATGACTCACGCTTTTGACGAGGCAATCACCCTCACGACCGTCGGCACGGAACGCAATCGGGTCGTCCGCGCCACGACCCACCCGGCCTACAACAACATGGTCGGACCCTACGGCGGCATCACTGCGGCGGCAGTGGTCAAGGCGATCACTCAGCATCCTGATGTTCTCGGCGACCCGCTGTCGATGACCATCAACTTTGCCGCGCCGATCGCCGAGGGCGAGTGGGATCTGGAACTGCAGTCCGCGCGCACCAACCGCACCAACCAGCACTGGATCTTTACCATCCGGCAGGCCGAACAGATTGTCTCGACCGGCACCGCCGTGTTCGGTGCCGTCCGCGACACATGGGCCGACACGGAACTCTCGCCGCCGCAGGCACCGCCCGTCGATCAGGTGGAGCCGAGCAGCTTCGGTGACTTCATCGCGTGGGCCAAGAACTACGACAAACGCTTCGTTACGGGTGCCCTCGTGGAGGGTGTCGTGGATAAGAGTGATGATTCGACGTCGACCCTGTGGCTCCGCGATCACCCTGAGCGGCCAATCGACTACCCGGCCCTGATGGCGATGAGCGACGTCTTCTACCCTCGGATCTTCTTGCGCCACGGTGCCTACATGCCAGCGGGCACCATTTCGCTCACCACGTACTTCCATGCCACCCGCGAAGAACTGGAAGCTCAGGGGTCCAAGCACGTCTTGGCGACGGCGCGTGCAGGTCGGTTTGGGCACGGCCACTACGATCAATCAGGCGAGATCTGGTCGGGCAACACGCTTCTTGCCACCACCCACCAGCTGGTGTACTTCAAGGACCCAAGCTAGACGGGTCTTGCATGAGCGGGAACTAAAGGCAGAGGGAGAGACGATGACTGGCAGGGCAACGCGCATCTCGGGTGTGGTTCTGGCGGCAGCTACGGTCGCTGTGCTGGGGGCGGGATGTTCTGGGAGCGATACAGCAGCGCCGGCTGATGCCCTGCATCCGACGAATGTTGTTCTCTCGCAGGATGATTTGCCCGGCAACCTGAAGACGGTCAAGCTCGATAAAGACACGCTCCGGCAGTTGGCCGACCAACTGCACGATGCCACCAAGAAGACGACGGTGACGCCGGCGAACTGTGCGGGCATCGGATCGATGCCCGACTCCATAAACCCCAAAGCGGACGGCCTTATGGCTGCTCGCAACGATGCGGTTTCGGTCAGTGAAGCTGTTGAAGTTGCGGCGATCGTGCCCGGTGGAGTCGATCTGGCCGCAGCAAAGGCGAGGGTCACCGGCGCGTGCAGCACCGTCAAGGTCGCGGTAAGTTCCGGCCCGATCAAGGATGCGGTCATCACCATCGACAACACGGTGCTCGACGTGGCGCAGGGAGCCGCCGAGCAAGTGCTCGTAGTTGAAAGCGCTAGTCGCACCGTTCGCGGTAGCAAGGCAGCGTCCGAGAAACTGCTGGTGGGCCGCGCCGTCGTGAAGGGCTACGCGATTACTGTCCAAATGTCGTCGCTGACTAACTCGGGTGACCTCGACCGCCAGCTATTCAACGAAGTCTTTGCAAACGCGATCGCTAAAGCCGCGCGCCCGTAATTGCGCAAGATATGTACTGCTGCTGCCGCATCAGTCAGGATTGTCTGGTTGTGCACAAAGTGGGCAGTTCTGAAGGGATAAATTGACAATGGCGTTGACCAAGAAGGTCGTCGTGGCTGTGGCCGCCTCTATCGCGGCGGTTTTGGTGGTGGCGGGTTGCTCGTCGGATGACAATGCTGACTCGTCCCAAGCGTCGTCGGCTCCGTCCTCCGACGCAGCGAAGGCAGCGGGCCTGGTTTTGACGCAGGCGGAACTGCCTGCCGGATACCAGGTGCTGCCAGTCCCGAAAGATCAGATCCAGAAGGTCTCCGACTCGATGTTGAGTGCGACGCGTTCGGCGAAGGTGACCCCAAAGTGCATGCAACTCAGCGCAGTCCCGGCCAAGATCAACACGGACGAGATGGGCTTCGTCGTTGCGATGAAGGGTGTTTCGGCACTCGCACAGACGGTCATTGTCTCCGACCGCACCATCGCCGACTTCCGCGCGGCAGTCACCGGGAAGTGCGCCAAGCAGAAGGTTGAGATCACCGAGGGTCAGGCGATCGGTGCCAAGGGCACGGTGACGTCGAAGGTTATCGACTCGTCGAACCTCAAGGTGAAGGATGCGATCGTCGTCAAGCAGGAGTCGGTGATGAAACTCAACGGCACCACCGTTAACTCGAGTGCGCTTCTTGGATTCGCGGTGGTCGACGGCTACTTGGTGAGCCTGCAATCGAACGCCATGGGCGACGGCGCTTCCCCCGACCTGAAGGCTTTCAACGCGACATTCCCCAAGGCGATTGCCAAGGTCAAAGAACACAATTCGTGATGGCGGGCTGGGCCGTTCAGAAGCTGCAGCAGAGCTCATCGCCACCGCTGTAGCAAGCCCACAACGTAGTTCCAGAAGACCGCAATACAAAACATCCGCTCACTCCCCGGAGGGAATGAGCGGATGTTGTTGTTGGTGTGAGGACTAGATGACGCCCAGGGCGTTCATCGCGTCGGCAACCTTGACGAAGCCTGCGACGTTGGCACCCACGATGTAGTTGCCGGGGGCGTCGTACTTGTCGGCGGTGGTCAGGCAGTTGTGGTGCAGCGTGCGCATGATGGAGCTCAGGCGCTCTTCGGCGTAGTCGAAGCTCCACGAGTCGCGCGACGCGTTCTGCTGCATTTCCAGTGCGGAGGTGGCGACACCGCCGGCGTTGGCGGCCTTGCCGGGCGCGAAGCCCACGTTCGCAGCCTGAAGGACCTTGATGGCCTCCGGAGTGGTCGGCATGTTGGCACCCTCGGCGACGATCTTGCAGCCATTGCGGACCAGCGCTGCGGCGTCGTCCTCGTCGAGTTCGTTCTGCGTGGCGCAGGGGAGCGCGATGTCGGCAGGGACCTGCCACAACGTGCCCTCGGTGACCAGGCGGGTGCCATTGTTGCGGAGCGCGACGTACTCGCCCAAACGTGCGCGGCGGACCTGCTTGACCTCTTTGAGGATCTCCAGGTCGATGCCCTCTTCGTCGACGATGTAACCCGACGAATCCGAGCAGGCGATAACCGTGCCGCCGAGCTGGTGGATCTTCTCAATCGCGTAGGTGGCGACGTTGCCCGAACCCGAGACGAGGACCTTCTTGCCGTCGAAGCTGTCGCCGGTAGCCTTCAGCATCTCGTCGACGAAGAACACGGCACCGTAGCCGGTGGCCTCGGGACGCACCTGCGAGCCACCCCACGACAGGCCCTTGCCCGTGAGGACGCCCGACTCGTAGCGGTTGGTGATGCGCTTGTACTGGCCGAACAGGTAGCCAATTTCGCGGCCGCCGACGCCGATGTCACCGGCGGGTACGTCGGTGTACTCACCGATGTGGCGGTACAGCTCGGTCATGAACGACTGGCAGAAGCGCATCACTTCGCGGTCGGAGCGACCCTTGGGGTCGAAGTCCGAGCCACCCTTGCCGCCGCCGATGGGCAGGCCGGTGAGGGCGTTCTTGAAGATCTGCTCGAAGCCGAGGAACTTGACGATCGACAGGTTCACCGACGGGTGGAAGCGCAGGCCGCCTTTGTAGGGGCCGAGGGCCGAGTTGAACTCGACACGGAAACCGCGGTTGATCTGTACACGGCCAGCGTCGTCGGTCCACGGCACGCGGAAGATGATCTGACGTTCCGGCTCGCACATGCGGGTGAGCACGTCCTGGTACTCCGGGTGGCGCGCCATCACCGGGCTCAGGGACTCGAAGACTTCCTGAACTGCCTGGTGGAACTCCGGCTCACCGGGGTTGCGGTTGATAACCGTGTCATAGCAACCCTGCAGGTCGCTGTCCCATGCGGTCATTCTGGTGTTCTCCCAACTGGTGCGCCGCACGAGCTGGGCTCTGCGCGCACCGCAAAAAAGATTTCGGTCCACTGGGCCAATTCCGTAGTTACTCTATCGGCGCGCCCTCTGGCTTATGAAACTGGATTGCCCATTTGTGCGTTTAAACACCGGTGTAGCGGGCCTGATGCACGCGCATCAGGCC
>NZ_JBARYI010000083.1:0-10553 GCF_049647785.1 Gordonia sp. (in: high G+C Gram-positive bacteria)
AGCGGTGAGAAATGCGTTAGCGTGTGTCACGAAGACCTCCGGGTGTTGATGGTGAGTGTGGTAACCCAACATCCTGCCCGGAGGTCTTCGCCTACATCAGGTGTTCACAACGTCCCGAGGAATTACACCTAGCGCGACCGTGAGGGTGTGCAGGTTACGTGGCCTGTCCGGTAACCACGCGCAGACCCAGGATGGCCTTTTCAACCTCGGCCTGGCTGCGGCTGTCGCCGATCGGGCTGGCACCGAAAGCGAAGGTCATCGGTGATGAATCGATGACGACAGCGATGATGTCGTCACCCTGCACATCCGATCCGCCTCGGGCGACCCGAATCTGCGCCTTCATGAGGGTGTACTTGATCGACGAATTTTCAATCACATTGCTGCGAGTTTCACCGATCGTCGGTGCAGACGGCGAACTTGGCGCATAGCCGGGGTTCGTTTGCAGGCACTCGATGAACTTCCGGACGGTCGCTTCGGTATTGCCGCTGAAGTTCGACGGGAGCGTTCCGACCGTCACCTGAGCCATCCACGAACTATCCGGATTGGGCCGTGGTGCGACAACCCCGCTTGCCCGTGCCGCGAACGGGACGCGTGACCGCCCGTCGTCGGCTACCCAGCCGGGGCTCTTCGGCAACTCGTCGGACGGGATAGAGATCGGTGGGACGGCCACCGTCGTCGCCGAAACCCCTTGCGTGTCTGTGCCGACCGTGCATGCGGTGGGTACGCCCGCCACCACTTGCGGATCGCTACCAACGCTGGTCGACGGCGGAGATGTCGGAGCTGACGTGTCGCTAGTTGACGGGCTGGCGCTGGTGGCCACCGAAGAATCTGAAGCGTTTTTCGGCTTGTCAATGGAACGGAATAGGAAGGTGCCACCAACTGCCAGTGCAGCTACCAGAGCCAGAATGCCGAGCGCGATGAGAACCTTCTTCGATCCACTGCCCCCACTGGATGGTTGCGGAGAAGGTTGGGCACCGTAGGGCTGTTGTGGACCGAATCCGTACGGACCGGAATTCGGCGGACCCTGGTTAAACGGCGGTTGATTGAACGGCGGCTGGTTCGACGGACCTTGGCTCGGCGGGGCACCGTAGGTGGCGGCGGGTGAAGGCGGTGCCTGCGGCGTGCCGGAAGCCGGCGCAGCGTACGGGTTCTGCGGCTGCTGGGCCGGGCCCTGCGGCATCGGGTTCGGGTTAGCCAGGTTGGGCTGGCCAACATTGGGTTGACCGGAGCTTGGGGGAACCTGATTTCGGGGGTCCGACTGCGGGAGAGGCTGCGACGTTGGCTGCGGCGGGATCGGGGTGCCGCTGATCATCGTGGGCGCGTAAGCCGCACGCTGGCCGGGCTCAGCGCGGCGTGGACTGAAACCTGGCTTGGTCAGGGCGCCAGCAAGGTCTGAGGCAAAGTCGGCACACGTGCGATAACGCCTCGCGGGGTCCTTCTCCATGGCGCGCGCTATCACAGTGTCGACGGTCGGTGCGAGGGTCGGCAAGATGGCCGTCACACTCGGAGCCGGTGCCGAAAGGTGGGCACTGATAATGTCGGTGGGTTTGGGCAACGGGAACGGCGCGCGCCCGGTCAAGAGTCGAAATGCGGTGCACGCCAGTGCATATTGGTCAGTTCCGCCGTCGAGTTTCTCGCCCCGCAGCTGTTCCGGCGAGCTGTATTGAATCGAGCCAACCGTCAGGTTGGCAGCGGTGAGTGCGGTGTCATTGTCGATCGTGCGCGCGATACCGAAGTCGGTGAGGTAGATCTTGCGGCGCGACGTCGACGAATCGTCGACCAGAATGTTCGCTGGCTTCACATCACGGTGCAGCATGCCGTGCTCGTGTGCGTAGTCGAGTGCGTCGCCGACTGCCGACACGATCTGGATCACGGCTTCCGAAGTCATGGCACCAGAGGCATGCAGCAACTGATCGCAGTCCGAGCCCGGGATGTACTTCATCGCGATCCACAACTGACCATTGAACTCGCCGCGGTCGTACACGCTCACGATGCTGGGGTGGTCGAGTTGGGCGGCGAGATCGGCCTCGCGCGTGAAGCGGGCCCGGTAGGTCGGGTCGTCCGTCAGCTCAGTAGGAAGCACCTTGAGGGCGTCTTCGCGGGGCAGGCGTGGATGGGCAGCCAGGTACACCTCGCCCATTCCCCCAGCGCCCAGCTGCCGCACTATCCGATAGTTCGCAAAATTCTGCCCCGCGCTCAACATTGCTACAGCCTAAATCATGGAGCCCTACTTGGCGTTCGAGTGATCGACCCCGTGGTGATCGACCCCGTAGATATTGACCCTGGTGGTGATCGGCCCTGGTGCGGAGTGCATATCTTCCGAATGCTTGCCCGCCTGATGCTGCGAGGTCAGGAGATTCAGAATGGCTGGTACCAGAAGCGCGGCGATCAGGCCGACAAGGAGGCCAGCCGTCACGTCCGTCGCCCAGTGCATACCCAGGTATACGCGTGAGGCAGCGACGCTGACCGCGACGACGATTGCGACGGCGATTGCGACAACCGCGCGACCGCGATGTTGGTCTTGTCGGCGAGCTTGGATGCTCGCTCGGGGCAGGAGTACCACCGCCAGGCCGAAAGCCAAGGCTGCGGCACCGGTGGTGTGACCCGATGGGAAAGAGCCTGCTAGCTCATGGGCTTCCAATTGCCACGACAACGGGGGCCGCGTGCGGTGAACCAGGATTTTCAGCACCTCCGTGAGCGCGTCGGCAGACACAACGGTCAACACCAGCGCCAGGCCACGTGCTGTCGTCCTGTCGCGCCGCCACAGTAGGCCGCCGACGGCCAGAGCAATCAGAATCGAGGCGATCGGGCTCATCACCGTGGAAACAAACTCGGCAACGGTCGTTACGCCCGCGGACCGGTGTGCCAGCATCCATGACGTCACCGACTCATCCCATCCGGTGGGCCCGTTCACCGATAGCACGTAAACGCTCAGCGCGACGAGGGTCATCAGCAACAGAGAGCTGGCGACCAGTGGTTTGACCGCTGTCGCAGTCGGAACTTGGGGCATGCGTCAACGCTAAGAACTTCTCGCTTGGGAAACCCTGAGATGTGTGCACCCCACCGGGAAGAGAGCTTCGCCGGTACTCGCACATTGGGCCTTTTCAGCGACTACCTTTGGACGTTGATTGGCATGGCACCGCTTGGAGCCAACATTCCAACGAGAGGCGTCATGGCGAGGATCAACACCGCAGCCGGTCCGATAGATGCGGACCAACTGGGGACGGTGCTCTCACACGAACACATCTTTGTGCTCAACGAGGACTACCGGATCAACTTCCTTACCGACTGGGACGAAGCGGCCCGAGTCGACGAAGCCGTTGCCACGCTCACCGAGTTGAAGGCGGCGGGTGTCGATACGCTCATGGACGTCTCCGTTGCGGGGTTGGGGCGCAATGTAGAACGCATCGCCAAGGTCGCCGAGCGCGTCGAGCTCAATATCGTTGTCGCGACGGGACTGTTTACCTTTCACGATCTGCCTTTTCAGTTTCACTACACGGGGCCGGGCCTGGGTTACGACGACCTGCCGGATCCCCTCGATGCCGCTTTCATCCGCGACCTCACCGAGGGTGTCGGCGACACCGGCATTAAAGCGGGCTTCCTGTTCTGTGCCATTGAGGCTGAGGGACTCAGTTCCGGCGTGGAGCGAGTAATGCGGTCGGTCGGACGCGCCGCAGTCCAGACCGGGGCCCCCGTGGTGGTCCACACCAATCCGCACACGCAGTCCGGACTGATCGCGCAACGCGTCCTCGCCGAGGAAGGTGTTGATCTCACCCGGGTTCAGATTGCCCACAGCGGTGATACCACCGACCTCGACTACTTGATGCGACTCGCCGACGCTGGCTCGATCCTCGGGATGGACCGATTCGGGTTGGATGTGCTGCTCCCCTATTCAGACCGGCTTCGCACGGTGCGGGAGTTGGTTGAGCGCGGCTACGCAGATCGAATGGTGCTGTCTCAGGATTCGTCCTCGTTTAGCGATTGGTTCGACGTCGCCAAGCGGCAAGAGTACGTGCCGGATTGGGACTACTTCCAGATCACGAAACGAGTGATTCCCGACCTGTTGTCGGAGGGGGTGGATCAGCGCGCGATCGACATCATGACCCGCGACGTTCCGCGCCGTTTTCTGTCGTCGGGTGCGGCGCAAGCGGGGGTCGAGACGGAGGTCGGTGCGGCCGACCCGGCAGCCATTCGATCTATTTCGATGAAAAATTCCTAATTATCTGGACTTGGTACAGAAAAGTAGTACGATGTAGTCATGGCCACCGATTACACTTCCAAGATTCGCGAAGCCGGAATGCGCGTCACCCGGCCTCGGCTTGCGGTGCTGGCGGCCCTCGACACGCACCCGCACGCCGAAACCGACACGGTGTTGGCTGCTGTGCGTGAAGAACTTCCCGGCGTTTCTCGTCAGGCCGTCTACGACGTCCTGCACGCTCTCAGTGATGCCGGGCTCATCCGACGGATCCAGCCGTCGGGCCACGTGTCCCTCTATGAGACACGGGTGTTGGACAACCACCACCATCTCGTTTGCCGAGTATGCGGCGATGTCCAAGATGTTGACTGCGCTGTTGGCGAAGCGCCATGCCTGCAGGCGGCGTCCGACCACGGATTCACGATCGACGAAGCCGAGGTCATCTACTGGGGCGTGTGCCCCGCTTGCGCTGCAGTCGACGACACCACGCGTGAACCGGAGGACCCCGGCCCCGCGAACAGTTCAATCCGCGATCGAAATCCGTAGACAAACCCCCTGCGAAGTTTCATTACCGAAAGGAACTGCAGTGTCCGAATCTCAGCCCGAACCCACCCAGTGCCCCGTGACCGGTGGCATGGCCGCACCGTCCGAAGGCGGCGGAAACCGTGACTGGTGGCCCAAACAACTCAACCTCAAACTCCTCGCCGAAAACCCCGCCGAGGGCGACCCGATGGGTGCCGACTTCGACTACGCGAAGGAGTTCGCGTCACTCGATCTCGTTGCCGTCCGTCGTGACCTCGAGAACCTCATGCACGACTCGAAGTCGTGGTGGCCCGCCGACTACGGGCACTACGGTCCACTGTTTATCCGTATGGCCTGGCACGCTGCCGGAACCTACCGTGTCGCTGACGGCCGCGGCGGAGCCGGTCACGGCATGCAGCGGTTCGCGCCGCTCAACAGCTGGCCAGACAACGCAGGACTCGACAAGGCTCGTCGTCTGCTGTGGCCCATCAAGAAGAAGTACGGCAGCAAGCTGTCGTGGGGCGACCTCATTATTTTCGCCGGCAACGTTGCTCTCGAATCGATGGGCTTCAAGACCTTTGGTTTCGGCGGTGGTCGTATCGACAAGTGGGAGCCCGAGGAGATCTACTGGGGTCCAGAAACCACCTGGCTCGACGACGAGCGCTACACCGGTGACCGCGACCTTGAGAATCCGCTCGCTGCAGTGCAGATGGGTTTGATTTACGTCAATCCCGAGGGTCCGAACGGAAACCCGGATCCGCTGAAGGCGGCTATCGACATTCGCGAAACCTTTGCGCGCATGGCCATGGATGACGAAGAGACCGTCGCCCTGATCGCCGGCGGTCACACCTTCGGCAAGACCCACGGCGCCGGACCGGCCGACAACGTCGGCCCCGAGCCGGAAGCCGCACCGCTCGAGAACATGGGAATCGGCTGGAAGAGCTCGTACGGCACCGGTTCCGGCGCCGACGCCATCAGTTCCGGCATCGAGGGCGCATGGAACAGCACCCCTGTCACCTGGGACAACAACTTCTTCTGGACGTTGTTTGGCTACGAGTGGGAAACCTACACCGGACCCGCTGGCGCTACCCAGTGGCGCCCAAAGGACAACGCTGGGTCCACGAGTGTTCCCGACCCGCAGGATCCCGAGCAGCGTCACCAGCCGATGATGCTGACAACGGATATTGCACTCCGCGAAGACCCGATCTACGGCAAGATTTCGCGACGGTTCCTTGAGAACCCGAATGAATTCGCCGATGCCTTCGCTCGCGCATGGTTCAAGCTGACCCACCGCGACATGGGCCCTCTCTCCCGTTACCTCGGCAACGAGATTCCCAGCGAGACGCTGGTTTGGCAGGACCCGGTACCTGCGGCGACCTACGAAGCGATCGACGAGAGTGACGCTGCCGCGCTCAAGCAGCAAATCCTGGATTCGGGTCTCAGCGTCGCCCAGTTGGTGAAGACTGCGTGGGCGTCGGCGGCGTCGTACCGTAACAGCGACAAGCGCGGTGGTGCCAATGGTGGACGTGTTCGCCTGGAGCCACAACGCAACTGGACGGTCAATGAGCCCGCCGAACTCGACAAGGCGCTCACCGTGCTCGAGGGCGTGGCCGAGGCATTCAACTCCGAGTCGGGCACCAAGAAGGTCTCCGTGGCCGACGTGATCGTGCTCGGCGGCGCTGCGGCGGTCGAAAAGGCTGCCGCCGCGGCGGGCCACAAGGTCACGGTCCCCGTTTCACTTGGCCGTACCGACGCCTCGCAGGATGAGACGGACGTGGAGTCCTTCATCGTTATGGAGCCCCGCTGGGACGGATTCCGCAACTACCTGGCTGCGGATGCCCCGATCCCGGCCGAGTACCTGCTCGTCGACCGGGCACAGCTGCTAGGGGTCACCGGCCCGCAGATGACGGCACTCGTCGGCGGCCTACGTGTTCTCGGTGCCAACTACGGAGGGTCGCAGCACGGCGTGCTGACCGACCGTCCGGAGACGCTGTCGAACGACTTCTTCGTCAACCTCCTCGATATGGAAACCGAATGGACCGAGGCGGGCGACGGCACCTACGTCGGCAGCGACCTCGCATCCGGTGACCGCAAATGGACGGCAACTCGCGCCGACCTCGTCTTTGGTGCCAACGCGCAGTTGCGTGCTCTCGCCGAGGTGTACGGATCCGACGACGCCAGCGCCAAGTTCGTCGACGACTTCGTCGCTGCTTGGGTCCGGGTCATGGATGCCGACAGGTTCGATCTGCGCGGCTAATCACCACGCAGCGGCCCTCAGGCGGGAACCGCAAAACGAGCAAAGCCTCGCCGGAAAATACTTCCGGCGAGGCTTTGCTCGTTAGGCTCGGGGAATGAAACTCGGTCTGCAACTTGGCTATTGGAGCGCACAGCCGCCCACAAATCACCGCGAGCTCGTCGAAGCCGCCGAACGATCGGGCTTCGACTCGGTCTTTACCGCAGAAGCGTGGGGATCAGACGCCTACACGCCCCTGTCTTGGTACGGCAGCCAAACCCAGCGGCTCCAATTGGGGACCTCGGTCCTACAACTCTCTGCGCGCACCCCTACCGCGTGCGCCATGGCGGCACAAACACTCGATCACCTGTCCGGCGGAAGGCACATCGTCGGTCTCGGTGTGTCCGGGCCGCAGGTCGTCGAAGGCTGGTACGGGCAGTCGTTCGGCAAGCCATTGGCCCGCACGCGCGAATACATCGACATCATGCGCCAGGTGTGGGCGCGTGAAGCCCCCGTCACAAACGCTGGCCCGCACTACCCACTCCCGCTCGCTGGCGAAGGCTCCACGGGATTGGGAAAGCCTCTCAAATCGATCGTGCATCCCCTGCGATCCGACATTCCCGTGTATCTCGGTGCCGAGGGCCCGAAAAACATTGCCCTCGCGGCCGAGATTGCCGACGGATGGCTGCCGCTCTTCTTTACCCCGCGGATGGCGGACGAGTACAACGGTTGGCTTGATGAAGGCTTCGCACGTCCCGGAGCGCGCAACACTCGTGAGACCTTCGAAATCGCGGCGGTCGCGCAAATTGTCCTCACTGAGGATCGCGACGCCGCCTACGCCGCAATCAAGCCTTTCCTCGCGCTCTACATGGGTGGCATGGGTAGCGAGGACACCAACTTCCACGCCGAGGTGTACCGCCGGATGGGTTACGGCGACGTGGTTGACGAGGTCACCGCATTGTTTCGCAGTGACCGCAAGGCGGAAGCGGCCGCGATCATCCCCGATGCGGTCGTTGACGATTCGGCAATTGTCGGCGATGAGTCCCACGTTCGCGAACAGATCAAAGTGTGGGAGAAGGCTGGCGTGACGACCATGTTGGTGTCGGCGGGCACAGTCCAGGAGGTAGAGAGACTAGCGTCACTTATCTAGGCTGCGTTAGGTGAACGCCGGTTGGATTAGGTTAACAAAAGGTGAACCACGACCCAATGGAACTTGACATCACCTTGCCGCTAGGTTACAAATGAATGGACTGCAACTGACGGAGGAGGACTCCACCATGCACACCAGCACCAGTCCGACTTTTGTATCCAGGATCCGCGATCTCGCTCACCGAATTGCTGTCCGGATGGACCAGAGCGCTAACGAACGCCTGAGCATGCAACTTGGCAACATGCCGGTAGCTGTACTCGGCGCCGCTTAGCTGCTCGGCACTAACGACAACAGCAGGTCCCCGACGGAAACCCGTCGGGGACCTGCTGTTTCTTCGGTGGGACGTTGTTATCGGTAGGGGCGCGGCACCGCGCTCGTGAGGTGCCAGGAACCGCATTTGCACTCGTACGAACGAAGCGATGGGCGATCCCGCGACTGCCTGGCAATAGCGAGGATGGCGCCGGTGACCGCAGCAAGGGTCGGGTAGGCGATCTTCTCCGGTGTCGGACACTCAAATTGCACCGCAGGCACCACGCGTTCACGTTTGCGTGACCGTGACGAGTTCGCCGAGGTCCTGGCCTCCACACGCCGGTAGTAAGCCTCGAGATCGTCGTCGTCGAATGGCATGCGCGGATCAGACGGGTTCGTCGTACCGCGGCACCACGCGGAACACCTGAAGGCCCTTCGGCACGCCCTTCGCCTTGAAGCGCTTGCGGCGTACCACGTACTCATCGGCGTTGACCTCATCGAGCGCGGCCTGGCTCGCGTAGACCTGGCCACCGCCTGCTGCATCGCACACGCGAGCCGCAATATTGACGTCAACACCGAGAAAGTCGCCGCCCACCGCTCGCGGCATTCCGGAGTGCAAGCCAGCCCGCAGGGCGGGCCGGAAATCGCCGACGACAATTGCGCTCACGGCACCAACGGACTCGTGGGCGGCCGCGATCGCATCGCTGGCATCGACGAATACCGCCATGGTCCCGTCGCCGATGGTCTTGACTACCTGGCCACCGTGCGACTGGATTACTTGCTCGTGGACGTCGTTCACTTGTTCCAGCAACTCCAGAACTTGGTCGTCCCCCGCTCGCAATGCCCACGTGGAGAACCCGACGAGGTCGGTGAAAAGGATGGTTGCTGCGACGGGGCCGGTGGGGTTGGGTTGCCGACGTTCGACGAGCGACTGCCACACCACAACCGCGCCTAAACCGAGTTCGCGAATGGCGCTGGGGCGGTCGGGCCGAACGTCTACGAGCAGTCGTGCCACGCGGTCGGAAGTGCGATCGCCCGGTGGCAGAATCCCTTCGAACGGCGCGAGTCGGAGCGCCAGATGGGCGGCACGAATGGCGGTTGAGCTTTCGTCGGTGCGGGCCAGGAGTTCTCCGGCCCGCGCCAGTGCCCGACCGGACCCGCTGTCGGGTGCGGCGGCGTCAGCCTCGCGTTCGTCGTTCACGATGTTTAATCTTACTGCCGAGTACCGACAGTCGTCCGCACTCGGGACTGTGGGTCAGCTAACGCAAGCGTTCGGCTTCGCGAGCCAACCGCAGCAGTTCCTCGGTGAGTTCGGCCAGGGCTTCCCTGTCTGCCTGCTCTCCCAACGCGGTGGCGAGGTCTTCGGCAGCGCAGCGCAGGGCAAACATCCGGTCGCCGAGTTCGGCCGCTTCGGTCGGGCTCAAAATAATGGCGTCGGCGGGAATAGAAGTACCCTCAACCAGCGTTCTTTGTTCGTAGGCGCGCTGCCTGCATGACCGTTTGCAGTACTTGCGCCTACGTCCACGCTCCGAATCCACCATCTCGCGTCCACACCAAGCGCACGCGTACGGCCGCCGACGAAGACCTGGCTGGCCTGCAGCTTCCGGGGGCGGCGATGCGGTGGTCGGAGATTGAGACACATAGTGACGGTACCGCGGAACGCGGCCTGCGGCCCAGACCGCGTAGAATGGCACCGATCACCCGACATTGACGACCCCGACACCAGACCGATTGAGAGGAAGACTTCATGGCAGATCGAGTCCTGCGTGGCAGCCGGCTCGGAGCGGTGAGCTACGAGACCGACCGCGACCACGATCTCGCGCCGCGTCGCCTCGTCCAGTACCGCACCGACAACGGCGAAATCTTCGACATTCCGTTCGCAGACGAAGCTGAAATCCCCGGTACCTGGCCGTGCAAGAACGGTATGGAAGGCAAGCTCCTCGAAGGTGCTGCCCCCGAGGAAAAGAAGGGCAAGCCGCCGCGCACCCACTGGGACATGCTCCTGGAGCGTCGCTCGGAAGCTGAACTAGAAGTACTGCTTACCGAACGCTTAGACCTGCTGAAGCAGCGTCGTCGCGGCGGAACCGCATAAGCAAACACAAGGAAGGGCCCCGGGAATCACAGACTCCCGGGGCCCTTCCCCATCTCTCTCCGCGTCCGTTCTCGCATGATGCGTTGATTCCCGCACTATGTCAGACATAGTG
>NZ_JBARYI010000084.1:0-55440 GCF_049647785.1 Gordonia sp. (in: high G+C Gram-positive bacteria)
GGCCGCCCTCGCGGGCTTGGCGGTCGTAGACCATGCGCACGGCACGCTCACGCAGCTCTGGACTGAACTTCTTGGGCATACTCCGATTCTCCTTGCTGAGACTCGGAACGGAACCCAGGGCGCTTCACGTTGACGGCTCGCCATTTCACTTGTGCGGCTTCGATGAGCTTGTAGGCCATCGCCAGTCCCGCGGCTCGGGAGCCGGGTCCCTTGGTCACCTTGGTCCGTAACCGCACGGTGGCGAAGGTCAACTCGATCGGGTTGGTCGTGCGCAGGTGGGTCCAGTGCTCGGCCGGGTAGTGGTAGAACTCCAGCAGCACATCAGCGTCGTCGACGATCTTGGCGACCGCTTTGGGATACTTCGCCCCGTAGGTCTTCTCGAAGGCGGCGATGGCCTTACGGGCGTAGCCGATGTCCTCGGCGTTGTAGATCTCCTGCATCGCTTTGATCGCATTCGGATGGGCCGACTTGGGCAGTGCGGCAAGCACATTGCCCTGTTTATGAAACCAGCACCGCTGCTCTCGGGTGTCCGGGAACACCTCGCGCAGCGCAGCCCAGAACCCCAGCGCCCCGTCCCCGACGGCCAGGTTCGGGGCCGCCATGCCGCGGCGTCGGCACGACCGCAATAGATCGGCCCATGATTCGGTGGATTCGCGGTACCCATCGGCCAGGGCGACGAGCTCTTTACGGCCGTCGGCACGCACGCCGATCATCACCAGCAGACACAGCTTCTCCTGCTCGAGCCGGACTTTGAGGTGGATGCCGTCGACCCAGAGGTAGACATAATCGCTGGTGATGTCGCGGTCGTCGAAGGCGGCCGCTTCCTTCTGCCACTGGCTGGCCAGTCGAGTGATCGTGGCCGCCGATAACCCCGCACCCGAGCCAAGAAACTGCTCCAGCGCCGGCCCAAAATCTCCCGACGACAACCCGTGCAGGTACAGCAGCGGCAACACCGCGCTGACCTCGGGGCTTTTACGTGCCCAGGCCGGGATGATCCCCGACGAGAACCGTTGGCGTTCACCAGTTTCAGGGTCGACCCGTTTGTCGTTGACCCTTGGTGCCCGCACCGGAACCGCACCGGCGGCGGTCATCACCTCCCGCGGGTTGTGGTAGCCGTTACGCACCACCAGCCGGCGCCCATCCTCATCGTGAATCGCCCCGGCGTGTCCGGAGACTCTGTTCGTTGGGAAGGATGGAGTCATGTCAGGAAGTGGGACGAAGAGGTACCCGGCCGAGATGCGTGAGCGGGCGATCCGGATGGTCGCTGAGATTCGGGCTGAGGATGACTCGGAGTGGGCAGCGATGGGCAAGGTCGCTGAGCTACTCGGGATAGGTACGCCAGAAACGGTCCGCAAGTGGTGTCGTCGGGCCGAGGTCGATGCTGGCCAGCGGCCGGGAACAACGACTGAGGAATCGGCCGAACTCAAGCGACTCAGACGCGAGAACACTGAATTGAAGCGGGCTAACGGGACTGCTGCACGTATAGGTGACATCTGATCTGGCTTGCCCGAGGGTGGGCCTGGAAGGATGACTATCGTGCCTAAGCCTTATCCGCAGGAGTTCCGCGACGATGTGGTCCGGGTAGCCCGAGACCGTGAACCTGGCGTGACACTCGCGCAGGTCGCGAAAGACTTCGGGATCCATGAGATGACCCTGGCCAAGTGGATGCGCCGCGTCGCCATCGACGACGGACACAAGCCTGGAACAACGTCGACCGAATCTGCCGAACTGAGAGAGCTTCGGAAGCGGAATCGGTTGTTGGAGCAGGAGAACGAGGTCCTGCGACGGGCTGCGGCATATCTGTCGCAGGCGAACCTTCCGGGAAAAGGCTCTACCCGCTCGTGAAAGAGCTCGCCGCCGACGGAATCCCCGTCACGGTGACGTGCCGGGTACTCAAGCTCTCCAGACAGCCCTACTACCGGTGGCTCAGGGACGCGGTCACCGCGGCAGACTGGGTCGAAGCGGAGCGGGCGAACGCCCTGTTCGACGCGCATCGTGATGACCCGGAATTCGGGTACCGCTTCCTCGCCGATGAAGCCGAAGCTGCTGGTCAGCCGATGAGCGGGCGGACGGCATGGCGGATCTGCTCGGCCAACCAGTGGTGGTCGAGCTTCGGCAAGAAACGTGGGAAGAACGGTAAGAAGCCGGGCCCGCCTGTGCACGACGACCTGGTCGAACGCGACTTCACCGCCGACACACCGGACCAAGTGTGGCTCACTGATATCACCGAGCATTGGACCGACGAGGGCAAGCTCTACCTCTGCGCGATCAAAGACGCCTGCTCGGGGCGGATCGTCGGCTACAGCATCGACTCCAGGATGAAGTCCCGTCTCGCCGTGACCGCTCTGGACAACGCTGTTGCCCGCCGAGAGGACGATGTTTCGGGTTGTATTGTCCATTCGGACAGGGGCTCTCAATTCCGGTCGCGGAAGTTCGTGTCCGCGCTCAACCGACACGGCCTGGTTGGGTCCATGGGCAGAGTCGGTGCCGCCGGCGACAACGCAGCGATGGAATCGTTCTTCGCGCTCCTCCAGAAGGACGTCCTGGACCGGCACCGCTGGAGCACCCGCGAGCAGTTGCGGATCGCGATCGTCACCTGGATCGAACGGACCTACCACCGACGCCGTCGTCAGGCCCGCCTCGGCCGGTTGACCCCGATCGAATACGAGACGATCATCAACACAGCCGCCTCAGCGGCATGACACCGAAACTGTCACCTGGTCGTGCAGCAGTCCCCCGGCTTTATGTTTGCTTTGCGGGGTGGGGTCGGTGGCGGCGTTGGGTGGGAGGGGTCGTTGGCTTTTGGGGCCACCAGCTTGCGTTGCCGAGGAGTGTGGCGATGGCTGGTACCACGATGGTGCGGACGATGAAGGTGTCGATGAGAAGGCCTACGCCGATGATGAGTCCGACTTGGGTCATGATGCCGATGGAACCGGCGATGAGGCCGAACATGCTGGCGGCGAAGATGAGGCCTGCTGAGGTGATAACTGAGCCGGTGTTGGTGACGGTGCGGAGCACTCCGACTCGGACGTTGTGATGTGATTCTTCGCGCAATCGTGAGACCAGCAGCATGTTGTAGTCGGCGCCGACGGCTACCAGGACGATGAACGCTAATAGGGGCACAGGCCAAGCGATGTCGGTGTGGAGTATGTGCTGAAAGATCAGGACGCCTATGCCCAATGCTGCGGTGTAGTTGAGTACGACGGTGCCGAGTAGGTAGATGGGTGCGACCAGTGAGCGCAGCAGGATGATCAGGATGATGCCGACGATGGCCAGGGTGGCCAGGGCCAGGAGGCGGAAGTCGTTGGTGAGCAGTCGTTGCAGGTCGGCGTTGATAGCGGGGAAGCCGGCGACGGAGACGGTGGAGTCGGTCAGGGTGGTGTTGGGTTTTGCGTCGTTGGCGACGGTGGCGATGGTGCTGGCCAGGCGCATGGCGTCCGCGCTGTAGGGGTCGAAGCTTGTCTGGACGGCGTAGCGCACGGTGTGTCCGTCCGGGGAGATGAATTGGCGCGCAACGTCGGCGAATTGCTGGTCAGCGAAAGCATCTTTGGGTAAGTAGAAGCCGGTGGCCGAGTCCGAGCCGCGGGTTTCGCGCGCGGTGGTCTGTAGTTGGGCGGCGAGCGTGGCCATGCCGGCGAGTTGTTGAAGGTTGCTGTCGACGAGTGCAGATACGCCTTCGGCGAGTGTTCGCGAGCCGGCGGCGAGTTGGGAGACCCCGGTCTGCAGTTGGGCGAGTTTGGTTGGCAGGTCTTGGGCCCCGATGGTTCCCAGCGTGGTCTCGAGGGTGGCGACGGTGGCGTTGAGTTGGTTGGTGACCGCGGTGAGGGGGGTGTCCATCTGCGCGAGCTGGGTGGACAGTGTCGTGATCTGGGTGAAGAACCCGCTGTCGCGGAGTGCGGCGAGATCGCGGGCTTGTTGGCGCAGGGTGCTGCATTGGGGTAGTTGAGTGCACAGCGCTGAGTTATCCAGTAACGGGAGCACTGAGGTGATTGTGGCTATGGCGGCTGATGACTGTTCGGCCAGGGCTGCTAGCTGAGGGGCGTTCTGCGCGGCTTGGTCGAGTTGGGGTGCGGCGGCGGTCAGTGTTTGTAGAAGTGGTTGGTATTGACCTATTTCGGCCCCGATGGTGGTGACTTGGTTAAGAATGCCAGCCAGTGGGGTGAGATTGGTGCGGATCTGTATGTCGAGTTGTTCGAGGCCGTCGGCGAGTTGGTCTGCACCAGAACGCAATTGTTCGAGGTCACCTTTGCGGGCTTGGCCCTCACCCACTGAGCCGGCCACCCGATCGCCGATCTGCCCGTTCTGCCAGGAGAGTTGGGCTTGTTCGAGTTTGGCTCCGGTCGGGCGAGTGACACCGACCACACGGGTGACGCCGGGGATCTGCGCAATCCGAGCTGCCATCTGATCAAGGTCGGCAAGTCCGTTGGTTGTTCTCAGATCGGTGGGCGAATCCACGACGACAAATTCCGCGATGGTGATGTCTTGCGGGAAGTGCCGGTTGAGCAGTGCGTAACCTTCGTTGCTGTCGGTGGTTGTGGGTTGACCGTCTCGGTCGTCGTAGGTGATCTGAATGCCCAGCGCGGTGACGCTCAGGATCGTCAATCCGACGAGGCTGACGGCCAGCAACGGCGCCGGGCGGCGTACGACGAGGACCGCGATGCGGTTCCAGTAGCGCCGCGTGAGGTCTTTGCGCGGGGCACCCCACCCCCATCGCGCAGCCCACAGCAGCACTGGCGGCAACAACGTGACGGTGGCGAGGAATCCGATGAGGATCGCCACTGCGCAGGCGGGGCCGAGGGTGGCGAAGACGCTGAGCTGCCCGAAGACCATGGCTAAGAACGCGAGAGCAACAGTGCTTGCCGACGCAAGGATCACCCGTCCGATGGTGGCGGTGGCATCGATGAGAGCGTCGGACGCGGCGGCGCCTTGGCGCAGCCTTTCGTGGTATCTGCTGATCACAAAGACCGAATAGTCCACACCGGCGCCGAGCAAGATGACGGTCATGAACGCAACGGTGAATTGCGAGACTGGCATGCCCAGTTCGCCTAACGCAGACATGACTCCGCGGGCTACGGCGAGACTGATACCGATGACCAGAAGCGGTAGCAACGCAGTGAACACCGACCGATAGACGATCAGCAAGATTATGGCGATCAGCACGACGGTGGCGATGGTGATGACCACCAGATCCTTTTCAGCGGTGACGATTTGGTCGCTGAAGGTCGCTGTTGGTCCGGTCACGTGGACTGTCGTGCTGGTGCCGGTAAAGACCTCTGCTGCGGTCTCGCGGATCGATTCCACAGCGTGGGCCGCCGTCGGCCCGCCGAGGCTGCCGCTGACCCCGACGGGCAAGTACCAGGCTTTGCCGTCTTCGCTGAGCGCTTGTCGGGCAGTGATCGGGTCGGCGAGCAGGTCGCGTACGGCCTGCACATCATCGCGGTCGGCGCGGAGCCGGACCACGAGGTCGTCATAGCGTTGGCGGGCGGGCTCGGTGAGTCCGGCCGGATCTTCCATTGCCACGAACACCGTGGTCTTCGCGCCCTTTTCGTCGAACGCCTCGCCCATGCGATCGAGCGCCTGAAACGACGGCACGCCCTTAGGAATTGGGTCCACCGATTGCTGGCGCACAACTGTTTCCAACTGGGGAAACAGCACAGCCAACACCACGGCAACAGCCACCCAGACGCCCGCTACCAGCGCTTTGTGCGACAAGACGAAGCGTCCCACCTGCCCCAGCGACCGGCTGTACTCACCGCGACCGGTCGATCGCCGAAGCTTCACCACTGCTCACGCATCCATCGCTGCGTTGGCATCGCACACCCTTCGACAAATGAATCAATCGGTATCACTACGCTACAGCATGTAGCGAAAGGAATGTATTGTTCGGCGACGCGGGACTATCGGATCAGCGGCGGTGGGCGGCGAGAAAGTCGTCGACAAGCTGTTCGCAGTCCGCGCCACTCATCGAGCGAAGGCCGGACAGCCGCGCGAAGACCAGCGGGCCCACGAGCTGGGTGATGGCCACGCCGGGATCGAACTCGTCGAGTTCCTTCTGGGCGGCGGCGCTCTGCAACACCTGATCGAACGGTTCCCGGTACTGCGCGATGACACGAGCGCGCAGCGGCGCGAGGGTGTTCTGCTGCTCCCCGGGCTCCTCCGGCACCATCGCCAGCCACGCCAAGGCGGTCAATTGCAGTGGCGCCTGCTCGATCAACGCAGCCTGAGCACGGACCAACCGCACCAAACTGTCGCGGATTGGTCCGTGCGCGTCAGGGACGTCGGCGTGGGGCAACAATCGTTCGAACGCCGCAGCCAACAAATCGGTGGTGCCGTCGAAATGCCGGTAAAACGTCGTTCGAGCCACCCGCGACATCCGGGAGACCGCCCCGACCGTGACTGCATCAACCCCGCCGGTCTTCAACAGGGCAGATGCCGCATCAACCAACCGGTTGCGTGAACGAACCAAACGCGGGTCTTTGTCATCCATCACGTCCTTGGACCGAGGACCCGCGCCGCGCCTGGCCGCCATCACCGCACCCACACTCCCATCCCCGAGACTGCTCTCGGGCGCCTGGCGATCTTGGTTCGCACGAAGTGCTACTGATAATAGCGAAAGTCGAGGAGTGTCCGCCGGGCTAGTCGTGCAATTCACCTGTTCGACACCCCGACCCGGCAGGAAGGTCGGCGCCACGGTGCCCGCCTCCGGGGTACCTTCGGCGAAGGGTTGGTAGATCAATTCGGGGCTTGGCGGCAGGGCTGGGGTGGGTACTGCTGAAGGGTGAATCGCCCCGGGTCTGGTGGAGGCTCTGAATCCACGGGAGGATGAGGAGCATGGCAGCACCGAGGAAGTACCCCGACGAGCTTCGGGAGAGAGTCACGAGGATGGCTGTTCAGTCACGGCGCGATCCATCGACGAGGTCGGGCACGTTCCGCCGTGTGGGCGAGCAACTGGGGATCAATCCCGAGACTTTGAGGAACTGGGTTGTGCAGGCCGAGGTCGACGAGGGGCACCGTCCCGGGACCACGACCAGCGAGTCCCAGCGCCTGGTCGAGCTGGAGAAGGAAGTGCGTGAGCTGCGCAGGGCGAACTCGATCCTGAGGTCGGCCTCGGCTTTTTTCGCGGCGGAGCTCGACCGCCCACAGCGTTGATCGTGGAATACATCGACCAGTACAAGCATGAGTTCGGCGTCGAGCCGATCTGTCGGACGCTGACCGCAGCGGGCACGCAGATCGCGCCGAGCACGTACTACGCGTTCAAGACCCGACCACCCTCGAAGCGAGCACTGCGCGACGAGGAACTGCTGATCGAGATCCACCGCGTCCACTCGGCGAACTTTGGCGTCTACGGGGCGAAGAAGGTCCACGCCCAACTGCGTCGCGAGGGCGTCGTCGTCGCGCGCTGCACGGTCGAGCGGCTCATGCGCGTTGCGGGGTTACGAGGGATTAGCCGAGCCAAGGGCCCGCGCACCACGATCTCCGGTCGCGGCCCGGATAGTCGGCCTGACCTGGTCGATCGCGACTTCACTGCAACCGCTCCGAACCAGTTGTGGGTCGCGGACATCACCTACTGCCGCACCTTCGTCGGCTGGGTGTATGCCGCGTTCGTCATCGACGTGTTCTCTCGCCGCGTGGTCGGCTGGCAGCTCTCGAAGTCGCTACGGACCGACCTTGCGCTGGACGCGTTGGAGATGGGCATCTGGACCCGCGATCGCGCAGGCCAGTCGGTCACCGGGCTCACGCACCACAGCGACAAGGGCGTTCAATACGTCGCCATCCGCTACACCGAGCGTCTTGCCGAGGCTGGCGCGGCCGCCTCGGTCGGTTCCACCGGCGACTCATACGACAATGCCCTGGCCGAGGCCTTCAACTCGCTGTTCAAGGCCGAGCTGGTCCGCAACCGCGGGCCCTGGAAGAATATCGACGACCTCGAGATCGCGACCGCGGAATACATCGACTGGTTCAATCACCGGCGATTGCACGGCGAGATCGGCATGATCCCGCCCATCGAGCTCGAGGACACCTATCATCACAACCACCCCGCACCGGTACCCGCCGACGCGGCACTTGCGAGCCTCTGACAAACCCGGGGCGATTCAGTCTTGATCGACCCGCTTGGGTTCGACACCGGAATCCATCTCTGACTCCGCACACCGGAGCACAACGGCCAAGACCTCTGCGACAGCGGGGCCGCTCTGCGCGCTGGCGGGCGGCGAGACGCCCGCCGGGGCGAACGGCAACGTCATCATGCGAATGGCCTCAAGCGTTCCCAGAGGGTCGTAGCCAGCGAACCCCTCGACGAACTGCGTCGCCGCATCATCGATGCGCCGCTCAACCTCCGCTGCAGGGTCGGTCGCTTTCGAGACGTCTGAAAGCAACCCAGCAGTATCGAAGGCGCGCTCCAGCACTACCTGAACGTGTTGGTCGGCGTGCCCGGCTTTAGTAGCGTCCTGGCGGCGCTTCTTGTTCCGCCGTTTTCGGGAGGACTTGGATGCCATCAAAACGGCGCCTTCCCTTTTGCCCACTGCTTGGACCAATCGCCTCGGATGCCGGTGGCGTTGAAGTCACCGAGGTCGGTGGTGGCGAATGGGTTGTCGAGGTAGCGGACCTCGTCGTGCTGGGCGCCACGCGGGTCGACGCGGACGAGAGCGAGGCGGTAACGCGGGGCGGCGTTCTTACCAACCATCACCTCGTTGTGGGTGACGAAGAAGTCGGTCGCTCCTTCGATACGCGCTTTGACCTCGATGCGGTAGGTGTCGCCTTTGGCGTCTGTGGAGAGGATGTCGAAACCGGGATTGTTGAAGGCCTGCTCGACGGGCTTGCGTCCGAGTTCACGTTCACGGGCCATCACCAAGTCGACACCGCGGCGTTCGACCTCTTTGGTCTCCTTCGCGTGGATGGGCGCGGTCGCGGGTAGGTCGGTCTCCAGTATCCCGACGGGGAGCACCAGTGCTGCGGTGACGATGCGTGGTGGCTTGGTCGACATAAGCTGCTGGTGGTCAAGCAGTGCGAGCCTCTTGCGTAGACGGGCGTCGAGTTCGACGGCTTTACGATTCAGGCTCTCCGATGATTCTTTCGGTTTCTCACCGGCGCGTTCCTTTTCCGCCGCGACGGCGGCATCGAGGATGAGGCGGTCGCGTTCACCTTCGAGCCGCTTGATGACCAGGTCACGTGCCTTACTCAACTCCGCGAGGCGCCTCGGCTGAACGTCGTCGAGGTAGTCGGGGAGTTGGTTGGCGATAATCCAGCTCGTGGTTTTGTCTTCAGCACCTGCCAGCCACGGGAGGGTGCGGGCTGTATCGGTGACAGCGTTCTCGGGTGCCGCCACGCAGTCCAGGTAGGGCGCGGGGCCGGCAGGCGTCACGGTGCCGAAGCTGTCGACGTATGCGTAGCCGAAGCGGCGTGCGACGGACTCTCCGGTCGCGTCGGCGACCTCTTCGATCACGCCGACGAGCAGGTGTGTCTCCTCCAGCGTCGAGGAAACCAAGATCGTGCCTCGGTTGAGGGAACCACCGAACTGTCGCACGGACTCGTCCATGACCGCGTCGTGCAGCGGATGATCCGGGGCGAGAAGGTCGGCGCGGCTGAGTTCGTCGGCGTGGACCTTGCCAAGATCGAACGTGACTCGGTCGTACTTGGTTGCGATCGGCCCTGTGCCTGCGGCGCGTATTTGCTGGGGCACGTTCGCGATCTCGTAGCGACCCTGTTCGCGCCTCACGATGCGGCCGCCGAGGCGGGCGAAGGCGGCCTTGAATGCCATCTCGATGTAGTGCGGTTGAAGGCGGCGGGCGCGTGCTTCGTCCATTGCCGCGCGCAGTGCATGCAGGTCGGCCTCGGCCAGGTTCTCCGACGCCAATGCCCGTTCGTCGAGGAGATCCTTGAGTCCATCCCCGACCGACGCGTCGATGACCTCATGCATTTTAGCCTTGACGTCGGGGCGCTCGCCGTGCTGGATGGCATCGAGCAGGAGGTTGCGCAGCGGGGTCTCGGTGAACGCCTCGCCGAGGACGTCGAAGACTTTGCCACCGTATGTCTGACGCATCTGGTCGAGCTTCTCCAGCAGGCGGGTGAAGACTTCACCCTCGCGGGTGTTGGAGGCTACGAGGTTCCAGAGTCGGCAGACCTCTTCTTGGCCGATGCGGTGGATGCGGCCGAAGCGTTGCTCGATGCGGTTGGGGTTCCACGGCAGGTCGTAGTTGACCATCAGGTGCGCGGCCTGAAGGTTAAGCCCCTCTCCAGCGGCGTCGGTTGCGATGAGGATTTGGACGTCGCGGTTCTTGGTGAACTCCTCGGTGATCACGCGCCGCTCACCTCTGCGGACGCCACCGTGGATCGCCTTGACCGAGTCGGGCTTGCCGAGCAAAGAGCCGATCTTGGACTGGAGATAGTCAAGGGTGTCGCGGTGCTCGGTGAAGATGATGAACTTCCGTGGCCAACCGTTCGAATCGGTGACCAGCGCATTGTCCTGGAGGATCGTGGAGAGTTCGGTCCACTTGCGGTCGGTGCCAGCCTCGCGGACCTTCTTGGCGGTCGCAATCAGATCGGCGAGTTCGACAAGTTCTGCGTTGAGCTCCTCGACGGTCTGGGCGGCGGTGGCCGCGTCCATCACGTCTTCCTCAAGCTGCTCCAGTTCTTCGGCGTTGTATTCATCTTCGTCGAAGTCGCCCGAGCCGATGACGTCGTCGGGTTCCTTGTAGGTGCCGTTGAGGATCTCGGTCTTCTTGCGCTCCAGCCGTTCGGTGCGGCGGACGAGGCTCTTGTAGATCGCCTCAGGGCTGGAGGCGAGTCTGCGCTGAAGGACAGTCAGGGCGAATCCGACAGTGTTCTTACGCTTGCCGCCAAGCCTGTCGGCACGGTTCATGCCCTCGCGGACGTAGCGAGTGACGTCCTCGTAGAGGCCCTTCTCCCGCTCGGTCAACTCGTAGGGCACAGTTTCGGCGATGCGTTCAGGGAAGAGCTTCTTACCTTCGAACGTCAGCAGGTCTTCCTTGACCATGCGCCGCATGATTCCGGTGACGTCGACAGACTTCTTCTGCTTGCCCTCGAACCGATCGCGGTCGAGCAAAGTGAGGAAGAGCTGAAAGTCCTCTTCCTTGCCCGAGTGTGGAGTCGCGGTCATCAGCAGGAGGTGGCGGGTAATTTGGCCGAGCAGCTCCCCCAGCAGGAAGCGTTTGGTCTTCTCCAGCTTCCCGCCGAAGTAGTGCGCTCCCATTCTGTGTGCCTCGTCGACGATGATCAGATCCCACTCCGTCTCCTTCAGTTGGGCCTGGAGTGCCTCGTTGCGGGAGAGCTGATCCATGCGTGCGATCACGAGTGGGTTCGTTTCGAAGACGTTGAGGTTGATGTTGGCATCGATGAGCTGGTTGGTCAGCAGGTCGAACCGCAGCCCAAACTTGAAGAACAGTTCGTCCTGCCACTGCTCGACCAGTCCACCGGGAGCGATGATCAGGCACTGCTTGACGTCGTCGCGGAGCAGCAGCTCCTTGATGTAGAGGCCGGCCATGATCGTCTTGCCGGCACCGGGGTCGTCGGCGAGAAGGAACCGAAGCGGGGTCCGCGGTAGGAGTTCGCCGTACACCGCGCGAATCTGGTGCGGCAGCGGCTGCACGTCGCTCGTGGCGACGGCCAGCATTGGATCGAAAAGGCCGGCCAGCGAGATACGTTGGGCCTCGGCGACGAGCTTGAAGTCGCTGGCGGTGGCGTCAAACGCGCGGCTACCGCTGGTGGCGACGCTGAGGTTGTCCTGGTCCTTGCGGAACACAACCTGTTGGCCAAGTCCACCTGAGCCGTTCTGGTAAGTGAGTGCGAGTGCGTCCGTGCCATGCCATTGAGCAGCGATGACAGTGATCACCTCTGCGGGAATGAGACCCTCGACTCGCAGACCGGGCTTCAACTCTTCAAGCTGCACGCGTGGACCTCCTCATTGCCAGCCCTCGAACGCTACCCGCCGATACTGACAGGTTCGCCATCGCCAGGAATTCAACGAGACCAAGCCGAGTGGCATTGCCAGGCCTTCGAACGCTTGCTGAGAAGCTGTCGAAGACTTCGCTGAGGTGCCGCCCGACGCCCGTCACCTCGAGTTCCCATCGGCGAGTTCGCGCAATGCTCGCCCCAACTCCTCCGGAAGCGTGTCACGAAACACCCGATAAGCCGCCTTCGATTGTCGGGTCACCGGCGGCGGCCACGCCGGGCTGGTGTCCAACCCCCCCTGAGCAACCTCGCACCACATCCATGTCACCGCGTACGGGAGTGCGGCCGCGCGCCTCCTCGGACTCGCCGACCGCGCCCAATCGGTGAACCACGTGTCGGGCGTACTCGCGAGCTCGATGACTCGTCGCTCGAGCGCCCGAAAATCCCGTCGACGCGATAGTTCCCTCGCTGCCGCGCTGGCGGCTGCCGCGATCTCTGAAGGACTCGCGGCCAGTCGCGTGCTCGCCGCTCGCGATGTCCGTCTGCCAATGTCCGGGTCGAGTTCGATACTCGCTGCAGCAGTGGACCACGTCGACCCTGGCCGTTGTGCGCGCGCAATACACAGGGAGGCGTACAGCCGCCCCGTGCTTTCCTGCGTTGTCAGCATCCCAGCGAAATGACGACGGTAGGTGTGCTCATCGAGGAGTTGAGGGATCGCAGACAGCGGCAGATCGATCAACGCGTCGTGATGATCGATCTGCAGGCCGACATGGCGGCGGGCTGAAAGCACCTGGACCACCAGCCAGCTCAACACCGGACTCTTTGCCGCGCGATTGACGATCCATCCTCTCGGGCCGCCCGGGACGTCCGGGATCAGATCGAACCACTCGGCCAACCGTGCGACGGCGTCCGCACTCTCCGGACTGGACAGAATCCCATCCGCCTCCGCCAGTGCTTCACCGCGGGTGACTGCACTTGTCGGCGGCTGAATACCCCACCGAGGCCCTCGAAGCTCAGTTGTGCGACCAGCGGCTTCGGCTTGGAGATCTCCGGCCCATTCGACGAAACCCCTTGCGCGAGACCGGGATGCGAGGTGAAGTAGAAGAGTGGTTAAGTTTCGGACTTCTGCGAGGTACGCGGGGGGCGCGAGAGCGCCATCGAGAACGCTCGTTTCTTCGCCTTGGATAGCGGCCGTAACCCGTGTTGCGGTCCGAATTGCACCTTCGGATGCAGCCGTCGGTTTCTCTCTCAGGATGGAGTGTCGGCAGGGAGCCGAGAATCCGAGCGGATTCCCGCACGGCTGGTGTTCATCGAGCCGAGGACGCAGCGGACTGTGGTGTCGCGTTCGAAAGCGCCGGCTACATCTTGAACACTCAGCGACCAGGTAGACGCCGTGGTCGGGACACACTGTCGACACCGGTAGCTTCCACGACAGCTGCCAGATTCCGTCGTGCGATAGGCAGAGTGGGCATAGTTGCGTCCCATGCTGCGGGAACCACCCCTGGCAAACGATGGCGCGGTAGCTCGCCCGATCGAGCGGGTCGAAGCCGTCGAGGTTGAGTGGCGCGCCTCCGTCGTAACGCAACAAGGTCGAATTCTCGACGGCCGATGCCCCCAGCCCAGTGAGATCCACTATTCGGCCGACGAGCTCATCGCTAGGCCGGACCAGCATGAAAGCCGTCGAGACCGACGATCCGTCCCGGTTCTCCTTGAGCATGCGGACAAGACTCTTGGTCGTCAGATCGTTCACAAGTGCAATCCGCTCGAGGTACGAATCAAGCGACTCGCGTGGATCGATTGCAACTCGAGCGGGGAGCATTAGCTCAGAGGCTCCATCGCCGTCGCGGTTTGGTAGCGCCCGCAGTGGGCGAGCGACTGGAAGTCACGCGCCCACACGAGTCCGGTCCTCTTCTGAGACTCGGTCCGAATCCACCACACCGAAGTCTCCACTCCCAACCTGACGCACAAGATCTTCGTCGGCGACGCAGATCGCTTCGGCGGCACTGCGGAGGATGAGACGGCCTTCGGGGTTGAGCGCAGCGTCAAATGCTTTCAGGTGTTCGGCGTCTGGCCATGTACGCGGGCTATCACAGGTTGCATCGAACCACATCCAAGATGCGGCGAGCCGGGCGCAGCCATCGAAGTTCCGGGCGGCTGCGGGCAGGGTGCCGACCAGGTCCGGCGGGGCGGCTTCAATCCGTCTTAACGCGTCGCGGCGCTCACGGTAGTTGACGAGCTCGTCGAGGCATAGAGCTCGCGCCAGATTCATCGCATGGGCAATGTCGCTCTCGCGGTGGAAGATCGGAGTCCATTTCGGCCACGCCCCTATGCAAATCGAGTAGCTACCAGCTTTCGTCAGACGGTAGGTCGGCTCGTCGGCAAGGCTCCAATGATCGCGCAACCGAACACATTGACTGAGAAGTAGCGCGACTCTGGAACGCCACAACCACTGGGCGGGGTCGAGCACGAACGGTTCGCCTTCTTGCCGGTAGATCCCTGGGATGTGGTCAAGCGTCAATTGCGTATGGCCAAGCGCCAGCCGCATCAGATCTTCGCCGCGTGGATGGCGGACTGAGCTCTTCGGTAACCGCATGGTCTTGACAGTCTTCGCGCCTGTGCGGAGTACCCGTCGAGTGAAGACCTGCGAATCGGGTATTTCAGAATTCTCTGGTCGGACAGGAGTGGGACGTGGATGTGGAGATACTCGTGGTGTCAGCCACGTTCGCTGTTCTTCCCAGGCCATTGCGATGGCCAGTGCACGAACGGCAGGAGATCGCGGTAGCTCTTCCTCGGACTCGTGACTCGTCGCAAGATCTGCCGTCGCAGTGGTCACCAACTGAGCATCAGCTGGGATCCAGTGTGCAGATCCTCGACTGAGCCGACGAGCCACCGAGGGTAGTTCCGCACGGAGACACTCAAGTCGGTCGAGTGCATCGAAGTCAGTCGTAGATCTGTGTGCAGCGGACGAGACCTCCTTGCAGACCGACAGAATCCGATTGGGAACTCTGGTCAACTGCGCAGTGCCACTACCGGGCATCCCGATGAGGTGCCCGCAGTAGAAGCAGACCGGAGACAGAGCCAAAGCCCACTCTCGCCGTGCCACTCCGTTTGGGGCGCAACGGCAATGCTGACCCCACTCACTTGCCAGCCAGCCTTCCTTCGCGAGCACTCGACTATGGCAGTCATCAAGGGTCATCGCCGAAATGCGCGAGAATGGCTGGCGCGTCAGCGTGGCCAGGTGCCGCAGAATCGGCTCGTAGTCAGACGCTGATCGCGATAACTGACTTCGACCAAGGATCTTGGTGACGGTGGTGCAATTCGCCGTCGCCGCGCGCAATACGAAGGACTCCAGCGATTCATCGTCGGCTGGAATCGGTCGAGCAGGCAGATAGCCGATACGAGGCTCTCGCATGGATAGCCCCCTTCCGTTGTCTGCCGGTGACATCACACCCTGCTCTGCTTGCTGCGGCGCCGAAGATCGATTTCCGCCTCTGCTGCGTGCGCTCGTTTACTGAGGCGGACTTCCTTCAGGTGTTCTGGGTTGATCGTGTGCGTGCCGTCGGCGATCGCTGCAAGTGTCGCAATGCGGAGGAGGCGTGTCGCGTCACCGACGTAGCCCTGAGATCGCTTCCAGATGGGCCCCGCGAGCTGTGAAGTGAGAAGCCCTTCGCTTGCCCGAGGGAGATGCGGAAGGAGATAACCTTCCAGCCCGTAGAGCAGTTGCTGCCACGCGTGTTGCTCCTCCGAAGTCTCGATTCCGTAAGGACTGAAGCTCATTGGCTGGAGGCGGCCGATAAGCTGGGCATCGCTCATGGCTTCACTGGATTCGAGGTCTGTCCCAACCAGAATTAAGCTGGCGTTGAATTCGCCGAGCTCGGTGTTCATGTACTTCACGTGATCGAGGACCTCCCGGCCGCCCTTCCAGTTGGTACGCAGTAGATGGAAGTCGTCGATGAGAAGGGTGCGCACGCCGTGGCGTGCCAATGCCCTGACCGCGGCGGTTGACGTCTGGTGGGCGGCGCCGCTGGCGGATAAGCGGAAGAAGTCAAGGACTTGGGAGTTGAATCCTTTGACCATCGAGCCAGATTGCAGGTTGACCCAAACGACGGGGCATAGGTCTGCGTCGATCGTTGGCTGAGGGTTCCACGTGGGCAGTTCTGCAGGGCCTTTCGGTGCGCCTACGATCCATTCCACGTATTTCCTTGTGGCCCAGCGGCGGACCGCCGTGCTCTTCCCGAGCGTGCTTGCGCCTGTGACCGACGCTATTGCCTTCGCACCGGGGCCCGTTTCAGAATTCTCCTGCACGATCTCAGTGAGTCGGTCTGCGACTGCGCGGGTCTCGGCCGTTTCGACGTAGAGTCCATTCATCCATTGACGCAGCGCATCGACCGCCCGCGAGCGGTCCTCGGATGTCATCCTGTCCCAACCAGCCGACGTGTACAGAGGTGGTTCTGGCAACTCCGTTTTGGTGCAAGCCAAATGCCAAGCGAGAGAGTCCATCAGGAGTCGGCCCGCATCGTCGGCCACGGGACGTCGAGGATGTCCAAGGGAACGTCGTCCTGGGGTGAATCGGTATGGGGCGTCTTGGTGCGTGCTTCGTTGCCGCCCGACTGAGTGGCTTCGTCGCGGGTTGCACCTTGGGCTGCCTGAGCTTCTTCGTGGTCTTTGCGCGATTGTTCAACTCTGCGGTGCGCGGCTGACAGTTTGGCAGTCCAGTCAGTTGGAACGGGCCCAGAGGTGAGTTCCGTGAGCTCGTCGAGGATCTGCCGCTGCGCTGAGCCCCGACTCAGAATGTGGTTGCCGCCGCGTTCGCGGACGCGCCGCCTAACAGCCTGAACGATCGTATCGGTCATCGGCGCGTCAGTGAAGAAAGATCCTCGCCACGCAACGGGGCGTACACGGCCGGTCTCGGGGTGCGGGAACCAGATGCTCGACAAGTCGTGCGGGTCGACAAGAAAGGGAACCTTGTTGTCGTCGTCCCTGAACTGGCCCCGTGCGACATTCCGAAAATCATCGAGCAGCTTGCCGTCGTAGACCATCTCAGCAAACTCGACACCTGCGACTCCGACTGTGCCCCACTTGACCGGAAGCATCTGATAGATCATGTCTGCACGCTGCGGTACGTCGATACGGCCGGTGACGTCGAGCATGATGTCCCAGAGCTCCAAAGGACTGGTGCGAGCGGTGGGCTCACCACCGATAACCAAGCCTGTGTGCCACGACCGGTGGTAGTCCAAGGCGACGAATCGCCGAAGGTGTTCTTCCAGTTCGGCGGCCGTGACCAATGCCTCCTCGGCGACCAATCGACCGCGCTCCGAGGTATTGCGACCTTTGTAGCCGGGGAGCTGTTGAACGGCCCGTTGTAGCGTCTCGTGCCAGCGTTCAACGTGGGGGTTGTCCGTTGGCTTCTTCCCGCGACTGAGCAACAAGTCAATCCCGAAGTCGCGCAGAATCGCGCGGAAGTGATCGGACACGAAGATCGAACCGTGGTCGGCGCGGATCGCGTCCGGCATGACGCCAGGGATGTGGTGCTCTCCTTGAAGCGTAGTGAAATCGGGTGCAACACTTCTGCGCCCAACGTTGACCGCGACATCAGAAGCGTCGACGACTTGGGGCAAACCGGCCCAGCGCCAGTGACTGATGGTGGTGCCCTCCACCATCATCGAGAACGGGCGGCAGATGTCGTAGAGAAGTAGCCCGGCATCGATTCCATCGGCGCTCTTCGGCACCACGCGCAGTGCGAGGACCACTCTGGTGGCGACGTCGATTGCAGTGAGGATTTCGACGCTGAAGGGTCGCCCGAGAAGCGGGTCGTATACGAGGTTGTCCGCCCTCGTGGCGTCGATGGCGACTATTTGCCCAGGCCTGATTGCGGGGAAGTGCTCTTTGCCCGACACGCGCTGTAGCGACCGGCTTCTCTGGGTGCGGGTTGTTGCGCCCGCGCCCCGTTTGAGGTGCGCGAGATACTCTGCCGTCAGACGCTGCGGCGTGGAGACATCCACGTGCCCTGCACGCTTGAGCTCAACCTTGATCCGCCGATCAAGCTCGCTGATGTTGGCGTCCGCCCGATCTCCGTCCAGGGTGGCGAAGACCAACTCAGCAACAGTCCGATAGCGCTCATCGATTCGCTCCCACGTCTGTTCGCGACGCAGGGATCTGGCATCGAGGAGCCCGAGTAGTCCGTCGCGTTTCCATGCACGCACCCAGTTGCGGATGGTGCTGTCGACCGGAGCCGATCGCTTGATCTCACCGTTCGCGATGCGGCGTTGTAGGGCACGATCTCCCACAGCTTCTTGCTGCAACGCGACCGCCATCGCGCGACAGCGCGCCGCCTCGGAGACGCCGAAGCCTTCGCCGAAGGGTGGGCGCGGTTCGCCATCGCGCGCGAGTTCGGCGTGACCGTCCCGGTAGCCGGTCAGTATCTCATGCACGATTTCAAGTTTGTCGAGGGCGGCTCGGCGCGTTTCCTCAGACAGGCCATCCCAGTACGGGCGGAGCGCCGGTCTGATTGGCGCTACATCGCCATCGACCACGACTCGCACCTCTGCGAGTTCGGGCCAATCGACGTGCAAGGAATCGCCGACGCTGGTGCGGAGGTCTACGCCGGCCGCTGATACCGCTGTCACCAGACCGGTTCCCCACTCAGTCAGAAGTCGGCCACCGACCTCAACCACTGTGCGACTTGTGTCCACTACGCCACCAGTCCCGCGCGCACTGGCGTTTCCATCGTCAATCGCTTCGAGAGGTTGGTATCCAGCTCACCGGACCAGACCATGTGCCAGACCACGGCGATGGCCTCCCGTTTCCGGTATCCAGACGAAATAGGGAGCCCAGAGTCGCGGCGTCGTTACTTGCTTCCTTCCCGATCTCGCCAGCCACCTGGTCATACCAGGAAGGCCTTCGGCGGTAGCCGTGCAGCCACAGAAGGTTTAGGCGTTCTACGCGGTCGAGTCCGTTGAATACCTCGTGACGCCATCCCACATTCGCGCAGGCGGCCTCGACCATTGCGACCTGAAGCTTGAATTTGTCGTCCATCTTGTGCGGCAGGCGTGCATTCCAGAGCGTTACCGCCCCGGTGTCGTCAAGGCTGAGTAAGTCGGGCGTGTTTTTCGCCGAGGACGATCCGCCCCGCTTCAGCTGACACGGTTGCGGTATCAGCGCGACGATATCGTTGAGCCGGTCCAGGCGTCGCAAGAGGTCATGCTCGAGGCCCGACTCGAGTTCTAGGTGGTCGCGCATGGTCAGTGAATACGCAGTGACAGGTATGTGCCGGTGACGTTCCGAGGATCGAGGCTTGCGAATCGGAACTACACGTGCGAGATCCGGCGGACCGTCGGACCGCCAGTTCAACACGCGGGACACCTTGTCGCCAGCGAATCGGAACCGCCACGTCACCGCCGCGCGGGAACTCTCGGTCAAGTGACACCTCCGCTTCCGCAGGAATTAGCACCAAATCTAGCAAGAAATCGAGGTCGAAGGGCTACTAAGGGAGCAAGTCGACAATCGGTCAGCGAGGCATTTCGGGTGATAGGCCGACGTCTCCTTCGCCCCATCAGCGGTCCGTGTCGGAAGGCTGCGATAGGTTGCTCCCATGGCCAAAGGCAATCAGGTCGCTCCGTCGACGAAGTTCGAGCAGACGCTGCAGGCATCGGCTCAGCTGCCGGGTGTGCAGATCAACCGGGAGGCCTTCCTCCGCAGAGAGCTGAAGCGATACTGCACCGACGAGCAGATCAAACTCGCTATCGCCACAACACCGGCCGAAGCAGGCGTAACACCTCAAGTGATCGACAAGATCGCCAACAGCGTGATCAAGTTCGAGACCGGCAAGGTGACGACACTTTCCACGGCAGCCGGCATCCCTGGAGGCCTCGCAGCGATCGGCACGGTCCCGGCTGATATCGCGCAGTACTATGGGCACCTTCTTCGCGTCGTCCAGAAGCTCGCCTACATCTACAGCTGGCCGGAGCTCTTCGACGACAGCGCCGACGGAATGGACTCCGCGACCGAAAGCATGCTCACGCTGTTCATCGGCGTGATGTTTGGCGTGAACGCGGCCCAGGCCGGCGTGGCGCAAGTCTCGAAGTTGATCGCAAGTGAAGTGGCCAGGAAGCTGCCGCAGAAGGCTCTCACCAAGGGTGCGATATATCCGGTGGTCAAGAAGGTTGCAGGGCTCCTGGGCATTCAGATGACCAAGCAGGTCTTCGCCAAGAGCGCAGCCAAGGTCGTGCCGCTGGTAGGCGCGGTTGTCTCGGGAAGCCTGACCTTCGTCACGTTCATGCCGATGTCGAAGCGGCTCCAGAAGCACCTCGCAACCCTTCCGCTGACCAAGCCCGGTCACGGAGTCACCGAGCAAGCGTCGAATCCGCCGAGCACATCCCCAAAACCAGCACCAACGTCATCTGCGAATTAGACGAGCTCATCCCACAAGCCAATCGCCGATAGCCTGCCGCCAGCCGCCGGTCACTTCAGCCCCTTCGTCGCCCGGTTTCACCCGCGCACTCGGCGATTTCCAGGAATAGATTCCCCGGCAAAATTAGCAGGAAATCATACCGAAACGCGGGCTACGGGCAACGCTCGCCTGACCATGTTTGCCCTAGTCAGGGCGATTCTTACGCCGTGATCAGGCTTGTTAAACAAGCGGGACCACCTTGCTAATCTTCGCTGCATCTCGACAATGTGTGTGCCTATCCCCGAGCCATATCCACAAACCGCGACAAATGCAGCTGGTGAGCCACAGTGATCGTCGCCGTCGGACCGTTACGGTGCTTACCGACGATGATGTCGGCTTCGCCAGCGCGGGGGTCGTCGCGCTCGATGGAGTCGGGGCGGTGCAGCAGGATAACCATGTCGGCGTCCTGCTCCAATGAGCCCGATTCACGCAGGTCCGAGACCTGTGGACGCTTGTCAGTTCGCTGTTCCGGGCCACGGTTCAGCTGGCTGATCGCGACCACGGGAACTTCGAGTTCCTTGGCGAGCAGCTTGATCGAACGCGAGAACTCCGAGACTTCCTGCTGACGCGATTCGACCTTCTTGCCCGACGTCATCAGCTGCATGTAGTCGATGACGACGAGTTTGAGGTCGTGCTTCTGCTTTAGCCGACGGGCCTTGGCGCGGATCTCCATCATCGTCAGGTTCGGCGAATCGTCGATGAACAGCGGCGCATCGGTGATCTCACCCATGCGACGAGCCAGACGACTCCAGTCGTCGTCACTCATGTTGCCCGAACGCATGTCGCCGAGCTTCACCTTCGCCTCGGCCGATAGCAGTCGCATGACGATCTCGGTCTTGTTCATTTCCAACGAGAACATCGCCGAAGTGAGGCCGTTGTGGATCGACGCCGATCGCAACCAGTCCATCGCGAGTGTGGAGTTGTGCGTCGGCACCATCGCCTCGCCAGCGAGGTAGAGGTGACTCATGTTGTCGACCTCCACGCAGCGCACGGGCACGCTTGGGATCGACCGCACCGACACCACCCGCCGCGACCGGACCGTGCCGCGCAATTCCTTATGCCGCTGAGCCTTCTCGAAAACAGTGAAGACATCTTCGGGCGCATTCAGGCGGATCCACCCGCTGCTGGCACGACGGAAGCTGTATCCGAGACCGGCGGCAAGGTCGCCCACCACGGACGACATGTGGTTGGTCGCGGCCGGAACCGTGATCCAGCCGTCGTCGTCGACGCGGGCCCGCGAATCTAGGATCCCGGCCAGGAGCGCACGACGCTGCGGCACCGAACCACGCAGGTACTCGTGCGGAATCTGACCGCCGAGGTCCGTCATCAACGTCATCACATCAACAGGGCCCTCCGCGTCGATGCGTGCACCGATCTCCGGGTCGTCGTAGGCCATGCCAGCCAACGCACCGACCGTGTACGGGCCGTACGCGAGTGGGCGATACGGGAGTTGCAGTGGTGCGGTGTTGTCGATGCTCGCACGACCGCAGATCAATTCCAGTTCATCGGTGGTGACGATGCGCTTGGCTCCGTCAACCTCAACTGCCCACTGGTGCTGCTCGTCCGCCACGATCACCGCGCCGTCGTCCAACTCCACCTCAAAGCAGTGGCGACGGGTCATCACTTCGGTCGCGGCAACGACCGTCGTCGCACGCCCATCGGGGCCCATCAATTGATCGCCCTTCGCGACGCGACCCATGGTGGTCCAGCCGGTTGGCGTCGGGAGCGGCGTGTCCAACGACAGCGCCTTTCCCACACCGGGACGGGCGGCAACGATGATCATCTGACCCGGGTGCAGACCGTTAGTCAGTTTGTCGAGGTCGGCAAAGCCGGTCGGCACACCCAACGACAGCCCACCGCGCGAGGCGATGGAATCGAGCTCATCGAGCGTGGGCTGCAAAAGTTCTTCCAGTGCCACATAGTCTTCGGTGGTGCGCCGCTCGGTGACCTCGTAAATCTCGGCCTGAGCACGGTCGACGACCTCGGCCACATCCTGACCGTCGGCACCGGCGTAGCCATACTGCACGATGCGGGTGCCAGCTTCGACGAGGCGACGCAGGATCGACTTCTCTCCAACGATCTCCGCGTAGTAGCCAGCATTCGCGGCCGTCGGAACAGTCGAAATCAGCGTGTGCAGATACGGCGCGCCGCCGACTTTGCGCAGCTCGCCCTTCCGCTCTAGCTCAGCGGCAACGGTGATGGCGTCGGCCGGCTCGCCGCGACCGTACAGCTCCAGGATCGCGTCGTAAACAGCTTGGTGCGCAGGCTTGTAGAAGTCGCCGGGGCGAATGCGCTCGAGGACGTCCGCGATCGCGTCCTTGCTGAGCAGCATGCCGCCGAGAACAGACTGTTCGGCTTGCGTGTCTTGCGGTGGCTGGCGACCGAACTCTTCAGTTGGCGGCTCCGGCGGAAGATCGGGCTCACGCCCCAGATCGGCCTCAATAGCCACTCGCCTTACCCCCGATGATGTAGATCCTGAACAATTCCCGCGAACCACAGCGGCCGTGAACCAAAGGCCGTGAACGAAACGTTGACGACTAACCACTGCGATCAACCTAGGTTTCCGCTGAGGAAACCCGACCCATCTGAAAGGTTAGGACCAGGATGCCGCCAGTACCAAACACGTCCTGTGGATAGATCTGTTGATGCCATGTGGACAATTCTGAAAATTGCAGGAGCCACTGTGCACAACCCTGTGTACGACCTGGGGAATTCTGGCCGGGTTGCGCACATAACGCCTGTTCAGCATCACTTTTCTAAATCCACAGTGAACTATCCGGACAGCGTCGGCGTGTTGCCTTTCGCCACGCCGGGACGGGCGCAAGTCACACGCTCGTAAGCACTCGTGTGAGCATCTATCCCCAGGGCACCGCGGGCGTGAAGTGAAGCAGGTCACCACAACCGGCACCACTGGTCCCCGCACCGTGGTGGAATGGCCAGGTGCGACCTTCAAACCCGGCACGAGTGGCCGCCAAAGCAACCGCCGTCCTCCTCATGCTGCTCGTCGCAGCAGTGCTGCCAGGCGTGGCCAACGCAGCCCCGTCAGCAAAATCGGCCGCCACCGCATTCGACCTCTCCCATTACAAACCCGTCAACACCGGCCCGTACCTGTCGATGTCGTACGCGAATGGCGGAGCGCACTTCTTCAAATCCGGACGCTGGCTGTGCCGACTCGGCCCCGCCGCCAACGCCGTCTCATGTCAAGGCAAACCGGGGTCAGCACCTCCCGGCACCCTTGGTGTTGCCATCGCAGGCGAAAGCCAAGGCCCGTACTGGGTGCGCCCGGGAACCAGTTTCCGGCCCGGCACCACAACACCGTTCCACGCTCCGACACTCCCCATCGGCAGTCGCATCAACGTCGCGAACGTAACCTGCGCGGTCCCCAGCGCGGGAAGCGTCGTCTGCCGGAACTGGAACCGCGGTTTCAAACTCACCCGCTACAGCCACCGTTTCCTGTACCCCAAAGGCGACACCGCGCACAGCGCCAACCCCCGCCGCTAACCACTTCGACCTGCCCGTTTTACAGCGGCAAATCTGAGCATCGCCCCTTGTCCAGGCAATACGACAAAACGTACCTTGACCAGTTGTGACCGACACAACACCCATGTCCGGCTGGTACCGGACCCGTCTCCGCCGCCTCTTCTTGGCGTTGGTCGTCGTCGTGCCACTCGTGTTCTCGGCCGTCTACATGTGGTTCATCTGGGACCCGACTGACACCGTCGACAAGATGCCGGTCGCGATCGTCAACAACGACCAGCCGTTCGGCACCGGCGCCGACCGTCTCGCCGCGGGCGAAGGCGTCCAAAAAGAACTCGTCGATTCGCAGGCACTCGACTTCTCCGTCGTCGATGCCGCGACCGCCGAAGCTGGACTCAAGCACGGTGACTACTACTTCATCATTGAAATCCCGCAGGATTTCAGCGCAGATCTGAGCCAGATTGGGTCGGCCACCACCGCCCCCGCGCTGATCAACGTCACCTACAACGACAACAACACCCTGATGGCGTCGAACATCGGCGGACAGGCCATGGCCAGCATCAACCAGGCCGTCCTCGAGGGTGTTTCGGCCACCACGGTGGGGACGCTGCTCGACGGCGTCAACAGCCTGTCGTCGGGCCTGAAAGAGGCATCGGACGGTTCAGCCCAGCTCTACGGCGGAACATCGGAACTGTCGGCCGGTGCCACGCAGCTGTCGGACGGCCTCAACAATGAACTGCTTCCGGGCATGACCGAGGCCGCCAACGGTGGCCACGAGCTCGCCAACGGTGCCGGTCAACTCGCTTCCGGAGCCGGCGAACTGCAAGCGGGCACCGCCGAACTGGGGGCCGGGGCCACCGAGCTGGCCGACGGCATCGGAAGCCTCACCGACACCATCGACATCGCCTCGTTGAAAGCCACCCTGGACCGTCTCCAAAAGACTCCGGGCATCGGGAGTGAGCTCGGCGAGATCACTGCAATTGTTCAAGGCCTCAGCGACCTGAAGTCCGGCAGCCGTGAACTCGCGCGCCAGCTCAGCGACCCGAACGCGGAGTACCGCTCGGGAGTCGACCAGCTAACAGCCGGGGCGGGCGAATTGTCCGCAGGCAGCAATGAGCTCGCCTCGGGGCTCGATCAACTGCAGAGCGGCACCGCCGAAGCAGGCTCCGGCGCCAAGGAACTCGCGGCCGGTGCCAAGCAACTAGACGATGGTGCCAAGCAACTCTCCGACGGCCTCGGAGCCGGCGCCAAGGAAGCACCCGACCTGAGCGATGCCACGCAGCGCACCAGCCTGGCCGCTCTCCTCAGCACACCGGTCACCTCGGAGGCCAGCAACGTCGCACAAGCACAGGGCTTCGGCCCCGGTGCCGCACCGGTGATCCTGGCAATCTTGCCCGCCATCATCGCGCTCGCCGTGTTGATGACCATCCGCGTGCGCGGCCGTGACGTGACCACCGGCAATCGTCGTTCCGCACGCATGTGGTGGCGTCGAGCGTCGAAGGTCGTGGCGTTCAGCATAATTGCACTCGCCGTCCTCATACCGATCCTGTGGCTGCTCCTGACGCCGAGCCCGTCGCCCGCTTCACTACTGCAAGTCGTGGTGATCGTCGTGGCGGCCACCATCATGAATGCGTCGATGATCGCGTTGCTATTCACCTGGCTGGGATACACGGCAGGTGCGGTGGCGACCTTGGCGTGGACCATGCTCCAGTTGTTCGCCTACGGCGGCGTCTGGATGGTCGAGACGGTGCCGACGCCGCTGCAGTGGCTGCATCCCATTGCGCCGATGACCTACATTCGTGAGGGATTGATTGCCGGATTCAACGGCGCTTCCGGATTCTGGTCGTCGTTGATGGTCCTGCTGGTGATCACGGCAATCACGACCGCCCTGACACTCTGGATCCGCAGCCGGGGCAGCGCACGCTACCCGGTCGCCCCGATACCCGGCGGCGCAGGTGTCGAGCCCATGCTCGACGACCCCGACCTCGGTCGCGCCGACACCGATCTCATCCCGGTCGTCACCTAGCCGGAACTTCGGACCGCCGCATTAGGCCTCCGGATCTGCCCTTTTCTGTCACATCTACGCCCAAACCGACAACCAGACCGTCGCCGATCGCAGGATTCGGTGACGGTCTGGTCGTTTTGTGACAGAAAAGGGAAAGGCGGAGGCCGAGAAAACGGCCTGGAGACAAAACAACAGTGCCGGTCACCCGCGAGGGGTAACCGGCACTGTTGGTACGAGCGCGTGTTAGCTGACGACGGCGAGGCTCAGCTTGGCCTCGACCTTCGGGTGCAGCTTGACGACGACCGGGTACTCGCCGAGAGCCTTGATGTGGCCCTTCGGGAGCTCCACGGAACGCTTGTCGACGGTGGGCCCGCCAGCGGCGCGGATAGCACCGGCAACGTCGGCGGTCGAGACCGAACCGAACAGCTTGCCCGAGTCGTGGGTCTTCACGGTCAGCGAGACACCGGCGAGACCCTCAATGGTCTGCTTGAGCTCGTTGGCGTGATCGAGGTCGCGCACAGCGCGCGCTTCCTGCGAACGACGGATTCCTTCAACCTGCTTGGTAGCACCGCGGGTGGCGACAATCGCCAGGCCGCGGGGCAGCAGGTAGTTGCGGCCGTAGCCATCGCGAACCTCAACGGTGTCGCCAGCTTCGCCGAGTTTGTCGACTGCAGCAGTCAGGATCAGTTTCATTATGTGGTCCTTCCCGCTCAGCGTCCGGTCGACGTGAACGGCAGCAGAGCCACCTCACGCGAGTTCTTCACGGCCACAGCAACGTCGCGCTGGTGCTGTACGCAGTTACCCGTGACGCGACGCGAGCGGATCTTGCCGCGGTCCGAGAGGAAGCGACGCAGAAGCGCGGTGTCCTTGTAGTCGATCTCGACCTTCTTGTTCTTCTTTGTGTCCTTGCAGAAGGTGCAGGCCTTAGCCTTCGTAACCTTCTCCACGCGGGGCTTGCGGCCCTTTTGTTTTGCCATGAATTGCTCCAGTTAATGGTCTCCGGGTAGCTCGCCCGGATCAGAAAGGTGGTTCGTCGTCCCCGCCACCGAAGCCGCCGCCCGCTGCGGGCGCACTGCCCCACGGGTCGTCGGCTGGCGCGTTAGCCGGCTGCTGGGGGCGTCCCTGCGACTGCTGGTTGTTGTAACCGCCGCCGGAGTTTCCGCCACCCTGATTGCCGCTGTTGTACCCGCCGCCACCGCCGCCGCCACCGCGCTGAGTGCGCGTGACATTGGCAGTCGCATAACGGAGCGAAGGACCGATCTCGTCCACTTCGAGCTCCACAACAGTGCGACGCTCACCCTCGCGGGTGTCGTACGACCGTTGCTTGAGCTTGCCTTGCACGATTACGCGAGTGCCCTTCTTGAGGGACTCGGTCACATTCTCTGCGACGTCGCGCCAGATACTGCAGCGGAGGAACAGCGCTTCGCCGTCTTTCCACTCGTTGGTCTGGCGGTCGAAGGTCCGCGGAGTTGAAGCCACCGTGAAGTTGGCGACCGGAGCACCGGAAGCGGTAAACCGCAGTTCCGGGTCGGCCGTCAGGTTTCCGACGACTGTAATGACCGTGTCCGTCATGAGACTCCCCTAATCGTGTTCGAGGAACGCTGCTGGGCGCGCACCTGATGAAGTTGCCTCCACCTTAAAGGTGCCCACCGACAATCCGCAGGCCCTCCTCGAGGCTGTGGATTACTTGCGCAGGACCTTGGTCCGAAGCACCGATTCGTTCAGCTTCAGCTGACGATCGAGCTCGGTCACGGTCGCGGGAGTCGCATTAAGCTGCACGACGGCGTAAATGCCTTCGCTGTGCTTGGCGATCTCGTAGGCAAAGCGGCGCTTGCCCCAGATCTCGACTTCGTCCACCTTGCCGCCATCGTTGCGAACAACGTTGAGGAAAGTATCTAGGGATGGGGCGACGGTGCGTTCGTCCAAGCTCGGATCGAGGATCACCATCAGTTCGTAATGACGCATAAGACCACATCACCTCCTATGGGCTTTCGGCCACGGACGGTCCGTGGCAGGAGGGTCGCCTGCGTCGGCAACCTTTCAAAGGTACATGAGAAGTGACTGACCTGCGAAATCACGACAACCGGGAAGCAATGTCCCGTCAGAAATATCTCAGGGTTACTGCACTAGGCTCTTCGCATGCCTTCGGTCCGCCCCGCCTTCGCCCGCAATCGAATTCACTTCGGGGAGACCGCCCTGATTTTGGTGACTGCAATGCTGCTCACGGTCGCATCTGGCGCCCTATCGTTTGCCAGCAAGACTGGCTGCACTACGCCGAAGGGCGGAGGAAGCCGCGAATGGCTCTTCGCGGGCCCGCACCAGGTGATGTCCTGCTACTCGGATCTGTTCACCATGTGGCACGAGCGCGGGCTATCCGAGCACCTGTTCCCGTACGTGCATGGCGGCATCACGCCTGACGGGCATCTGTTTGGCGGCGTTGTGGAGTACCCGGTCCTGTCGGGGCTCATCATGTGGTTCAGCGGCATCGGCGCCGACAACGACTACGAGTTCCTATGGCACAGTCTCCTGATCTTGATGCCGTTCGCGTTCATCGTGACGATCCTTTTGGCGCTGATGACCCGCTGGTGGGTCATGCTCTGGGCGGCGACGCCACCGCTGGCCCTGTACGCCCTGCACAACTGGGAGTTGCCGGTTGTGTGCGCCGCCGTAGTGGGGATCGCAGTCGTGGCGTGGGGTTGTTCAGCCAGTCCGACAACCGGCCTTCGACGGTGGTCGGTCCGCGCCACCGCGATTGTTGCGGCGATCCCGTTCGCGATCGGGTTTTCGTTAAAGATCTATCCCGGCCTGTTTGTGCTGCCGCTCATGCTCTATGTCCTGACGCGCGGGGAAAAGACCAGGGACCGTCGATCGGGCCTCGACTGGCTCGGTGCCAGCTACGTGGCCCTGTCAGCAATCGTCACCGTGTTGGTGACGCAGGTGCCGTTCATGATTGCCGGGTACGACGGCTGGAAGGCCGCGATCGACTACCAGACCCTGCGACCGGTGGGGCTCTCAACCAACTCCATTTGGTACTGGGGCCTACGACCGCTGCTCGGCGGAATCACCCCGGCCTACACCTCCATCGTCGACACCGCATCACCGCTGTTGATTGTCGCGGCGTTTGCGTTCGCGTGTTTCCTGGGCTGGCGGTCGTACATGCGCGACGGCACCTTCCCGTGGCTGGGCGTCAGTGCGGCGATGCTCGCCGGATTCATGCTGTTCCACAAGGTGCACTCACCGCAGTACACGCTGTGGATCTTGCCGTTCTTCGTGCTACTCCGGGTGCGCTGGTGGCTGATTGCGCTATATCTGCTCGGCGATCTCCTTCTGGACATCACCGTCTTCCACCTGATGATGGAACAGTCCTCGCTGACGAAAACATGGGTCACCGTCGGCCTTAACGTCGCCGTCTGGTCGCACGCAATCATCCTGGCGATCCTCGTCGTGCAGTTTGTGGACGCGCGGCCGCGCGAGCCGCTCGCCTCCTACTTGCGGGCGACGGTGCCGCCAAACGGAGCTCTTACTCGGCTGGCGGCGGCCGATTGGCGGGCAGCGCGCTCCTGGCTCGGTGCCCCCACCCTGGCCAATGAGCATGTCACTCTGCGACCGTTGGCCCTGTCGGACGGGGCGGAGCTCGCGAAAGTCCCGGGCGATCCCGCCCTCTACCGGTGGACTCCGCCGCTGCCGCGGACCACCGAGGCAGCAATCGAGTGGATTCGGCAGGCACTCGCCGATGAGGCGCGCGTACCGTTTGCCGTCATCGACCGTTCGGGCAAACTCGTCGGCACCACGAGCTTCTACGACGTCAACGAGGCCGACTTAACCTTGGCCGTTGGATACACCTACTACTCGCCGGATGCGATGGGCACCACCGTCAATCCGGCGGCCAAACTCCTCCTGTGCGAATACGCGTTCACCACGCGCGGTGCGGTGCGCGTCGTTTGGCATACCCATTCACAAAACGCCCAATCGCGGGCCGCGATCGCCAAGCTCGGTGCCGTTCCCGAAGGTGAACTGCGCAAGCACCGGCGTTTCGGCGACGGATGGCGAACCACCGCCCAGTTCGCGATTGTCGATGACGCGTGGCCCGCCTCTCGGGAGCGTTTGCGCGAGCGTCTGACCGCACTGGCGGCACGCTAACCGGCTGTAGCCCTGGCAGGCGAACGCATCAGGTGGTCGGCCACCGGTTGGTTCTCGTCGGGTTTCACCAACTGCCAGATGACGACGGCGCACAGTCCTACCAGGACCGCCCCCCGCAAAGTGTTGACGACGTAGAAAGCTTCGGGCGGCAACCATTTTCGGTCCGCGTCGAGGAATAGACCCATCCGCGGGATCCAAACGAGAGCGTCGAAGGTCATCCACGCTAGGACCACCCCCGGATAGGGGACGGCGAGGACCGCCAACGGCACCAGCCACAGCGACGACTGCGGCGTCCATTCCTTACCGAACAGCAGGAAGCCAGCGACCAGCAGGAACATCAACTGCGCAACCGTCGGCTCGGTGGAGGCGCGTAGGCCCACGTAGACGACCGTCGCGACCACCGCGATCATCAGCAGGAGCACCAAGCCGGTGATGAGTGCGGATGACGGATTCCATCCGGTGGCCAGGGAGATGAGCCGGTACAGGGTGTCCGGTTCGACACCGCGATTAAGCCACACCCGGTAGGTGGCCATAAACCCGGATGGGTAGGCGATGATGAACGGTACGTTGACGAGCAGCCATGCACCGAAGGCTCCCAGCACGACAGTCGTGAATTGGTACAGGGTTCTCCGTCGGACGCAGAGGACCGCGATTGCTGGCAGCAGCAGTAGCGGATAGACGGCGGCCGCCGCCCCCAGGCCGATGAAGATGCCCGACCACCCCGGTTTGCCGCGGGTCCAGAAGAGGATCGCCAGCGACAACATCGCAATCGCGAGGATGTCGGTTGAGGTGAAAGCGTGGAACAGAAGTAGCGGCGACAGCGCCATCAGCGCACCCAGCCACATGCGCCGCCGGTCCGTCATCATGGTGGCCCAAACGGCGAGCAGCCAGAACAACGACAGCAGCAGTGCCGTGATGTTGAAGTAGTTCACGACATCGAGGTTTTTCGGGAGTCCGACGGCCTCGGCGAACACCCCCCAACCGCGGGCCGCTTGCGCGCTCACATACATGAACATGCCGGTCAGAGCTGGTTCGGTGAGGTAGGTCTTCACCTTTTCGCCGTCAGCACCAGACTGCATCCAAAACGTGCGGTACGGGAATGCCCCACCCGCAAGGTCGTTCGGGGTGAGTTTGTTTTCCTCGTACGACGCGACAATGTCGGAGTAGCACAGGCCGACGAACTGACGTTGGTTGTCCCAGTTGAGGCGCACCTGGCCCGGCGAGTTCTCGACCGGAGCCTGCTGGATGCAGCCCGCTTTGCCAAACCAACTCAACGACAGTCCGACGAGGGCCAGCAGCAGCACCACCCGCAGCGGTGTCCACAGACGGCCGCGTCCGACGGCCGCGTGCAAGCCGACGGGCCCGCCGATCATGCCGCTAGCGGCACCGACCTGCTTGCTCGACCACGACGGCAACATGCGGCCGGTCTCCACCCGAAGATCGTCGGAGAGCGGTTCCGGTGACTCCTGCGCCCGCGGTGAGGTCACTACGTCGTTGGCACCGGTGCCGATGGTGCGAGGGTCGGCTCATCGCTTGGGTTTCGGAAGTTGTTGCCGTTTCCATTCCCGCGGTTGCCGTTACCGCCGGTACCGTCGCCACCGGTACCGTCGCCCCCGTTTCCATTGCCCCCGTTTCCGTTGCCACCGTTGCCGGGTTCACGAGTCGGCGTGTTGTTGTTGCCGCCTTCGTCGCCACCTATCGGAACGGTGATTCCGGGGGCAATCACAATGTCGCCGTTTTCATTGGTACCGGGCAATCGGGGACGCGACGTCTCACGGGTCGACTGGGGTTGGGTCGGCGTGTACGTCACGGGCGGAGGCTCGTACGGGACACCGGCCTGGCCGCCAACGGCTTCCGGAGTCGGGAATTGTTCGATCGGTTCGCCTTCCAGCGCACCGTCCATAGCGGCTTTCCAGATCTGCGCTGGCAGGCCACTGCCGTACACGGAGCCACCGGAGTAGGTCTTCAGCGGCACGCCCTTGTCGGTACCGACCCAAGTCGCAGTCGACAGCTGCGGCGTGTAGCCGGCCATCCATGCGTCCTTGTTGTAGCCGGTGTCGCCGAGCTGAGCGGTGCCGGTCTTCGCAGCCGATGGTCGTGCACCGTAGGTCGAGTCGTACAGCGAGTTGCCGTTGGAGTAACCGGCGATCGGGATCATTGCCGACGTCACGTTGTCTGCGACGGCAGCGGAAATGACCCGCTTGCCCTCGTTCTTTTCACGTTCGTACAGCACCTCGCCGGTCGAGGTCTCAACCTTTTGGATGAAGAACGGGGCGCGGTAGATGCCCGACGCGGCGAGTGTCGCGTACGCCGAAGCCATGTCGAGGACACGCGAGGGGTACTGACCGAGGACGACGCCGCCTTCGGCGTGACCGTTCTTTTCCTGCAGCGTCTTCTCGATGTCACCGAAGCTTTCCGCGATGCCCAGGCGATGGGCGGTATCGGCGACAGCGTCGGCCTGTCCGTTGAGGTCCATCATCAGGCGGTAGAACACCGTGTTGAGGGACATCTTCAGCGCGGTTGCAAGGTTGCATGTGCCGCAGGACTCGCCGTCGGAGTTCTCCACGACGAGGCCGCCGGGTGCCTGGTAGGGCGACGAACTGTAGCGCTGCGACAGCGGGATGTCCTGCTCAAGAGCGGCCACGAGGGCGAAGACCTTGAAGATCGAACCGGTCTGCAAGCCTGCGGAGGCGTAATCCCAGCCGGTACCGTCTTCGCCGCCGTAGTACCCGACAACACCGCCGGTAGCGGGGTCAACGGATACCGAAGCGGTCCGCAGGTTGCTGGGCTCGCCTTCGAGTTTGCTCCGCGAGGCCGACACGAGTGACTTCTGAACCTGGGGATCGATCGAGGTGGTGATCTTGAGCCCGGAGGTCTGCAGTTGCTGTTCGGTAATTCCCACCTTGGGGAGTTCAGCGACCACCTGCCGACGGATCAGCCCGTTGGGGCCTTCTTTGTCGACGCTGGTGTCGTTCTTGGGCTTGACGACCTTCGGGAACTTCTGGGCATCCCGGTCGGCCTTACTGATGGCACCGGTATCGACCATGCCGTTGAGCACGTAGTTCCAGCGCTCGACGGCGAGATCGGGGTTGTCAGCGGGGTCGTAAAGGGACGGCCCGCGGATCACGCCTGCCAGCAATGCCGACTGGGAAACGGTCAGCGACTTGAGCGGCCGGTTGAAGTAGGCCCGTGCTGCGGCGTCGACGCCATAGGCGCCACGGCCGAAGTAGATGGTGTTGAGGTAGGCCGCCATGATGTCTTCTTTGGTCCACTGCCGGGACATCTTGGTGGCGATGGCGAGTTCTTTGAACTTGCGCTGGTAGCTGACTTCGTCGCCGACGATCGCATTCTTGACGTACTGCTGGGTGATCGTCGAACCGCCACCGGCACCGGCACGGTTGAAGACCTTGCCGAGGACAGCGCGGGAGAAGCCGGACGTTGAGAAGCCCGCATTGGAATCGAAGTCCCGGTCTTCTGCAGCCTTGACGGCGTCGATCATCGACTGCGGGATGTCTTCGTATTTGACGTCGGTGCGGTTGCCCTGCGGGGGCACGATCTTCGCGATCGTTCCGCCCTTGCTGTCGGTGATGAGCGCGACCTGGTTTTGCTTGATGTCACCGGGTGACGGCACGTCGACTGTCAGATAGGTGAACAGGAATGCCGTCACTACGCCGATGGCGACCAGCGGTACTGCCCCAGCGAGAAGCCCCAGCACCCATGCCGCGACCTTCGTTGTCGTCGATCTGCCCGACGTCGCAGCACCTTTACTGCTGGTCATCGCTCACCTACTTCTCTGCGTTCGCACGCGGACGAATTATCGTTCTAACTGTGACGCATGGCTGCCCCGCAGCCAACTCTTGTCACTTTCTACTTTGCAACCCGCCGGCTGCGCCTTCGTGCGCCTTCGGGCAATCCGGCAACGTACGACTCGACGAGATAGTTCCATCGACAGGTTCGGCACACTTCGACGATGTGGACCGTGAACTCACCGGCACTGGCGTCGAGGGTATCGATCTCGGCCGCCGAACGCGCTGAGCCACTGACTCGACCCAAATGCTCACCAAACACCCAGGAAACCCTGGTGACCTGCTCTTTTCGGCAGACAGGGCACACTTCCTCGGCGGGAATTCCGTGGAACTTCGCGGCCCGCAGCAGATACGGATCTGCATCGCAGACTTCACTGAGTGCCGTTGACCCGGTCCGGACGCGCGCCAGGCACTCGCGTCGCGCGAGTGCATAGTTCACGATCTGCCGGTGCACGCCCCTCAGCCTAGACGTGCCGCCTGAGGACAGGCCGTGTGATGCAAATCAACCCGCTTCATTACCGACAAGTTCGAAGCAGGTTATATCGATGCGATACATTGAATGCTGCATCAGCAAGTCATAACGGATTCAGATTGGAGGTCGCAGCATGCTTGAAATGGCAATTCTCGGCCTTCTGCTCGAATCACCCATGCACGGCTACGAATTACGCAAGCGACTCACCGGTCTGCTCGGTGCGTTCCGCGCGTTTTCGTACGGCAGCCTGTATCCGACGCTGCGTCGCATGCAGGCCGATGGCTTGATCGTCGAGGATGAGCCGGAAACGCTCACCGGCGCGAAGGTCCGGCGGGCGCGGCGCGTCTACCGACTGACGCCTGCCGGACTCGACCGCTTCTCCGAGTTGGTGGCCGACACCGGTCCGCAAAATTACACGGACGACGGCTTCGGGGTGCACCTCGCGTTTTTCAGCCGCACGCCCGCCGTGGCACGGATGCGGATTCTGGAAGGACGACGCCGCCAGGTGGAGGAACGCCGCGAAGGCCTACGCGAACTGTTGGGTCGCGCGACCCGCAGCAACGACCACTACACCCGGCAGATGCACGAGCTCAGCTTGGAGACCTCCGAACGCGAGGTCCAGTGGCTCAACAAATTGATTGCCGACGAAGCTTCCGGCTCAGTCGGCACCCCAGATTTTCATCCCGCGGAGCCGACCTCGGTCACGCGTGATGAAGCAAGTAAGAACTCGGCGGCACAGCAATCCGCCGTACCGCTGCAACAAGAAGGAGATCCCGACCATGGGTGACACCAACAAAGTGCGCGTGGCCATCGTTGGCGTGGGTAACTGCGCCTCATCCTTGGTTCAGGGCGTTCAGTACTACCAAGATGCCGATGAGAACGCACACGTCCCCGGCCTGATGCACGTCAAGTTCGGCCAGTACCACGTCCGCGACGTCGAGTTCGTCGCTGCATTCGACGTTGACGCCAAGAAGGTCGGCTTCGACCTGTCCGAGGCGATCAACAACAGCGAGAACAACACCATCAAGATCGCTGATGTTCCCCCGCTGAACGTTCCTGTCCAGCGCGGCCACACCCTCGACGGCCTCGGCAAGTACTACCGCGAGACCATCGTCGAAGCTGACGGCGACGGCGTTGACGTCGTCAAGACCCTCAAGGACAACCAGGTTGACGTCCTCGTCAGCTACCTGCCGGTTGGTTCGGAGCAGGCTGATAAGTTCTACGCTCAGTGCGCTATCGACGCCGGTGTCGCGTTCGTCAACGCTCTGCCCGTCTTCATCGCCTCGGACCCCGTGTGGGCCAAGAAGTTCGCCGATGCTGGCGTCCCGATCGTCGGCGACGACATCAAGAGCCAGGTTGGCGCCACCATCACACACCGCGTCATGGCGAAGCTGTTTGAGGATCGCGGCGTCGAACTGGACCGCACCTACCAGCTCAACGTCGGCGGCAACATGGACTTCAAGAACATGCTTGAGCGCGAGCGCCTCGAGTCCAAGAAGGTCTCCAAGACGCAGGCCGTCACCTCGATCCTGGACGGTCCGCTGTCCGGCAAGGTGTACGACAAGAACGTCCACATCGGCCCGTCGGACTACGTCCAGTGGCTCGATGACCGCAAGTGGGCCTACGTCCGCCTCGAAGGTCGTGCGTTCGGCGACGTGCCGTTGAACCTGGAATACAAGCTTGAGGTTTGGGACTCCCCGAACTCGGCAGGCATCATCATCGACGCTGTTCGCGCCGCGAAGATCGCCCTGGACCGCGGCCTCGGTGGCCCGATCCTCCCGGCCTCGGCCTACCTGATGAAGAGCCCGCCGGAGCAGATCGCCGACGACATCGCTCGTCAGCAGCTCGAAGCCTTCATCATCGGTGCCGACTAGTCGTCACTGCTTGAGCCAATAACGCCCGCCCCGGTTTCCGGGGCGGGCGTTATTTGTCTTCGACTGTCACCGATTGGTGGCCAGCGGCTGCGGTGGCGGCACAAACTGCGCACCGCTGCCGCGCTCTTCCTCCTGAAGTCCGACGATGGTCTGCCAGGTGGCGAGCGCAAAGATCAGCCCGAGGACCACTGCGGGCAGGTAAAGGCCCGGCCCCACCCCCAGCGACAGGTCACTGGGGTCCAGCGATTCGGTCGGCGCCGACGGGGTATCGAACTCGCCGGATCCGCTTATCGCCATTGACGGGTTCAGCGCGGTGAATGTCAACGCGACGAGCGCACCGAGGCTGAGCAGCGATAGGAAGGCCATCACCCGGGTATCCACACGGCGCCAGGCTTGCATGGCACCAATGGCGATGGCGAGAGCAAGCGTGATCGGGAGCAGTCCCGCCGCGAAGTACGACGACCCGATGAAGTCAAAAACATTCAGCGAGACTTCGGCACCACCACCGCCCGGGCAATACTCCTGGTACACCTCGCACATGTGCTTCCAATGCTCGGCAGGCGACTCCCCGTCCGCTTCCACCAGCATCCGAAAGAAGTAGCGGCCGCTCATGATCGTCAGCATTCGTTCACTGACAGTGATGGTGATCCATGGGAGAAAGCTCAGGCCCAGCCCGATCGCTCCCAAGGCGGCGACTGCGGCCGAGATGATCCGTCCGCGGTTCACGATTGTCCCGGGTATCCGCCCGGAGCGCCGGGACCGGCCGACGGCGCGCCCGGACGGGACGTTCCTAGCTGTGTCTGGTCAAAAGCGTCCGGGCCAGCGGACGGGATGAAAGCGGTCGGTGCCGTGAACTGGCCACCCTGCGGCGGCATCGGCACAAACCCGGACTGCGGCCCCTGCGGCGGGATCGGCGCCCTCATCGGGTGCGCGAGACCCGGAGCAGCAGTCGTGCTGCGCAGGTAGATGAAGCCTGCCGCGGCCGAGGCAATGAAGCCAAAGACAACGGCAATAATCAGGCCGGCACCGGGGCCGATGTTGACCACGCGATCGACGAGTTGATTGACCGACGACACGTCCAAGTCGTCCAAGTCGCGCTGTGCTTCACGCCTGAGGTCGCCGGTCAGTTCGACGCCGGGCAACGGATTCGCAAACATCAACACCAGGCCGAGCAGGGTTGCGGCAATCGCACTGATCGCCGAAACAAGGGTGCCTTGCCGACGCCCCAGCAATCCGGGAACTGCGGTCAAGGCCGCAACGAGCATCAGGATCGGCACGGCCAAGGCAACCACCGGCGCATTAAACGGCACCACCGAGTAAAAGCCGATGCCGACGTTGACGGTGCCGTCAACGCTGTCGTCGACCTTGCCCGGGTCGACGGTGACCGAGTACAGGTCGAGCAGCGAACAGAACAGCACAACGATTCCCGCGACCACCGTGATGGCCGATGCGATCCGACCAAGGTCCAGCGGTGTCGCGGGCTGCGCAAACGCCGGAGGCGGACCTGCTGGCGCAAATCCCGGCTGTGGGCCGGGACCCATCGGACCTACCCCGGGCGGCGGCTGCATTGGCCCGCTCGGCTGTTGGTTGTACGGATTCATCCTTGCCTACCCCAGTTCTTTCACGTTCGGTTTTGACCCCCGTTGGGCCCCACGCTCGCTGCCGGTAATCGTGACATCGAAAGGTGCGCGATCAGGCTATGTCACGCTGTGTTGCCATGCCGCCTGCACCTCCCAAGTTCATTCGTGCGGATGGATTCACAGGTGTTGGCGATTTGCGAACTTTCCACAATGGTGTCGTCTAGCCTTCGCCTCATGGCAAATGAGAACACGTTCCGGTCCATCCCCGTTGTTGTCTGGGGAACCGGGAATGTGGGGCGGGCATCGATTCGGGCGGTGGCGGCTCATCCTCAATTGACTCTGTCGTCGGTGATCGTGCACGATCCCGCCAAGGTGGGTCGAGATGCGGGCGACCTCGCCGACCTGGGGCGACCGCTCGGCATCAACGCCACCGACGATATCGACGCAGCCCTGGCTACTCTCAGCGGCAGCGGTGCCGTCGCCTACGCCGCGTCCGGGGAACTGCGGCCAGACGATGCCGTAGCCGACATCGCCCGGGCACTGGCGCTAGGTGCCGTCGTGGTGACGCCGTCGGTCTACGCGCTCTACGACCATCGCAGTGCACCCGCCGAGATGCGCGCCCCAATCGAGAAGGCCTGCGCCACGGGCGAGAGCGCGCTTTTCGTCAGCGGAATTGACCCGGGGTGGGGCAACGACCTGCTTCCGGCACTGGTCAGCGGCCTCGCATCGGAGATCGACCAGGTGCGCTGCCAGGAAATTTTCGACTACTCCACCTACGACGCCGAGGACTCGGTTCGCTACATCGTGGGCATGGGCCAGCCCATGGACTACGCCCCGCCGATGGTCGCCGAGGGTGTCCCCTCCATGGTGTGGGGTGGCCAGATCCGGCTCATCGCCCGCGCGCTCGGGGTGGAGCTCGACGAGGTGCGCGAAACGTCGCAGCGACGGCCACTCGACGCGACGGTCACCACCGCGCTTGGCGATTTCGAAGCTGGCACCCAAGGTGCCCTGCGCTTTGAGGTTCAGGGCATCGTCGACGGCGAGCCCAAGATCGTCGCCGAACACGTCACGCGAATCAGCGCCGACTGCGCCGTCGACTGGCCAATGCCACCGGACGGCGGCGACGGTGCCCACCGCGTCATCATTGAGGGCCGCCCGCGCATCGAGATCAATGTTGAGGCCACGGACGAGGGAGGCAACCGCTCGGCTGGCGGCAATGCGACGGCAGCGAACCGGCTCGTCAACGCCATCCCGTGGCTCCGCAACGCGGATCCTGGAATGTACGACGGCCTCGAGGTGCCCCTCCTACCGTCCACTTACCTAAGCAATAAGGAGGCGTGATGTTCCTCGACATCCCCGATGGCAAAGATCCCATTCAATACGTGTGGGGTGAGATGGTTCCCGGCATCGGCCCCGCCGCGGCCAAACTCTCGCTCAGCGTGTACTCGGACAGCACCCTCGGACTCCGCGAATTTGAGGCAGCCCGCCTGCGCATTGCCCAAATCAACGGTTGCCTCTTCTGCCAGGACTGGCGCACCGAGCGAGAGGGTCAGAAGGTCGAGGACACCTTCCACAGCGCGGTCGAACAATGGCGAACCACCGCGGACCTCGACGATCGGGCTCGCCTGGCCGCCGAGTACGCCGAACTGTACGCGACCGACCACCACAGCATCGACGACGCATTTTGGGAACGCATGCGGCGCCATTACACCGACAAGGAGATCGTCGAACTCTCGATGTGCCTCGGTTCGTGGCTTGCTTTCGGCCGCCTAAACCGCGTGCTCGGCCTCGACTCGGTCTGCGTGTTGCCGAGTCACATGGGTCAGGGCTGACGCCCCGCTCACCACGCAGCCACCCGCGGGGCATTCGCGAGGTGATCGCCAATTCGTGGATCGAGACTCGCGGCCATTTCGCGTTGTCGCGCCAGAATTACTCTGCCGTCCCCGCCGACCAGGATGGGAGGCGGAGACAATGGCAGAACCGCACTGCCAAGCAAAGTCGCGGCACCGCCTAGGGATTCGGCGAGATCGCCCGACCGGTCGGTGGCCGACGGCTGCGAAACCGACGTCGGATCGAATGGCACAAAGTCATCGACGCCGCCATCCGAGCTTCCATAAACGCCGACGTTAATCGCCGACTCAATCAAGTCAGCCATCAGAGCCTTGGACCCCAGCTTGTAGGCGGTGAGAAAAGTCCATGTCAGCCGATGGTCCAGCTTTTGAGTCCACTCTGCCCGACGTCGCGCGTCGACATATTGAAAGCGCTGATAGTCAGCGGCGATCAACGCCGAGATTGCGGTATCGACGGCTTCTGCGGCCAGGGTCGGTTGTGCCGCGGGTTCAGCCGTCGCTTGCAGGAAAAGTCGCTTCACCCGATTCCACTGCAGGTTCGCCAATTGGTGAAACTGCCCGCTGTCGTACAACCCTTTCGCCGCGCTCTTAAAGGCGTCGTCGGACGCACCGAATGCACCTCGCAACGAATACGAAAACGCCAGGTTGTAGTCGCAGGCGGCCGCCTTCTCGGGATGACCACCCTCGAGGAAGCGCGACCGAGCCTCCTTCATCAAGGCCTCGCCACGATCAGCCTGACCAGAGTAGATCAGAACCAAACCCAGGTTCATCCGCGATTCGAGAGCCTCGTCAACCGACCCATACTGTTCGGCATCGCGAAGCGACCGCTCCAACAACGGCAACGCCAGGTGCGGCCGGCCGGTTTCGACATACAGCCCAGCCAGCGACTGATCGCACGATCGCTTTCCCAGGCTGCCCGCCCCGTGCGCGCCTACCCCCGTCGCTCCGGCACTCTCTGTGACGGCACTTTCTGCGACGAACCATGCGGAAAGTTCCTTCAATTGCTTCTCGGCGAGCTCCGGACGGCCAGACATGCGGTAAACATTCGACAGATTGACCATTGCTTCTGCGGCTTCGTTTGGCTGTGCCCGGTCTCGATAGACGTCGATCGCATCGCCCAGCGCGTCTTCGGCGGCCGCGTACTCCCCCAGCTGCAGGGCCAGCGCTCCAAAAGTGTTAGCCGCGTCGGCGAATTGTTCCATCTCCCGCAGTTCGAGGAATTCCTCGGCGGCGACGCTAAACGCGTCGAACGCCGTGTCCAAGTCGCTGGCCTGGTAGGCGACCGTGCCGATCGACACAGCGCACTTAGCTGCCTCCGCAGCATCAAACTCCTCGTAGGCTTCTCGTGCGGTCAGCAGGATGTCGATGACGACTTCACTGTCCACAATCCCGGCAATGTGCTCGGCCAAGGCCCAATGAGCATCGGCGATCTGGCGTGGATCACCCGATTCGACGGTCGCCACAGCCCGCGCGTCAAGCTCATCGAGGGTATTGCTCCAGGCCTCGACTTCGCGATCCTCCTCATCCTCAGTCATCGCTGTCTCCTGCTCCATGTGGTCGGTGCAGCGGACGCGGTGGACAGGCGTGGCACGCCATCGCCGCCCACGTCAGCGGTGATGTTGCGGGCCCCGGATCCAACTGCCACTGTGCGAACTTCGATCGCTGCCAGTCGTTGAGCGCACGGACCGGATCCGCGGCCCGGTGGGTCGCGTCGACACCGAGGGCGAGTTCGGTGGTGGGGCCGGGCGCACTATCGAGGCCGCAGTAAACACGGAAGGCTTCGTCCGACGGCAGCATCCATCGCGACGTGGTGACGATCTCTGCGCCAGCATTGAAGATGGCCATCACCAGCCCGAAGGTTTCCGAGCTTCGGTAATCGGCACCGCCCTCACAGGCGATCAGCGCCACGCGCGGCGGCATCGGCCAGAGGCTGCGTCCGGTGCGATTGGGTTCGACGGGGCTTCGGTCTGCCGGCCCAAGTTCCGGTGACGCAGTACCCAGCAGAAGATCCAGCGCAGAGAACGGCAAATGGGCGCTATTCATCACGGTTGCATAGCCCCACTCGGCCGCGTCGTCGGTGAGATGCATTGCCGCCGAACCCGGTTCGTCGAGTGTCGAGGAAATGTGACCGACGTACAGCAGCCTGCTCGGCTTGGCTACGAGATCGTCGCTCAGTTCCCACCGGCCGACGATCCGGCCGACACCGGAGTTCGCCGTATGCGGAAGCCCCGCAATATATTTGCTGAGCACCGCCGCGTTGACAGCGCCTGGACGCTGCCAATCGAGGACCTGTCCCAAACCCGAACCAGCTGGCAGTCGTGGGTCGACGATGTAGGCGACGGGACGCGAAGCGACCGCGTCGGTCCACGCCTCGGGAATCCGGGCCCGCCCGGCATGAATTGCGGCGGGTGGCTCGTAGCTGATGTCCGCGAATTCGATCAGTCGTCGAGAATCTCCAATGACCGCCAGTTCCAAGGGCATTCGTGCCAGAGTGCGGCTCGGCGTGATCCGAACCGTTACCGAACCCCGCCGTGAACGCTCAACGATCGCGGTGCGGACGACGGCCGGGAACACGGCTCGGCCAATCGCCTCGTTCAGCGCGTACTCGCTGAGTTTCCGAGTGAACGGCCCGGTTAGTGCGCTGGCGATCGCCAGCGATCCATCGCCACTGTCACTGCCCGGCAAAGCCCTGTCCAACTGCGCCACGAGTCGCCTAAGCTCGACATCTCGAATCGCGTGCACTTCCGGATGCTGGGGATCGTCGAGCCATCGGAACGAGATATACGTCGCGGGTTCGGTGTCAACAGCGCGGATCAGCAGCACGGAATGGGCGGTTGGTTCCGGCATTCGCATGAGCTAGGTGTCTCCTGCCAGGACAAGTTCGGCAAGGGTCGGGGCAAACGGCCCCACGATCACTGGCGGCGCCCCGGTCGTGTCAGCGAATCTGACCAGGGCGTCGAGATACGCCGCGAGGTCATTGGCGTTAGCTGACCCCCGAGATCGGCGGACCAACTGACGGGTCAGCGCGACCGCCGATTCGGCAGCATCGCGCGCCTCCCGGTGCGCGGCGTCGGCACGTTCCTGGGTTTCGGTCAGGAACACATCACGACTGCTTATCCCGGTGTTGGCCTGCAGCGCGCCCGCCACGCGACGCTGCGTCCACGCGTATCGGCAATACCGATCGATGCGGGTCAGGGCCGCGCCAACCGGGTCTAGGCGCAGGGCCTCCAGGTTGGTTCCGGAGCCGACCAGCGAGCAGCGCAGCGAGGCGATTGGCGCGTCGCCGACGTCTAGTTCCGCGACGATCCGACCATCGACGACAGTCGTGGGTGCGTACGCAAGGAGATCGCCGGTACTTGCCTCGGCCGCGACCGCGAATACGCTCAGCGTCTCGACCGAATCGGTGTTGGCGTCGTCGCGGATGTCGGCGGCCACTTCGATTACTGCGGGTTTGATGGTCTCCACCTGCAATTCCGGCACCTCGACGCCGACGAACTTAAGCAGTCGCGGTGGAAGAACCCGCAGATCAACGGGGAAAGCCAGCCGGACCTCAGCTAAACCCAGGTGCAGCGAATCAATCGTGTTGTAGAAGAGGTTGGACCCCTGCTCGGCCCCTAGTATCTGTACCCACTCCGCATCATGCCGCGAAAGGAGCGGAGTGAGGTCTCGAGTAATCCGCTGTCGCGTCGCGTCCGATATCGATCCCGGCGGTGCCGCCGCGACAATTTCGGCGAGACGCTCGACGGGCGGGCCCGTGATGCTCTCAAGGGTGAATTGTTCGACGAGCCGTTCGGCGACCGCGCTCGAGAGCGCATAGAGCTCGGTTGCCGACTCCGCATCTCCTGCCGCTAACGCGCCACCGGCATGGTCGAGGAGAACCACTCCTTCGTCGAGATCGCCGAGGTGAATAGCGTCGACAACGCGCACCCCCGCAGCTACCGAGAGTGCCTCCGCCAGTACGGGAGTCGAGATGATATCGCCGTCGGCCGCGGCGGCCAGCTGGGAAATCACCGTCGGGTCAGCGAACCATTGCGCTGTCGCGGCGAGAGCCGTCGAACTCGGCGCGGCGAGGTCGACGACAACGTCGGGAAAGGCCCCGTCGACCGTCAGCAAAACCCCGTTTACCTCAAAGGGAACGGGGCCCAGCACCACGGCGGTATCGGCACGCCAGGAGATGCTGCCATCCGCGCGCACGCTCACGACACCGCTCATGACCGCATCGCCCGGTTGGTCGCGGTTCGCAACAGGAGCATGACATCCATTGCAGCTTGTGCAGCCGCGACTGACCGGCCATGGGTCGGTCGGCGCTCACGCCAAGCCTTCTCGATGTAGGCGGTCACTTCGTCGACGTTCTCCAATTCGAGCGCCTTCCCCGACAGGAGTTCAATCGCCATCGCGGCCTCCCACGACAGTTGGTTGTTCAGCTGCTGCCGCGGATCTGTGTTGATCAGTTCGATCGTGCGCGTCACCAGATCGTCGAGACCAGCTGGATCTGCATCAGGCGGAAGGTCCATCCGGTCATCGGAGTGTCCAGCACCGTCCTGGTTCATAACAAACGGTGACTCTCTTTTCCGTTTGGCTTGTTGGCTGCGCCATTCGTCGATCCGAACGGCAGTGAGCCGCAACCGCAGAAAGTGTTCGGTGCCATCGAGTTGCCTGCCGCTGGCGAGGCGATTGAGATAGGTCCGGAGAACACTCTCGTAAGCCTGCGACAGGTACTTCTGCTGGTAGCGATGTTGTTTGACGAGGTCGTTGAGGACCGGATCTAAGAATGCAACGGCCTGCTGCCGGTTGGCTTCGCGCTGTTCGTCCGTCAACGCGATCCTTTGCGCTGCGCCGTACTCTTCGATGGCTCGACGCTGCTGGCAGCGCATCAGCTCAGTCTGATCGTCGGAGCCTGATCCCTGGGGCCGATTCCCGGCGCGAAGAATTGTCTCCCCCAGTTTGCTGACGAACCCATCGAGCGCGGTTTGCTGATCGCACCGGTGGCGTGTTTGTGGCCGGCGGAGGAAGTCGTCAGCCGATGCGGCGGACCGTAAGACGGGGTCGTCACCGCGGGTCATTCCCACGCGAACGCGCGTTGCTCCGTAGCGCTGTGCTTCTCGGATTGCCGATGTGACCGGATTACTTAGGCCGCCGGGTCGGAAAACGGCGAGGCTCTTGACCCACCCAGCCGAGTACCGGCTCAGCGGCTCCACCAATTCGCCGCACACGATTTCCGCCTCGTCGATGATCCGATAGTCGGCGACGACGACTTTCGGTTTAGCCAGCAGCGCACCCGCGGTCGGCGAATAGCGACGACTGAACCACTCCGCGCCGATTACTGCGGTCGACCATGCATTCATGTCGTTTGCTAGGCACTTGGAGTCCGGCTTTGGTAGTCGCATTTGGTCGCGCCAGCTCTTCAGGAAAGCCGCGCGGTCAATGCCGGACTCGGGTGCCACGATGGTCGGTCTGTCGTCGCTGGGTTCCGGAAGTACCGGTGGCACAAGCTGTTTCACCGGTCACTCCCTTTCGTCTGGCATCGATCGTAGGTCCCGCAACTGACGCGCCCACGGCGTTTGGAGTTCTTCACCAGTAACCTTCAGTCGCGCCAGCAAGGTTTCCATCTGCCCGTAGGCGGGTTCAACTTCGTAGGCGTCGAATACACCCCTCCGAGCCGATGCCGCCGCCAGAAGTGACTGACGCGCCGATTCGATCTCGCCGCAATCGTATTGGGCCTTAGCGAGATCGAACAGCAGCCGTGACTGCAGTCCGCCAAGCAACCGGCCGGGTACCAAACAGGCCGCTAGCACCTCGCGCCGTCGAATCGCGTCATCGATCCTTCGCGAGAGAATCCAGCCAACGACCGGCGGTAACCCCAATCCCAGGGTCCTGAGGTCGCAGTACTCTTCTGCAATGGCCTGCGCCCTCGCGCCCTCGCCGATTAGTTCGGCAACCAGCGCGAGAACCCACCCCGAATCCGATCCACCGTCGGGCCGCCGCGCGGGAAACTGCTCGGCGTCGTCGAACGCCGCCCGCGCGAGTTCGACGTCGTCGAGCATCAACCAATGTGCGGCGGCCAAGGCCAGCCTCTCCCGATCGGTGCAGTGCATGCCGGACACCTCCCGGTAGAGGGCCTTCACGGACTCGCGGGTGTTGGCGCCACAGGTTTCGACAAATGTTCCCGCAAGGTGAAAAGGTGATGCCGCCCGACCGACCGCCCAAATCGCTGCGTCTGTGTCCCCGGCGTTGAGTGCCGCGCTGGCCAACGTCTGGCAGCAGTAGTCACGGGTGGCCCGATCCACCGGGTCTGGCCATCGGTCCAGCATGCGGCGCATGGTTTCCGATGTCAGGAGCGACCCAGCAAACTCCTGACTACCCCGTCGACCGCGCGGACCCAATCGTCTTCCGGCAGCGTTTCTAGGACGGCCACAAACTCACCGCGCCAGTGCTCAGACGTGCTCGCAGGGGTCCCGACCAGCAAGCTCTGGACGATGACCGCAACGGCGACCGTCGGATCCCACCCCTCAACGGGATCCGACGACGCGCATTGCCACAGCGACACCAGCGGGTGCTCACCGCCCTCGGCGGCGAGACCGTCCAAGATCGCTGAACCCGCCCCGTCCACAGAGCGAATCCCGTACGTCGCTTCACCGAACGAGACGTCGCCGGAGGCCATATCCGCGCGAGCCCGGAGCAGACGTGCTGAGAGCATCCTCATCACGGAACCGGGACTGTCCATCAGACCGCTACTACTCCTCGGCCAGATGCCCGAGCTTCCCGTCGAGCGTCACCCAGCCGTCGGCAACCATCGCCAGGAGCAGCTGAGCCTTGTTCGCGACGGGCCTGCCAACTTCGTCGTACCGTCGGGTGACGCGCCGGTAGTGAGTGCGCACTGTGCATTCGGCGATGAAGTGCGTCGCAGCCGTCTCTTTGACGGTCTCACCGAGAACATAGGTGGCGAGCACTTCTTGCTCGCGGCGTGAGAGCGCCACTCGCGCACCTGGCGCTTTTCCGAGGATCTGCGCGAGGGCCCCTCTGATCTGATCGCTGGCGTTCGGAAAGTTCAGGATCACCGGGGCTTCCGCTGTCGCTGTTGCCGTATCGGCACCGTCGACAAGAGCGATGATCTGCGTCCACTGCCGAGCTGCCATGGGCAGTTGTGCCAATGTTTGTGCGCCGTGGACCACCAACACTTTCGGCAGCGCCCGCCTCACGGCAAGGCCAACGACTTCCATGGTCGTCGCGTCGTAGCCGAGCGATCGGATCCACGCCGCCGTGGTCTCGCCAACGAAGGTGTTCGGCGAAACGACCCCCACCGCATCGACAAGTTGGACGCAGGGTCCGCCGAGCCCCCGCGTGTGCGTTCGACTGAAGGGCCCCGAAGCCGGAGACTGTATGCCACCCCGGCGGTCGAGCACACTGACCGCGCTGTCAGTAATTGTCATGTGAGGTGTCCTCTTTCCTGGTGAGCCTCAGCTCGAAGCCGACATGAAGAATTCTGTCCAGGGCATTCATCCGAATCAGCGGGAGAATCCACCTTTCGACTGCCTTCCTGGGTGGTTCTGCGCATAATTTCGACAACCTCCATGCGCGATTGCGCATGATCTGACTATTACTAGTAGGATCTGACACGTGTCTACTGGCCTCCGCATCCTGATCGCCTCCCCACTCGGCCGGATTATTGCCGCACCGCTCGAGGCAAACTTCCCCGACGTCACCGTGACGGTGGCCGCCACCGAGGCCGAGTTCGACCGGGCAATCACCGGCCGGGTCCGCTATGACGTGGTCAGCGCCGATCTCATTTGGAATCAACCGCAGACCGAGTGGACATTCGACGGACTCGATGCAATCGACCGGCTCCGTGAAGTGGACCGATTGGCGCCAGTCATTTTGGCCACGCAGGGGCACAGTATGGAACGCGACCATCTCGACGAAGCCCTGCTCCGGGACGAGGTCTGGGGAGTGTTTCCCAAATCCGCAGGCCTTCACCCGTTGATGGACTCGATCAGGTCGGTGGCACTCGGCAACCGTCTGCCGACCGAAGCGCATCCGCGCTACCCCGAACCCCTGTACACCTACCTGCAGGGGCGGCGCGGTAGCACGGCCGGGCGGTTCGCTGGCGCTATCGCCGCTGGTCGGGCCAGCGACAATGCCACTCTTGCAGCAGCAACAAAGGTGGCTTCGAGCACGGCAAATAAGGTTACGAGCCACTACCTCGGGCCCATCATGATTGCCCGCGGTGAACACGATGAGTCGCAACCGCTGACCCAAGGATCGGTGTACCGGTGGTGCGGTCTGCATGCCCGCTATTTGGTCAGTTGGTGCCGCAGGAACGGGCACATCGACGTGCTGAACTAGCTTCGCCGACCGGGTGAGCAACTTTGTCACTGGCAGGTCCGCACATGGCGGCGACCGGACGGCATGTCCTCGCCCAAGACGATTCGCCTACCCACTGCGGCACCTACCGCACCAGCGAGCGTCGCCGCAGAACCCAGTTGAGGCCACGATGGAATCGTTCGACCCACCTCGGCTAGTGACATGCGCATCCGTTCGGTGACGCCATCTCCGACGATCGCCCCCGCGATCGCCACCTTGTTCGCCGGATCGTCGAGCACGTCGGCCCCCAGTTCGACGATGTCTCCAGCTCGACCGTGGAAAAGCGGATAGTCGCCGTCCAAGTCGTACCGTTCCACGTCGACGATCACGTCGTCACCGTCATCGGTCACCATCACCACGGGCAGCCGTGCTGCGCGCGCGGCGATCCGCAGTTCCACCTTCCGACGAACGTCATCCATCTCCTCGAACACGACCGCCGGAGGCGTTGCGCCGCCCAGGAATTCCGCGGCAACGGCATCGCTGTAGCCCGTCGGGAATGTTTCGACCTGCGCATACGGATCCAATTCCAGGAGTCGTCGGTGCGCCAGTTCTACCTTCGGTGCCCCGAGGTCGCACACCGACCCGGCAAGCCGATTCAGATTGCTGATCCCCAGCGTGTCAAGGTCGGCTACACGGAATCGCCGTGCGCCCGTTAGCGCACAGGTATGAAGAACCGATCCACCGACGCTGAGTCCCGCCACCGCGATCGTCGCCGCCGACCACCGGTCCTGCTCATCGTCAGTGATGAGGAATCGGTTTCGTGTGGTTCGCAACAGGTGAAACAGATGCGGAGCCGGAAGTTTTACGATCGCCGCGCGCCACGGGAACACCCCGTAGCGAACGTCGACGGTCTCGTCCGAAGTCAGGAGCTCACCACTGCCGGACAAGGCCAGAACCTGCTCGAGGTCGGTACGCGCCTCGCTCCAGGCGTCGATCAATCGCAGCCCCGATGACGGAGCAGTGAGCCTACTGATGTGGGCATCGTCGATCCCGGGAGTCAAGATGGTGATCATCGTGCACCCCCGACCCAGCGGTGCTTCACCTGGGCGTCCCCGGCGGCGAACGCGCCGTAACCGCAGAACTCGATGACCGGTAGCGCAGCGGGGCCGTGCGTGTCGAGCAGCGAACGGTATTCGCTGTTTCCGTTTGCCAATGCCGCGCTGCATGCCTGCACCAGGTGCGTTCGCAGGCACTCATCCGGGTCCGCACCGATTGCTAACTCGACACCGACCACCAGTTGTGGTGCGGCATCCGCACCGTCGGTAGAGGTGATGACGAATCGCCCGCTGACCCGCTGCGCCAGGGCCACGTCGTCGAAGACCGCGTGCAATGGTTGCGGATAGATGTTGGCCGAATAGAAGGTGGCTGCCACATCCGTGCGCCCAAAGAGCACCAAATACGCCGCGTGCGGAGGTACCGCACCCGCCAACTCATCGAAACCATTGGCACGCAAGATCTCTGCGAGCGCACCCGCGTCAAGGATGCGACCGGTGTCGTTGATGCGGTAGCGCACCAGCGGTGCCGCACCGTCGATAGTGAACAACAGGTAGCCGTCCCCACCGTCTGAGGTGTCAACCTCCACGTATCGGCGGTACGGGTCGTACTCGACGAAAGTCGGGGCGACCGATACCGCTGGACCGTAGAGGTCGTCAGCGAGCGGCGAACCGATGACGGCGAGGCGTCGAATCGTCTGGGTCAGCCGTGACTCGAATCCCATCACTCCGGCATCGGCAGTCCCGTACAGCAGGCAACTCTGCAACTCGGTATCGGCGCCCACCAACCGGTGCACACTGTCGCGCCACGCTTCGGTGATCGTTTCGCCCGCAAGCAGGATCTTGATGCCCTTCCGCAACGCCGGCGGCGATTCTTGCAGAACCTGCTTCACGAACGGCGGATAGCCAGCCAGCACCACCGAGTCGTACTGGTCACCGACCCCGGACAGCCAGGCCAGCACCGCGTCGACGTTCATACCAGGAGTGGCGACCGAAATCTGGTGGCCCAACTCGCGCAAACCTCGGACCCCCTCGTAGGTGTAGATGCCACCGACCCATTGGCCCATCGCGAAGGCATTCACCAGCAGCACTCGCTCATCGAGTGATCGGAAATGCTCGCTGAAGATCCGGTCAAAGAACTCGACCGAATCCGCGGTCGCCTGCTCATCCCTCGGCCAGAACGTCGGCATACCGCTGGAACCGGAACTCGCCGACCAGGTGGCGGCCACGGTCGGCTCACCGTGACGGAGTCGTTGCGCCGGGCTGTGCGCCGTAAGGTAATTGCCTTTCGTCATCTGCGGGAGCGCCTCGAATGAGGAGGAATCAATCCTTTCGCCGTCGGCGTGGTGAACTGCGAGCAACGCCCGATACGCGGGTACTTGCGCCGCGGCTTTACGCGCTACCGTCACTGCTTGTGCCAAGCCGGCTGGGGCGTGAAGTTGCTGTTGAGTCATGGTGGCCTCCTGATCGTGGTGTCAGGACGTACCCGTTTCCCCACGCGGCAGACGGGCGTCAACGGCCTCCGGCGTTTCGCGAGCCTCGCTCACCACCGGTACCGTTAGCTGCCATGAACACTCCGGGGCCCGCATGATTGTCCGCATCTTCGGGATCTCGGTCCTCGTCTCAATTGCCGCACTCGTGGCCGCCTACCTCTATGGCGGCACCACGGCACTGGTCTTGACCGCCATTCTCGGTATCCTCGAGGTTTCGCTGTCGTTCGACAATGCGGTCATCAACGCCACCATCCTGGCGCGGATGAGTGAGTTTTGGCAGCGGATGTTCCTGACGGTCGGCATTGTGATTGCCGTATTCGGGATGCGTCTGGCATTCCCGCTCGCTATCGTCTGGATTTCCGCGGGATTGAACCCCGTCGAAGCGCTCGAACTCGCGCTCAATCCGCCAACCGACGGTTCACCAACCTACGAGAGCATCATCACCGACGCACATACTCAGATCGCTGCGTTCGGCGGAATGTTCCTGATGATGCTGTTCCTCGGCTACTTCTTCGAACGACGCGAACTGACGTGGCTGTCGTGGATCGAGCGGCCGATGATGATGCTGGGCAGCGTCAAATCCAGTGCGGCCGCGATCGCGCTCGCAATTCTGGTGGGCACCGCGACCTTCATCGCCCCCGATGGTGAGACCGCGACCGTGATGGTCGCGGGTGCGCTCGGCATGATCACCTACATCGTCGTTGACGGCCTCGGTTCGGCCTTCCACATCGAGGACAGCGAAGGGATCGACGAGGTTGCGGGCCAGCACACCTCCGCTGGCCCGTCGGCCTTCGCGAAAGCCACCGGCAAAGCCGGCTTCTTCCTCTTCCTGTACCTCGAGGTACTCGACGCGTCCTTCTCGTTCGACGGTGTGATCGGGGCCTTCGCCATCACCGCCAACCCCATCATCATTGCCCTCGGACTGGGCTTGATCGGTGCCATGTTCGTGCGTTCGATGACCGTCTTCCTCGTCCGTCACGGCACCCTGTCCGAGTACGTGTATTTGGAACACGGCGCGCATTGGGCCATCGGCGCGCTGGCGCTCATCCTCATGTACTCGATCGGTACACCCGTCCCCGAGATTGTTACCGGCCTCGTCGGAATCGTGTTCATCGCCGCGGCTTTCATCAGCAGCCTCGCCTACCGCCGAAAGCACGCCACGCACAGCATCCACGTCTAGCTGCAGATTTCGGTCTAGCATCAGTGGGTGAACGACGCCACGAGAGCCCTCCTCGTCGTCCCCCTGCTTATCTTCGCCGCGCCGATTCTGGCGCGGCTCGTGGGCCGATGGATCAAGATTCCCGTCATTGTGTACGAGTTGATGCTGGGGATTCTTGCCGGTCCTGCCCTTCTCGGCTGGGTTGGCGAGTCCGCCTTCATAAGCCACCTGTCGAGTTTCGGCGTCACCTTGCTGTTCTTCATTGCGGGCACCGAGATCACCCGCTCCGCGATCCGCGGGCGCACCGCCAAACGGGCGTGGCTCGGCTGGTTCATCAGCATTGCAGTCGGTATTGGGGCCGGTTTCCTGGTGTCGCCCGGCTTGGGGGCGCTCATCATCGGTATTAGCTTGGCGTCGACGGCACTCGGCACGCTGCTGCCGATCCTCCGCGACGACGGTGACCTCGGCACCCCGTTCGGCAACGCGATCGGCGCCATCGGTGCCGCGGGCGAATTCGGACCGATCCTGGCGATCTCCCTGTTCCTTGGCGGCCGGTCGTTCGGGACAGCGACGGTCGTGCTGGCAATCTTCGCGGTGGTTGCGTTGACCGCGCTCTATCAAGCTGGAAGGTCGCCGCATCGGCACCTACACCGGCTCGTCGAATCGACGCTGGAGACATCGGGGCAGTTCGCGATCCGCGCCATTCTGGCGATTCTCGCAGTGCTCGTCTGGCTTGCGCTGGAGTTGGGCATCGACACCCTGCTTGGGGCGTTCACCGCCGGTATCGTCTGGAAACTACTGATGCGCGACGCCAACGAGAAGACCCAGAAATCGGTCGAAGCGAAAGTCGACGGTGTCGCCTTCGGCTTCCTGATCCCGATCTTCTTCGTTTACACCGGCGTCAAATTCGACCTTGCGTCGTTGCTCGACGACCCGAAGACCTTCGCCGCCATCCCCGTCGTACTGGTTGCATTGCTGCTGATTCGTGGAGTCCCTTCCATGCTGGCTGCGCCCGAAGACGCGAGCCGCCGCGAACTACTGGCGACCGGTTTCCTCGGTGCGACGGCCCTCCCAATCATCGTCGTTGTGACCGAGATCGGGGTTCGCGAAGGGCTCCTCACCAGTACACATTCCGCCATTCTGGTGGGTGCGGGCGTCCTGTCGGTGCTGATATTCCCGCTGGTAGCCGGAGCGCTGCGAAAGCCGGAACTAGTCGCGGCTACCGGTGACAACTAGCGGTGCACGCTCGCCAAGGTCGAGGCGTTTCCATGACCGCCGACCGGCAGCAATAGCGCTGACCGCAGGTAAGCCGTCGCGTACCGTCACCCAGTGCACCTCGAGGTCCGCGTCGCCAAGCCCATCGTCAACCTTGTCCGTGAAAGCCCTGCGGTACAACGGGTTTCCCATCAGGCCACCGCAAAGCACCATGCGTGCGGTCCCCGTGATGTCACTTTGTCGGACCCCGCGGTCAACGAGTCGCGCAAGAGTTCCGGCCTGCTCGTCAATGATCGCGCGGGCAGTCTCGTCGCCAGCTGCCACCGCGCACACGCTCCCGGCGAAGCGGGCGATGTCGGCCTTCATTGTCGGCCCCGCCACGGCTAGGGAGCGGAACTGCGCCTGCACCTCGGCGTCAGTGACTCGGTAGGTCTCGCGAAACTGTTGTCGTAGGGGCGATTGAATGCCCTGTTCCAGATCGCGAGCCACGGCGCGAATACCGTCGAGTCCCACCCAGAATCCGGAGCCATCGTCGCTGGCGACCCAGTCGTGGCCGCCATGCTGGGCGACGGTTGCACCACTGCGGATCAACACATTCGACCCGGTCCCCGCGATCACCGCGCCGTCGGCTTGATGGCCGAGGATCAGGGCCACGCCGTCGTTGACGACCAAGATTTCCGAGACTGCGCCGTCGAACATCGTCGATACCGCCGCCTCCGCGGCTTCCCGGAACGTGGTACGCAGACTGTCGACGAAGCCGGCCGCCGCGATCACGACTCTCACCGGTAAACCCCGCAGGCCACCGGCACCACAGGCCTCTTCGATAGGCTCGAGGATCTGTCTCATCGTCGCGCCGATCAGGCCGGGATCGAGGTACCCCGACAGCGTGGCTGCGTTCGTAAATTGCGCTCGCGCAGCACTTTCTCCGTCCACTCGAAGTAGCGCCTTGCTGCTTGTACCGCCGCAGTCAACGGCAATCTGCACTTGAGTCACGGCAGTTCCCCTCTGGAATCGCGCTCGCGGAGTTGGCCGCGCACGCCACGACCATAGGCCAACTACGGGGCGGGCAGTCGCTCAAAACAAACAGCCCGAACCCTTTTCGGGTCCGGGCTGCTTGCACGCGTAAAAACTAGTCGACGCCCGAATCGATTGCGGCACGGTCGAGCGACTCCGACGCCGCGTCTTCCGGATGGCCACCGGCGATGGCCTCGGCACCGCCGGCGGACAGTTCACCGACGAGGTCGGCGGTCGCGCCGCCGACAATGCCGAGCTGTGCGTACTGCTCAAGGCGGGCACGCGAGTCGGCGATGTCCAGGTTGCGCATGGTGAGCTGACCGATGCGGTCCGACGGGCCGAATGCGGCGTCGCCAACACGCTCCATCGACAGCTTGTCCGGGTGGTACGACAGTCCGGGGCCGGTGGTGTTGAGGAAGTGGTAGTCGTCGCCACGGCGGAGACGGACGGTCACTTCACCGGTGATGGCCGAAGCGACCCAGCGGACCAGTGCCTCGCGGAGCATCAGCGCCTGCGAGTCCATCCAGCGACCCTCGTACATGAGGCGACCCAGGCGACGACCCTCGTTGTGGTAGTTCGCGACGGTGTCTTCGTTGTGGATGGCGTTGACGAGCCGCTCGTAGCCGATGTGCAGCAGCGCCATGCCGGGGGCTTCGTAGATGCCGCGCGACTTGGCTTCGATGATGCGGTTCTCGATCTGGTCCGACACGCCGAGGCCGTGGCGGCCGCCGATTTCGTTGGCTTTGAGGACCAGGTCGACGGGCGAGGCGAAGGTTTCGCCGTTGATGGCCACCGGGCGACCCTGCTCGAAGCGGATCGACACGTCTTCGGTGGCGACGGGCACGTCGTCGCGCCAGGCGGCAACACCCATGATCGGTTCGACGACGTCGAGGCCATGGTCGAGGTGCTCGAGGGTCTTCGCCTCGTGGGTGGCACCCCAGATGTTGGCGTCGGTGGAGTACGCCTTCTCCTGCGAGTCGCGGTACGGGAGCTTGCGCTCGATGAGCCACTGGCTCATTTCGTGGCGGCCACCGAGTTCTTCGACGAACTGCGTGTCGAGCCACGGCTTGTAAATCCGCAGGTTGGGGTTGGCCATCAAGCCGTAGCGGTAGAACCGCTCGATGTCGTTGCCCTTGTAGGTGGAGCCATCGCCCCAGATGTCGACGTCGTCGTCTTTCATGGCGCGAACCAGCAGCATGCCGGTCACGACACGGCCGAGCGGCGTCGTGTTGAAGTACGTCTTGCCGGAGCTCCGAATGTGGAAGGCACCGCACTGCAGGGCGGCGAATCCTTCTTCGACGAGTGCGGCGCGGCAATCGACGAGGCGGGAGATCTCCGCACCGTACTGGCCGGCGCGACCGGGGACCGACGCAATGTCGGGCTCGTCGGCTTGGCCGAGGTCAGCGGTGTAAGTGCATGGGATAGCGCCCTTTTCGCGCATCCACGCAACAGCGACAGACGTATCCAGACCACCCGAGAACGCGATTCCGACGCGCTCTCCCTTCGGCAATGAGCTCAGCACTTTCGACATATGTCCAGCTTAAAGGCCACAGGATACTCGGGGCCAATCACCGCCCGATTACGTGACGAACTCACCCCGCCCCGCTGTTCCCGCATGATGCGTCGATTCCCGCACTATGTCAGAC
>NZ_JBARYI010000085.1:0-7875 GCF_049647785.1 Gordonia sp. (in: high G+C Gram-positive bacteria)
CCGGAAGCTAAGCCCACCTGCGCCGATGGTACTGCACTGTAATGGGTGTGGGAGAGTAGGTCACCGCCGAACACAATTTAAGCCAAGCCCCCGAACCAGCAATGGTTCGGGGGCTTGACTCATTTGCAGCCAAAGTAGCCGTGCCTGCACTTCCCGCCGTATTCCGCGAATGACGGCTAGGCTGCCAAGATGACGGAACTCGACGAGGCGGACCTCGGTGGACAGGGGAGCGCGTCGACCCTCGAGTTGTTTTTCGACCTTGTCTTCGTCTTCACCATCACCCAGCTAACACATTCATTCAGCGTCGCTCCCAGTTGGAAGACCGCTGGAGAAGTTTCGTTGATCTTCATGATCGCCTGGTGGATGTATAGCGGTTACGTGTGGCTGACAAACGAGATCGCACCGTCGACCACAGGGCGGCGCTCGGCCCTCATGGTGGGGATGTTCGGGTTCTTTATCGTTGCGCTAGCGGTGCCAGATGCTGTGGAAGGCCGCGGACTTGTGTTCGGGTGGGCGTTCCTGGGGGTCACGTTAATCCACGGACTCCTCTTCCGGGTATCGGGAGGGCCATCGTCAGCTCAAGCCGTAATGCAGATCTTGCCGCTCAATCTCGGGGCTTCGCTTCTGGTGGTTGCCGGCGGATACGCAAGTTCGCCACTCAGCTATCTCCTGTGGGCGACGGCGGTACTCGTTCTCATCATCGGGCCGTCTCGACGTTCACGATCGGTCGACGGATTCGTTGTCCGACCCGGGCATTACAGTGAGCGACACGGCGGGGTTCTTATCATCGCCATCGGCGAGTCGATCGTGGCGATCGGTGCCAGTCTCGCAGGGATGGAGATGGACCTAGCCTTCTTCATCGACGTCGGGCTGGGTCTGGCAATCTGCTATGTGCTGTGGTGGTCATTCTTCGGCGTCGACGACGAGCAGGGCCGCCACGCGTTGGAATCGCTTCCTGTCGTGCAGCGAAACCGACCGGCACTGCTTGCCTATGGTTATGCCTTCGTGCCAATGCTGCTGGGTGTCCTGTTCACTGCTGCCGGCCTCGGCATGACGATCTCGCACTCCGGTAGCCACGCTTCCTGGCCCCAAGCCGTCGCACTGTCTGGTGGTGTTGCCCTCTACATGATGGGTCAAACGCTGTTCCGGATAGTTTTACGTCTACCCCGACCTTGGACCAGGCTCCTCGCCGCGGCGATAGCTGCCTTCACAATTCCGATCGGCGTCTATGGTGGCGTCTGGATGCAACTCGTCAGCATTCTGATCTTTGTCTATGCCATCATCATTGCCGACGACGTCATTGGCGTCAGGGCCGGCCAACACGGGCAATACCTGTAGCGGCGACTAAACGGGCGGGAGCGCCACGTACTTCGTATTCAAGTATTCGCCGATCCCCTCAGACCCGCCTTCGGAGCCGAGGCCTGATTGCTTGATGCCGCCGAACGGCGCAGCGGGATCGGACACCACACCACGATTAACTCCGACCATGCCAGCTTGAAGCCTGCTTGAGACTCGTTGAACTCGGGACAGATCGGTGGAATAGAAGTACGCCGCCAGCCCATACTCGGTGTCGTTCGCAAGTCGCAGTGCTTCCTCTTCGGTGTCGAAACTGACGATGGTGGCGATGGGGCCGAAGATTTCCTGCGTCAAGATGTCAGACCCCTGCGGAATGCGGTCGATGACGGTAGGAGCGTAGTAGAAACCATCGCCCGGCAGCGATGTACCGCCAGTATGGACTTGCGCGCCCTTGGCGACGGCGTCCTCGACCAGGGCGGCCATCCGCGTGCGCTGACGGTCGTTGATGATGGGGCCAAGTTGCGACGCCTCGTCCCAGCCCGGGCCAACCTTCATCGCGGCAATCCGGGCGGTGAGCTTACGGGTGAATTCTTCGCGCACCGACTCTTGGACCAAGAGCCGATTGGCGGCCGTGCAGGCCTCACCGCCATTGCGGAGTTTCGCGCTCATCGCGCCTTCAACTGCGGCATCGAGGTCGGCGTCCTCGAACACCAGGAAGGGCGCATTTCCCCCGAGTTCCATAGATGTTCGCAACACATGCTTCGCGGCCTGCGCGAGCAAAGCGCTGCCGACCTGTGTGGAACCGGTGAACGAGACCTTACGTAGGCGCGGGTCGTCCATCACTGCCGCGACGACCTCCGGTGCCCGCACCGTTGGGATAGCCGCGAGGACACCCGCCGGTAGGCCCGCCTCGGCCATGATTTTCATAAGCAGCATGGTGGTGAGGGGAGTGTCCTCGGACGGCTTGACGACCATCGTGCAGCCAGCAGCCAAGGCGGCACCAATCTTCCTGGTTCCCATCGCGAGGGGGAAGTTCCACGGAGTAATTGCCAAGCAGATTCCCACCGGCTGCTTGGTAACCACGATCTGTCCGTTACCTGCCGGGGCAGTGGTGACACGGCCGTTAATCCGGGCCGCCTCCTCGGAAAACCATCGGAAGAACTCGGCGCCGTACGAAACTTCCGCGAGGCTCTCCGGGATGGTTTTACCCATCTCGAGGGTCATGAGGAGAGCAAAGTCGTCGCGCCTCGCGGTGATCAGGTCGAAGGTGCGCCGAAGGATCTCGCCGCGCTCGCGTGGAGGGGTGTTGGCCCAAGTCTCGGCAGCCGCCTCGGCAGCGTCGAGAGCTGCGATTCCGTCGTCGACGGTGGCATTGCTAACGGTCGCTAGAACACTGCCGGTAGCGGGATTGATGACGTCGAACGTCGAGCCATCCGAAGCCGGGCGTTCGACGCCAGCCACCCACAATTGGGTCGGCACATCGGCCAGCAAAGTTGCAGCAGCGTCGGGTAGTTCAGTCTGAGATACGGTGCGCTCGCTCATGAGTCCCGAGGGTAGTCCCGTATCAAGGGTGCCGGGGCCCCGCGGACGGACTGGCCGAGGAAACTGTCGGAGGGCTCCACTAGACTCGCGGTGTGCGTCTCGTAATTGCTGATTGCAAAGTCGACTATGTTGGTCGCCTCACCTCACACCTGCCGATGGCCAAGCGCCTGCTGCTGGTGAAATCCGACGGGTCCGTCAGTATCCATGCCGACGACCGTGCCTACAAGCCGCTGAACTGGATGAGTCCACCGTGCTGGCTCGCCGAGGAACCAGCGCCAGAAGGCAAAGACGACGTCAAGGCCGTGTGGGTCGTGGAGAACAAGGCCGGTGAACAACTGCGCATCACGATCGCGGAGTTCCACCTCGATTCGAGCCACGAACTGGGGTTAGATCCCGGGCTTGTGAAAGACGGTGTTGAGGCACACCTGCAGGAACTGCTCGCCGAACACATTGAGACGCTCGGTGCGGGCTACACGTTGATTCGACGTGAATACATGACGGCCATCGGACCGGTCGATATCCTGTGCCGCGACGCCGATGGGCAGACTGTCGCCGTCGAAATTAAACGTCGCGGCGAAATCGATGGTGTGGAACAGCTGACCCGCTACCTGGAGCTCCTGAACCGTGACGCCACAATTGCCCCGGTCGCTGGGATCTTCGCCGCACAAGCAATCAAACCGCAGGCCAAAACCCTCGCCAACGACCGCGGAATTCGGTGCGTCACTCTCGATTACGAGAAGCTTCGCGGCACCGAGAACAACGAATTTAAGCTGTTTTAGCGGACCTGAATTGTTCCTGGCGGGCCCTGCGGGGCCTTGTTAGGCGGTCGCTTGATCGTCGTCTTCTTTTTTCGCCGCCGAGCCGAACAGGCCGCCCAAGAACTTGTCGTCCCCAAAGCTGTCGTCCCCGTACTCGTTGTCGATGGCGTCGAGGACGTCGGTCTGCTCTGATGCTTCACCCGAGGAAGAATCATCAGTCGTGGTAAATCGATCGCGACCAACCAAGTTGCGATTGAGAAGAGCAAGATCGTCGCTCTCGGTGAGAGACACCAGGTCGAGTTCCTCGTCCGACAGCGCTAGGGCATCGGGGAGATTGGTGATGTGTTCGCGCAGTGCTGCGAGATGATCCAAGATCTGGGTGTGCGCGTCTTTCGCCGACGATGCGAGTTCGCGGGATCGTCCCAATCGGGCCATCGCGATGCTGTGGGCCGACCCCCGCAGGCTGGCAGCATCGCGTTCGGCAGCGGCGATAATTTCGTTGGCGCGTTCACGGGCAGACTCTTGATCGCGTTGGGACTGCTGCTCGCGTTGCTTGGCTTCGGCGTCGATTTTCGCGGCGCGCTCTTCGGCGTCCGTGATGATGGCGTCGGCGTGATCCTGCGCCAATTCCTTGGTCCGAACGGACGCCGCGGCGGCCTCGGATCGAATGTCTTCGGCTTCTTGCCGAGCTACCGAGAGGCGCTCATCGGCCTCATCGCGGGCGTTCGCCCGAACTTCGCTGGCTTCGTCGGTCGCCAATTGCAACATGCGGGAGACGCGATCGGTCATCCCGGCGACCGTCGTCGGCGGAACAGACAAGACGTTCACTTCGTCTTGCAGATCACGGATCCGGTGCCGTGCGTCGTCGAGCCGACCCTGCAAATCCTCGGCACTGGCGTGTGCAGAATCACGGTCGGAGGCCATCATGCGCAATTCGGCATCGAGCCGCCGCAAGTGATCGGTGACCTGATCGCGGTCGTAACCGCGCATGACGATGGGGAAGGGGCTTTGGCGATGTCCAGGGGCTGACATGCGAGCCAGTCTAGGGCGAGTGAGCCGGATTACTCAGGACCTGGCGCGGGGTGTTGGCTGCAGATTGATAACGAACCGATCAGGATGCGGGCGACCAATCCGTGGAAACCGCCCGCATCCTGCGATGAAATCAGTGACCAGCGGCAGGCTCAACCAGTTCCAGGAGGACGCCGCCAGCATCCTTCGGGTGCACAAAGTTGATCCGCGAATCGGCCGTGCCACGCTTGGCCGCCGGGTACAGCAGGCGCACACCCGCCGAGGTCAGACGCTTGGCGACCTCGTCGAGGTCGGTCACGCGCACCGCCAGTTGCTGCAGGCCGGGGCCGCTGCGATCGATGAACTTGGCGATCGTCGACGCCTCATTGAGTGGCGCCAGCAGTTGGATCATCGTTTCGCCGCCAGCGGGGCCAATCATGGCCTCCCGCACGCCTTGCTCCTCGTTGATCTCCTCGTGCTGATTAACGAAACCAAGGTTGTCGAGCCACCAGGCGGCTGCCACGTCAAGGTCGGGAACAGCGATGCCGACATGGTCGACGGTGGTCACAAGGTCACCGATCGCTGCCATCGGTCCGCTCGCGGTGGGGTTTGTCACGTCATTTGATGCGGAGTTGCTCATGCCATAACGGTAGCGTTATTAGCAGGCGGGGCGCTCATTACGGCTGCCCCGAGTAAGACAGCAGCGTCTGCGTCGTAGTTCGATTGGATGGACGCTGCCAACGCCAAGGAGCTGATTCATGTCCGACAACACCACTGTGATCGTATCCGGCGCGCGCACCGCGCAGGGACGACTGATGGGGTCTCTGAAAGACTTCTCCGCCGTTGATCTCGGCGCGATCGCCATCAAGGGGGCCCTCGAACGGGGCGGTGTTGACCCGGCCGTCGTCGATTACGTCATCATGGGCCAGGTTCTGACCGCCGGCGCCGGACAAATGCCTGCGCGTCAGGCTGCCGTCAAGGCTGGCGTCCCGTGGGACGTGCCTGCGCTGTCAATCAACAAGATGTGCCTTTCGGGCATCGACTCGATCGCCCTCGCCGACCAGTTGATCCGCGCAGGCGAGTTCGACGTCGTCGTTGCTGGCGGTATGGAATCCATGACGCAGGCACCGCACGTGCTGCCCGGAAGCCGTGGCGGTTTCAAGTACGGCAACACTGAACTCGTCGACCACATGGCGTTCGACGGGCTGCACGATGCGTTCACCGATCAGCCGATGGGTGGCCTCACCGAGCAGGGCAACGACGACAACGGCTTCACCCGCGAGCAGCAGGATGAGTTCTCGGCCCGTAGCCACCGACTCGCCGCCGAGGCCATCGCCAACGGGACTTTCGACAATGAGATCGTTCCCGTGCCGGTTCCGCAGCGCAAGGGTGACCCGGTGAACTTCGTCGCCGATGAAGGTGTTCGCGCCGACACGACCGCAGAGTCGCTGTCCGGGCTGCGGGCAGCGTTCCGCAAGGGCGGCACCATCACCGCAGGCAACTCGTCGCAGATCTCTGACGGTGCCGCAGCCGTGGTCGTGATGAGCAAGGCCAAGGCTGAAGAGCTTGGGTTGACCTGGCTGGCCGAGATCGGCTCGCACGGTGTTGTCGCAGGCCCCGACTCCTCGCTGCAGTTGCAGCCCGCCAACGCCATCAAGAAGGCGTGTGAGCGTGAGGGAATTGCCCCGACCGACCTCGATCTGCTCGAAATCAACGAGGCGTTCGCTGTCGTCGGTCTGGCATCGACTCGTGATCTCGGTGTCGACCCGGAAAAGGTGAACGTTAACGGTGGTGGCATTGCGCTCGGCCACCCGATCGGCACTTCCGGCGCCCGCATCACGTTGCATCTCGCGCTCGAACTGGCCCGCCGCGGAGGCGGCGTCGGCGTTGCCGCACTGTGCGGTGCCGGTGGCCAGGGCGACGCACTCATCATCCGAGTCCCGAAGGCGTGAACTTCTCAATGAACAGCTTTTTTGATCTCTCCACCCCGGCCAAGCGATTCCGCTTCATTGCTGTCATCGAAGCGATCACCTGGGGCCTTTTGCTGATCGGCATGGGCATCAAGTACGGCGCAGGCATCGATTCGGCGACCATGGTCCCCGGCATGCTGCACGGTGTCGCGTTCATCGCTTACGTCATTCTCGCCCTGCTCGCTGCTCGCGCACTGAACTGGGACGTGAAGGTCTTGGGCCTGGCGCTGATTGCGTCGCTGCCACCGTTCTTCAGCATCATCTTCGAATGGTGGGCCAAAAAGAATGGGCATCTGGGCGAACTGTCCAGTACCGAGTTCAGCGTGCCGGAGGATCGTGACACACTGAATGTGTGAGTAGACCTTCGCGACTTCCCATGTCCGGAAGCGCCGCAATGGCGATGACCGGAGCAGTAGATTTGCAAGTGCTCAAGGAGCGGGCCGAAGCGCAGCGTGCAGCTGCGACGCGGCCCGCTCCTTCGTCGGTTCCGGGCCGAAGTGCCCCGGCCGTCATCGACGTTGTCGAGTCCAATTTCGAAAGCGACATCGTCGAACGGTCGATGAGCCAGCTCGTCGTCGTTGATCTTTGGGCGGCGTGGGCTGAGCCGTCGGCGCAGTTGTCGCCAGTGCTTGCTCGGTTGGCCACCGCTGCTGGAGGGCAGTGGACGCTGGCCCGAGTTGATGTGGACGCCAGCCCCGGCATCGCCCAGGCGTTTGGTGTGCAGTCAGTACCGATGGTGATCGCCATGGTTGCCGGGCAGCCGGTGACCGCGTTCAATGGCGCGCAACCGGAAGAGCAGATCCGCGCCTGGATTGACGACATCATCGCCAAGACCGCACACATGCTGCCCGACGGCGGTGGTGCGGGTGCGGCCGCCGAGCCTGACGACGATCCGCGGATGGTGGCTGCCGAAGGGTTGATGGACGCTGGCGATATGGATGGTGCGCTTAATGCCTACCGTGCGATCGTCGCTGAGGAGCCTGGCAATGTGGAGGCCGCGGCGGCGGTCCGAAACCTGGAGTTCGTCATGCGGGCGCAGGCACACGATCCGTCAATTGTGGGTAGCGCGGAAGCTGGCGACGTCGACGGTCAGTTGGCGGCTGCCGACGTACTGCTCCTGGGTCAGCGGCCAGAGGCAGCGTTCGACCGAATCATCGACCTCATCAAGGTCACCCGCGACGACGACCGCACCAAGGCGCGAGCACGTCTGTTAGAACTTTTCGAATTGTTCGACCCCGCCGAGCCCTTCGTCGTGGCAGCACGGCGCAAGCTCGCGACCGCCCTGTACTAGGGCACCCCGT
>NZ_JBARYI010000086.1:0-28989 GCF_049647785.1 Gordonia sp. (in: high G+C Gram-positive bacteria)
ACCGAGAAGGTCGCAAACTCAACGCGATCCGCCGAGAACTCCGCCCTACTTCCGCATCAGGTTCTTCTGGACCTTGCCGGTCGCGGTCTTCGGTAGGGATTCGATGACGACCACAGACTTCGGGGCCTTAAAGCCGGCGAGGCGTTCGCGGGACCAGGCCTGGATTTCCTCGCCCTCCACCTCGGCACTTAGCACCACATAGGCGGTGACGGCCTCGCCCCAATGGTCGTCGCGCGTACCCACAACGGCAACCTCCGCGACAGCGGGATGCCCGAGCAGCACGCGCTCCACCTCCACCGACGACACGTTCTCGCCACCCGACTTAATGATGTCCTTCGCACGGTCGGTAAACCAGACGACGGCATCCTCATCGAGGTAGCCGATATCGCCGCCGTGGAACCATCCGTTCGCAAAAGCCTCGGTGTTGGCGTCCTTGTTGTTCCAGTACCCCTCCATGAGTTGCGGTGTCCGGTAAACGATTTCGCCTTCTTCGCCAGCGGGCAGCAAGCTGCCGTCACTACCCATGATTGCCACATCGGTACTGACGGTGGCGGGGCCCCACGAGTCATCCTTCACGCCCTGGTGTCCCTCCCACTGCAGTTCCGACGCCGGCGTGGTCTCCGTCTGCCCGGAGCCCAGGATGATCGCCGCATTCGGGAACTGGGCCCGCACCCGAGCAAGCAGCTCGGCAGGCATCGGCGCCATTGCATACAGGCCAGTAATGAGACTGTCGGTGTCGCCGTCGGCCAACTCGGGCTGCGCCAGCAGCGCCGCCCACATCATTGGCAGCATCGTCAGATGCGTGACGGTGTGCGTCGAGAACGTGCGGGCCACGGCCGCCGGATCGAACCCGCGCAGCAGCACGACCGTCGTACCCACCGCCAACGACGGCAACAGCAGCGCATCGAGAGCGGTCACGTGGAACAGCGGCAGCGCGATCGGCATCACGCTGGCCTTCACATCGGGCTTCAAACCGAGCCCCAGCGCCGAACCGAGCAGCGCAATCTGCACCGCAACGTGCGAGGTCACGACACCCTTCGGGCGTGACGTGGTGCCGGAGGTATACAGGCAGTGCAAGATGTCGCGGTCTTCGACTATCACCTCAACAGATGACCGGTCGGCCGAGAACACCGCGTCGTACGAGACGGCCGGAATACCAGCGACGTCGGTCGGGGCCTGCCCGGTCACGATCACCTCGGTAACCATGCCGCCCTCAGCTTCGGCGAGCGCAGGTCCCATGACACCCAGGAAGACGTCCTCGGTAATCACGCCACGGACGCCGCTGTCGGCGAGCTGGTAGGCGATGTCGGACGGCGACAGCAGGAGGTTCAGTGGCATCGCAACGACGCCGATCTTGGCGAAAGCAAAGAATGTGGCCACAAACTGCCAGCTGTTCTGCAGTTGCATCGCCACTGCGTCGCCGCGAACGTATCCGCGTTCCAGCAGGCCGCGGGCCAACGCGTTGGCGCGCGCATTGAGTTCGGCGTACGAGAGCTCGACGTCGCCGTCAACCAACGCCGTGCGGTCTCCGTAGTGCGCGGCACTGCGCGTGAGCATGTCGCCGACGCAAACGCGATGGGTCAAGTTGACGGTAAGGGGGTCGACTCCGGATAGATCGGGACGCATACCGGGCATTCGGCTTCTCCTTGCGATAGGGATGTTGAGCCGAACATAACCGAAAAACAATCTTGCGTGACTGTTTCGCCAGAAGTGACCGCAAACACCAGCAAGAGTGTGCCCACGGCGCTCGTCCAGGCATCCGACTATCCTGGACGCGATGACTTCCCCCGATTGGACCGCCGAAGAGACCGACACCGTTCTCGGAATCTTCGACAGCCGTACTCTGCAGCGCGCGCGGCAGTACGCGACCGCCGGGATGATTTTCGATATTGAGTGGTCAGATGGCATTTTGACCGGCACGTCGCGCGGGTCGGGCAGCGAACGCTATTCGTGCAATGTCAAGGTTCGCGGGTCGGGACCCACCATGAAAGCCTCCGCCAGTTGCACCTGCCCGGTCGCGATTCGCTGCAAGCATTCCGCGGCCCTGGTTTTGGCGGCCACCGCCGACGGTCCCGGAGCGCGCCGTCAACCCCCGACCACCACTGCCGCCCCGCTCTCCCGCTGGCGAACCTTGATCGATGAGGTCGAAGAGTCGACCAACATCGAGTCGACGGCCAACGACGGCATCCCACTGTCGTTGGGTCTGCAGTTCGAGGTGCACCGCACGTACAACTCCGACGACGTCACGGTCCGCCCGCTGGTTTTGAACGAGCAGGAACGCTGGGTCAAGACTCGTCTCACCTGGAAGATGTTGCTCTCCGGCCGAATCGCTGATCGTCATCCGGCCCCCGCGCTCGATGTCATGACTCGGCTGGCCTCGGCCCTGGCACTCAGTTGGCAGCGTGGCGCCCTACCCGATGAGATATCGCTGATGCACGCGCCGGTCAGCATTTGGTCGCTGCTCCAGGAAGCCGAAGACACCGGCATCCCGTTCTTCAACACCGGTAAGACGGAATCGACGGCTGTCCGTCTCGGCGATCACTTGAGCACTCAGTTGCACGTGCGACCGCAAAGCGCGGGCGTCTACGTGAACCTCGAGATCGTGGCAGACGGTCAACCCGTTCCCCCGACGCGCAACCTGGTCCGATTCGCGATCGGTCGGCCCCGCGCGCACGGCGTCGCGCAAGAATTTGAGCACACCCTGCACCTTGGGCCGCTCCCCAACCTGACCGCCACCGAGTCGATGCTGCTGGTCAGCGAGGTTCCCCTCGAGGTTCCCGATCAGGACCTCGCCGAGTTCCAAAAATCTCTGCCAAAGCTGCAGGCCGGGCGGCCCGTCGTCGTTGATCAGGATGCCTTCCCCGCGTCGACGCTGAGCGGCCCGTTCCCCGTGTTGCGCATCCGCACCGACGAACCCGCCGCCGCGAGTTGGGCCGCTGGTTACGAGGCCGACGGCCAAGTGCAGGAGTTCCCTGCGCGCGGGCCGTCGGACGGCCGATTCCGCAGCGCGGTGGCCGAGCGTGCCATGTGGGCGAGCATCCGCCAAGAGCTCGAGATGGTCGCGAAGGCCAATCCCCAGTGGGTCAAGGTAGCCGCCGAGCAGCTGCAGAAAGACCTGCATACCCACCGGTCCGACTTCCGTCGCTACAACCGCATGTACGCCGTCCTGCGCCAATTGCACGGTGGCGCAACGGTTTCGGCTGCCTTCGATTCGGCTCCCGACTATCAGACGATGACGGTCCCGCTGAGCCCACTGCAGGCCGCGATCATGGTGTCGGAAATTGTCCCGACCATCACCGACCTCGATCGTGTTCGCGTGATCGTGGAGGGCACCCCGCCCGACTATCGTCCCGCCGAAGCACCGCCTGTCTTGAGCTTTTCCGGCGATGCCAGCCGTGACTGGTTCGACCTCGAAGTGAGCCTCGACGTCGACAACCACAAGATCCCGATCACCACCATCATCGAGGCCCTCGCGTCGGGCGAGGAGTACATGCTGCTCGACGACGGCACCTACTTCTCGCTCGACATTCCCGCGTTGCAAACCCTGCGCGACCGTCTCGCCGAAGCCCGCGAGCTCGGCGAGCTTGACGGTGACCGGGTCTCCACCCACACGCTGAATGCGTCGCTGTGGGACGAGCTGCTGGAGTTGGGCGTCGTCGATCAGCAGTTGAAGCAGTGGCGTGACCGGATCGCACACTTGGCCGCGGCCAAACCGCCGCATCCTGTGGAGCCGCCAGCTGGCCTCAACGCCCAATTGCGGCCCTACCAGCAGGAAGGCCTCGAATGGCTCACCTTCCTCTGGGAGAACAAACTGGGCGGCATCCTCGCCGACGACATGGGCCTGGGTAAAACCGTCCAAACGCTGGCGCTGATGCAGCAGATCGTCGACGAGCAGCCGGACGCCCGCTTCCTCGTGGTCGCGCCGACCAGTGTGATTGCGAACTGGGCGGCCGAGTGCGCGCGCTTTGTGCCCGGAATGAAGGTCGTGGCCGCTACCGCCACCGAAAAGCGCATCGGAACCCCGCTGGCCAACCGCGCCGAAGGCGCGCAGATCGTCATCACCTCGTACGCCCTCCTGCGGATTGACTACGACGCGTTCGCCGCCGTCGACTGGACGGGGATCTTCTTCGACGAAGCCCAGTTCCTGAAGAACCATCAGGCCAAGACCTACCAGGCGGCACGACGACTGGACGCCCAGTTCAAAATCGCGATCACCGGTACTCCCATGGAGAACCGCGTAATGGAGTTGTGGTCGTTGGTGTCGGTGGTCGCGCCAGGTCTGTACAACTCGCCGAAGCTGTTCAAAGAACATTTCGCGGAAGCCATCGAGAGCGGCCAGGCACCCGAGCGGCTCGAGATTCTGCGCCGTCGCCTGCGTCCAATCATGTTGCGGCGCACCAAGGATCAGGTGCTGACCGACCTACCCGAGAAGCAGGAGCAGTTGCTGCCGATCGAGTTGGAACCCAAACACCGCAAAATCTACGACACCTACCTGGCCCGCGACCGCCAGCAACTCCTCGGCCTGCTCGACGACTTCTCCGGCAACCGGATCCAGGTGCTGCGCGCCCTCACTCGGCTGCGGCAACTGAGCTTGCATCCGGTCCTCGTCGACGAAGAACACAAGGCCATCAAGTCGGCGAAGATCGAATACCTGTCGGAACAATTGCCGATGCTGATCGACGAAGGTCACAGCGCCCTCATCTTCAGCGGCTTCACCGGCTTCCTGAAGCTCATCGCCGAAGAGCTCGACGCGAAGAAGATCGCCTACAGCTATCTCGACGGTTCGACGCCAATCACCGCGCGCGGCAAGCAGATTGAAGACTTCACCGGCGGCACCAACAAGGTCTTCCTCATCAGCCTGAAGGCCGGCGGTTTCGGTTTGAACTTGACGGCCGCCGACTACATCTTCATGACCGACCCCTGGTGGAACCCGGCGGCCGAGAACCAGGCCGTCGACCGTGCCCACCGCATCGGCCAGCACCGCGCCGTCACCGTGTACCGCATGGTGTCCACCGGAACCATTGAAGAAAAAGTCATCGACCTGCAAACTCGGAAACGGGAACTCTTCAACGCCCTCATCGACGACGGTGCCGCCTTCTCCGGAGCAATCACCGCCGACGACGTCCGCGGGCTCCTCGGCGAATGACCGTCGACGCCGACCGCCGCAATCTGCCGATCGTCCTGGCGCTGCTGTTCACCACCGGTTGGGCCACCAACCATTTCGTGGCGATGATGCCCGTCCTGCACGACCGCAACGGCATCGGCAATGCCGCCCTCGAAGTGGCGTTCGGCATCTATGCGATCGGCCTGTTGCCGGGACTACTGTCCGGCGGCGGCATCTCCGACAAAGTTGGCCGTAAACCCATTGTCTTGTTGGGCGCGACCGGCGCGGCGCTCGGCAACCTCCTGATGCTGCTTTGGCACACGGAGCCGGGTGTGATTGTCGGCCGGTTCGCTGTCGGACTTGGCGTCGGGTTGGCGGTCAGTGCCGGTACCGCCTGGTGCGCCGACCTTGGCGGAAAGCGTGGCACCGTGTTTGCGGGTGCGGCGTTGACCGGCGGTTTCGCGGCCGGCCCCCTGGTTTCCGGGTTGATTGCGCAGTTCGCTGGCAGTGCCGCGTTGACCGCACCGTTTGTGGTGACGGTTTCGGCATCACTCGCGGCGGTCGTAGCTGGTTTCCGGGTGCCGAGTTCGCGTCGGATCGCCGTCGAGGCGAGCGAAGTGACGCTGAATGACACCCCGATGGCGGCGCGAAGCCTGTCGCGGGCGTTGGTGACGAGCCTGCCGATGTCGGTGTGGGTGTTTTCGTCGATCACGATGTCGATTGTTGTGATGGCGGGCCGGATGACACAGTTCAACGGGCCGTGGGTGCCGGGTGTGGCCGCGGTGCTGGCGCTGGGGTCGGGATTCGTTATCCAAGTGATTGCGCGCCGCGGCGGGTGGGGCCCCCGGGCGGGCGTCATCGGTGCGATTGTTGCCGCGTCCGGACTCGCGGTAGTCGTGGGTGGTGGATCGGATCCAAGCCCGGCGGCGTTTATCGCTGCCTCAGTTCTGCTGGGCACAGGCTACGGACTTTGCCTTCGTGAAGGGCTGCTCGATGTGGAAACCTTTGCCCCGCTCGACAAACGAGGCCTGGCTACCGGAATCTTCTACGTCGGAACCTATCTCGGTTTCGGCCTGCCCGTTCTCCTCCGCTCCATCGCCCCCTCGGTCGGGATCACGGCCCCGATCTTGGTGTTGGCTCTCATGGCCGTCGCGAGTGCGGCAATCCGGGCCGGTCAGATCCGAGCCGGAATGCTCCGCGGACGCTGACTGCCGCTATCCCAGCGTCGCCTGTACGTCCGCGCCGGAACGGTCCAACCGCTCGAGCCGACCTTCGGTCATCGAGGCAATCTGATCAACGACCACACGCATACGTTCGTCGTCATTGTCTGCGACCTGCCAACGCGCGGCGAAGATGGGGTCGAGTCCGCCCGGTGCCGTGACCAGCAGCATTTCGGCGACGCGGTGAATCCGCTCGCGTTGCCGGTCTTGTTTGGCGCGGTGTCGCGGATCGGAAAAGATGAACCGGAGGGCCACCGTTTTGAGAACCGCGACTTCGGCGGCGACATCGGCGGGCACCGAAAGGTCGGCGTCATAGCGCCGCAGTGGCCGTCGCCCCTCGGCCTTGCGCGTCTCCGTGATAGCGGCAGAGGCGAAGCGGCCGATCAACTCACTGGTGAGCCGCTTGAGCCGAACAAACGAATCAAGCGAGCCATCGAACTCACCGAGCGAGGCGAAAATCTCCATCTCCGACAGTCGCTGCGCCGCATCAACCAGCGGCTCCGACGTCAGTCCGCCGAAATAACGCATGCCGAGATCGGCCAAGACCTGCTGGTCGTCGCGGGAACTCAACTGTCGCAAGTCAATTCGTCGGCCAATGACGCCGTCTTCGAGGTCGTGAACGGAGTAGGCAACATCGTCTGACCAGTCCATCACCTGAGCCTCCAGGCAACGACCACCGTCGGGTGCTCCTGCGCGAACCCACGCGAGCGCCGACTCATCTTCCACATAGGCGCCGTACTTGGAGCCCGGATCCTTGCGTGACCACGGGTACTTCAGTGTGGCGTCGAGCGCTGCCCGAGTCAGGTTGAGGCCCGCGCTGGATCCGTCGGGTCCCACGATCTTCGGTTCCAGCGACGTCAGAATGCGCAGGTTCTGCGCGTTGCCCTCAAAGCCGCCGCGCTCACCGGCAACTTCTTCCAACGCGCGTTCACCGTTGTGCCCGTACGGCGGATGCCCGATGTCGTGCGCCAGCCCGGCCAATTCCACCAAGTCTGGGTCGCAACCCAACCCCACGGCAATACCGCGGCCAATCTGGCCGACTTCCAACGAGTGTGTCAACCGCGTTCGCGGATTGTCGCCCTCGCGCGGCCCCACGACCTGCGTTTTGTCAGCAAGACGACGCAGCGCCGCACTGTGCAGAACGCGGGCGCGGTCGCGGGCGAAGTCACTTCGGTGGTCGGAAGCGGGCGACGCCCCGGCAGCAACCTTCGGTGCCTCGACGACCATGCGTTCTAGGTCGTGGGCATCGTAGGTCGCTACCGGGGCGTCGGAAGCCACAGCCGAATTATCAGCAGGGGTCAAACTATTCCCAGCCGCGCTGCGAGGCGAGATCGAGCAGGTTGCTGCGGATAGCGAGGATCTGACGCGCGGTCAGGTCGTTTGCGGAATCGAGCAGCAGGTCGGTGAGCTCGTTGGAGAGTCGGCCGCCACCGCGGGCCGGGCGACGTGCGCCACGATCGTCTCGACGATGATCGTCACGACGGTCACGGCGATCATCGCGGCGCTCGCCACGAGCGTCACGCTCACGGTCGCGGCTGCCGCGAGTATCGCGGGCCTGGACGCGCTCATGCAGGTGCTCTTCGCCTTCGGGAGCTTCCTTGGTGACCTTGACGTTCAGAGCCTTGGCGCCGCGATCGGTGCTCTCGACCTCGAACTCCACCTCGGCTCCCGGACGCAGCAGGCTCTCGTCGATGCCCACATCATTGATGTGCAGGAAGACGTCGTCGCCGCCTTCTGCGGGTGCCAAGAATCCGAAACCGCGATTGGTATCGAAGTGCACAACCTTGCCATTAACAGCCACCACAAACTCACTCTCTGAAGAACGTCCACCTCGCGAACCCCTTGCCCGCGCGACGCATACCTACAACTATGCCTTATTTTGCTGGTCAACCCGACCCGAAATGCCTGGTAGTGATCGAAATTTCAATTGAGAGGGCGACAGCGTCCGACGGCGCGGACAGGAAAGAAGAAAGGCATCGGCCCCCACCTGGATCACAAGTGGGAGCCGATGCACATAAGAGGTGTTACCCCCGGCCAGACACATTACCCCGCTACCACACGAAGCAAAATTCGGGGTCCGAACCGAGAATCAGCCCACTCTACTTCGCCGTTGCGATGCCAAGCGATGGGAAGAAGTAGCAGGTCGCATTGCCCTTCTTGATGGTTCCGTAGATCGCCGACAGGACGGTTCCAGAGCCGGTGTCGACGAGGCCGCCGCGCGCACCGTTAGCCGGGAGGATCTTCGCCAGAGGCAGCAGGAGCGTTTCTGCCACCTGCTCGGCGAGAGGAACACCCGCGCCATTGAGTCGCTTTGCTACCGCCTTGACGACAGTTTCACCGAGTCCGTCCATCGGCTCGGAGATCGAACCCTTCATCGTGTTGACGTTGAACCATGCGACGGACATACCCTTCTTGGATCCCGCGTCGTTGAAGACGCCGACCGGGACGAAGCCATAAAGCACCTCGCCCTTCTTCACTGCGTTGACGTCGTACGTCTTACCCAGGATTTCGTAGGTGAGATCCCCCATCAACGGCGTGTTCGGCCCAGGCATAGCGCCACCCAAAGCTGGCGCGAGCGTGAAGTCCGTACAGGCACCAACAGTCGGGGTAAACGGCGCGATGCCCATCTTCTTGAGCAGAGCGTTAGCTGCTTCGATCCCGTCGATTACCGACGCGGCGTCCGTGGCCTGCGGATGAATCGAATCGAGGGCCTGCTTAGCTGCGGCACCGTCGTTGTTGGGTGCGGCGTGGGCGATCGGTGCGGTCGCGGCACCGCCAATGAGCGCCGCCGAGGCGACGACTGCCGCGAAGGCGAGACGGAACTTACTGGTCACTGGGGACCTCCAATACTAAAGGGGCTGATGATGCTAAATACAACCAAAGTGCCAGGAGGGACTCGTGATGAGTATGGCCTCGAAACGACTCAAAATCGATTCCTGAGGCCAAACTGAGACCGCAATCAGACGCATCAGACAATCTCGCGAGTCGCAAAGGATGGCTTATGGCCAAGCCTCGACATCCGACATGGCATAGTGAAGTTCAATGCAACACGTTCTAGTTTCTGGCCTCGGACAGAAGCAAAGGGGTCATCGATGAATGCCACACGAACCGGTCTTGGCGCACGTTTGCCTGCACGGATCAAGCTGCCCCAGGTAGACGTCCCCGACGGCTACATGATGGAACTACCGGGGCGTGGCTCCACCTACGTCACCGACACTCCCGGACCGACGGCCGATGCACCCGCCATTGTTCTGCTGCACTCCCTGACCACTACCGGGCTGCTGACTTGGTTCCCCAGCATCCCCGCACTGTCGAAGAAATTCCGTGTCATCACCCTCGACCAGCGTTGGCATGGTCGCGGTATCCAGTCCGAGACCTTCAGCCTGCGCGACTGCGCCGACGATTCGGTCGCCGTCCTCGACGTCCTCGGAATCGACAAGGCAATGTTCGCCGGCTTCTCCATGGGATCGCTGATTGCCCAGCGCGTTTGGCGTCAGCACCCCGACCGCGTTGGCGGCCTAGTGCTTTGCGCCAGCACCGACGTCTTCCAGATGACGCCCACCGAAGCGTTCTTCCACAACGGTATGGACGGCATGTTCTCGCGGATCCGCGGTTTCGGCTCACCGTTGCGCGCCGCCCGCGTTCAGGCCAAGCAGGTCGACCCGAAGGAAGACATCTACCGCTGGGCGCTGAACGAGTTTCGCTCCACCTCCCCCCTTGCCGTCAGCAAGGCGATCGGCGAGATCGGCAAGCACCACACGCGCCCGTGGGTCAACCAGATCGACGTGCCGACCGCTGTCGTCGTGCCGCTGAAAGACAAGGCCATCCCGCCGGCCCGCCAGAAAGCAATGGCCCGTCGCATCAAGGGTGCAACCATCCACGAGGTCGACGGCGGTCACGCGTCGTGCGTGATGGATGCGGAGAAGTTTGTCCCCGTCTTTGTCCACGCCACAAACGAAGTCTTGGCTCGCTGGAAAGAACGCCAGCCCGCCGAGTAGCACCGAGGGAAAAGAAGGCCGGCCGCTGCGTGCGACCGGCCTTCCTTATTGTTCAGCTTGCTACTTCTCCGTCTCACTTGCGGGCGCGGCCTCGGGCTCGACCAGCCCGGCAGCCTCGACTTCCGCTTTGAGTCGAGCCAGTTCGGCCGGGAAGTGCTTCACCATGGTCTCCGGGTTCCGGACACTTTCTTCGCTCGCAATGATGCCGATGTGGACGACACCGTTGTTCGACAGCACGGTGATGTTGAGTCCGGCACCGTGGAACACCGGGCCAAGCGGGTACATGTGGTCGACGCGCGCACCCATGAAGTACAGCGGGATCGGCGGGCCGGGCACGTTCGAGATCACCAGGTTGTGGACCACCGGATGCTTTTCCGCCAACCGCATGTCGGCGTACGCGCGGACAGCGAGACCGAAGGTGCGCGGTGCGGCGAACTCAGCCCAGTCCTGCAGAGTGTCAGCCGGGATCGCGTTGTGGTGTTCCTTGGCCTGCAGGTTCGACTCGGCCATTGACCGCAGTCGCTCCAACGGATCCTCGATGTCCGTTCCGAGGTAGGTGAACAGCGCCGACACCTTATTGGCACCTTCGTCACGCTGCGACTCGCCGCGGACGGAAACCGGGACCGTTGCCAACAGCGAGCCTTCTGGAAGTTCGCCGCGTTCGAGTAGGTAGTCACGCAGCGCGCCACCCGCGATACTCAACACAATGTCGTTGACGGTCGCGCCGGTGGCCCGACGGACCTCCTTGATGTCTTCGAGCGACATGTCGGCAACAGCGATGGTGCGATCACCGGTAATGGTGCCATTGAACGACGTGCGCGGAGCCGTGAGCGGCGGTGCCATCGCAGTGCCCTTGCGTGCACGACTAATGGTTTCGGTGATGAGGTTGACGCTTGGTCCGAGCAGACGCGGAATCGACAGGGGCTTCGTAGCCGAGGCCAGCAAGCCGCGTCCCAACAGTTCCAGCGAGCTTGGCGAACTACCGTCCATGGTGAGTTCTTCCGTAGCCAGCGGCGGTGCGTCCGGTTCCAGGCTGCACAGGTGCGAAATCAGGTTGGCACCCGAAGCACCGTCGACTGTCGCATGATGCATCTTGGTAAAGACGACCAACTTCTCGACGCCTTCGGCATCCTTGTAGCCCTCGATGACGTCCATTTCCCACAGCGGGCGACCGCGGTCCATGGGCTGCCCAGCCAGGTGCGAGCACATTTCCATCAGCTCGGTGTAGCCCGCAGGCTGCGGAAGCGCCATCCGATGCAGGTGGTGGTCGACGGCAAAGTGTTCGTCCTTAACCCAGACTGGATGCCCAAGGTCGAGTGGTACTCGACGAATCTTGCGCGTGAACTGCGGTACTTTCCGAACCCGTTCGTCTAGCGTCGCGCGGAAGTTCGTAAAGCTGTAGCCGCCAGGTACCGTCAGCGGGTCAAGAATCATCACTGAGCAAACATGCATCAGCTGCGCGGGTGTTTCTAAGTACAAAAAGCTTGCATCCAAGCCGCTCAATCGCTCCATGAAGATAACGGTACCGCAGCAAACTAGAACTTGTTCTAGTTTTTTAATGAGTGTGACAAAACCCTCTTGACCGGCGGACTTACTAGGATTTCCAATTAATTGGGGTTTGCGGAGCATCGCTAAGAACTCCCCACCGGCAGAACCGGACCCACAATCGCCGCCGCGCTACTCTCGATCTGTGGGACAGCGATACCAGCACATTGCATTCGGAAAAGCAGCACTTGCCCGACAACGCGCCTCGGGAAGCGTCGGCGCCTACGGTTCCAGTCTCGACACCCCCGACGAAGGCCCCCAACAACTCACTTCACGTGAGATCCGGATGCTCACTGAGGCGTTCCAATTCCAGATGTCCACGGTGACCCCCGACGGCTGGCCTTATATTCAATACCGCAGTGGCCCAACAGGGTTCGTTCACCATCTCGGCGAGAACAAGATTGGATTCGCCGACTTCGCCGGGAACCGACAGTTCGTATCGGTCGGCAACCTGGAAACCAACGACCGCGTTGCCCTCTTCGTCGCCGACTACCCGCACAGGATGCGACTAAAGGTATTCGGTCGGGCTACCGTCTTCGACGCCACCGATCATCCCGACCTCGTCGAGCAACTGAGTCTCGTCAACGACGGCAGAATCGCTGCGCGCATCGAACACTGCATCGTCATCGACGTCGAGGCGTTTGACTGGAATTGTTCGCGCAGCATTGTCCCGCAGTACACCGCCGAACAAGTCCGCGAACGTGCGGAACCGTACATCGCCGAGATCGCGAAACTGCACGACGAAATTGCCGAACTCAAACGAAATCGGTGATGCCGCGATGGCGCAGGCGGGATTACTCTTGCGTGCATGGCATTGCTGCACCAGGCGACCATCTCGCCCACAAAACTTGAGTTCGTAACCGACTACCTCGACAACATGCCGTGGGGCGGCACGGGCGACGTTGACATGATCGGTGGCTACCGATTCGACGATCCAGCTGGCGAGGTTGGCGTCGAAGGACTGTTGGTGTCGCGCGACGGTCGCGTGCTCCACGTGCCGTGCACTTATCGCGGTGAAAAGCTTTCCGGCGCAGACGAATACCTCATCACCACCATGAAGCACTCCGCGCTCGGTGATCGTTGGGTTTACGAAGCGGCAGCCGACCCAGTCGCCGTCGACTGCTACCTAAAAGCGCTGCGCGGTGAAATCAGCCAAGCGCAGTTGGAGTTGGAAAAGACCGATGGGACAGTCGTGCCCGTGGAGTGGCCGGTTCGCCTAACCCTGCACGGCGACCCCGCCGACGGCACCGGACTCGTATTCAGCGACGAACTCGCCGCGCCCGTGTCGGGGCGGTCGTGGTTGGTGGCCGAATGGGATGGCGGGCAGGGCGTCGTCGCGGCACTGAGATAGTCCCGCGGTCGTCGCCCCGCCCGAGGCGCTTTAGGCGCCGACCAGCTTTCCGGCCAAGTACTCCACAACCTTGTCGAGGGCGACGCGCTCCTGCGCCATGGTGTCGCGCTCGCGGATCGTGACAGCGTGGTCGTCGAGGGTGTCGAAGTCGATCGTCACGCAGAACGGGGTACCGATCTCGTCCTGACGGCGGTAGCGCTTGCCAATGCCCTGTGCGTCGTCGAACTCGATGTTCCAGTGCTTGCGAAGCTGCTCCGACAGGTCGCGCGCCATCGGCGACAACTTCTCGTTACGCGAGAGCGGCAGCACGGCAACCTTGACCGGCGCCAGGCGACGGTCGAGCTTCAACACGGTACGAGTATCGGTGCCGCCCTTAGCGTTTGGCACTTCCTCTTCGGTGTACGCGTCGCACAGGAAAGCCATCATGGAGCGGCCCAAACCGGCAGCCGGCTCAATGACGTACGGCGTGTAGCGCTCACCGGAAGCCTGATCGAAGTACGACAGGTCTTCGCCCGAGGCCTCACTGTGGGTCTTGAGGTCGTAGTCGGTACGGTTCGCAACGCCCTCAAGCTCACCCCACGGGTTGCCCGAGAACCCGAACTTGTACTCAACGTCGACGGTGCTCTTCGAGTAGTGCGACAGTTTCTCTGCCGGGTGCTCGTACAGGCGCAGGTTGTCGGCGTCGATACCGAGTTCCACATACCAGTTGAAGCGGGCGTCGAGCCAGTACTTGTGCCACTCTTCGTCCTCGCCGGGCTTGACGAAGAATTCCATCTCCATCTGCTCAAACTCGCGGGTACGGAAGATGAAGTTGCCGGGCGTGATCTCGTTACGGAAACTCTTGCCGACCTGGGCGATACCGAACGGCGGCTTGCGGCGTGCCGTGGTCATCACGTTCTTGAAGTTAACGAAGATGCCCTGTGCAGTTTCGGGGCGAAGGTAGTGCAGGCCGGCTTGGTCGTCGACCGGGCCGAGGAACGTCTTCAGCAGACCCGAGAATGCCTTGGGCTCAGTCCACTGGCCCTTAACGCCACACTCGGGGCAGGTGATCTCGGCCATCGGCACCGAATCCGGATCGTCAAGACCCTTCTTCAGCGCGAACGCCTCCTGCAGGTGGTCCTGACGCTGACGCTTATGGCAGTTGGTGCACTCCACCAGCGGATCCGTGAAGACCTCAACGTGACCGGAAGCCTCCCACACGCGACGCGGCAAGATAACCGACGAGTCCAGGCCAACAACGTCATCGCGCGAGGTCACCATGGTGCGCCACCACTGACGCTTGATGTTCTCCTTCAGTTCGACGCCGAGTGGACCGTAGTCCCACGCCGAACGCGTACCTCCGTAGATCTCACCGCAGGGGTACACCAGGCCCCGCCGCTTAGCGAGGTTGACGACAGCATCGACATTGGACTGCACAGCCACGGTTTTCAGATCTCCACGACGTAGGGGGTAAGGACGTTGGGGTAACGACGTATCACTGCGCACGACGGTGGTCGTGCACGTCGCTATACAGGGTAGTCGTTGATGGGCGCCCCCTGCTCACACCCCTGACGATCTGCCATTCTGCGGGTGCTTGGCCAGCACGAGTTCGACGTACGGGATCGCCTCAATCGACCGGCCGGTCGCATCTTCGATGACGCCAGCGAGTTTGTCGTACGCCTTCGGATACTTGACGCGGTAGCGCTCCACAATCGCACTCGCTTCCTCAGCCGGAAGCGTGCGGGCCGTGGCCGCACGATTGCGGAGGAACCCAATCCACACGCGACAGTTCGGGTTCGCCTGCAGATTCTGATACCACTGGGACTTCTCACCGAAGCCGGACGCGATGATCACTCGATCTTTCGTTGGACGATCGACCGCCTCCAGCGCCACGAATCGCTCCCTCCCGGACTTGCGGCCGGTGTGCTCGAGTAGAAGAAGTCGACCACCGAACAGAAACCCGAAGCCCGCACGCATGAGCGGGATAGGCATCCGGACGAACCACCGAGTTCGGAGGGCTTTGGCACCGATGCTCACCATGATTCGACAGTACGCTGCAGCGACCCGGCCCACAGCAAATGAAAACCAATTCCTTTAGACTGGCCTCATCCCACCCAAAGGAGTCGCGATGCCTTCCTCGGTGACGCCGGAATCACTGGCCGCCGATCGCGTGGCGCACAGTGCTGCCAGCGAACTGTTGCGCGCCCTAGCCTCTCCTGCGCGCGTGTCGATTGTGATGGCTTTGAACGATCGACCAATGTGCGTTCACGAGTTGGTTGAAGACCTTGCGCTGAATCAGCCGCAGGTCAGCCAACATTTGCGCGTATTGAAAAAGTCCGGAGTTGTGGTTGGCAGTCGCCGCGGCCGCGAGGTGGAGTATTCACTCGCCGACGATCACGTGGCCCACATCGTTGTTGACTCGGTGACTCATGCGACCGAGCACTGCGGCAAGGGCGAGCGATGACTTCGCCTGTCGAGAAACCGGTCACCGGCCAGCGGTCCACCAAGCAACGAGCGGCGATCGCCGATCTCCTTGCCGACACCGAAGACTTCCTTTCGGCCCAACAACTGCACGACCGCCTGCGCGAACGAGGCGAGTCGATTGGCCTCACCACCGTCTACCGAAACTTGCAGGCGCTCACCGAGGCCGACCAGGTCGACGCGATTTGGGATGGTTCGGGCGAAACCCGCTACCGCCACTGTTCCCGCGGCCACCACCATCACCTGGTCTGCCGCAACTGCGGGACCACCGTGGAGATCATGGCCGACAAGGTGGAACGTTGGGCCGACAGCGTCGCCGCCGAGAACGGCTTCACGAACATCAGCCACACCGTCGAGATCTTCGGGCTCTGCGGCGACTGCGCCGCCGACGAAGCCTAGCGCCGGCACCGCACGGAACGAACGGGAGCGTCCCCGACAGCCCCGTCCGCCGACTATTTGTCAGCGGCACCCTCTCACGGGGACTCTCCCGTCAGTACCCGCGGCTGAGTCGCTCGGAGCGCTCCACAATCTCTCGAGCCCGTCGACTTCGAGGGCGATGTCGGCCCGCCCGCGTGAACTTTCGAATGTCCTCCAGGAAGTCATCCCAGCCCCACAGAATGTGATCGAGTGTGACCCGCATGCAGGTCCACCCGTCGACGACGGATTTGCGGTCACGGATTCGGTCCTTCCCAAACTGCTCCCGACTGGTGTGAAACTGCCTGCCGTCGCATTCCAGCAGCAGGGTTCCGATGCGTAGATCCGCCCACCCAACGCCATCGATAGCTGGCTGCACCACGACGTCAAAACCCAAGGACCGCAAGCGAACCCGCACTATGCTTTCGGTCCCGGATTGCGATCGACCATCCACCTTCTCGAGGAGGCTGTTCGTCAGGGCACCCCCATACGGTGCCATCAACGCGCGGAGCTCTTCGACGCCCGTGTCCGACGAGTTGAGGTAGGAGTCGCAGGCCGCAATCCAGGCCTCCGCTGTCATGCAACGCGCGGCGCAGGCCAGGGCATATGGAACCGGATCGACGGCCTCAACCGCCGCCGGGGGACGCCCAATCGGCGACGAGCATCCCGGCAACCCGGCCCCGCGTTTCGCTTTCGACCGCCGAACATGGCGGTCCCGATAGCCGGGAGCTACCCAGAGCCCGTGCCATTTGAGCGCCGACACACACCCCAATACTCCCCCGGCTCGAACCGCAGCTGCGACCTCAGGGTCGTGCATCCGGAACGCGTACCACGTGCGCCGCAACGGCTCGAGATCGCCCGAAGCCACCCCGCGGCGGATCGAGCGTTCGTCATAACCGAGCGCCACCAACTGCCGATACGTGAAAACTCCCGAATCCCCCATACAAATTAGACGCGGGCGAAGCCTGATCGGTTCCATCAAGATTCGTCAACCTAACGTTGACGAATCTGGATCGTCAACCTAGGGTTGACGCATGCCCGATAACACGCAAGCAGTCCCGCCCATCCGACTCGACGATCTCATCGACACGATCAAGAAGGTGCACGACGATCCGCTCGACCAACTTTCCGATGCCGTCCTGGCCGCCGACCATCTGGGCGAGGTTGCCGACCACCTCATCGGGCACTTCGTCGACCAGGCCCGCCGCACCGGCGCATCGTGGACCCAGATCGGAACCAGCATGGGTGTCAGTAAGCAGGCGGTCCAGAAGCGCTTCACGCCGAAGGATCCCGGTGCCGGAGACCAACTCGATCCATCACAGGGTTTCAATCAATTCACGCCGCGCGCACGCAATGTTGCCGCTGCCGCCCACAACGAAGCCAAGGCGGCAGGCAATCCTGCGGTAACTCCCGCACACCTCATCTTGGGCGTGCTCGACGACCCCGAATCACTGGCTTCGACGCTGCTCAAGAAGGGCGGGGTCGACCTCCCAGCCCTCGCCACTTCGCTGCGGGCAACGCTTCCGCCAGCCGCTGCGACACCCGAACTAATCCCCTACGACGCCGACGCGCGCAAGGTCTTGGAGCTGACCTTCCGGCAGGCAATTCGGTTGGGACACAACTACATCGGCACCGAACACATCGTCCTGGCACTCCTCGAAGGCGAAGCGACAGACGGCCCCCTTCACACTGCGGGCGTCGACCCGACGGCATTTGAGAACCAGCTGACCGGCCTCCTCGCCCAGGTCAGCACCGTCACCAACGACTAGGCACTGCCAAACCGGCGGTCACGCTTGGCGTATTCGAGGCAGGCGTCCCACAGGTCACGGCGGTCGAAGTCGGGGAACAACTTCTCCTGATAGACCATCTCGGCGTAGGCGCTCTGCCACAGCAGGAAGTTCGACAGTCGTTGTTCGCCAGACGGGCGCAGGAAAAGGTCGACGTCGGGCATGTCGGGTTCATCGAGGTACTTGGCGAAACTCGCTTCGGTGATCCGTTCGGGATCAATCTCGCCGCGGGCCGCCCGGCGTGCGATTTCCTTTGCGGCATCAGCGATTTCGGCACGACCGCCGTAGTTGACGCACATCGTGAGCGTCATGACCGTGTTGTTCTTGGTGAGCTCTTCGGCGGTTTCGAGTTCGGTAATAACGCTGCGCCACAGCTTGGGGCGCCTCCCGGCCCAGCGGACGCGGACGCCCATCTCGTTCATTTCGTCGCGGCGCCGGCGGATCACGTCGCGGTTGAAGCCCATCAGGAACTTCACTTCTTCGGGGCTGCGCGACCAGTTCTCAGTGGAGAAGGCGTACGCCGACAGGTGTGTCACACCCATTTCGATGCAGCCGCAAACGCTGTCCATCAGGACAGCCTCGCCGCGCTTGTGCCCCTCGGTGCGGGGCAAGCCGCGTTCCTGAGCCCACCGACCATTGCCGTCCATCACGAGCGCAATGTGCTTGGGGACAAACTCCGCCGGGATGGCTGGCGGCTTGGCGCCGGACGGGTGCGGGTCGGGCGGTCGTACCGTGGTGGGTGCGACGGGCGCCGACTTGGCGCGACGAGGCAGGCGAGCCATCAGATCCGGCCTTTCATGCGATTTCGTTGGCGGCGTCGGCGATCGACGCACGCTCGAGGTGACTGTGCGGCGCTTGCCGCTCGATCAGCGGCAACGTTCGCAGTTGCCGTTCCAAATGCCATTGCAGGTGCGCAGCAGTGAGACCGGTGGCTTGCCGACGCTGCGACTCGGTAGCGAGCGCGACATGATCCCATTCCCCTCGAGCGAGGGCCTCCATGAGGTCGAACACGCCGACCGACGGGGTCGCCGCCCCGGATGGGCGGCAATGGACGCACACTGCGCCACCCGCAGCGACGTGGAAGGCGCGGTGCGGGCCGGGCCCGGCACATCGCGCGCACTCGGTCAACGCGGGCATCCAACCGGCCGACGACATGGCCCGCAGCAGGAAGGCGTCGAGAATCAGTTGTCGGTCACGACGGTCTTGCGCGAGGGCTTCCAACGCCCCAACGGTGAGCCGATGCAGGTGCGGCGCGGGCGCTCGTTCTTCACCGGCCAGACGTTCGGCAGTTTCCAGGACCGCGCAGGCCGTGGTGTAGCGGCCATAGTCGGCGACGATGTCGTCGCTGAAGGCGTGCAAGCTCTCGACCTGCGTGATGATGTCGAGGTTGCGACCCGGATAGAAAAAGACGTCGACGTGCGCAAACGGTTCCAGTCGCGCACCGAACTTCGACCGCGTGCGTCGCACCCCCTTGGCCACGGCTCGGACCAGGCCGTGCTCGGAGGTCAGGAAGGTGATGATGCGGTCAGCTTCGCCCAGCTTGTGCTGGCGGAGCACCACTGCCTCATCCCGATAGAACCTCACCGCACCATTGTGTCACCGATCCCTGACAGGACCGGTTAGGCGTATCGAAAAGCGCGCCAGGCATTCCCCGCCTACCCTCGATGAGGAGCCCCCTTCGAGAGGAATCACTATGACAGCGCTGCTCGCCCTTGGCATCGCCACACGCACGATGTTCCGCGTCGAAGTCGCCGACGGCCGCAGCAAGATTCTGCACAAGGACTCCGCATACTCGCCCGACGGGGCCGTCCTGCTCGACGGCACCATCTATTGGACGACGATGGGCCGCCCCACACGGCTGGCCGGTATCGACGGTGAAGCCGCATTCGACTATTCCGCCCCGAATGGTGGTTTGCACGCGATGGGGGTTGACGGGACCGGCCGCCGAGATCTTCTTCCCGCGGGCACGGTGACCAGCGGCAAGCAGTTGGCGACCGACAATCGTGGCCGACTGTATTGGGCCGACCGCGAAGGGATGCGAGTGGCGTCGTGCAGGTTGGACGGGTCGGAGTACGGCGATCTGATTGTGAACGCGCCCGAACCCGACCGCATGGCCGAATGCGTTGGCGTCGCCGTCGACGGCGACTACCTGTATTGGTCGCAGAAGGGACCGTCGAAGGGTGGGCGGGGCCGGATCTTTCGCGCCGGTTTGACGGTGCCAGCCGGGGAATCGCCGGAGCGACGGTCGGACATCGAGACGCTGTGGTCGGGGCTCCCGGAACCGATTGACCTTCAGGTTGTTGACGGGATTTTGTACTGGACTGACCGTGGGGCCGAACCGGACGGCAATACGTTGAACCGCGCCCCGATCCCCGCGCCGGGCGAAGCTGGTTCGCCGCCGGAGATCATGGCGCGCGGTCTGCAGGAGGCTGTTGGTCTGGCCGTGGACCCGCGTGCTGGCCTTGCCTACGTTTCCGACCTCAGCGGCAGCATCCTGGCCGTCGCCCTAGACGGCACGGGCGATCGCGTCGTCGCCGACCTCGGCGAAATGCTCGCCGGCCTGACCCTGATCCGGTAGTCGGGTTTCGGCGCTCCGCCCACCGCCCCTTTTCTGTCACGATTCGACCAGACCGTCACCGATCGACGTGTTTGGTGATGCCTTGGCAGGCGGCCGACCGTCAAATGTGACAGAAAAGGGGAAATTCGGGGGCACGCGGGCCGGAATCCGCGAGGCACTCGGGCCGGAATCCGCGGGGCACGCGGGTCGGAATTTGGGGTGGGCTAGAAGCCCAAGCGGCCCAACTGTTTGGGGTCGCGCTGCCAGTCTTTGGCGACCTTGACGTGGAGGTCGAGGTAGATGCGGGTGCCCATGAGCTTTTCGATCTGGGTGCGGGCGGCGGTGCCGACCTGCTTCAGACGTGAACCCTTGTGACCAATGATGATGCCCTTTTGGGAATCACGTTCGACGTAGATAATCGCGTGGACGTCGACGACCTTCGAGTCTTCGCGGGGAATGATCTCTTCGATCACCACTGCGATGGAGTGCGGCAGCTCGTCGTGCACGCCTTCCAGAGCGGCCTCGCGAATGTACTCGGCCATCATGGTTTCTGCGGGCTCGTCGGTGATCTCACCATCGGGGTAAAACGCCGGACCCTCGTCCGACAGCGACACCAGCAGGTCCGTAAGCACGTCGATCTGCTTGCCCGACTTCGCCGACACCGGAATGACCTCGGCGTCCGGCCCCATCAGCTCCGACAGTTTCATCAGCTGGGTGACGACCTTCTCCGGTCCCACGCGGTCGATCTTGGTGACGATGCCAATCTTGCGGGTACGCGGCGTTGTGGCGTTGACCTCTTCGATGATGCGGCGGTCGCCGGGGCCGATCGCTTCGTCGGCAGGAATGCACACGCAGATGATGTCGACGTCAGCGTAAGTTTCGCGGACCAAGTCGTTGAGTCGCTGCCCGAGGAGGGTGCGCGGCCGGTGCAGCCCGGGCGTGTCGACCAGGATTAGTTGGGCGTCGGGCCGGTTGACGATGCCGCGAATCGTGTGACGCGTGGTCTGCGGCCGATTCGACGTAATGGCCACTTTGTCGCCGACGAGCGCGTTGGTGAGCGTCGATTTCCCGGTATTGGGACGACCCACAAAACAGACGAAGCCGGAGCGGAATTCGCCGGGGGCGGAGTCGTCGGCCGTGATTTCTCCGTCGGGGGAATCTGCAGCGAAGTCTTCAGTCATGGGGGTCAGTTCTCCTTCATGGAAGCATCGTCGCCGACCTTCTCGTTCTTGTCGGTGGTTACCGGCTTCGACGACCGTCGTACCAGCACCGAGGTGATGCGTTGGCGACCGAGGCGGTTGGGTCCGCCTTCGGCGATCATCCGCAAACCGTCGACCTTCACCTTCGCCCCGGGCAACGGTACGCGACCCAAGCGTAGGGCCAGTAGTCCGCCAACCGTATCGACATCGTCGAGGTCCAGGTCAATTTCGACGTCGAAGAGTTCTTCGAGGTCTTCCACGGGCAGTCTCGACGACACCCGGTACACCCCTTCGTCGATCTCTTCGATGGGAGCGACTTCGTTGGTGTCGTACTCATCGGTGATCTCGCCGACGATCTCTTCCAGCACGTCTTCAATGGTGACCAGGCCTGCGATGCCACCGTATTCGTCGACCAGCATCGCCATGTGATTGCGGTTGGCCTGCATGTCCGACAGCACGTCGTCGAGCAGTTTGGAGTCGGGGACAAATACCGCGTCGCGCATTACGGCTTCCACCCCGACGCTGCGAGCGGCGCTCGACAGTTCCGGCAGGAGTCGCTCGACGACATCCTTGAGGTACACGACCCCGACGATGTCATCGGGATTCTCGCCAATGACGGGGATGCGCGAATGCCCGGACCGGACTGCCAAACTCATGGCTTGCACGACGGACTTGTCACTCTCGATCCACACCATTTCGGGGCGGGGAACCATCACTTCGCGGGCATCGGTCTCGCCGAACTCGAACACGGATTGGATCATGCGGCGCTCGTCATCGTCGACGACGCCGCGTTCCTGTGCCATGTCGACGACTTCGCGGACTTCAATTTCCGTCGCGAAGGGACCGTTGCGGTAGCCCTTACCCGGGGTCAACGCGTTACCGATGAGGATGAGCAGTCGAGTAACCGGGCGCAGCAGCAGGCCGATCGCCGACAGGACCGGGCCGGCGACCAGCGAAATCGAGTAGGCGTTTTGCCGTCCCAGGGTGCGGGGCCCGACGCCGACGGCAATGTACGAGATCAGCGTCATCACGATGATCGTGACGGCAATTCCCCACCCGGTGCCGAACGAGTCGACGGCAACCACAGCAAGCACAGCCGTGGCCGACACCTCGCACAAGACGCGCAGCAGAACCGCGAGCCCGATGTATGTGGAACGTTGATCCAGGACCGCCAACAGTTTGCGGGCACCGGCGCGCCCCTCCTTGAGGAGGTCCTCACTGCGGGCCACCGAGACCGTCGCCAATGCCGAGTCGGTCGCGGCGAAAACACCGGCCAACACCGTCAGGACGATCGCCACGATCAGCAGCACGATGTCACTGAACACGCTGGTCAGTGCCCCTCACCGTTGGGTGCGTCGCTCGACAGGCCACCGGCGATGCCGCCCGAGAAGCCGATGTTGTTCAGCAGGCGGGTGTCTTTCTCAGCCTGTTCCAGAAGGCGGTCACGATCGTCGCGGGCCGAATACCAGTCGGTGATGATCTGGCCCTGCAGCCCGAACATTTCGCGTTCCTCGTCTGGTTCGGCGTGGTCGAAGCCGAGAAGGTGCAGCACCCCGTGCACGGTGAGTACGGCCATCTCGTGCTCAAAGCTGTGGCGTTGCGAACGTGCCTGTTCGGCCGCGAACTCGGGGCACAGAACAATGTCGCCGAGCATCGCCGGTCCCGGATCATCGGCGTCGGGGCGGCCTCCCGGCGTCAACTCGTCCATCGGGAAACTCATCACGTCGGTGGGCCCGGGAAGGTCCATCCATTGCATGTGGAGTTCGGCCATGGCGGTGGTATCGACCAGTTGGATCGACAGTTCTGCCCCCGGATGCACTTCCATGCGGCGCATCGCAAAGCGCGCGGCCTCAATGATCAGCTGCTCGGGGACGTCAACGCCGGACTCGTTGAATAGTTCAATGCTCATCGGCCACGACCTCCCGACTGGCGCATGCCCGCCCGTCGATCGGCTCGATTGCCCGCCTGCTCCTCGGCGCGCCCGTAGGCATCGACGATGTCGGCGACCAGCCGATGTCGGACGACGTCGGCGCTGGTCAGATTCGCGAAGTGGATGTCGTCGATGCCGTCGAGGATGCGCGCGGCCGCCCGCAGTCCCGACTGGGCCCCGCCGGGCAGGTCCACCTGGGTGGTGTCGCCGGTGACGACGATCTTGGCACCGAAGCCGAGGCGCGTGAGAAACATCTTCATCTGCTCGGTGGTCGTGTTCTGCGCTTCGTCGAGAATGATGAACGCGTCGTTCAGGGTGCGACCACGCATGTAGGCCAACGGCGCGACCTCAATGACACCCGACTCCATCAGCTTCGGGATCGCTTCGGGATCCATCATGTCGTGGAGGGCGTCGTAGAGGGGGCGCAGGTACGGGTCGATCTTCTGGTGCAGCGTGCCCGGCAGGAACCCGAGGCGCTCACCAGCTTCGACGGCCGGACGCGTCAGAATGATGCGGCTAACTTCTTTCGACTGCAAGGCCTGAACGGCTTTGGCCATCGCCAGGTACGTCTTGCCGGTACCGGCGGGCCCCAAACCGAAGACGATCGTGTTCTTGTCGATCGCGTCGACGTACCGCTTCTGGTTCAGTGTTTTGGGCCGAATCACCTTGCCGCGTCGCGACAGAATGTCGAGGCTCAGCACATCGGCGGGCGTCTCCGATTCACGCGAGGCGAGGATCGACAGCCCCTGCCGCACGAGGTCTGGGGTCAGGGTGGTGCCACCGCGGACTACGCGGACCAGTTCGGCAATCACGCGCTCCGATGCCGCCACATCGGCGGGTAACCCGCGCAAGGTAATGCGGTTGCCGCGGACGTGAATGTCGGCGGGGAGCTGCGTTTCCAAAGTCCGAAGGTTGGCGTCGACTGCTCCGAGCAGCCCCACCGCCAATTCCTGCGGTACTTCAATCTGCGAACTGGTCACCGCGGCGGTCGTAGGGTCGTCGCGGTTGTCGTCAGTCACTAAATTCGTCTCCCCAAGATCATGAAAGTGCCGGTTCGGATTCCGGATTTGTACCAGTCTATCGCCGGTGGTCGCAGCGTGCGACTGGGTATTGCTCTGGTCTCGATCACACGCCCAAGACCCGCAACGTTTGTCGATGGGCGATGCTTCGCGGGTCGATGAAGGCGTCGTGGCCGCCGGGGACTTCGTAAAAGGCTGCGCGTTGGCCGCGAGCCACCGCACCCTCAACGTAGAGGCGACTGAGTTCGATCGGAATCATCGTGTCGTCGACTCCGTGGATGGCGGCGACGAGGGCGTCGAACGGGGGCTGCGAAGCGGGCGAGGCAGCCGCGTACCGTTCGGGCATCTCCGCGTAACTGCCACCCATCAGAGCCTTCAGCGATGGTCGGTCGGTGTTACCGATGGTGAGGTCCAAGACTCCGCATTGCGCGACCACCGTCGCAATGTTGAATGCGCCGACCCTAGCGCCGAGTTGCGCGACGGCCCAGACTGCGAGGTGCCCACCCGCCGAATGTCCGACGACGGCGACGTTCCGGCGGTCGACCCGCACTCCGTCGATCGCCAACTGATCGGCGACGGGACCGTCGAGCGCACTGATCGCGGCGATTACGTCGCGCCCGGTGCCCGGCCAGCCACCACCGCTCTCTTCCACGCGACGGTATTCGACGTTCCAGACGACGACGCCGCGTTGCGCCAAGTCACGGGCGATCGCCGTGTACAGGACGAGAGTGAACTCGGTAGACCAGTAACCGCCGTGAACGAGGACGACCACCGGCGGGCAGTCGTTGGGACCAACGTCGGGCAGGTACAGGTGCCCGAAGTTGCTGTCGTGGTCGCCGTAGCGAATCTTCTTGCGCCGCACTGAAGTTGCTTTCCGGGAGCTATCGGGACCAACGGTCGGTGACTGCACCGAGCGCGCCGAGCGCCACGGCCCCGGCAGCTGCGGTCCGCAACACTTCCGGTCCCAGGACCACCGAGATCGCACCGAGCGCGGTGAGGTCGGCGATCTCGGCGTCGGCGAGCCCGCCTTCCGGCCCAATCACCAGCACCACTTCCGCGGCATCGGCGAAGTTGATGGATCGGAAGGGGACGGCACCGGCTTCGTGCAGCAGGGCCACAATGCCGCCGTCGGCAACCACGCGTGCCGTCAGTGCCCGCACATCGGTGGTGCCAGCGAGATCAGTGACCTCCGGAATCCACGACCGTCGCGCCTGCTTGGCTGCGGTCGCCGCCGTGGTCCGCCATTTCTCGACGCCCTTCGCCGCCTTCACGCCACTCCAGCGTGCAATGCTCCGCGACGACTGCCACGGCACAATCACGTCGACGCCCGCTTCGGTCATCAAGTCGACGGCCAGTTCGCTGCGTTCGGCTTTGGGCAGTGCTTGCACGACCGTCACCAGCGGCTTGGGCCGCGGATCCACTTCGACTCGGCTCGCCCGCACCGTCAGCGTGTCTTTGCTTTCGACGTCGATGACCTCGCAGTGCGCGGTGCATCCACGACCATCACCGAGGAGAACCGTCTCCCCCGCCTTGATACGCGTGACGGTGACGGCATGCCTGCCCTCCCGGCCCGACAGTGACGCGAGGTCACCTGCGCGCGGCACGTCGTCGACCCAGAAGAGCGGTGGCGTCATCGTCCGGCGAAAGCGTTGCGGAGCTTGGAGAACAGGCCGCCGCGGGCGGCCGCCTTTGACGCTGCGGTGACGAGTTCGACGACGTCGCCGGAAGCTTCCTTGAGTGACTTGAGCAGGTCGGCCTGGTTCGAGTCGACCTTCTTCGGTACCACAACTTCCAGGTGCGCGTGAAGGTCGCCGCGGACACCCGAGTTCAGATGCGGCAGTCCGACGCCACGCACCCGCACGACAGTCCCCGGTTGCGTTCCGGCTTCGACGTTGATCGTGGCGGTGCTGTCGAGCACCGTCGGAACTTCGAGGTCGGTTCCGAGAGCGGCGTCGACCATCGGCACGCGCACCGTGCAGTGGAGGTCGTCACCGTCGCGGACGAAGACGTCGTCTGCCTGCTCGGAGATTTCGACGTACAGGTCACCTGCGGGACCGCCACCGGGGCCAACTTCGCCCTGGCCGGACAGGCGCACTCGCATGCCGTCCTGAACGCCGGCCGGGATCTTGACGGTCATGGTGCGACGCGACCGGACACGACCGTCGCCCGCGCATTTGAGGCACGGGTCGGGAATCGTTTCGCCGACGCCGCGGCACTCGGGGCATTCGCGGACGGTCATGACCTGACCGAGGAACGACCGTTGCACGGCCTGGATCTCGCCGGCCCCCTTGCAGGTTGCGCAGGTTACGGGCTTGGAGTTGTCGCGGGTACCGGCGCCCTGGCAGGTGTCGCACAGGATTGCGGTGTCGACGGTGATCTCTTTGCGGGCACCGGCGGCGATCTCTTCGAGGTCGAGGCTGACGCCGACCAAGGCGGGCTCACCGGGACGTACCCGTCCGCGCGGTCCGCGGCCGCCGCCGAAACCGCCGCCGCCTCCCCCGCCGAAGAAGGTTTGGAAGATGTCGCCGAGGCCACCGGACCCGAACGGGTCACCGCCGAAGCCGCCGCCGGGGCCACCGAGTGGATCGCCACCGGCGTCGACGATGCGTCGCTTTTCCGGGTCGGACAGCACCTCGTAGGCGGTCGTCACCTCTTTGAACTGCTCCTCGGCATCGGGGTTGATGTCGGGGTGCAGTTCGCGAGCCAACTTGCGGTAGGCGCGTTTGATCTCCTGATCGGACGCGCCTGCAGCCACGCCGAGAATGTCGTAATAGTCACGAGCCACAGTGAAAAAGGTCCTTACACAATCGAGAAATCAACTAACGGTCGGAGAGAACTTCGCCGACGTATTTGGCAACAGCCGCCACCGAGGCGATTGTTCCCGGGTAGTCCATCCGGGTGGGACCGACCACACCGACGCTTCCGAACACGGTGCCCGATGCACCGTACCCGGTCGACACGACGGAAGTACTCCGCAGGTTCTCGGTGTTGGTTTCCTCACCGATTTGAACGGTCACGGTGCCCGTCCGTTGAGTATGCGCCAGCAACTTCAGCACCACGACTTGCTCTTCGAGGGCGTCGAGCACAATGTCCATACCGCCGAGATTGGGTGAGAAGTCGGCGGCTGACCGCGCCAGGTTCGACGTTCCGCCCAGCACGAGGCGATCTTCGCCGCGTTCGACGAGGGTTTCCACGAGGACCGTCGCGATCGTGATGATCGGTTCGCGGAGGTCGGGGTCGGCGTTGTTGGCGAGTTCAGCGACGGCGGCGGATGCGTCTTCGAGCCGCTGGCCGTCGAGCGCGGCGGAGAAAAGGTCACGGACGCGAGCGAGATCGTCGTCGTTGATGGGCGCCGCGAGGGCCACCATCCGCTGTTCGACGCGGCCGGTGTCGGTGATGACCACCAGCAGCAGGCGGCTCGGCGAGAGTGCGACGACCTCGACGTGGCGAACGCGCGCCATCGACAGGACCGGGTATTGGATCACCGCGACTTGGCGGGTCAGCTGTGCGAGCAATTTCACTGAGCGGCGCAGCACGTCGTCGAGGTCGACCCCGTTGTCGAGGACCGACAGGATGGCGCGACGTTCGGCCGATGAGAGCGGTTTGATCTCGCTGATGCGGTCGACGAACAGTCGGTAGCCCTTGTCGGTGGGGATCCGTCCGGAGCTCGTGTGCGGCTGCGCGATGTAGCCTTCGGCTTCCAGGACGGCCATGTCGTTGCGGACGGTGGCACTGGAAACTCCCAGGTGGTGGCGCTCGACGAGGGCCTTGGAGCCGATCGGTTCTTGGGTGTCGACGTAGTCGGTGACGATGGCTCGAAGGATCTCAAAACGTCGATCGTCTGTCGACGATGCCATCGCGAACACCTCTCTTTGCCACATTTTTGCTTACAGTGGATAAAACCATTCTACGAAACTGCGGAAAGGCCATGTGACGGCGATGATCTTCAAGGGCGTGCGTGACGGCAAACCCTATGCTGATCATGGTCTGACGTCGCGGGATTGGGCGCAACTTCCGCCGCAACAGTTTCGGCTTGATCAGTTGACGCCGATCACCACGGTGCTGGCCCTCGACAAACTGCTGTCGGAGGATTCGACGTTTTACGGCGACCTCTTCGCGCACATCGTGCGGTATCAGGGAAACCTTTATTTGGAGGATGGGATTCACCGGGCCGTGCGGTCGGCGCTGCGGAACCGGACGATCATTCACGCCCGCCTCTTCGACTTAGACGAGCACCTGGCCCGCACTAACGCCGAGTCGGACGTCGAAATCACCGCCCCACTCCCCCCGGTCGTGACCTATCCCCGCCCCCGCGTCGGCGGCGCACACCGCATCGACTAGCGGCGTCGTCGTCGCCCGAAAAAACCACCCCGCCCGGGGTTCTCGCATGATGCGTCGATTCCCG
>NZ_JBARYI010000087.1:0-33938 GCF_049647785.1 Gordonia sp. (in: high G+C Gram-positive bacteria)
CACTATGTCAGACATAGTGCGGGAATCGACGCATCATGCGAGAACGGGAGGCGGGGGTGGGCGCGGAGCTACTGCCGCAGCGCGGTGACGAACTCTAAGACGGCGGCGACGCCGTCGGGGTCGGGGACGCGGAACTCGGCGGCGGTCGGACCTTCGCCGACCTTCACACCCACATCACCCTGGCGCAGGTGAGCGAAAGCCTTCTCGTCGGTGACGTCATCGCCGAGATAGATGACGGCGTCAACGCCGAGCGTGCCGCGCAGGCGGTCAAGAGCGTGACCCTTGCTGGTCTCGACGACCGCCAACTCGATAACCATCTTGCCGTTCATCACGTGCACGCCATCCCACGTTGCGGGGCCATTCTCCGCCAAGTGAAGGGCGGCGACAGCGTCGTCGCGCGAGGCCATCCGGGTGTGCAAGGTGACGCTCGCGGGCTTGCGTTCCACCGACGTGCCGGGGAATCGGGCACTGATCGACGTGAACTCAGAGACAATCCGCGCCAGCAGTGCTTCCTGCTCGACGCTGATTGCCGACTCGAAACCGTCAGCGAACTCGGCACCGTGACTGCCGACGAGCGTTATGTTTCCACTCGCCCCGGACAGCGACTGCAGGTCGACGCGGGCGCGTCCGGAAACTAGCGCGGCATAGGTCTGCGGGGACACAGCGGCCGTCTCCAGCGCGGCCATCGACCGCGGATTTGGCCGGGCGTCCGCCGGGCGGGAGACGATCGGCGAGACGCAGCCGTCAAAATCTGAAGCGACCAAGACGCGCGGTTTCGAAGAGAAGGCTTCGAGCGCCGCGACCAACGCCTCGTCGAGCACCGTCTCGCTCACGCCGGGCCAGCCAAGGTGGCAAGGAAACTGTTGGCCCACTGGTCGACGTCGTTGTCCATCACCTGGGCGTGCAACTTTGCCATCCGCTCTCGGCGCACGTCAACGGGATCGGTCGCGGCGCCAGCGATGGCGTCGTCGACGCTGGCTTCGTCGTACGGATTTAAAAGGTAGCTGTCGACGAGTTCGGCTGCGGCACCAGTGAACTCACTGAGCACCAGCGCACCGCCGAGGTCGTCGCGGGACGCCAAGTATTCTTTGGCGACCAAGTTCATGCCGTCGCGCAACGGCGTCACCAGCATCACGTCGGCGGCCCGGAAATAGGCGAGCAGTTCGTTACGGGGGATCGGCTTCAACAGGTAGCGCACCGGGGGACGGTCGGCGGTGCCGTGCGTGCCGTTGATGTGCCCGACCGTCTGCTCAATCCGATTGCGGATATCGATGTAACTGTCGACTCGCTCGCGGCTCGGGCTCGCCAGCTGCACCAGCATCGTCTTAGACGGATCCAGCCGGCCAGCGGCAAAGAGACGGTCCAGGCCAGCGAGGCGAACGTCGATGCCCTTCGTGTAGTCGAGGCGGTCGACGCCCAGTAGCAACACCTCGGGGTTGCCGAGTTCGGCGCGAATCTCCGCTGCCCGGTCGGCAACGCTCGCCGCGGCTGCGGCCACATTCGCCGAATCAATGGAGATGGGGAACGACCCAACCTGCACGGTCCGATCGTCGTACTTGACGGTGCCGAAATCGGTCCGCACCCCAACCGGATCACGGGAGGCAGCCGCGCCGAGAAGTCGGCGCGAAAGGGTCAGGAAGTTCTCGGCGCCGCCGGGCAGGTGAAAGCCGATGAGGTCGGCACCGAGGAGGCCCTTGAGAAGCTCGGTGCGCCACGGGAGTTGGCTAAACAACTCCGGCGGCGGGAACGGAATGTGAAGGAAAAAGCCGATGCGCAGATCGGGCCGCAGTTCGCGGAGCATCGCGGGCACCAACTGCAGTTGATAGTCCTGCACCCACACCATCGCGCCCGGCGCGGCGGCCTTCGACGCGGCTTCGGCAAACCGTCGATTAACTCGGACGTAGGTGTCCCACCAGTCGCGACGGAACTCGGGCTTCACGAGAACGTCGTGGTACAGCGGCCACAGGGTGGCGTTCGAGAAGCCCTCGTAATAGTCGACGACCTCGGCATCGCTGAGGGGAACCGCGCGCAGATCGATGCCCTCGATCTGCGGCTGATCGGGAGTTGGATCGTCGGGGTCCGACGTACTGCCCGACCAGCCAACCCAAGCCCCGGACCGGGTCGCGAGCGTCGGCGTTAGTGCGGTGACTAAGCCACCCGGTGATCGACTCCAGACGATACTCCCGTCCGGTTGGACACGCTTATCAACTGGAAGCCGATTTGCGACGACAACGAAATCCGCACCCGCCGCAGGGTGCCCGTCAGGCGAGGTCATCGAATCAGGCGGACTCGCCTGGCGCGATACCCAGCATCGAGAGGAGCATCCGGCCTTCTTCGGCGTCGTTTGCATATGCCGCCACGACGCGACGGGCCTGGTGCGCGGTCTCGTCGGCTACCGGCTCCAGGTCTTCATCGTCAACGATGTCGGTTGTCTTTGGTGCTGCCATGGCCGAAATTCTACCCGAGCCATTCAGTTGTGCTTGTCCGCGTTCGCGACGATCGCGTCACGGACGTATTGGGCCAGACCGGGTGCGAGCTTTTCGTAGGTTGCGGTGAAGCGCGGGTCCGCTACATACATCTCGCCGAGGCACGTGTGGAACTCGTGACTGCAGTCGTAGAAATGGTCATTGATCTGCAGTCGCGCGCGTTCTGCCGCGTCGGTGGCGGCGGCGCTGTCGGCGGGGAGTCCGGCCTGCAAGGCGGCAACAAAGGCGGCATTAATCGCATCCGTCTCAGATCTGATATCCGCCCAGTCCGACTTCGTGTACTTGGTGGTGCGCTTGGCGGACTGCTGCCACGCGTCGGTTTGCCCCCACCGGTCTTGGGCTTCGGCTTGGTACTCGTCGTTGAAGGCGTCGCCAAAGATTTCGCGCATGTCGGCGTCGGTCGCGGGTTGGTTGTTCATGTGTCTCTCCACTGCTCGGTCGATGGCGTCGACGAGTTCGGTCAACTCGCCGAGCCGGGATATGACGGCATCGCGCTGCTTGCGAAGTGCGGCGACGGGATCGTCGCTTCCGCCGAGCAGCGCGGCGATTTGATCGAGCGGCATCTCAAGGCGTCGATAGACCACGATCGCTTGGAGTCGGTCGACGTCGGCCCGCGTGTAGAGCCGATAGCCGGCCGAACTGCGGGTGGTGGGGGAAAGTAAGCCAATGTCGTCGTAGTGATGCAAGGTGCGCACCGTGACACCGGTCATTTCGGCCAGCCGTCCGACAGTCCACGTTTCGTCCGTAGCCATCGACTTGCCGCTCGTTGCGTCGTTCGCCGTCATGTGTTCCAGCGTCCAGGCTTACGCCGCGGGAGGGTCAAGCCCAAGTATTTAGCGTCGGTTCCGGTGGCGCGACCGCGGACGAGTGACACCGGTAGATGCGGGCGTTTGAGTTTGCGCGCAATGAACTCGCCGAGGGTGACGCCCGCTGCGATGGAGCAGCCGATGGTGATTGCTGTCGCCAGCTCGCGAAAACCGGCGATGGTCTGCTGACTCATCACGCCGTACAGGCCGCGATACATGGCGAGGCCGGGAAGTAGTGGGGCGATACCCGCGACGGCGACGACGAGCGGAGGCACCAGTGCGCGGCGGGCGGCGAGACCGCCGACTAGGCCCACAACCACTGACGCGCACGCGCTGGCGACGATGGGTCCTGCGGCCGTGTAGGCCAGTCCGGTCACGACGCCGGTGGCCAACATTCCGGCGCCCAGTGCGACGGGGATGGCGCGACGTTCGGCATAGCTGGCGGCAGCGAACGCGCCTGCCGCCATGGCACCGCCGAGGAGGCTCGAGATCACATCCGCCCGACCGAACGGCGACGTGGTGCTCAGTCCCGGGAGCGTGACACCCATTGCCTCCACGAGGCTGATGGCCAAACCCACACCGGCAAGAATCCCGCCGGTCATCAAAACGACCTCCGAGAATCGGGCCGTACCGGTGAGTGGCGCACCGGTGATGGCGTCTTGCACCGAACCCACCAGGCTCAGCCCGGATAGCAGGACCACGATCCCCGCCGCGATGACCTGTGACGGCGCGAAGACAATGTCGAGTTCCTCGCGCCAGTGATAGAGCCCGGCGGCCGGTAAGACGGCAATGAAACCGCCGAGGACCTGCTGGAAGAAGATGGGCGTTCCGATGCGGGCGAGGATCCGATTGAGCGAGACAATAACGATGGTGGTGAGGAAGCTCGTGGTGCCGACGAGCGCGGTGCCACCCAACAGGATCGAGATGCCCAGAGCCATCAGGCCCCACGAGAGAGTGGCGAACCAGTACGGGTAAGGGTGCGGCGAGGCGGTGATGCCGTCGACGATCCGGTGCGCGGTGCCGGGGGTGATCGCGAGTTGTCGGATCCGTCGGACGAGGCGGTCGATGTGTGCGAGTCGGGTGAAGTCGAGTGACCGGTAGTGGACGGTACGGACCGTGGTGATCGGCGGAAGCGTGGGGCCGCGTCGCGCGCTCACCAAGATGGTGTTGAACGTGACGTCGACCTCCACGTCGTCGAGGCCAAAGATGCCAGCGACAAACTCGATCTGGCTGCGCGTGTCGATGGCACCGGTACCGGAATCGAGGAGGACGGCGCCGATGCGAGCGGCCAGGTCGAGGACTTCGGTGATGGCTGCTTCATCGTCGAGCGCAATGGGTTTTCGCGGTGCGACGACGATGCTGCCCGGCTCGATCGTGTCGATCGTCGCCGTCGCATCACCCAGGATGCGATCGAGCCCCTTGCGGAACGCTGCCTTCAGTTGCACCGCGCTTCCTCTCGGCTTGGTTTTTCGGCTTCGGCAGTGAGCCTATATACTTCCGCGGCAGGCCTCCTTAGCTCAGTGGTAGAGCACTCGCCTTGTAAGCGAGCGGTCGTCAGTTCAATCCTGACAGGGGGCTCCGCTGGCCGCCGGGTCATTTGGCCCGGCGGCCTTTTTGTGGCCAAAAGCGCCAATATCGGACGTGATACGCATCGCCCCGGGGGTCTCACCGGGCGTTTGGAACGTAGTATTAGGCCCGTGACCACCACAAACGACCGTCGCGGAATGAGCTGGCACCGTCGTGCGGGGATGCCCGTGCGCGTCTGGATGGTGGTGCTCATCGTGGTTGGTCTCGCGCACTGGGCGATCCCGAGTTCCCGCTGGTTGATCGTGCATATCTTCACGATCGGTCTGGTTGTGAACTCGATTCTGCTGTGGTCGCAGACGCTCGCCGAACGGTTCCTCGGCTATCACCTCCCGCCGGAACGTCGCGCGCCACAGTTGGCGCGGATCTATACCGCCAACGCGGGTTTGATCGTCACGATCATCGGCATGCTGGGCACATGGTGGCCTGTCACGCTGGTCGGGGCGGTGCTTATCGGCACGGTGGTTGCCTGGCATGCCCTTGCGTTGGCCCAGTTGATTCGTGAGGCGCAGCGGAGTCGCGCGGAGAACGGTGAAGGCCCGGCCACCAACGCGATCAGCGTCTGGTTCTTTGTCGCATCGGCCGCGATGCTGCCCTTTGGCGCAGGCTTCGGCGTTGCCCTCGCTTACGGTTTCGCCGACCCCGAGCAAGCCGGATATCTTGTCACGCACCAGGCCCTCAACATTCTCGGCTTCCTCGGTTTGGCGGCCGCGGGCGTGCTGATGATCATGTTCCCGCGCATGCTCGGCGACACCGAAGTGGACCTGAGCCGGCGCCCGATCGCGTTAGCGGTATTGCCTGCGGGCATCGCCGTGATCTGCGCTGGTGCGCTCACGAACCAACCGGTGGTTGCCGCCGTGGGGGTCGGGATTTACCTCGTCGGATGGCTCATCGTGACCGTCCCGTTTGTGCCCGTACTTCTTCGACGGCCGCCGTCGTCGTACTCGTCGGCGTCGATCACTGCCGCCCTGGTGTGGTTGCTGGGGTCGTTAATCGCCTACGCGACCGTGATGGTGACGGGGCCGTTCGAAGCCTCGCGCATCACGTTGCTGACCGTCTGGTTCCTCGCGGGCTTCGCGGGACAGTTACTGCTCGGCGTCATGAGCCATCTGTTGCCGACCATGATGGGCGGCGGCGAGGTGACCGCCGCGGGCAAGGCTGGCATGGACAAATGGTGGCTGTGGCGGGTACTCGTCATCAATGGTGGCCTGGTGTTGTGGCTGCTGCCGTTGGGTAGCTGGGTCAAGGTGGCGTTGTCGTCGCTGGTGATGCTGGCGTACATCCTGTTCTTGCCGATCATGATTCTCAGTGCCCGGGCGGCGATGACGGTTCGTCGCGCCGCCGCGGAGCAGCAGAACGGGGCAGCCGAGCACACTGACGGGGCAGCCGACCAGCCTGACGGGACTCGGGTCGCGGTGACGAAATCGCAGCCGCAGCGCGGACTACAGGCGGTGGCTGCGGCGACCGCGTTGGCTCTCGTCCTGTCGGTGGGCGTCGCCCTCGGGGGTGGGGGCACTGCCGTTGAAGATGCGGCAGGCACAGCGACACCGACGGGCGAAACGACAACCGTCCAGGTTGATGCCGTCGGCATGCGGTTTACCCCGGAGACGGTAACGGTCCCCGCCGGAAACCGGCTGGTCATCAAGGTGACCAACAAAGACACGATGGTGCATGACATGGTCTTGGCCACCGGTGGGTCGACAGGCCGCTTGGCGCCGGGTAAGTCCGGGACCATCGATGTCGGCGTCGTGGGACGGAACATTGAAGGCTGGTGCTCTATCGTGGGCCACCGTCAACAGGGCATGGTGTTCCACATCAAGGTGGAGGGCGGTGACAACCCCGAAACCACCGACAACCCCGAAACCACCGACAACCCCATGCAGCACGGGGCGATGGGACCTGCGGCCAAGACCGACCTGATGCGCGATCCCGGCCCCAAATTCACTGCCCGCGACCCCAAACTGTCACCGGCGCCGGACGGTGCGCTCCACAGGTACACCTTTGAAGTGACCGAGGCGCCCGGCGAGATCGCGCCCGGCACCAAGGCCACACGTTGGACGTACAACGGCGGAACCATGGGCCCCACGCTTCGCGGCAAACTCGGTGACGTCTTTGAGGTGACCCTCGTCAACAACGGCACGATGGCCCACTCCATCGATTTCCACGCGGGCATGGTGTCGCCGGATAAGAACATGCGCGACATTAATCCGGGTGAACGCCTCGTCTACCGCTTCCGCGCTGAACACACCGGTATCTGGCTATATCACTGCGCAACCGCCCCGATGCCCGTGCATTTGGCGGCCGGAATGTTCGGTGCCGTCGTCATCGATCCGCCGGGCCTCGCACCCGTTGCCGCCGAGTATTTGATGACCCAGTCCGAGTGGTACCTGGGGCCGGACGGAGCACCGATCAACGCCGACAAGGTCGCCACCGGCATTCCTGACCTGGTGATGTTTAACGGCTACGCCAACCAGTACGTCTTCCGACCGCTGCGGGCCAAGGTTGGCGACCGCATCCGCATGTGGGTGCTCGACGCCGGTCCCAACGAACCGCTGTCGTTCCACGTGATTGGCAGTCAATTCGACACCGTCTACAAAGAGGGTGCCTACCTACTGCAGCCCAACAACCCCCTCAGCGGTGGCTCGCAGGCCCTCGGCCTACTCCCAGCTGAAGGCGGCTTCGTGGAACTTACCTTCACCGAACCCGGCACCTACACGTTCCTCAACCACCGGATGTTCGACGGCGACCGCGGTGCCATGGGCAAGATCATCGTCGAGTAGCGGAAACAGTTTTTCTACCCAGCGAAATGTGTCGTCAACTCTCGAATGATCCGATCCCATAGCGGACGGGGGAGGTCATGGCCCATGCCTTTGATTTCGGTGTAGCGGGCACCGGGGACGGTGGCGACAACCGCCTTGGACGCCGAACCGCGCATCAGTTTGTCTTCGCTGCCGTGCATCACCAAAGTCGGTGCGGTAATCCGCCTATTGAACGAGACAAGGCTGCCTGTCCCCATGATCGCGGCGAACTGTCGGGCGAACCCGGGCAGGTAATAGTTGCGGTCGTAGTACTCGGCGGCGTGCTCGCGAGCCACCGTCGGGTCGGCGGGCAATGACTGCGACCCAATAATGCGACCGGTGGCCATCGAGGTCGCGATAATCCGGTCCCTGTCCGCGCTACGCGGCGGACGCTTCAGAAGGGCAAGGAGTTGCTTTGGTCCGGGCGGCGGCAGGAAGGCCCGATTGTTGCTCGACATGATGATCGTGTCCGACAGCACGCGGTCGGCATGATTGGCTCCTACCACCTGCGCGATCATTCCGCCCATCGACGCGCCAACAATATGTGCGCGGTCGACACCGAGGTGATCGAGGACCCCGATGGCGTCGTCGGCCATGTCGACGAGCGTGTACGGGCTGCCCGGCACGGCTTGCCCGATGAAGTACCGCAGCAGTTTCACGGGCAGTAGCCCGCTGCCGGGCGAGGCGTCGTCGATCTTCGACGACAGTCCGATATCGCGGTTGTCGAAGCGAATCACGCGGTATCCGTGTGCTGCTATTTGCTCGCAGAATTCCGGCCGCCAGAACACCATTTGGGCACCGAGTCCCATGATGAGCAGAACCGCCGGGTCTGCGGGATTGCCGAACTCGTCGTAACAGAACGTCAGGTCGCCGACCGGCGCGAAGTTGCTCACTGCTGGCTGATTCGGATCAGCGGTATGGTCCGATCTACCGCAGCCGCACGTTCCCGATAGTTGGCGTACAGCGGGAACACGGTGTCGGCCATGGCCCACAGTCGCTGCTGCTCGGCGGGGTCTTCGACGATGCTCGCGGTGCGCCACTCGCCACCGCCAGCCTTGCTGATTTGCACCCTGGGGTGCGCGCGAATGTTGTGGTACCAGGCCGGATGCTTATCTCGGCCGTAGCTGGACGCGATGATGATGACGTCGGTACCACCGCCGTCGGTGTCGTGGAAGTACAAGACAGGGACGACGCGCTCGGCGCCGCTCTTGGCGCCGATGGTGGTGAGGAGCGCGGTCGGCAGCACCATCCCCGAGCTCACTTTGCCGCCACTGAGCTTGAGCAAGGTTGGGTCGATACGCGGTGCCACGTTGATCGACGCCCACCGCCCGACCGGCGTCCGCAATACAGCGGCGTAAGCGCGGTTGGCGGGGCGCAGGCCCTTGGCTGGGTCGACGAGCGGCAGACCCGAAACGATGGCACTCATTCGGGAAACCATGGCACTCATTCGGGGAGCAACAGTAGAAGGTCGGTCCGCAGGTCGTGATGATCGACGACGCTGGGGTCGGTCACATAGATCTCGATAGCCGCCAGCGGCGCCTCGCCGCCAGCCGCGAAATGCTTCTCGGTCAGGTTTTCCCACGCCGAACCGAGGCCGTCGAAGCCGCCGAGGTGCGACATGATGACGGCGCGACCGCTTGGGAAGATCGACGTCTCGACACCTTCGACCTCAGCGGGGGCGGCCACGGGGAAGCCGATGATGAGGTCGAATTCGTCGCTGATATCGCCGCGGTAAATGGCGAAACCGGGGCCGATCGGGCCGGCCTGAGCGATCTCGTGAAAGTGACCGTCGAAGATTTCGTGAAGCCCATCGAGTCTCACTTCGGGGAACTCCATGGTCGCGACCAGGATGCCTTCGGGGAGTGCGATTTCTGTCGGTTCGAAGTAGGGGTCTTCGTCCATGATCAGCGGCAATGAATCCATGCGCGCCATGCTACTTCTCAGCGGTGACATGCGGGAGTCCTCAGGTGCGCGATGAGCCTATTCCCGGCAAGATGAACGTGTGACTGATGCTGATCACGTCGTCGACACCGACTATGGCCCGCTACGCGGCACCAGCACCGCGGCGGCCGACCTGTGGCTGGGCGTCGCTTACGCCGCACCCCCGGTAGGTCGACTTCGGTGGCGGCACGCGCAGCCTCCCCGGGAGCGCTCGGAAGTTGTTGATGCGCGGAACTATTCGCCGGTTTGCCCGCAGCCGGTCATGCAAGTGATCGATCTGGGTCCCGATGCTTTCGCGAACGAGGATTGCCTTTATCTCAACGTGGGCACACCCCGCGATGTGGCTGGCTCCCAGGCACGACTACCCGTAATGGTGTGGGTGTACGGAGGCGCGTACCTGTGCGGCTCCGGTTCGCAACCGCTGTACGACCCCGGTTCGCTGGTGCAATCGTCGGTGGCGCGCGGAACGCCGACCATCATCGTCACGTTGAACTACCGCCTCGGGGCGTTCGGGTTCGCGGACCTGCGACATATGTCGTCGGGAGGGGAACAGTTTCAGGCGAACTGCGGGCTCTCTGACGTGATTGCCGCGCTGGCGTGGGTCCGGGACAACATCGCTGGCTTTGGCGGCGACCCCGCCAACGTGACCCTTTTTGGTGAGTCCGCGGGTGCGGGCATCGTGACCACCCTGTTGGCTTCCCCAGCGGCAAAAGGGTTGTTCCACAAGGCGATTGCGCAGAGTTCTCCGGCGACCACGGTTTACGACGCCGAGCGTGGCCAGCGGTATGCCAATATGCTGCTCGCCGAGTTGCCGCGCGAGTATGTCAGTTCCGAGGCGTTGCGATCAACGCCTGCGCTCAACTTGGTGAACGCATCGTCGACCGTCTTTAACCTGGTACCGAACCGGTTCCCGGGAACGATCGCGTTCGCTCCGGTGGTCGACGGCGATCTGGTTCCACTGGATCCGCTGGAGGCCATCGTCACCGGTGAAGCGCACCGTATTCCGCTGCTGATCGGTACCAATCGGCATGAGACATCACTGTTCCGGTGGATGTCGACACCGCTGTTGCCGGTCAAGAACCAGGGCGTGGACGCGATGTTCACGCTCATCAGCGCCGAGCGGCCCGGCCTGCGGGTTCCCGAACCCGATCATTTGGATTCGTCGTATCAGCACGTGCCGTCGGGGGTGCGGAGTATGGCCATTTCCCGCGACATCGGGTTCCGAATGCCTGCGGTGTGGATTGCCGAATCGCACGCCCAGGTTGCTCCGGTGTATCTGTACCGATTTGATTGGGCGACACCGATTCTGCGCCTTCTCGGTTACGGCGCGGCGCACGCCACGGAGGTGCCATACGTGTGGGGAAATCCGGCATCCACAAAGCGTGACCCGATGTACGCGTTGGGGGGTCGAGCGACGGGAGAACAGGTGCGACGACGGATGCAGTACCGCTGGCTCGGGTTTGCCGCAGAAGGCGATCCGAACACTGGCGGGGACGATGCGACATGGGAGGCCTACGTGCCACAACGACACAGTTCGCTCCTAATCGGCGGTACCGAAGATACGCCGGTCGACGGCCTCGACGACCACATCCTGCGGGCGTGGGGCGACGAAGTGCTGAGCTTCCGATGACCGTTCACCGCTTCACCTCGCCGGGCTTGCACGACGGCGGATTCGCCCACGGTGCCGAGGTTTCCGCGGGATCGCTCGTCTACACGGCCGGGCTATCGCCGCTCGACGACGACGGTCGGATTGTGGGCGCCGACGATCCCGTCGCGCAGACCGTGCGCGCCATTGAATGCTTGGACATTCTGCTCGGCGATCACGCTTCGCTCCGCTCCGCCCTGATCAAGGTCACGGTCTATGTGGCGACTTCCGACGCCGAGGTGCTTGGCACGGTCTGGCGAACTGCCGACGCTACCTTTGCCGGGCACACGCCACCGGCAATTGTCGTCGGCGTTACCGCTCTGCCGTATCCGGGGCAGGTCGTCGAGATCGAGGCTGTGTTTGCGAAGGACCAACCGTGACGGACCGACCCGTCATCACTGACGACCAGCGTCGCGCCGCCCTGCAGCAGCGACTGCTCCTCGACGACACCACCGGGCACAGCGTGATCGAGGTGGCCGACGCGGTGGTCGGACTGCATGCGACGATCCCGTCCACGGTGCACCTCTCGGCGTGGGCGCGCGGTATCGCCGACGGTCCCGAGCCCGTGGAGGCCGCGCTGTATCGGGACCGGACGGTGGTGAAGCAACTCGCCATGCGGCGGACGCTGTTTGTGATGTCGCGGCCGGTGTTGGCCGAAGCCGTCGGTGCAGTTGGGTCGCGCGTGGCGGCGTCGGAGCGGACCAACATGCTGCGCGACCTGCGGCGGTCCGACGACGTGTCTGACCCCGAAGCCTGGTTGGTTGCGGCCCACGATGCGGTCCTCGCCGAGTTCGGCGATGGTGCCGCGTTCTCCGCTTCAGAACTACGGAAGCGGTTGCCGGACTTCGACATTGAAGTGATGATCAGCCCAGGGAAATCCTATGGCGGGCTGTCGCCGTTGCTGCCGCGAATGTTGAACTTCATGGCCGCAGCGGGCGAAGTGGTCCGCGGACCGAACGACGCGGCGTGGCATCGGTCGCGTCCGTCGTGGACGGCAATGGCGACCTGGCTCGGCGAGCCGTTGCCGCACGTCGATCCGCATGCGGGCCATATTGCGCTAGTGGAGCGGTGGCTGCGGCAATACGGGCCGGGGACGGAAACCGATTTGGTGTGGTGGCTCGGAACCACAAAGTCTGCGGTCCGCAAGGCACTAGCGGCGCTCGACGTGCGGGAGGCGGACCTGTCGAACGGGGTTGGCTACCTGCTAGCCGACGATCCACTGCTCGACGGCGCGGTCGACGCCGTCGAACCTCGAGCCCTGCTGCTTCCGACCCTTGATCCGGCGACGATGGGTTGGAAGGAACGTGACTTTTACCTCGGAGAGCACGCGCCAGAACTGTTTGATCGCAACGGAAATGGCGGGCAGACCGCGTGGTGGGACGGCCGGATCGTCGGCGGCTGGGTCCTCGACGACAACGGCGTCCGCGTGGTTCCCCTCGAGGACCTTTCTGCGGACGCCGTCGCGTCGTTGAATGCCCGCGCCGCCGAACTCACCGACTGGCTTGGCGACCACCGTCCCACGTCCTCGTTCCCCTCGCCGCTGATGCGACGCGGGTAGGGCGACCTCGCGGAGTTTTGCCGATCAATCCGCCACGACAGCCGCAGTTTCGCCCAGCCCGATGACGATCTTGGTGCCGTAGGGTGCCGCCTGCACCATGCGCAGCTGCGCAAGGGCGGGTGACGCGTCGAGCATCCGGCCGGCGTTCGCGAGAGCCCGCAAAGCTGCGGTCTCGGCGCGAGCCTCGGCAAGGCGTGCCTCACCGCGAGTTTTCGCGGTGAGCAATTCCAGCGCGGCGGAACGCAGTTCGTGCGGGACAATCAGGTCCTTCACGACGACGTCGCGAACCTCGAGGCCCACGCTGGCGCCGGCCTCGACGGCCGCGGCGCGGACGTCGGACAGGTCGATAGCGCGAGTGGAGCGAGACAGCAGCTCTTCGACGGCAAGGCCTGCGATCGCATCGCGCAATGCCACCTGAACGGCAAGGTACACCACCGAATCGGGGCTCTCGGCGCGCTCGATGAATCGCACCGGGTTGATGACACGCACCATGGCCGCGGCGCTGACCCGGATAGTCGCAGCCTCCGCGGTGGTGATTTCCTGCGGCGCGAGTGACAGGATCCGCTCGCGGATGGAGACCACCTGGACGGTGGCATCGCCCGGAATCCGATGGGTGCCTGGATCCAGCACCCGAGGTTCGGTGCCGTCACTGTAGACGACGGCACGATGACCAGCCGGAACGAACAGCTTTCGGCCAGTGATGGTGGTGATAAATGACATGGCAGAACTCCTTCCGGTGGTTGTGTCTGCGCGTGTTGGGTTGGTTATAGACATGACATGGATCGACGGGACGCCGAGTTCCGCTCACCGCGCGGCCTGTTGACGGGGCATCCGACGACGCTGCACTCGTGGCGCAAAGTGGATCGGTGCCGCAAAGTCGACAGGGTCGCTGTTGCGGTGGGCGGAACCAAGCAGATGAGAAGGGAGTCGAACCCGAGGGCCTGCTGGCCCGGCCACGTGGTTCACCGGCAACGTGCGGAACCGCGGACGGTATCCCGTGGCGGCCGCCTCCCGATGGACCGACGAGAACTCTGCCAGAACCTCCGAAATCCGGCAATCAATTTTCTGACCTGCAAGTTTTGGTACGGCTGCCGGATTTGGGCGGCACTCACAGGAACCTCCCAGTCGTTTGCCAGGCCCTGCGGCGACGGACACGGCAAGCTGGTAGCCATGACTGTTGCAGACAAGCCCGCCAAGGTTCTCGTCGTTGACGATGAGGAGAACATTCGGGAACTGCTGTCGGTGTCGTTGAAGTTCCAGGGCTACGACGTGGTGGCCGCCGCTGATGGGCCGCGCGCCCTCGACATTGTGCGCACCTTCAAGCCCGACGTGGTGGTGCTCGACGTGATGATGCCCGGCATGGACGGCTTTGGCTTGCTGCGGCGACTCCGCGCCGACGGCATCGATGCGCCCGCGCTGTTCTTGTCCGCGCGGGACTCGGTGGAAGACAAAGTCAACGGTCTCACCATCGGTGGCGACGACTACGTCACGAAGCCGTTTAGCCTCGAAGAAGTCGTCGCGCGCCTCGGAGTGCTGTTGCGGCGCAGTGATTTCAGCGAGGCGGAGAAGACAGCACGGATTGTGTTCGCCGACATTGAACTCGACGAGGAGACTCACGAGGTTTTCAAAAACGGTGAGCTGGTGCCGTTGTCGCCGACCGAGTTCACCCTGTTGCGGTACTTCATGGTGAACGCCGGGACGGTCCTGTCGAAACCGCGGATCCTCGATCACGTGTGGAGCTACGACTTCGGCGGTGACGTCAACGTCGTCGAATCGTATGTTTCCTACCTGCGGCGCAAGGTCGACACCGGCCCCAAACGGCTCATTCACACCCTGCGCGGTGTGGGCTACGTGATGCGGGAGCCCCGCGAGTGACTTCAACTCAACGCGCCACAAATCCGCGGAGTACGCGCAGGGGTGTGCCGTTGCGGGTCTCGCTGGTAGTGCTCACCGCACTTCTCGTCGCGCTGGTTTTGGCGGTATCCGGGTTTGCGGTGACCTCGGCGATGCGCGGCAACCTGCTGTCGCGGACCGACGCGGGCCTGCAAGATGCCGTCAACGGCTGGGCCCGCCCCCGCGATATGGGGCCGGGGCATGGCAATGGGCCGCCCGGGCCACGTCGACCACCTTCTCAGTACTACGTCGCCACCGAACTTCCGAACGGGATGTTTCTGACGATCAGCGACTTCTCCTCAGATCCTGATCTCAGTTCGCTGCCCGACGGCAACTCGGCCCCGGTCACCGTCAACTCCGACGGTCCGGGACCCCAGTGGCGCGTCATCAAACGCCAGTCCGACACCGGTTCGACGATCGTCGCTATACCCCTCACTGACGTGCAAGAGACCATGAGTCGACTGATCTGGTTGCAGGTTGGCATCGGCGCGGTGATGGTTGCCGTGGTCAGCGTTCTTAGCTCCCTGCTGGTGCGCTCCAGCCTGCGGCCGCTGCGCCGCGTCGAAGAGACTGCCCATGCCATCGCCGGGGGTGACCTGCATCAACGAGTTCCCCCTGCGCCAGCAAACACCGAGGTCGGAAGCCTCGGCCAGTCCATCAACGCCATGCTGACGCAAATCCAGGGGGCTTTCGCCGCGTCTGAACGGTCGGAACTTCAAGCGCGCGAATCGGAAGAGAAAATGCGCCGGTTTGTCGCTGACGCTTCCCACGAACTCCGCACCCCGCTCACCTCGATCCAGGGCTTCTCCGAATTGCTGTCGATGGGCGCGGTCGACCCCGACGACGCCGTCGCTCGGATTTCTGCCGAAGCTGAACGGATGGGGCTACTCATCGAAGATTTGCTGATGCTTGCCCGCCTCGATGCGCAACGGCCGCTGCGTCGGGAGGCCGTGGAAATGGTTCCGCTGGTGGCCGACGCCGTCGAAGCCGCCCGCGCTGCCTCACCGGAACAATCCATCGCCTTGGATGCTCCGGCGACGACTGGTGACCCGGTGATTAGCGGTGACCCGGCACGACTAACGCAGGTGGTCCGCAACCTCGTCGGCAATGCCGTCGCCCATGCCGGTACCGACGCCGAGATCCACGTTCAGGTGACGGCTGGACCGTCGGAGGTGACGGTCGTGGTGGCCGACAATGGTCCCGGGATGTCCGCCGACGACGCCGCGCACGTCTTTGAGCGCTTCTATCGCGGCGACGACTCCCGCCACCGCGAGCGCGCCGGTGCAGGCAACGGTCTCGGATTGTCCATTGTCGCGGCGCTGGTCGAGGCGCACGGCGGGCGTGTCGGCGTCGATACCGCGCCCGGCGCAGGCGCGCGATTCTGGTTCGTGCTGCCCCGGATCGATACGGGTGGCATCGAGGTGCCTGCGCTGGCCTGACTCGCGTCCTAGACTCGGGGCATGCCTTCGGTTTTCACGCACATCATCAACGGCGATCTGCCGGGCCGCTTCGTCTGGAAAGACGGGACCGCAGTCGCCTTCCTGACCATTGCCCCGGTCACGCCCGGTCACGTCCTTGTGGTGCCACGCAAGGAGATTGACCACTGGGAGCAGATCGATACGCCGACATTCACGCACATGACGGACGTGGCGCAGAAGATCGGGCGCGGCGTTAAAGAAGCGTTCGATGCGCCGCGCATGGGTCTGCTGATCGCCGGCCTCGAAGTGCCGCACCTGCATTTGCACGTGTTCCCCGCGCACTCGCTGGAGTCGTTCGACCTCACCAAGGCCGACACCGATCCCTCACCCGCGTCGCTCGACGAGGCCGCCGACAAGATCCGCACCAGCCTCCGTGCCCTCGGCTACGGAGAGAACGTCCCGGACGCGTAAGTCCGGGAGCGTCACGCAACGGTTAGGTCTACGCCGTCCGGTGAATCACCAGCGGTAGCACCGCGCTCGCGCCTGCTTCCCGCAAGGCTGCTGCTGCGAGGGTGACTGGCCAACCGGAACTCGTCTCGTCGATCACCAGCAGCACGGCACCCTGCACCGCGGGGACCGGCCCGAGGTGATCGCGCCAGTAGGCGGCTTCGGTGCCACCGGTCGCGTCGCGGCCGGGAAGCTGACCGGGCATCACTTCGAGAGGGCCGCCACCGCGCTTGCCGACCTCGCGGAGTCGTGCGGCGAGGGTGGCTGCGAGAGCACCGCCGGTGAGGTCGAGCGAGCAGATCAGGTCGGGGCGGACGCCCGAGGACTTGCCCCACGCTGCGACGACATTGACTGCGGCCTCCGACAAGGCGGCGACGGCGCGCTCGTTTCCGGACCGGACGGCATTGAGAACATCGCGCCATTGCGGGGCGTCGGCGAAGGCTAGGACGCGGCCGACTTCAGCCATTGCGCCGGGCGGAATACGACCGCGGGTGCCGAACTCGCCGCCGGGCCACATCTTTCGCGGTTCCAGAATGTCGGCGTCGCGGCGGAGCACACCTCCGACCGTGCGCACGACGTCGATGGCCGGTGCTTCAGCGAGACCGGGCGTGATCTCACCCCGGCACACCGAGCACTGGCCGCAATCCTCGGAGCGGGGATCGTCGAGGGATTCGGTCAGCAGGCGCATCAGGCACTTCTCGCCGCGGATAAAGGAGCGCATGATGTCGGCTTCGCGGCGTCGCACGGCCAGCACGCCTTCGTAGTGTTCGGCGTCGTAGGTCCAGGGCTTGCCGGTCACGAGCCAACCGTCGCTGGTGCGTTCGACGGCGCCGTCGACGGCTAACTGCTTGCACATCAGTTCCACTCGGCCGCGTCGGATGCCGGTCGCCGATTCCAATCCGGGGACGGTCATCGGCCCATCGGCCGACCGCAGGGCCTCGAGCAGTCGTTCCATGCGGTCGGGGTCGGGGATGGTCGCGGTGGCGAAGTGTTCCCAGATGGCGTCGTCGAGGGTGGAGGCGAGCAGCATGACGACGGCTTCGTCGAGGGCGCGGCCGGCACGACCGACCTGCTGGTAGTACGACACCGGCGACGGCGGTGCCCCGACGTGCACCACGAACCCGAGGTCGGGTTTGTCGAAGCCCATGCCGAGGGCCGACGTCGCGACGAGGGCTTTGACGCGGCCGGCGAGGAGGTCGTCTTCCAGGCGGTGCCGGTCGTCGGGTGGGAGGCCGCCGGTGTAGGCGGCGACCGCGTAGTCGTCGCCGTGCAGCGCGCGGATGGCTTTCACGAGGCGGTCGGCGTCGGCGACGGTGAGCACGTACACGATCCCCGAACCGGGCAGCATCGGCAGTTCCTGCGCCACCCACGCGTATCGCTGCAGCGGGTCGAGGCCGTCGATCACGTTCAGGTGCAACGACTTTCGCCCGAGTGGACCGCGCAGCACGAGAGTGGCATTGCCGAGTTGCTTCGCTACGTCGTCGGTGACGCGCGCGTTGGCGGTGGCGGTGGTGGCGAGCACGGAGGTCTGCGGGTTCAGGGACTGCAGGACGTCGGACACGCGGCGGTAGTCGGGCCGGAAGTCGTGGCCCCAGTCGGAGATCGCGTGGGCTTCGTCGATCACGACCAGGCCCAGTTTGCCAGCGAGGGCTTCGAGGACGCGCCGCCCGAATCCGGGATTGGCGAGCCGTTCGGGGGACACGAGTAGGACGTCGAGGGAACCGCTGAGGAGGTCTTGCTCGATGGCAGCCCAGTCGTCGATGTTCGCGGAGTTAACGGTGGCGGCGCGCAGCCCGCCGCGGGTGGCCGCGGCGACCTGGTCGCGCATCAACGACAGCAGTGGCGACACGATCAGCGTGGGACCGCCGCCCGCCCCGCGGATAACGGCGGTCGCAGCCCAGTACACGGCGGACTTGCCCCAGCCGGTTGCCTGGACCACCAGTACGCGTGCTCCCGGTGCGGCGAGCGCGGCCACAGCTGTCTCTTGGTCGGGGCGAAGTCGGGCATCGGGACCAGCGAGCGAGGTAATGACGCCGTCCGCGATCTCCCGCTGAGCGGGCGTCAATTGGGGTGAGCTGAGGTCGGGTGGCGTCGAAGTGCTCATGACGCCCAATCTATCCCCGCGCACCGACAGCGACGAACGCGTTATCCACAGGCGTGACGTGGGACCTCTCGGGAGCACGTGCTTACTGGAAGTCGGTATAACCGGTTGGCTCTGAGCGGCGAGCAAGTCTCGAACCGAGCCACCACCTCGCACATCGCCAGCTCCGACAATGATGGCAGCACCGATTCGCCTCTCGCGATTGCCGAACGATTGGTCGGCAAACTGCAATCGCGAGTCAATGTCCGAAGACAGTGCGCCACTTGCGATGTCAACGTCGAGGTCGCCATTCTGCGAAGGTTCGGCGGCGATCCGTTCAATCCGGCGACGTATGACGAGGACCGCGCACAGTCCGATAGCTGTTGCGCCAGCGGTGCCAAGAAATACCGTCGCGGTGCCGCTGAGCCCGCCCACTATCCCGGCGACGACTGGTCCAGCGACTTGACCGAGGTACTGGGCCGAAACGTTGTAGCCAAGAACCAAACCGACGGACGTATCGGGCAGCAGATGGCGAATGGTTGCGACCACCGTCGGAGTGATTCCGCCCAGCGCGAGACCGGTGGCAAAGCGGAGTAGGGCAAACATCCACACGTTCGGCATGAACGCTTGCACCGCGAGGAGTGCCGTCGCGAAAGCGAGGCTAAACGAGAGCACGCGCAGATGGCCCGTGTGGTCAGCCAGGCGCCCCAGCCATGGACCAGAGATCACAGTGCCGAGTGCTGTCACAGAAAACACCACGGCCGAGTAGATTGCCACGCGCTCAGTAGTGCCAGTGAGATGCTCGACATGGACAGCAATGATCGGCTCGACGGAGATCGTTGCGAACATCAAGACCGTAGACAGGCCCAGCAGTGAGAGCACGGTGGATTTGTGCGGTACTGCCTTCCACGCTCCGCGAGTCTTGGCTGCAGTCTTGCGGGCTGTGGCCTCAGGGGGGCTCTTTGAGGAAGATCACCGTACCGAGGAATGTCACAAAGATTAAGGCACCGGTCGCGGCCACTGAGGCGGGGATCAGTGTCGACTACTACGCCCGCCTCGAGCAGGGCCGCGAGCGCAACCCAAGCGATAGCGTGCTTGTCGCGATAGGTGCCGTCTTGGGCTTCTCCGATGACGACTATGCCTATGCGCGAGCACTTCGGTCCGAGTCAATGCCGAGTCGATCGGAAACCTATCCGGCTGAGCGACTTCACGTCCTCGTCGAAGCCGTTCGTCCGAACCCCGCGTATGTCCTTGACCGCGTTAGCAACGTAATCGCTATCAACCCGGAAGGTGCTGAGTTGTTCACTGGGCTGATGGACCATCCGCACCCGAACATCTGCAGGTATCTGCTGCTAGACCGTCGCGCGCGCACTCGTTTCGTCGACTGGCGCGACAATGCGCGCGGCAGTGTGGCCGCGCTCCGAGCCGCGAACAGCGCTGGTGCGACGCCCGAGTTTACGGCCCTGGTTGACGAACTCGCCGTTGCCTCACCAGAGTTCAAGACTTGGTGGGAGGAATACCAGGTCGCACCCGGAGAGGTTCGCGGAAACGGTTCGGAGAGCCGACCGGCGAGATCCGCACCCTCTCGTACGAATCCCTCCGACTGCCGGACACAGATCTCCGTATGACTCTCTACATCGCTGACCAACGCCAGCAGTAGATGTGGCACCGAAACGATTGACGATGTTTGATTCGGTGAATCTGGGGTTCCCCAGGTAACCGATTCCGTGTGAATGAATAGCTCGGCGCTTGTCTACCGATCTAGCGGGTTGTCGGAGGCGTTGCGAGTTGTTCCTTCGTGAGGCGGCAGCCGGTATTCGCTTCGATTACTGCAGCGACCGCGGATGTGAGCGAGAGGATGGCCCCGGTGGTGCGACTGCTGTAGGTGACGTTGTACTTGCCGGAGGTTCCGTAGGGCAGGGAGTGTGCGGTCGACGCGGCGCTGTTGACCGCGGTGCGCACGGCGTCGGCCACACCCGGCCAGTCTTTGTCCGGAACTGGGGTGTCCGAGACGATAAAACCGAAATCAACTGAAGTGCCGCCCGCTTCGCTCTCGGCTGCCTTGCAGCGGTGGGTACCCGGACTGGGCTTCTGATTAACCCGCCAGGTCAGTCCCGGTGATGCCGCAGTGGTGGTTTCGATGACCTGCTTCAGGAGGTTGCTCATGGCCTCTTCGGCTTCTTCGCGAGGAGGGAGCGTTCGTAAGTGTTGTGCGGCTTGGGCGACTTCGCTGGGTTTTGGGCCGGCGTAGCGGTCTTCTTGGAGTTCGCTGATTCCGCATCCGGCTAGTGCTGCGGATAGGAGGAGTGCGATGCCGCAGGTGCTGATGGATTGTTGTCGGGTCATCGCGCTAGATGTCCTGGTTTTGGCCGAGCCCAGCGATGACAGCGGCCATATTGTCTTGCCAATTTTGTCGCCCCCCGCGAACTGAAACCCCGGCTATGCGACCCTTCGTGATGATTCGGAATCTGTATGGAGATTCTGGCAAAAGGTAGCTATTTCCTCGGAATGTATCGGGTTCGCCGGAAAACCACCACCCACAGGAATCTCGCAGGTGTAGCCCAGGGGCACGGGAGGCTCGGGGCCGAGGCTGAACCAATGACAGAAGTCCTGCGCCCGGATCAGCAGCCGACCCGCATCACCGAAAACCCAACGCGGGGACCGGTTTTGGACGTGGTGATGCCGGTCTACAACGAAGAACGAGACGTTGAGCAATCGGTTCGCCGCCTGCATCGTCACCTGCACGACAGCCTCCCGTACACCTCGCGCATCACCGTCGCCGACAACGCCAGCACCGATTCGACCCTCGCCATCGCTCAACGATTGGCTGCTGAACTCCCCGACGTCCGCGTGGTGCATCTTGACCTCAAGGGTCGCGGACGGGCACTGAACCAGGTGTGGAGCCACGACGACGCGCAGATCGTCGCCTACTGCGATGTGGACCTCTCGACCGACCTGAATGCCCTGATGCCGCTGATCGCGCCACTGATTTCCGGGCACTCCGACATCGCGATCGGCACCCGCCTCTCGCACTCGTCGCGGGTGGTGCGCGGCGCCAAACGGGAATTCGTATCGCGGTCGTACAACCTGATCCTGCGGACCGCGATGCGCGCCCGCTTCTCCGACGCACAGTGCGGCTTCAAAGCCATGCGGTCCGACGTAGCCCGCGAACTACTGCCGTACGTCGAAGACACCGGCTGGTTCTTTGACACCGAACTCCTCGTCCTCGCCGAACGCGTTGGCCTGCGGATCGCGGAAGTCCCCGTCGACTGGATCGACGACCCCGACAGCAGCGTCGACATCGTGGCCACCGCCATCGCCGACCTCCGCGGCTGCGCGCGCGTCGCGTGGGCCCTCGCCACCGGCCGGATCCCCGTCGCCGAACTCCGGAAAACACTAGGCAGGCAACGGCTTCCGGGACCGCAGATCGACGGCGTTCCGCACGGTCTCGTCGGCCAACTCGTGCGGTTCTGCGCCGTCGGGCTGACATCGACCCTGGCCTTCGCCTTGCTGTTTCTCCTGCTGCGTCCACTCGGACCGCAGGTTGCGAACTTCCTGGCCCTCGCGGTCACCGCAGTCCTCAACACCGCGGCCAACCGGCGCTTCACCTTCGGTGTGCGTGGTGCCGAAGACCGGGCACGGCACCACCTCTTCGGTTGGGGCGTCTTCATTTTCGGCTGGCTGGTGACCGGCGGATCGCTCCTCGCCCTGCACCGCTGGCAACCCGACGCCAGCGCCGCCGTGGAACTCACCGTCCTCGTCGTCTCCAACCTCGTGGCCACCGCAACCAGGTTCGTCGGACTCCGATGGATCTTCCGACGACGCCCCGCAACGACCCTCGCCACCCAACCCGAACGGAGTGCCGCATGACCGCCACCGTCCTCAACAGACCCCAGCCCGCAGACGCCGAACCTGACGATCCCGCACGAGAATCGCGGGGGCCGCTGTACCGCGGCCTGTCGTTGGCGGCGATGCTGATCGGCACGGGTGTCCTGTACCTGTGGAACCTGTCGATCAACGGCTGGGGAAACTCCTTCTACACCGCGGCCATCCAAGCGGGATCGCAGTCGTGGAAGGCCTGGTTCTTCGGCTCGTCCGACATGGCGAACTCCATCACCGTCGACAAACCGCCTGCGTCCCTGTGGCTTCCGGCTCTCTCGGTCCGAGCGTTTGGCCTCAACTCGTGGTCAGTGTTGGTCCCGGAAGTCCTGATGGGCATCGGATCGGTGGCACTGCTGTACTTCATCACCCGCCGCTACTTCGGGCATTGGACGGCGATCGCCGCTGGGGCCGTCCTCGCGTTGACACCCGTCGCGGCACTGATGTTCCGCTTCAACAATCCCGAAGCGCTGCTGATCTTGCTGATGATCGCAGCGTGCGGCGCGGTGTTGCGTGCCATGGAACCGGGGCAGACTGCACGACGCAGCACCTGGTGGATGGTCGCGGCAGGCGCGGCCGTCGGTTTCGGGTTCCTCACCAAGCAACTCGAAGTGATGGTGATCGTGCCCGCGATGGCGCTCACCTACCTGGCGTTCGGCCCGGGACGATGGCTGCGGCGCATCGTCGACCTGCTGGCCGCACTCGTCAGTTTGATCGTGAGTGCCGGATGGTGGGTACTCGCGGTGGAGCTGTGGCCAGCGTCGAGTCGTCCGTATATCGGTGGCTCACAAAACAATTCGATCCTCGAACTGACCTTTGGTTACAACGGACTTGGCCGGCTCAACGGCAACGAACACGGCAGCGTCGGCGGTGCCGGAGCACACCGCACGGCCGGTGCCGCAGCCGAAATGTTCGGTCCCGGAGGCCCTGGCGGACCGGGCGGCGGTGGTTGGGGTTCGACGGGCATCTTCCGCATGTTTGAGGCGGCGCAGGGCGGACAGATCGCCTGGCTGATTCCGTCGGCCATCATCGTCGGCGTTGCCGCGCTGGTGCTGATCGGCAAGGCCCCGCGAACCGATCTGCGACGCGCTTTCCTCGTGATCTTCGGCCTGTGGTCGGCCATCATGATCGGCGTCTTCAGCTTCATGGCTGGCATCTTCCACAGCTATTACACGGCGGCCATCGCACCGGCATTGGCGGCAGTGATCGCGGCAGGTGCAGCTGTCTGCTGGGGTCAGCGCGACAAACTGTGGGTGCGACTCGCATTGGCAGCTGCTACCTGGGCGGCCGCAATCTGGGGTTTCTACCTGCTCAATCGGTCGCCCGACTTTGTGCCGTGGCTGCGGTACGTGGTGCTCGTCGTTGGACTGATCGGTGGTGCAACGCTGCTCATTGCCCGGACCGGACTCCTCGCGATCGTGGCAGCAAGCGCGGCGATCCTCGCCGGACTACTGGGCCCGATCGCTTACACCCTCGACACCGTGACCACGGCCAAGCAGGGATCCATCATCAGTGCGGGCCCGCGCGTGGCCGGTGAATTTGGCCCGGGCATGGGCGGCGGCAAGCATGGGCGCGGCTTCGGTCCCGGGATGCCCGGCATGCCTGGCGCACCGGGCCAAAACCCGCCGGGCGCAGCAGGCTCCCCGGCGGGAGGCCTCCTGAACGGATCGACGCCGTCGGAAGAGATGGTGGCGCTCCTGCGGACCAACGCCGACGATTACACGTGGGTGGCCGCCGCGGTCGGATCCAACGAGGCGTCCGGCTACCAAATTGCGTCTGGCTACTCGGTGATGCCGATCGGTGGCTTCAATGGCACCGACCCGTCGCCGACGCTGAAGGCCTTCCAGGACGACGTCGCGCAGGGCAAGATCCACTACTTTCTCAGCGGCGGTCGTGGTGGGCGCGGTTTCGGTATGGGGGAGAGCGGCAGCTCGGCGGCCATCAGCAATTGGGTGAAGGCGACCTTCCCGGCCACCACCGTCGACGGCGTGACCCTGTACGACCTCACCGCGCCAAAAAACTAGCGGCACGAGAGGGCGGCGACCCAATCTAGGCACGTTCACGCGTTAGGCTCTGCGCGTGAACGTGCCTACAACGCTTCGTCGAATGACTGGTCGGGACCCCAACGAAGAAGGCCGCGCCGCCAGTTCCCTGGAAGTGTTCTACGACCTGGTCTTCGTCGTCGCCTTCTCTATCGCTGGCGTTCAACTTGCCGAATACCTTGCTGAAGGTCACTACCGGACGGCAATCATCTCCTACTCGCTGGCGACGTTCGCCGCCATGTGGGCGTGGATCAACTTCGCCTGGTTCGCCTCCGCCTTCGACACCGACGACTGGGTGTACCGACTCCTCACTCTGGTGCAAATGATTGGCGTTGCCATCATCTCGATCGGCATCCCGCCGGTCTTCTCCTCAATCGACGCCAACGCGCACGTCGACCTCGCGACCGTCGTCATCGGCTACTTGGTGATGCGGGCGGCGATGATCGTCCAATGGTTGCGGGCCGCCATCCAAGCCCCCGACCACCGCGCGACCTGCCTCACCTACGCGGGCATGACCGCTATCGCACAGATCGGCTGGGTCCTGGTGGCGGTCCTTCCGTTGAACCTCGCGCCGACACTGCTCGCAATCGCGGTGTGCGTGGTCATCGAACTGCTTGGACCGGCCATCGCCGAAAGTCGCTTCGCCAGCACGCCGTGGCATCCCGGGCACATCGTCGAACGCTATTCGACGCTGGTCGTCATCACCCTCGGCGAAGGCGTCGTCGGGACCGTCGCCGTGCTGCAAGCGGTGATCGGACGGTCCGGGTGGACCACGGAAACCGCGGTCCTTGGCCTTACCGCCATGGGCGTCACCTTTGCCATGTGGTGGCTGTACTTCCGGCTTGACGTTGGTGGCCCCCTCGCCAAGAGTCCGGGAAAAGCCTTCCTCTTTGGGTATGGGTCGATGGTCATCTTTGCCGCGTGCGCAGCCGTTGGCGGAGGCCTACACGTGGTGGCGCTGTGGATTGAACGCCAAGCGTCAATCTCGACGACGGGAGTCCTTGGGGCCGTCGCCATCCCGATTGGGATCTTCTGCCTCGGCACGATCGCGATGTATTACGCGCTGGCCGGTGTCGACTCGCTTCTGGTGCCGCTCCTATTGGTGACGGCATTGCCGCTGCTCGTAGCCGTGGTCATGGTGACCGGCGGTGCGGGAATGCTGGCCAGTGTCGTCGTCGCTTGCCTGTCGCCGGTGTTGGGCGTGATCTTGCTGGAGTTGACCACCCGGTGGCGTAACGAGCGCTCCGTGAACCGGTAACCGAGGTCAACTGCGCCCGAGGCGAAGATTCCCGCATCTACCCACTACCCTGAAAGCGTGCGCGTACTCGTGATCGGCTCGGGCGGCCGCGAACATGCCCTCCTCCTCGGACTCGACCGTGACCCCTCGGTCACCGAACTCCACGTGGCTCCCGGCAATGCCGGTACCGCCTCGGTGGCGACCAATCATGCGGTCGACGTCGCCTCGGCCGATGCCGTCGTGGCGTTGGCGCGGGAGATCGCGGCCGACCTGGTGGTCATCGGACCCGAGGTACCGCTGGTCCTCGGAGTTGCCGATGCGCTCCGCGAGGCTGGCATCGACACCTTCGGCCCCAGCGCCCAGGCCGCGCAGATCGAGGGTTCCAAGGCCTTCGCGAAAGACGTCATGGCGGCCGCCGGTGTGCGAACCGCCCGCGCCGAGATCGTCGACAACCCGGCCGAACTCGACGCCGCGCTCGACCGCTTCGGCCCCACCTGGGTTGTCAAAGACGACGGCCTCGCCGCCGGTAAGGGCGTTGTCGTGACGCCCGACCGCGCCGCCGCTCGCGCCCACGCCGCCGACTGCCTCGAAAACGGACACCCGGTCCTTCTGGAGAGTTTCCTCTCCGGCCCCGAGGTGTCGCTGTTCTGCCTCGTCGACGGTAACGACGTGGTCCCGCTCCTGCCCGCGCAAGACCACAAACGCGTCGGCGACGGCGACACCGGCCCCAATACCGGTGGCATGGGTGCCTACACGCCGCTGCCGTGGCTGCCGCAAAGCATGGTCGACCGCATTGTCGACGAAGTCTGCAAGCCCGTCGCCGCCGAACTCACCAAGCGCGGCACCCCGTTCTCCGGCCTGTTGTACGCCGGTCTCGCGATCGACGACGAAGGTCCCGCCGTCGTCGAATTTAACTGCCGCTTCGGCGACCCGGAAACGCAGGGCGTGCTCGAGCTGCTGGAGTCGCCACTCGGTGCGGCGCTCGCCGCCACCGCCCGCGGAACCCTCGCCGATCTGCCTGCGCTGCAATGGCATCCCGGTGCTGCAGTGGTGGTCGTGCTGGCTGCCGAAAACTACCCGGGGCGTCCCCGGACCGGCGACCCGATTGTCGGATCTGGAGCCGAAGGCGTCCTGCACGCGGGCACCAAGCTGAACAACAAGGGCGAGGTCGTTTCGTCCGGTGGTCGTGTGCTTTCGGTGGTCGGACGTGGCGCGGATCTGAAGGCTGCGCGCGCCCAGGCCTACGAGCGTCTCGCTGGCATCAAACTGGTCGGCGCACACTTCCGCACCGACATCGGCAAGGCTGCCGAAGACGGTCAGATCAGCCTGTAGTTCCTCGCTTGAACAGCAATATCGCCTCCCGGCCGTTGTCGGGAGGCGATATTTGTTTGCAACTAGCGTGCAGCCAAAGCCAGGTTGCGGCCCAGGAACTCCACCTGATCGGGGAGGACCGACCGCCAAAAGCGATTCGTATGGCCGCCGGGTGATGTCGAAAACGCTGCCGGCGGATGCAGGTCGGCGGCCCACTTGCGCCCGTACGTGTAGAACTGATCGGCCATGCCCACCGAGATCATGACGGGGATCTTCGCGAAAGCATGCTGTTGGCCGAACAGTGAATTGGCCTGGTAGTCCTCGTAAGAGTCGAAGGCGCGGGGCGGGAAGTTCATGGGATCAGCCCACATGGCCGGTGAGCTCGCTGCAATGGCGGCAACGCGCGGCGCGCCGATCAGCGCGCCCAGTCGGAGCGCACCGTATCCGCCCATCGACCACCCGTACAAGCCGATGCGATCGGTCCGCAGATTGAGTTCGGCATTGTTCTCAAGCATCGGCATGAACTCGTCGACGATCATGGCCGCACCGTCGGTGCCGTCGGCGCGGAGATGGAAGTAGTTGCGTCCCACGTCGACGCTTGCCACGGCAAACGGCGCGTTGCCAGCTTCCACATACTGCTGGACGACGCCCTGAATGTTAAGGGACTTGCCAAAGATGCTGCGCTCGTTGGTGTTCAACGCATGCGCAACGATGACCACGGGTAGTTCGCCGGTGACTCCGCTGGGGCGAGTCACCGCCCATCGTGTTTCGCGGCCTGCCATTTTCGGGGAGATGAAACTCCCCTTGATGAGTGGGGGATCACTGGGGATTTCCGGGGGCGCGGTCTCGATGGGCAGTTGGTCGTCGCCACCAATATTGGCGGCATCTTCCGGCATCAACGTCTCCGGCGTGGCACAGGCAGCAACCCCGCCCAGTGCGGCTAAGCCTGCGATCCCGCCGAGCACCGCGCGACGAGACACGCTACGACGTGGGCGGTTGGGGTCGGACGAAGGCAATTGCGCAAGAGACATAACGGGTCGGAGTCTACCGCCAGGCGGGGCGACGACGATATTCCAGCGATCAGGAGGGCCGCTCGGCCCCGCCCTTTCCGGGCTCGGGGACTCCTCGGGTCGTTGGTCCTGGCGGTCAAGCGCAGAAAACTGCTCATAAATCGACCTCCGAGGGTAAATAACCCTCGGAGGTCGATTTACGAACAGATTTTCTTAGTTCACCGGCGCGGAGCCCAAAACCCCGGCCAAAACGAACCTACGACTACGCGCTGACGCGGGAGTCGGGGCAGGTGCAGCGCTGTTCGGCGGGGACGGGGGCCATCACGTCGGCGACGTGTTCGCCGCAGCCATCCCAGGTGATCTTGGTGCACTTGCTGCAGGTAACGGGGTAACACATAGAGAAATTTCCTTTGGGTTGAGAGGGGCAGTCGATCAGAGTGATTCGATGGCCGCGGTGAGCTTCTCGGTGGCGGAATCAGCGACCGCGACGAGGTCCGGGTTGTCGACGACAGTCACCATCAACTGCGGATTCATCGCTTCGACGATACTGCGCTGCGGATTGTCGACATCGGACCGAACAACCACGTTGCACGGCAGCAGCAAACCGATCTGGCGTTCGGCGGTGACGGCGCTGTGCGCGAGCGGCGGGTTGCAGGCGCCGAGAATTACATAGCCTTCCATTTCCGCGCCGATCTTTGCCTTCAGCGTGGCGGCCATGTCGATCTCAGTGAGCACCCCGAAGCCCTGCGCGGCGAGTGCCTCGCGGGTCTTGGCGATGGCGTCGTCGAGTGGTGCATCGATGGTGGTTGCGATAGCGATTTCCATGGTGATTCCTTACTCGTAGGGCTGGAGGTGGGGTGCCTCACGCGAGGGTGAGGAAGAGCTTTTCGAGAGTTTCGATGTCGGGGCCGTCGCCGCTGGTGTCGGAGACGCAATCGCGCAGGTTAGTGGCGATGATCTTGAAGCCCGCACGGTCGAGTGCGCGGGAAACAGCAGCTAGTTGCGTGACAACGTCCTTGCACTCGCGGCCTTCTTCGATCATCGAGATGACCCCGCCGAGCTGGCCTTGCGCGCGCTTAAGTCGGTTCAGTACGGCGGTCATGGATTCCGCATCGCCTTGCATGGGTCCTCCTGGGGGTCGTTCCAACACCCACCACTATACCCCTAGGGGTATCTAACGTGCATTTGTCGTTTACCTGCCACACCTCTGTGGCACTACACTCGGTAGGCGTGGGTAAACCTGCTATTAGCAATGTCCTGGCCAATCGCTACGCATCCGCGGATATCGCGGAGATCTGGTCGCCGCGCAACAAGATCGCCCTGGAGCGTCAGCTCTGGATTGCGGTGATGAAAGCGCAGCGCGACCTCGGGATCGATGTACCGGCGGAAGCAATCGCCGACTACGAGCGCGTCGTCAACGACGTAAACCTCGAGTCGATCGCCGACCGCGAGCGCATCACCCGACACGATGTGAAGGCGCGCATCGAAGAGTTCAACGACCTCGCCGGTCACGAACAGATTCACAAAGGCATGACCAGCCGCGACCTCACCGAGAACGTGGAGCAGCTGCAGGTCTTGCTGTCGCTGGGGCACGTCCGGGCACACGGCATCGCCCTGCTGGCGCGCATCACCGAGCGCGCCGCGCAGTACGCGTCGCTGGTGATGGCTGGCCGCAGTCACAATGTCGCCGCCCAGTCGACCACCCTCGGCAAGCGCTTTGCCTCGGCCGCCGATGAACTGATGCTGGCATTGACCCGCGTCGACGAACTCATCGCGCGCTACCCGTTGCGCGGTATCAAGGGCCCGATGGGTACCAGCCAGGACATGCTCGATCTCCTCGACGGCGACGCCGACAAGCTCGCCCAGCTCGAGCAGAAGGTCGCCGAGCACCTCGGCTTCGCGAACTCGTTCACGTCGGTGGGCCAGGTGTACCCGCGCTCGCTCGACTTCGACGTCGTCTCCGCGCTGGTGCAGGTGGCGGCGGGACCGTCGTCGTTGGCGACCACCATCCGACTGATGGCCGGCCACGAGCTGGTCACCGAAGGCTTCCAACCCGGCCAGGTTGGTAGCTCGGCGATGCCGCACAAGATGAACACCCGCAGCTGCGAACGCGTCAACGGTCTGGCCGTGATCCTCCGCGGCTACGCCTCGATGACCGGCGAGCTTGCTGGCGCGCAGTGGAACGAGGGCGACGTCTTCTGCTCGGTCGTCCGTCGGGTGGCATTGCCCGACGCCTTCTTCGCGATCGACGGACTCATGGAAACTTTCCTGACGGTGCTCGCCGAGTTCGGCGCGTACCCGGCCGTCATCGGCAACGAACTCGAGCGCTACCTGCCGTTCCTGGCGACCACCAAGGTGCTGATGGCATCGGTGCGTGCAGGCGTCGGACGCGAAACGGCTCACGAAGCCATCAAGGAAAACGCCGTGGCCGTCGCCCTCGCGATGCGTGAGGAAGGTCGCGAACCCGACCTGCTCGACCGGCTCGCCGCCGACGACCGCATCCCGCTCGACCGGGCCCAGCTCGACGCGCTGATCGCCGACAAGTCGGCCTTCGTCGGTGCCGCCGAAGCTCAGGTCGCCACCGTGATCGCGAATGCGGCCGCGTGGATCGATGCGAACCCCGAGGCCGCGGCGTACACCCCGGCCCCCATCCTCTAGGAGCCAGACATGCGACCCACCCTCGCCGACTACCGGCATGTCGCGTCCGGCAAGGTCCGCGACATTTATGAGATCGACGCCGACACCCTGCTGCTGGTCACCTCCGACCGCATCTCGGCTTACGACTTCATCCTCGACACCCCAATCCCCGATAAGGGCCGGATCCTGACGGCGGCCAGCTTCTACTGGTTCGACGTCCTCGGCGTGCCGAACCATCTCGCTGGCGGCCCCACCGATGAGCGGATTCCCGCCGAATTGGTGGGACGGTCGATGGTCGTCAAGAAGCTGCCGATGGTGCAGGTGGAATGCGTGGCCCGCGGTTACCTCACCGGGTCCGGACTCGCCGACTACAACGCCACCGGTTCGGTGTGCGGCGTGGCGTTGCCCGCTGGGCTCGGTGAGGCCGACAAGCTTCCCGAGCCGATCTTTACCCCGGCCACCAAGGCCGAAATGGGCGAGCACGACGAGAACGTGAGCTTTGAACACGTCGCTGCGACAGTGGGCGTCGAACTCGCAACGCAGCTGCGCGAGCTGACTTTGGACATCTACGGTCGTGGCTCGGACCTGGCCGCTGAACGCGGAATCATCTTGGCCGACACCAAGTTTGAGTTCGGTCAGGCCGAAGACGGTTCGCTGGTGCTGGCCGACGAGGTGCTGACTCCGGACTCGTCGCGCTACTGGGATGCGGCGACGTACGAGCCCGGCAAGGTGCAGCCGAGCTTCGACAAGCAGATTGTTCGCAACTGGCTCACCGGCCCGGAATCGGGCTGGGATCGCAAGGGTGAAATTGCTCCGCCGCCGCTACCAGCCGACATCGTCGAGCAGACCCGTGCCCGGTACATCGAAGCTTACGAACGGATTTCGCAGTTGAGTTTCGCTGATTGGCCGGACCGCCTCGATGGCTGACCGCATTAGCCCGCCGGTCGCGAAGAAGGTTCCAACCGAGCGGGTGCATCACGGCGACACCTTTGTTGACGAGTACGAGTGGCTGCGCGATAAAGACAACCCGGAAGTCATCGCGTACCTGGAAGGCCAGAACGCCTTCGTCGAGCAAGAGACCGCGCACCTGGCTTCCCTGCGCAGCGACATCTTTAACGAGATCCGCTCGCGCGTCCAAGAGACCGACATGAGCGTCCCGACGCGTAGTGGGGGCTACTGGTACTTCACCCGCACCACCGAAGGACTCGCCTACGGAGTGCGGGCGCGTTGCCCCATCTCGGGCCCAGACGATTGGACACCACCCGAGGTGACGCCCGGCGTCGACCTCCCCGGTGAGGTGGTCTTCTTCGACGCCAACGTGGAATCGAAGGGGCACGACTTCTTCAGCCTCGGTGCCATGTCCGTAAGCCACGACGGCGACTGGCTGGCCTACAGCACCGATGTGAAGGGCGACGAACGCTACGACCTTCGCATCAAGAACCTCGCCACCGGCGAACTGCTGCCCGACACCATCGCCGGGATCTCGGCGGGGGCCACGTGGTCGCTCGATGCGAAGTACATCTTCTATACGACGGTCGACGATGCCTGGCGGCCCGACACCATCTGGCGTCACGAAGTCGGATCCAGCGATCCTGACGTGCAGGTTTTCCACGAACCCGACGAGCGTTACTGGGTTGGTATCGGGACCACGCAGTCGGACGAGTACCTGGTGATCGGCGTTGGCTCCAAGGTCACGTCGGAAGCGATGGTGCTGCGCGCCGACGACCCGACCGGTGAGTTTGTCACGGTGGCCGGCCGTACCGAAGGCGTCGAATACTCGGTCGAGCACGCGAAGATTGACGGTCGCGACTGGTTTGTCGTCGTCCATAACGATGAGCGTGATGGCCGCAAGGCCCTCGACTTTGCCGTCGATATTGTTCCCGTCGACAACCTGGCCGACCGCCGCGAACTGATTGCCCACCGCCCGGGTCGCCGGGTGGAAGAAGTCGACTGCTTCCGCGACTACCTCGTGTTGTCGTACCGGGAAGACGCCTTGCCTCGCTTGGCGATTGCGGACCTGCGACGCATCGATGGTCTGCCGACGCTCGACGATTTTGTGGAGGTCACGTTCGATCAAGAACTCCGGTCGGCGGGGCTCGGCGCGAACGCCGAGTGGGCCACGCCGAAGCTGCGGATCGGGTACGGCAGTTACGTCGACCCGTCCGAGGTGTTGGATCTTGATGTTGCGACCGGCGAGCGGACGCTGCTGCGCCGGCAACCGGTCCTCGGTGGCTATGACGCGTCGCAGTACACGGCGGTTCTTGAATGGGCTACGGCCAGCGACGGAACGCGGGTGCCGGTGTCGTTGGTCTTCCGCCGCGACTTGGACCGGGCCAAGCCCGCGCCGACGTTGCTGTATGGCTACGGGTCGTACGAGACGTGCTTGGACCCGGGTTTCTCGGTGGCACGACTGTCGATGCTCGATCGTGGCATGGTGATGGCTTTCGCGCATGTGCGCGGTGGTGGCGAGATGGGTCGCGCCTGGTACGAGAACGGTAAGACGCTCACCAAGAAGAACACGTTTACCGACTTCGTCGATGTGGCACGCTATCTCATCGACACCGGTTGGACGTCGCCCGAGCATCTGGTTGCCGAGGGTGGCAGCGCCGGTGGGTTGTTGATGGGTGCCGTTGTGAACTTGGCGCCGGAACTGTTCAACGGCATTCTCGCCGCGGTGCCGTTCGTCGATGCGTTGAACTCGATCTTGGATCCTTCGCTCCCGCTGACCGTGATCGAGTGGGATGAGTGGGGCGATCCGCTGCACAATGCGGACGTCTACGAGTACATGAAGTCGTATACGCCGTACGAGAACGTTGAGGCCCGGAAGTACCCGGCGATCCTGGCGGAGAACTCTCTCCACGACACCCGCGTGCTCTACGTGGAAGCGGCGAAGTGGGTCGCCCGCCTGCAGGAATGCACCACATCCGACCAGCCGATCCTATTGAAGACCGAAATGTCGGCTGGCCACGGCGGCGTCTCCGGCCGCTACAAGCAGTGGGAAGAGACCGCCTTCGAACTGGCCTGGATTATGTCGCAGGCCGGTGCCGTCCCGCGCCACCCCTGACCGTTCCCGCATGATGCGTTGAATCCCGCTACACGTCAGACG
>NZ_JBARYI010000088.1:0-11777 GCF_049647785.1 Gordonia sp. (in: high G+C Gram-positive bacteria)
TCCTCGCGGCGTTAGTGAAGTAGCTGCACTGACGTAGCTGCGCTAAAGAACCTGTAGTGAAGCACTTCACTCTGTGTTCGTTTATTTGTGTGAACACTATCGCGAGGGTCTGACAATTTTCGTCACCGAAGGTGAAGGTGCGGCCGAAATGCTGCGAGCAAGTCTTGACCGGAACCTATGGAATGGCCGCAAGGACCCCGGCAAGTTCCGTGATGGGAAGGTCACACCGCGTACCGCGGCAGATGTAGGCAGCGTCCAGTCCGTCGACAGGTCCGCGTCCGTCTAGGAGCGGTAATGAATCACGCTGTCCGGCAACCACAATTACGCCGCCTGGCACACCTCGTCGAACTGCTGATGCCATGTTCCCAGCACTGCCAGCAGCTTCCGCGATGGCAACCTGAACGGGTCCGGCCCCCTGAGCCAAGGCAACCGACAACCAATGCCCTGCCGACCTCGGTGCCTTTGCAAACAGGAGGCCAGCCCTGCGCAGGGTCGCATCGAGGAGTTCGCCGTACCGCGCACCATCCTCGTATGTGGGTGCCAACATTGACGCGAGCTGTAGGGCTTCGGCCGCCAATGAAGCGCCAGCCGGAGTTGCGCCGTCGGCCGGGTCCCGTGGACGCAACAGAAGTCCGTGACCGTGGGCGTCGTACCAGGCACCCTCGGCCTCCGGGTCGGCGAAATCGGCGATCATCAATTCGACAATTTCTAGGGCCGTTGTCCGCCAGGCGGTCTCGCCCGTCACCTGATGGAGTGTGAGCAACCCGGTGGCGAGCGCGGCATAGTCTTCCAGCCCGCCAAGCGGAACCGCGACGCGACCGTCAAGCGACGACCGGTGGATTTCACCATCCACCAGGTGCACATCGACGATGTTCCGTGCGCATTGAGCGGCACGCCCAATCCATTCAGGCTTGCCAAGGGCGGCACCCCCCTCCGCGAGCGCGGTGATGGTCAGGCCGTTCCACCCGGTCACCACTTTGTCGTCACGATCAGGTTGCGGGCGTTCGTCGCGGACGGCGAGCAGTCGCGCACGGACCGCCTTGTACCGCGACTCGTCGTCCGGGTCGGCGAGCAACTGCAGCGTCGAGTTGCCCGCCTCAAACGTGCCCGCATCCGTGACGGTGAACAGTTTCGCCGCCCACCCAGCATCGTCTTCACCTAGTGCGGCAACCAGTTCGTCCGGTCGCCACACGTAGGTAAGCCCCTCCACGCCTTCGGTATCTGCATCGAGGGACGACGCGAACCCCACTCCGGTCCACAGTTGCTGATTGAGGAAATCCGCCGTCTCGTCGGCTACTCGGAGAGCCAAGTCGTCGCCGCGCCGAGCCAGGTGTGCGTAGGCGCGCAGCAGGAGCGCGTTGTCGTACAGCATCTTCTCGAAGTGCGGAATTACCCAGTCGGGGTCGACCGTGTAGCGGGAGAAGCCCCCAGCGAGTTGGTCGTAGATGCCCCCGCGAGCCATCGCATGCGCGGTCCGAGTGGCAACCTCCGCCGCACCCTCAATGTCTGCGAGTTCACTCGCGCGGAGTAGGGCTTCGAGCAGCGCTGTTGGCGGGAACTTCGGCGCGCCGCCGAACCCCGACGACCGCGGGTCTTCATCGGCAATCACCGCGCGGACGGCATCGGCAAGCAGTTGCGAGTCCAACTGCGGGCCCTCGGGCAACGACTCAGCATTTGCTCGGAGATGATCAGCAATCTTCAATCCCGCGACCATCACTTCGCTGCGGCGCTCGTCCCATGTGCGCGTAATCGCATCCATCACATCGTCGAAGCCGGGCATCCCGCCGCGAGCTGTCGGCGGGTAGTACGTCCCGCAATAGAATGGGTCACCCTCGGCAGTGAGAAAGCAGGTCATCGGCCATCCACCCTGCCCGGTCATCGCGACCGTCGCTGCCATGTAAATCGAGTCAATGTCGGGCCGCTCTTCGCGATCGACCTTGATGCAGACGAAGTTGCTATTCATCTGCTCCGCGAGGGTGGGATCCTCGAACGTCTCGTGGGCCATCACATGACACCAGTGACAAGCCGCGTAACCGACGCTCAGCAGGACCGGAACATCGCGACGTCGCGCCTCAGCGAACGCATCGTCGCCCCATTCCTGCCAATGCACCGGGTTGGCCGCATGCTGACGCAGATACGGGCTTGAGGATTCCGCGAGACGGTTCATGATTTCCATCATCCCCCCAAGCCCCGCGGCTGCGATCTAACCGCGTTCGGCTGGTCCCCCGTCGTCCGGCCCGTCGGAAGCCGGGTTCGGCGATTGGTCCGAGGTCTTCGGATTGCGCCTTGTCGCGCCGTCGACGCGGTCAGTGCCTTCGTCGAACGCCTGATCGGCTTGGGGTTGGTCGGCGTCGAAGGTCTCCGGCAGCTTCTTCAGTTGCTTGTTCATCGAACGGATCAGCAAGAAGACTGCGATCAGCAGGACGATGATGATCAACAGGCCCCACGGTGATGCCTTGCCGAACTCAGGTCCGCGCGCGGGTTCCTCGGCCAAAAACTGCACGGCGTCCGACGTCAGGGACAGGACATTCATTTACTGCTCGATTCCGCTAAAGAGGTCGTTCTCGGGAAGGTCGGTCTGGACCCGAGTCTGCGCCAACTCAAACTCTTCGGTCGGCCACAGTCGCTGCTGCCATTCCAGCGGAACTGCGAAGAAGAATCCATTCGGATCGATCTGAGTGGCGTGCGCCCGCAGGGCATCGTCGCGCTGCGGGAAGTACTCGGCACATTCCACCTGCGTGGTGACGCGACCCATCATGTCGCCCTGGTTGCGCTGCCACTTGGCGAGCCATTCTTTGAATGGGCTCTCCTGGCCGGTCTTTTCGAACTCCTCGGAGAACGACAAGATGCGGTCGCGGATAAATCCGTGCGTGTAGTACATCTTCAACGGCGTCCAGGGTTCGCCAGCCTCGGGGTACGCGGCGGGGTCGCCAGCAGCGGTCCACGCCGCCATCGATACCTCGTGCGTCTTGATGTGATCGGGATGCGGATAGCCGCCGTTTTCGTCGTACGTGATGATGACGTGTGGCCGGAAGTCGCGGATCGCCTTCACCAACGGCTCAGTTGCCTCGTCGAGTGGCACCAGCGCAAAGCACCCCTCGGGGAGCGGCGGCAGCGGGTCGCCTTCAGGCAAACCGGAGTCGACGAAGCCGAGCCAACGGTGCTGCACACCGAGCGCCGCTGCGGCGGCAGCCATCTCTTCGCGTCGAACTTCCTCAATGTTTTCCATCACGCCCGGCTTGTCCATCGCCGGATTCAGGATGTCGCCGCGCTCGCCGCCGGTGAGCGTGGCAACCATCACCTCATGCCCCTCATCAGCGTATTTAGCCAGGGTTGCCGCGGCTTTACTCGACTCATCGTCTGGATGGGCGTGTATCGCCATCAATCGCAGCCCGTTCGCGCGTTCAGTCACGCTTCCTCACCTTCGCTAGCTTCTACTCAACATGGTAGGTATTGACGCGTGACTACATCAGACGGGGGCGGCGACCAGCAGAAGCCGCGCAGCGGTCCACGCGCGACATATCCGGCAGAACAGTCCGCTGGAAGTAAACGCACCTGGTTCGTCGTCTTGGCTTCCGTTGTTGTTGCCGCAGGTCTGGCGCTCGCCGTCTTAGGCTTTAACCAGTTTGGTGATCCGGAAGTTTCTGGACAGGCCACCGGCTACGAACTGCTGTCGTCGGACCGTGTTGCCGTCCAGTACACCGTCAACCGCGCCAACCCGGGCGATGCAGTGGTCTGCATCGTGCGCGCACGCGCCAAGGACGGTTCAGAAGTGGGTCGCCGCGAGGTTCTGATTCCCGCCGGAACCGACATCCAGGTGGGCGCTCGTGCCGAGTTGACCACGTCCGCGCCTCCCGTCATTGGTGAGGTCTTCGGCTGCGGCCTCAGCATTCCGCCTTACCTCGATTCGAAGTCGTGACCGCTAGCGGAAAAGCTGTTTTCGCGAAGCTGTCGAGCCCGTACTACCCGGCTCTGACAGCCCTCTTCGTCGGCGTGATGCTAATCAGCAATATCGCGGCGACGAAAGCTGTCGTCCTGTTCGACTGGCTGCAATTCGACCTCGGCCCCCTCCACGTCAACGGATTGGTGACCGACGGGGCCTTCTTCCTGTTCCCCCTCAGTTACGTGATCGGGGACGTAATTAGCGAGGTCTACGGCTTCCGCGCAATGCGACGAACCATCATGTCCGGGTTCGTCGTGATTGTTCTTGCGTCCCTGTGCTTTTGGGTTGCAATCGACCTCCCTGCCGCCAGTTTCTACGAGGGCCAGGCAGGCTTCGAATCGGTGCTCGGCACGGTTCCCCGGATCGTGTTGGCGGGCCTTGCCGGCTACGTGGTCGGCGAGACACTCAACTCGTATGTGCTCGTGAAGATGAAGGAACGCGCTGGCGAATCCCACCTGTGGGCACGCCTCATCGGGTCGACCGTTGTTGGCGAGTTCTTCGACACGCTGGTCTTCTGCTCGATCGCCGCGACAGCCATCGGCATCCGCACGTGGTCGGACTTCATCAACTATCTGGTGATCGGTTTTGTCTGGAAGACGCTCGTCGAAGTCCTCGTCATGCCGATCACTTACGCGGTGGTACGTCACTTGAAGCGTGCCGAACCGACCTATCGGTCAGGCCTCGCGGGTGTAAGCCAGGTCACCCCAAAAGTGCCATAGGCCACACGCGCTGGTACGCTGGGTGCTGCACGGCTCCGAAAGGGGCCGTGTTGCTGCATTTAAAGCAGTCCACTTAGCGGACAGCAAAGGAGACCACGATGACCGATCCAAACGTGACTTGGTTGACGCCGGAGTCGTTTGAGCGCTTGAAGGGTGAGCTCGACTCACTCATCACGAATCGGCCGGTCATTGCCGCCGAGATCAACGAGCGCCGCGAAGAAGGCGACCTCAAAGAAAACGGCGGCTATCACGCGGCGCGTGAAGAGCAGGGCCAGCAGGAGGCGCGTATCCGCCAGCTGCAGGACTTGTTGAACAAGGCGCAGGTCGGCGAAGCTCCGAAGCAGTCGGGCGTGGCCCTGCCGGGTTCCGTCGTCACCGTCTACTACGACGGCGACAAGTCCGACAAGGAAACCTTCCTGATCGCTACCCGCGAAGAGGGTTCAGGCGAGATCGAGATCTACTCCCCGAGTTCACCCCTCGGTGGTGCATTGATTGAGGCCAAGGTCGGCGAGACCCGCACCTACACGGTTCCCAATGGATCGACCGTGGAAGTCACTCTCGTCAGCGCAGAGCCCTACCAGCCGTAAGAGCGCAAATGCATCGGACCGGACCGCGAAGGCGTTCCGGTCCTTTTGCATGCTTGCAGTCGGCTAGGCGTCGCCGTTAGTGGAGTGTTCGTTTTCAGCCGCGAGGAGTTGCAGAAGTTCAGCTTCGACGTCTGAGAGCGCCGCGTTTGTTTCTTGTTCGACGGCCCGCCCCTCCAACCGATCTGATGCACCCGGCATCAGGTATATCGGTGGCACTCTCAGCGCCTCTGCGAGCCGGTAGATGGTCGACATCAGCGGGTCCGCGATGCCCGACGCCCCGTTGCTCGCCGCCCGCTCCAGATTCGACACCGCATTCCGGTGCAACCCGCACCGTTCGGCGAGCTGCTCCTGCGATAGCCCGCGAGCTTTCCTCACGGTCACTAACCGGTGCCCGAATGCGAACGCATAGGTGTCCCATTCGAGGGATCCATGTTGGTTCGGCAGCACAACAACCAATGTGTCGGTTGCACACTGGAATGTCCGCACACAGCATTGTGCAATGCTGCCAGCCTGCGCCGAGTCCCCGAAATCTGTTGTTGCAAAACCTAACTCACTTCCACTGCGGAGACCGTCGGCCCCGTACCCGACGGTCCCCGCCGCAGAATCCCCGCGCCAGAAAGTAGGTGTCCAGCCTCAGAGAGGCATCTTTGAAATCGTCGCCGCCGTGAACACTAGAGCACGGTCGCAGATCTCGGACGGAGGAACGGGATCGATGCCGTAGTAGCCAACCAGGGTGGTGACAGCGGCACGCCCTGATTGAACGTAGGTATCACAATTCTTGAGCCCATCGACATAGTGAACTCCGACATCACGTCTCGCCAGTTTACGGTCTTCAAGCCAGTTGTCATCGACTCCTGACTTGAGTGCCTTCTCAAAGGCCAGGCTGGGTGAATTTCCGACAATCTGCGAGATCCGCCACTGCGTGAATTCTTCCTTGGTCGCATACGTCCACGTACAACCCCGCAGTGTCTGTCCATCAGTAGCCGCAGCGTCCTCGACACTTTTCGCATCGATGTCGAGTCCTGAAAGTTCCGCAATACCTAACGCCGTGCAGGGTTCGTAGGTAGTTCCACTGTTTGCGCGACTCCATCTATGGGGATGCACAGTCTTAAATGGCAGATACCGGCCGTCGTCATCCTGCTGACGGATTTCTTGCGCAGTTTCATCCACCGCTGGGACCGCATTATGCGGTGAGCCGTCTACGGCCCCGCATCCCCCAATGATCACAACCAAAGAGGGCACGAGCACCCCCAGCCTCCTACCGAACACCACCTACCGCCTCGCCGTCGGCCGCTTCGATCGATGTCACGACACCTCGTGAGGCCACATCCAACGCGACTGCCGAGATTCGATTTGCCTCCAGATCCTGTATGCCTGAACGGATCACAGTCCTTAGCCGCTCGTAGAGTTCAACCCCCTCGACACACCCCATGCCGAAATAGTTTCGTGTTACGACGCCATCGAGTTGGGCTCGCAGCGCCCCCAACTCCCCCGCGCACTCCTTCGCGACCTCCGCGCGCTTCAGCCACACCTCGCGCAAGTACCTGAGCTCACTCATGGCGTCCTCTCGGGGGCGGCGCTGGCGTCGAGCGTTCCGTGAGCGGAGACCGTCACCCCCCAAACCTGGACGGTCTCCGCCACGGCATTCCCCATCGCCAGGAAAGTCTGTTCGTATGCTTATGAATTAGACGCAGCGGAAGGCCAATCGGTTCCACTTTGTCCGAAATTGGTAGAAACTTTTTTAGTTTCCGCAGGTCGCCCGCAGCTGGCGACAGTGAGAGCACGGTGTGACCGCTACACTTCGGGCCCATGGCATTCGAACTGCAGCCCTTCGACGAGTCGTACTTCGACACCGCACCCATGAAGTATATGATTGACGTGAACATTCCCGTCGGACCGGAAACCGCATGGGCAGAGTTCACCCGGCAGAACACGCTTGACTGGTGCCGTGCGCTCAAGTCCGTCACCTACACCTCGGCCGAACCGTACGCCATCGGCACCACACGTTCGGTTGCCCTGGCACCTGGCTTCGTGAAGATGAACGAACTCTTCTTCATTTGGGACGAAGATGCCGAGAACTCGACGTACCGTCACGCGTTCCACGGCGTCGAGGCAAACATTCCCGGGCTCGCGAAGTTTGGCGAGTACACCGAGGTGTCCCCCGCCGCGCATGGTTCACGACTGGTGTGGAAGTTCGCGATGGAACTCAGCGGCGCCAGCCTGCCGTCGTTCCTGTCAGGCCCCATTTCGGCGGGTGCTTTCGGCACCGTCAAGAACGACACAATCAAGCACTTCGCATCGCTTTAACCATCCGGCCGGCCACCTCGAATACTGTTCAGCGTCAACCATTCTCGCAGTTGAGAAAGGCGCAAGATCGTATGGCAAACCACTAATACAAACCGGCTTGTCGGAACTGCTTATCAGCGTGGCACCGGGTTACCGGTTCGCAGTGCGAAACCATGAGCGCCTATGTCGCCTACGTCTACGACGATTCCGGCAACCGCAAATCACTTGGACCGACGACTCGCGCAAAAAACAGCGTCGCCCACGACTGCCAGGTCGTGAGCGACGCTGCTGCATGAGCAGGTGGTGCGTCTAGCCGAGTGCTTGTCGTACGTCCTCGAGCAGGTCTGCGGCGTCTTCGATGCCGACCGACAGTCGGACAAGATTGTCGGGCACTTCGAGCAATGAACCCGCGGTGGAAGCGTGGGTCATGGCACCGGGGTGCTCAATCAGCGATTCGATCCCGCCAAGCGACTCCGCGAGGGTGAACACCTTCGTCTTGGCGCAGAAATCGAGTGCGGCTTCCCGGCCACCGGCCAACTGCACCGAAATCATGCCGCCAAAGCGACGCATCTGCTTCGCGGCCGCCTCGTGCCCCGGGTGATCGGCAAGACCCGGGTACAGGACTTTCTCGATCTTCGGGTGCGAGCTGAGGTATTCGACGAGGGCCTCGGCATTGTCGCAGTGACGCTCCATGCGAACCGCGAGCGTCTTGATGCCACGCAATGTCAGGTACGAATCGAACGGGCCGGGAACAGCGCCGGCACCGTTCTGCAGGAAGGCGATATCGGCGTCGAGCTTCTCGTCGTTGGTAATGATCGCTCCACCAACAACATCCGAGTGCCCGCCCAGGTACTTCGTCGTCGAATGAACAACCACGTCGGCCCCCTGGGTGAGCGGCTGCTGCAGGTACGGGGTCGCGAAGGTGTTGTCGACAACCAGCTTGGCACCAGCAGCGTGCGCTACTTCGGCGATCGCCGCGATGTCGCCAACGTTGAGCAACGGGTTGGTCGGCGTTTCGACCCACACCAGCTTGGTCTGCGGGGTAATTGCCTGCGCAATCGCGTCGGTGTCGACGACGGGCGCCACCGAGTATGTGATGCCCCATTCGGAGAACACCTTGTCGATGAGACGGAAGGTGCCACCGTAAGCATCGTTCGGGATCACGATGTGATCGCCGGGGCGCAAAATGGCCCGCAGCAGCGCATCGGTGGCGGCCATGCCGGACGCGAAACCGCGACCAAACTGGCCTTCCTCAATCGCCGCGATGTTGGCTTCGAGCGCGCGCCTGGTCGGGTTGCCGGTGCGCGCGTACTCGAACCCGTCACGCATGTTGCCGACGCCGTCCTGCGCGAAGGTTGAGCTCGCATAAATCGGGACGTTGACCGCACCTGTACGACTGTCAGGATCCCAACCTGCGTGGATCGCCTTGGTCGAAAATCCCTGTTCAGCCACTACTTCTCTCCTTGCTCACGGACGGCGATGGGGTGCGTGCTCGCAAATGCGAGCAGATCGTGACGAGTGATGACACCGATCGGCTTGCCGTCTTCCACCACCATCAACGCATCGACGGTGCTCAAAGCTTCCATCGCGGTCGAAACGGGCTCGCCAGCACCGATGAGACGGAACGGTTCACCCATGTGCGCGGAGACCGGATCGGCCAAGTTGGCACGACCTTCAAAAACAGCGCTGAGCAGGTCCCGTTCGGAGACGGCACCGGCCACTTCCCCGGCGGTGATGGGCGGTTCCGCGCCGACGACGGGCATTTGCGAGACGCCGAATTCGCGGAGAATTTCGATGGCGTCGCGCAGGGTTTCTTGCGGGTGGGTGTGGACGAGGTCGGGCAGCGAACCACCCTTGCCGCGCAAGACGTCACCAACGATCGACTCGGGCGAGGCGACGCCATCGAGCGGGGTACGGAGGAAGCCGTAACTGCTCATCCAATCGTCGTTGAAAATTTTCGACATGTAGCCGCGACCGCCGTCGGGCAGCAGAACTACGACTACCGCGTCGGGGCCTTCACGTTCGGCCACCTGTAGTGCCGCAACAACAGCCATGCCGCACGAGCCGCCGACCAGGAGACCTTCTTCGCGGGCCAGTCGGCGAGTCATCTCGAACGAGTCGGCGTCGGAGACAGCGATGATCTCGTCGGGCACCGTCGGATCGTAAGCTTCGGGCCAGAAGTCTTCACCAACGCCCTCGACGAGGTAGGGCCGTCCGGAGCCGCCGGAATACACGGAGCCTTCGGGGTCGACACCGACGACCTTGACACGGCCTTCGGAAACTTCCTTCAGGTAGCGGCCGGTGCCGGTGATGGTGCCGCCCGTGCCGACGCCAGCCACGAAGTGGGTGACCTTACCGTCGGTATCGCGCCAAATCTCCGGACCGGTGGTCTCGTAGTGGCTCAGCGGTCCGTTCTGGTTCGAATACTGGTTGGGCTTCCAGCCTCCCGGGCGCTCAGCCGCGAGGCGGTCGGACACGTTGTAGTAGCTGTCCGGATGCTCTGGCGGGACCGACGTGGGGCAGACGACAACCTCTGCGCCATAGGCGCGCAACACGTTTCGTTTGTCTTCAGCGACCTTGTCCGGGCACACGAAGACGCACTTGTAACCGCGCTGCTGGGCGACCAGCGCCAGTCCGACACCGGTGTTGCCGGAGGTCGGTTCGACGATGGTTCCGCCAGGCTTCAGTTCACCGGACGCCTCGGCGGCGTCGATCATGCGAGTGGCGATGCGGTCCTTGGAACTACCACCGGGGTTCATGTACTCAACCTTGGCTGCCACCAGCCCCGAACCGGGTTTGACGACTTTGTTGAGTTTGACGAGCGGAGTGTTTCCGACCAGGTCTACGACGTGATTGGCGATGCGCATACTGACCATCGTCCCATCTGCGTCGAAATGCCGCCCGATCGGGCGGTTTTCCGATGTCAGGTAGCTGGCATGTCGGACACCTAGAGTAATCTCGATCTCATGTCTGAAGCTGTCATTGTTTCCACTGCCCGTTCCCCGATCGGCCGCGCCGGTAAAGGCTCGTTGAAGGACATGCGTCCCGACGACCTCGCCCGTCAGATGGTCGCCGCCGCACTCGCCAAGGTGCCCGAACTGAACACCGCCGATATCGAGGACATCCACCTCGGCATTGGTCAGCCCGGCGGCCAGGGCGCATACAACATCGCCCGCGTCGTCGCCGTCGAACTCGGCCTCGACCACGTTCCCGGCGTGACCGTGAACCGCTACTGCTCCTCGTCGCTGCAGACCACCCGTATGGCAATGCATGCCATCAAGTCCGGTGAAGGCGATGTCTTTATTTCTGGCGGTGTCGAAAGCGTCTCGAGCTTCGGCGTTTCCGGCGGCGCAGACGGTGCCCCGAATTCCAAGAACCCGCGTTTCGACGACGCCATGGAGCGCAGCGCTAAGGCCGCCGAGGGTGGCGCAGGCGCGTGGATCGATCCCCGCGAAAACGGCATCATCCCGGACGTTTACATCCCGATGGGCCAGACCGCCGAGAACGTCGCCTCCATGACCGGCATCTCCCGCGAAGATCAGGACCGCTGGGGCGTCCTGAGCCAGAACCGTGCAGAGAAGGCCATCAACGAAGGCTTCTTCGCCCGCGAGATCACCCCCGTCACCCTGCCTGACGGCTCCACCGTCAGCACCGACGACGGCCCCCGCGCCGGCACCACCTACGAGAAGCTGTCGCAGCTGAAGCCAGTCTTCCGTCCCGATGGCACCATCACCGCCGGTAATGCTTGCCCGCTGAACGACGGTGCTGCGGCGCTCGTCATCATGAGCGACACCAAGGCCAAGGCCCTTGGCCTCAAGCCGCTGGCTCGCATCGTCGCCACCGCGGCGACCGGTCTGTCGCCGGAGATCATGGGCTTGGGCCCGATCGAAGCTGTCCGCAAGGTGCTGCGCGTGGCTGGCATGTCGATCTCCGACATCGACCTGTTCGAGATCAACGAAGCCTTCGCTGTCCAGGTGCTGGGTTCGGCCGCTGAGCTGGGTATCGACCACGACAAGCTGAACGTCTCCGGTGGCGCTATCGCCCTCGGCCACCCGTTCGGTATGACCGGTGCCCGCATCACCACCACCCTGATGAACAACCTGAACACCTACGACGGTCAGTTCGGCATCGAGACCATGTGTGTCGGTGGCGGCCAGGGCATGGCCATGATCCTCGAGCGTCTCTAAGGTTTAGACCTGCTCTAAGCAATAAGCGGACGGCCCCGGAAGTCACTTCCGGGGC
>NZ_JBARYI010000089.1:0-15208 GCF_049647785.1 Gordonia sp. (in: high G+C Gram-positive bacteria)
ATGCCGCGTCACGCGGCATGTCGCCACGCAAATCGTTGGAACAACAGCCCTCACCAGTCCGATGTGAAGGAGCGCGTCAAGATTGCGCGACACCCCGTATAGATCGCGTTAAAGCCTCTGGCGCAACACCTTCGCCGCGATCACCGTGAAAGGAGAGCCCGCCGAGCGTGCGGGCGTGGGGTTTAGGAGGCGGGAAATGCTCGACGTCCTCATGGTCGGCATCGCACTCATCGCGATGGCCGCCTGCGCGGGATTGCTCTACGCACTCGAGCGGGGGTCGGGGCGATGACCGGGACCGGAGTGCTCGCCGTCCTGCTGTTGATCGCGGCGTTGGCCACCGTCGGATATCTGGTGGCAGCACTGCTGTACCCAGACAAGTTCTAGGGGCGGCTGAATGTCTGACCTCACCGCCGGCCTTCTACAACTGGCCCTCGTCCTGCTGATCCTCGCGGCGCTATACGTGCCGCTCGGCGACTACATGGCGCGCACCTACCAATCGGTCCACGATTCGACCGTTGAACGATTTATCTACCGGGTCATCGGAGTGAACCCGCGCAGTGGCCAAACCTGGCGCGGCTACGGACTGTCGGTCCTCGGCTTCACGACCGTGTCTATCCTGCTGCTTTACGTTCTTCAGCGGGTCCAAGGCCATCTCCCGTGGTCGGACGGCAAGTCAGGTATGTCACCGCAGACATCGTTCAACACCGCGATCTCGTTCGTCACCAACACCAACTGGCAGTCATACACGCCGGAATCGACCATCACCAACCTCACTCAGATGTTGGGTCTGGCGGTGCAGAATTTCCTGTCCGCAGGGGTCGGGATGGCGGTGGCCGTCGCCCTGATTCGGGGAATCAAGTGCCGTCGCGGGAACGGTGAGATCGGCAACTTCTGGGTCGACCTTGTCCGCGGCACCCTGCGTATCTTGCTCCCGATCGCCATCGTGATCGCCGCGATCTTTGTGCTCCAGGGAGCGGTGCAATCGTGGCATGTGGCCGCAAACTTCACCATGCTCGACGGTGCTGGCTCACGAATTCCGCTGGGCCCCTTCGCATCCCAAGAAGCGATCAAACTTCTCGGGACCAACGGCGGCGGCACGTACGCGGCGAACTCGGCGCACCCGTTCTCGAATCCGACGCCGGTCACCAATGCGTTGTCAGTGCTCGCGATTCTGCTGATACCGGTCGCCCTGACCCGCACGTACGGAACCATGGTCGGCGACCGTAAGCAGGGGCTCACCCTCCTCGGCGTAATGGCGACTATCTGGGGCGGCATGCTCGCCCTGGTCTGGAACTTTGAATCTCGGACCGACGGACTCGCCTCGCGGGCGGCAGGTTCCATGATGGAAGGTAAGGAAGACCGCTTCGGCATCGCCGGTTCGGCACTATTCGCGGTCTCCACGACGGGTACCTCGACCGGCGCGGTGAACTCCGCCCACGACAGTTACTCGGCGGCGGGTGGGGGCGGACTGCTCTGGAACATGCTCCTGGGCGAAGTGGCACCCGGCGGCGTTGGAACGGGCCTGTACTCGCTGCTCGTGTTGGCGATCATCACCGTTTTTGTCGGCGGTTTGCTGGTGGGACGCTCACCGGAGTTCCTCGGAAAGCGCATCGGCCAGAAGGAAATTACCGTCTCTGCGCTGTACATCCTGGTGATGCCCGCCCTGGTGCTGGCAGGTACCGGGATCACCGCGGTCCTCGGATCAACGCCGAATGCCCTCACCAACGACGGTCCGCGCGGCAGCGACAGCGCGATTCACGGGTTCAGCGAAATGCTGTATGCGTTCGCGTCGGCATCGAACAACAACGGCAGCGCCTTCGGTGGTCTCACCGCCACCAGCAATTGGTTCCAGATTTCGCTGGGGATCGCGATGCTGCTGGGTCGGATTGTGCCGATCGTCCTGGTCCTCGCCTTGGCCGGACTGTTGGCCAAGCAACGACCAAAAGATAGCGAAGCCGATTCGGCCGTCCTCCCGACTAGCGGCCTAACGTACGGCGCGCTGCTTCTGGGCACCACTCTCCTGGTTGCCGGACTCACTTTCTTCCCCGCCATGGCGCTGGGACCGATCGCAGAGGCACTCTCATGAACGCAAGCAAGTCTCACAGCGCCAACAGCGACAGCATGGCGGGCAGCGGTGCCTTCAATCCGCGCCAGATGATCGCCGCCCTGCCCCAAGCCCTGCGCAAATTGGGACCGCGCGACCAAATGCGCAACCCGGTGATGTTCGTCGTCTACCTGGGCGCCATCATCACGACCGTCCTGGCGATCATCGAGCCGTCGGTGTTCGCGTGGGTGGTTGTGGTGTGGCTGTGGTTCACGGTGATTTTCGCGGGCCTCGCCGAAGCTGTCGCCGAAGGGCGCGGCAAAGCCCAAGCCGACACCCTGCGCGCGGTGAAGCGCGATACTGTCGCCCGCGTTCTTCACGACGACGGCAGCATTACCGAACTCCCCGGCTCCGACCTGAAGCTCGGCATGCGAATTGTCGTGGAGGCCGGGGAGACTATCGCCGGTGACGGCGACGTGGTGGAAGGCATCGCGACGATCGACGAGTCGGCCATCACCGGCGAATCGGCGCCGGTGATCCGCGAATCCGGTGGGGACCGATCGGCCGTCACGGGCGGCACCGTGGTCTTGTCGGACCGCATAGTTGTCCAAATCACGGCCGAGCCGGGCCACACCTTTGTTGACCGGATGATCGCGCTGGTGGAAGGTTCGGAGCGCAGGAAGACGCCCAACGAGATCGCCCTCGACATCCTGTTGACCGCCCTGACCATTATCTTCTTGCTCGCCGTGGTCGCGATCGGCCCCATGCAGGGTTACGCGGGCGAAGCCGCCGATCCCCTGAAACTGATCGCCTTGCTGGTGTGTTTGATCCCCACGACCATCGGCGCGCTCCTGTCGTCGATCGGCATTGCGGGCATGGACCGGCTTGTTCAACGGAACGTTTTGGCCATGTCCGGTCGTGCGGTGGAGGCCGCAGGTGACATCGACACCCTGCTGATGGACAAGACCGGCACCATCACCTTCGGTAACCGTCGCGCCACGCAGTTTCACCCGGCAGACGGTGTGGAAATCGTCGAGTTCGCCGGCGTCGCCTACAAGTGCAGCCTCGCCGACGACACTCCCGAGGGGCGCAGCATCATTGACCTCGCCCTCGACCGCTACGAGGTGACACCGCTGAGCGATATCGAGGTCGCCTCCGCTCGGTCGGGTACCGATCCGCTGTTCACGGTGGTTCCGTTCACCGCACAAACCCGGATGAGCGGCGTTGACGTGGAAGAACACGGCTACCGGAACCAGTACCGCAAGGGTGCCGCCGACGCCGTCGAAAAATGGGGGCACACCATGCCCGCCGACGTCCGCGAAACGGTCGACGAGATCTCGAACCGTGGCGGAACACCTCTGGTAGTCGGAGTCGAAACCGGTATGCGGACCCGGATTCTCGGGGTGATCGAGCTGTCCGACGTGGTGAAGCCGGGCATGACCGAGCGCTTCGCTCAACTGCGCGCCATGGGCATCCGCACCGTCATGGTGACCGGCGACAATCCCCTCACCGCCAAGGCCATCGCCGGTACCGCCGGGGTCGACGACTACATCGCGCAAGCCACGCCCGAAGACAAACTGGACCTGATTCGCAAGGAACAAGCCGGCGGGCGACTCGTCGCCATGACCGGCGACGGCACCAACGATGCGCCAGCGCTCGCCCAGGCCGATGTTGGCCTCGCGATGAACACCGGCACCATGGCCGCTAAAGAAGCGGGCAACATGGTCGATCTCGATTCCGATCCGACCAAGCTGATCGAAGTGGTGGCGATCGGCAAGCAACTGCTGATTACCCGCGGCGCGCTGACAACGTTTTCGCTAGCCAACGATCTCGCGAAGTACTTTGCAATCCTGCCCGCCCTGTTCAGTTCGGTGTATCCGCAGCTCGACGCCCTCAACATCATGCGGCTGCATTCGGCGGAGTCGGCGGTGGTCTCCGCGGTGGTCTTCAACGCACTCATCATCGTCGCGCTGATTCCGTTGTCACTCAAGGGTGTTCGCTATCGGGCGACCAGCGCGGCCAACCTGTTGCGCCGCAACTTACTGCTCTATGGGATCGGTGGCGTGGTGACGCCGTTTATCGGAATCTGGCTCATCGACCTACTCGTCCGGCTGCTGCCGGGGATGGGATGACCGTTATGAAGAGCACTATTCGGACTCTGCTGCGCCAATGTGTCGTCGCGCTGGGAGCGCTGCTGGTCCTGACCGTCATCGTCGGCGTCGGCTATCCGGCGGTCGTATGGGGAGTTTCGCGGATCAATTCAACGGCGGCCGAGGGGGCCTTCGTCACGGATGCGCGCGGTTGCACCACATCGGATTTGCTGGGCATCGACCAGCAGGTACGAGCGGGTGCGCCGGACCCCTTCCTGCACAATCGGCCTTCGACGGTCAGCAACCTCGGACCCAACAGTCCGGAATTGGTGAAGCTCATCGACACCCGCCGCGCCGCCATCGCCGTCCGCGAGGGGGTGCCGCCGGAGCAGGTGCCCACCGATGCGGTGACAGGCTCGGGGTCGGGGATGGATCCCAACATCAGCCCGGCATACGCCAACATTCAGGTCCCGCGGATTGCGCGCGTCACCGGGCTCACCCAGCGGCGGGTCCGCGAGGTCATCGCGGCCAATACTGACGGGCGGCAGTTGGGTTTCCTCGGAACGAGTCGCGTCAACGTCCAGAAGGTGAATCGTGACCTCGCAAATGCCACGACCCGACCAAGCCTCTACAACTGCCGATAACATCGGCGGCATGCCTGCAACCGAGGAACCTCGAGGCCAACTCGAAGTGTTCCTCGGCTGCGCCCCGGGCGTCGGTAAAACTTACGAGATGCTCGAGACCGCGCGCGGTTTGGTCAACGACGGCGTTGATGTGGTGGTCGGCCTGGTCGAAAGCCACGGTCGTGCCGCGACTGCGGCCATGGTCGACGGCTTAGAGGTCATTGATCGGTTGCCGGTCGAATACCGCGGCACCACGCTTCTGGAAATGGACGTGGACGCCATCATTGCTCGCGCCCCGGCGGTGGTGCTGGTCGACGAACTCGCCCACACCAACGCTCCCGGCATGGCGAACGGCAAGCGTTGGCAAGACATCGATACCCTGCGCGATGCGGGCATCGATGTCTTGTCGACCGTCAACATTCAGCACTTCGAAAGCCTCAACGATGTCGTCACGCAGATCACTGGTGTCGTTCAACGCGAAACCGTGCCCGACCAAGTGGTGCGTGCCGCCGATCAAATTGAACTTGTCGATATCGAACCGAAGGCCCTGCGGCAGCGCCTGGCAGCGGGCAAGGTGTACCACTCCGAGCGCATCGAAGGTGCGCTCACCAACTTCTTCCGGCAGGGCAACCTGACGGCGCTGCGCGAACTCGCCCTACTGTGGCTCGCCGACCAGGTCGACGACAAACTCGCCCAATACCGCGCCGAGAACGCCATCACCGACACCTGGGAAGCCCGCGAACGGGTCGTTGTAGCGGTGACCGGCGGCCCCGAATCGACGGCACTCATTCGCCGTGCTCGCCGCATCGCGTCGCGATCGAGTGCCGAACTGATCGTCGCGCACGTGGTGCGGGGCGACGGCCTCGCCGATCGCGGAGCGGCCGACGTCGGTGCCCTTCGGGCCATGGCCGAAGGGATCGGCGCCGGCTTCTACTCCGTCGTGGGAGACGACGTGCCCGTGACCCTCCTCGACTTTGCGCGCGCCATGAACGCCACCCAACTGGTGCTCGGAACCTCGCGGCGGTCGCGGTGGCGGCGATTGTTTGATGAGGGGGTCGGCGCCGCAGTGGTACGCGAATCCGGTCGAATCGACGTGCATATGGTGACCCATGAGGGCTCCGCGCCCCGCAACCGACTCGATATCCGCCAGACCCGATTCCACCGCCCCGGCAGTTGGATTCTGGCGGTCTTGGCACCGATCGCGTTGACGGCACTGCTGTCGTTGATCCAGTCGAAGGTGGCGTTCGCCAGCCAGACGTCGCTGTTCTTCGTGGTGATTTTGGCGGTCGCGCTTCTCGGCGGCGTGGTCCCGGCGGCGCTGTCGGCGGTCCTGTCGGGGCTGCTGCTGAACTACTTCTTCGCGGACCCCCGGTTCACTTTCACGATCGCCGAACCAGACAACGTCATCACCATCGTCGTCATGTTGATCATCGCGATCGCCGTGGCGGCCCTGGTCGATTCGGCGACCGTCCGACGACGTGAAGCCCAGCGTGCCGGCCGCGACGCCGAACTTCTGACGTTGTTTTCGGGTGCCGTGCTGGAGGGCGTAAGTGTGACCGGCCTGCTGCAGCGAGTCCGCGAGACCTATCAGCAGAGCGCGGTGATCGTCGCCCGGCGCGGGGAGACAACCGAGTACGCCGTCGGCGACAATCCGCCGGAATCGGCGGCCGCGGCCGATACCGTGTGTCCGGCAGCGGGCGGCGAATACGAATTGCTGTTGCGCGGTCCCGAAGTGAATGCCGCAGACCAACGCGTCCTTGCCGCCGTCGCCAGTCAAGTCGCGGCCGCCGTCGAACGCGATCGGTTGGCCGCCGAAGCCGCAGAAGCCGACGAACTTGCCCGGACCGACGAACTCCGTCGCGCCCTCCTGACCGCGGTCAGCCACGACCTTCGGACGCCGCTCGCCGCGGCCAAGGCTGCGGCGTCGAGCCTGCGAAGCCCGGAAGTAACCTTCAACGAAGAAGACACGGCCGAGCTTCTCGCGACAGTCGAAGAATCCGTCGATCAACTCTCAGCTCTCGTCGGGAACCTGCTCGATTCGTCACGCCTGGCGGCCGGGGTGGTCCGACCGCGGTTGGGTCGCACCTATCTGCCCGAAGTGATCCACCGGGCGACGGCGACCGTCGCGGCCGACGTGGCCGTAGACATCGCATGTGACTGGGCCAGCACCGATGCCGGTCTCCTGGAGCGTGCCCTCGCGAATCTCATCGACAACGCGGTGCGGCACGGGGGTGGGGGCGCGGTGGAAGTGCGTACCGACCTCGCCGCGCAAACCGATGATTCCGATGCCGCGCGCTGTCGGATCCGGGTGATCGATCACGGTGCCGGGATTCCCATTGACGAACGCACCCGAATTTTCACGCCCTTCCATCAGTACGGTGACCAGAATCGAATGACCTCGGGGGTGGGACTGGGCCTGTCGGTTGCCAGCGGGTTTATTTCCGCGATTGGCGGGACACTGGGAGTGGAGACGACGCCGGGCGGCGGTACCACCATGGTGGTGTTGCTGCCCGTCTCTGAAGAAGCGGTGGGGGAAGGAGCGAACTGATGGCCGAGAACGGACATGTCCTGGTCGTCGACGACGAGCCGCAACTCCTTCGGGCCCTGCGAATCAACTTGCGCGCCCGCGGTTTTGAGGTCACCACGGCAGCCAACGGAGCGCAGGCACTCGATGCGGCAAGCAAGCACATGCCCGACGTGGTGGTGCTTGATCTGGGTCTGCCGGATATGGATGGCTTCACGGTGCTCGCGGGACTGCGTGGATGGACGGCGGTCCCGGTGATCGTGCTGTCGGCCCGCACCGATGCCGCAGACAAAGTCCAGGCTCTCGACGCCGGAGCCGACGACTACGTCACCAAACCTTTTGGGATGGAAGAGTTCCTGGCCCGACTGCGGGCCGCCATTCGTCGCGGCAGCAGTTCCGGCACCCCAAGCGAGGCGCCCGTGGTGCATGCGGGTGCCTTGGAGGTGGACCTGGTCGGTAAGCGCGTCCTACGCGATGGCGCTCCGGTCCGACTAACGCCAACCGAGTGGGGAGTTTTAGAACTCCTGGTGCGCGCCGAGCCGAACCTGGTGAGCCAACGGGAGGTGCTCACCGCCGTCTGGGGCCCCACCTACGTCAACCAGACCAACTACCTGCGCGTCTATCTCGCTGCCCTCCGTCGCAAACTCGAAGCCGACCCCTCGAACCCGCAGCACCTGATTACCGAGGCCGGGATGGGCTACCGGTTTGTGCGGTGAGAGCGGACTTCGAAATTCACCGACGAACGTACTCGGCACTACGCTGGGCCCCATGACCACCGTCGCCGAAGTTGCCGCCGCCCAGTACGTCATGCTCACGACCTACAAAAAGGACGGCACGCCAGTCGCGTCGCCCCTATGGGCGGCACCGGACGGCGACGACATGATGCTGTGGAGCGTTACCGACTCGTGGAAAGTGAAGCGACTGCGCCGCAACAGTGACGTCCTGGTGCAGGCGTGCAATGTCAACGGAAGCAAAACCATGGGGCCCGTGGTTGCGGGAGTCGGTGAGATCGTCAGTCGTGAGTCGGCCGTCGACGCCATCATCGCCAAGTACGGAATCATGGGTCGGCTCACGATCCTCGGATCCAAACTGCGCCGCGGGGCGTCGGCCACCATCGGGATTCGGGTTCGGCCGGTGGCTCCCGAAGAAGCTGCTACAGAAGGCTGAGCGCCACCCGAACGTAGGCCTGCGCTGCGGTCACCAACTCGCTCAGCGACACCGATTCGTCGGGCTGATGTGCTTGACCGTTGATATCGCCGGGGCCCATCACGACGGTCGGAATGCCCAGCGCAGTGCTGGTCCAGCCACCGTCACACGCCGCAGACCAACCACCGACGGAAGTCGTGGCACCCGATTCGACGACGGCTCGCGCCGTTTCGACGACGATCGGCTCGTCTTCGGGTGTCGCGAAGCCGGGGAGATACATGGTGGGAGTCACCGTCACCGCGATACCGTCGGACTCGATGCCCGCCTCGCGGATGCGCGCAGCGAGAGCTCGGCCGATATCGTCGACGTTCTCACCCGGCATCAGGCGGCGATCGACGCCCAGGGTGCAATCCGGTGCGACCACTGAAATGCCTTGCCCGCCTTGGATAGTCCCGACATTCCAGGTGCCGTAGCCGAGGAGGGGATCGGGGTTGGCGGCCATCTCGCGTTGGTCGTCGCCGATGACGCCGATGATTTTGGCTGCGGCCTCAATGGCGCTGGCACCGTCGCTGGGCCGCCCCGAATGGGCAGCGCGGCCGGTCACCACGATCTGAAAGTACGAGGCACCGCGGCATCCGCGGACCACATCCAGGCGCGTCGGCTCGGCGACGATGCACCCGCGGTAAGTGCCCGGCGGAGGGTTCTTCAAGAGGTGCGCAATGCCGATGCCGTGTTCTTCCTCATCGACAGTCACCACCAAACGGATCGGACCTGACACGGTGGCACCGTCGTCGATCGCGCGTTTGATCGCCGACATGGCAGCCACTGCCGATGCGATTCCGCCCTTCATGTCGCTGGTGCCGCGGCCAATGATCAGGTCGCCATCCCGGCGGGGGACAAACGGGTCGGCTGACCAACCGGGCCCCGGCGGCACCACGTCCGAGTGGCCCAGAATCATCAATCCCGGGCCGGTCGCATCGCCGTTGATCGTGGCAACCAAGTTTGGTCGGCCGGGCTCCACTTCGGAAAGGGTGACGTCGAAACCCGCAGCGCGGCAGGCGTCCGCCAAAACCGAGACGGCAGCTTCCTCAGTGCCGCCCGGATTTATGCTCGGCGCGGCCACGAGCGCGACTGCCAACGCTTCGACGTCGGACGAGGAAATCGAAGCCACCACAGAACTCAAGAATTGAGGTATCACGACGATGATTCTCCTCTATGTTCGAGTCGTTCGGCGAGCGCAGGGCACTCGATAGTAGGCTACGTGTGATGGCCACTCTGTATTTCGTGATTGCTGCGCTCGCCCTAGCCGGTGCGGGCGCACTGTTGTGGCTGGATCGGAACCGGTCCCAACAGGTTCACCACCAGCGTGCTGTGTGGGGAGAAACGCATTCCTTCAAGTTCCGTGAGACCGACAGCAAGCTCCGCACCGTCTTCCATCGCGCCGTGATGGACGCGCCGGACCACGTCCAGGTGCGCGATGTGGCTTATGGACTCTACGAAGGTGCCGAAGCTGTTGTCTTCGACCTCGAAGAGACTGCGACTGTCGTCGCCGTGCGTCGCCCCGCAGCGTCCGCCGTTACCGTCGACCTTCGCTACGAGGATGTTCTCGCGCCAGCAGAAGACGATGTGGATCTCCTCGGCGCCATGGGGTCGCGGGTGATGTTCGCCAGCAACCTCGACGCCGCGCGCCGCATCTGCGACCGCCGGATGGTCGCGCTGGCCACCGACACCCCCAACTACGTCGAGATCCTGTGGAACGAAGGCAACTGGGTCCTCGGTGCCATGCCGGTCACCACCGATGATGAGCGACTCGACGTGGCGCTCGAGTCCGTCCGACGCTTCGCCGACCTGCTGCGCGTGCTTCCACCCGCAGTGGTCCCGCAGGACGCGCCGGATCCCCGCGACCCGCACGGGCCCACCAACGACGAACTCGCCGACGAGAAAACCGAATCGCTCCGCGACAAGGCCCGCCGTCGTCGGATGGAAGATGCCGCAGCGGCATCCGCGAAACTCGATGAACCGCTCCGTTCCCGGATGGACGCGACGCCCAGGCCCGGTGCCGATCGCCCCAGCGCAGAACGGATTGCGCCGATCCGTCGGTCAGCTCCGCGACCCGCGACGGGCACGCCGCGCGACCGCCTCAGCCCACCGGATCTGCCTCCGCTGAACGACCCCCGCGACCGCTAGCCCTCGCCGTCTCCTCAAGACGCGCCACTCAGAGAGAATCGGTGACTTAAATATGTCGTCAACTGATGCCACTCCCGCCGTCGACGGTGCCGCCCGCGCCCGCCTCGCCGAGCTCGTGACCGAGCTGGCCGTGGTGCACGGAAAGGTGACCCTGTCGTCGGGCAAGGTTGCTGACTACTACGTGGACCTGCGCCGCGCGACCCTGCACTCGGAAGCCAGCCGCCTCATCGGTCAGCTGATGCGTGAACTCACTGCCGACTGGGATTACGTGTCTGTCGGCGGGCTCACCCTCGGGGCCGATCCCGTCGCAACATCGATCATGCACGCGCAGGGGCGCGCCATTGACTCGTTCGTCGTCCGCAAGGCCGCCAAGGCCCACGGCATGCAGCGGCGCATCGAGGGCCCGGACATTGTGGGTCGCCGCGTCCTCGTCGTCGAAGACACTTCGACCACCGGGGCATCGCCGTCGGAGGCGGTACGAGCGGCCCGCGAGGTCGGTGCCGAGGTTGTCGGCGTGGCGACCGTTGTCGATCGCGCCACGGGTGCCGACGATGTCATTACCGCTCTCGGCGTCCCGTACCGCTCGCTGCTGAACCTCGCTGACCTCGGCCTTGCCTGAGCCTGAGGCGGACCCCGCGGCGGGGCCCACCGAGTGGGTGACGGGCGTCGGTCCGGCCATTGGTGTTGGGCCGTGGCTCGAAGAATCCGAAGGCCCGCTACCGGGCGATCCCCGTTTTGATCGGCAACTGCTCCTCGAGGGTGATCGCCGCAATGTGGTTGATGCGTACCGGTATTGGACCCGGGAAGCGATCATCGCCGACCTCGATACTCGACGCCACGATTTTCATGTCGCCATCGAGAACTGGGGCCACGACGCCAACATCGGGACGGTTGTGCGGACGGCGAATGCGTTCTTAGCTTCGACCGTCCACATTGTGGGGCGCAAGCGCTGGAACCGCCGCGGCGCGATGGTGACCGACCGCTACCAACACCTGCAGCATCACGAGCGGGTCGAAGACCTGATGGCATGGGCTCGGGAGAACGAGTTGGCGGTCGTGGCGGTGGACAATACCCCCGGTTCCGTTCCGTTGGAGCGCACCAAACTCCCTCTCCGCTGCCTCCTCGTGTTCGGTCAGGAAGGCCCGGGAGTCAGTGACGAAACCCAAGACCGCGCCGACCTCACCGTGTCTATCGCCCAATTCGGCTCGACCCGCAGCATCAACGCGGGTGTGGCCGCCGGAATCGTGATGCACACCTGGATTGCCCAGCACGCCGATCTGGATCAGGCCTGGGGTTAAGAGTCGACGACGCCTCTCGCCACGAGCATGGCACCGATCAATCCGGTCTCCTTGGTCTGCGCGTTCAAGATGGTGCGGGCGAGCCGAACCACCGGACCAACCGCGGGGCCGTAAGCAAGCAGGTCCTGTGTCATTGCGATGCCGCCGTAGTGGTGACGTTGCATAAGGCGCAGGAACTGGTTCTCCGCCTCCACCCCGGTAAGCACACCGAGGGAGGCGACCTCGTCGTCGGTCGCCATCCCCGGCATCTCGTGTCCGGGCTCGTGGTGATGCGAGGGGCTGCCGTACCGGTGCATCCACGACATGGGGGACGGCGAGGAAATCGGCTCGTCAGCCATCTGCAGGAACTTGCAGGTAGCCGACTTCAATCGGTGACAGCAGCGACGTGCGCGGCGCCTCGTTCAGGATTGCGGGCCGAAGTGCCAGTCCCGCAATAAAAGCGAGGACGGCAAAGGTGAACCCAACACAGGCAATAACGGTTGAGCGTGCGGTCATGAACCCACTGTCGTTTCCTGGTTTGCAGGTGCCCGGTAGACGGCATTTGTCAGCTCGATGACCTGGAAACCGTTATCCGAGCACGTCACGTACAGTTTGTTGCCGCGCCACTCCGGCGGGGAGAAGCACATGTCGCTCGACATGTCGCTGACCAGCAAACCATTGCGACTGCTCTGCGCCTGGGCGGGATCAAACTCGCCGCGGCGCAGGGCGTCGCGAATCGACGGCGCACTCAAGGCTGGCACACCGATCACCGCCGACATGGTGTGCGGTGAGTTCCAGGCGGTGAGCGGAGTGGCTGGCCTGGCGGGCGGTACGTAATAGGCAATTTCCTTGACGTGCAACGGATCTCGAATGTCGAACACGCGAACGCCAGACGACGTCCAGCCGCATGCCAGCGCGGTCGGATTGACCGGTCGGTCGGCCGAGCAATAGTGGGACTCGTAGGCGAACAACCCACCGAATGCTGGGTGGCCCAGCCTGCATCGTCCCACGACAGGTTGCTGAGCAGTGGCACCTGCGGATTCGGCGAGCGTTTGGTGACCTGCCGAATGTCGTAGATGCTGATGCCGCCGAAATTATGGGACAGGTACATGGGTGCAGTCTGCGATCTGGTCGGCCGCGTCCAAGGTCAACGCGGCCTGTACGTGGTCGACGGCGCACTGATTCCGGGAACCGCTGCGGCCTGCAATCCGCCGATGACCATCGCGGCCGTCGCAGAGCGCTCGTTCGACGAGATTGTGCGGAAGGACGTCGGCCCGATCATCTGAACCGAACGCTGGTTGTCGTACCCCGTCGGGTTGTCACGATGTCGCGACATAGTGCGACAACAGACGGGGTGCGACAAATCCGGTGGGTTACTCGGCGATCTCTGCGGGCTCGTTGCCGCTGCGGCGGCGGCGGAGCCATTCGATGACCATCGGAAGCACAGACACCAGGACGATCAGAATGAAGATCGGCTCGATGAGCTTCTGAACGATCTCGAACTGGCCCAGCCAGTAGCCGAGGAGGACGATGCCTGCGCCCCAAACGATCGCGCCGACCACGTTGTAAATGGTGAAGACCGTGAACTTCATGCGTGCCGCACCAGCGACAATCGGTGCCAAGGTGCGGACGATCGGCACGAAACGCGCCAAGAAGATCGTGATGGGGCCGTGCTTCTCAAAGAAGGTGTGGGCTTCTTCGATGTACCGCTCCTTCAGGAAGCGGGCGTCGGGTTTGAACATAGAAGTGCCGACGTAGCGGCCAATCCAGTAGCCCACCTGACCGCCCAAAATGCCCGCGATCGGCACGCCGATCAGCAGGGGCCACAACGTCAAGCCCGAATTGGCGACCTTCTCCGCATGCTCGGCAGTCGCGCTACCAGCGGCGATAAGGCCAGCGACGAACAGGAGCGAGTCGCCGGGGAGAACGGGGAACAGAACGCCGGATTCGATGAAGATCACCAGCAGTAGACCCCAGAAAGCGGCGGCACCGAAGTAGCCGATCAGGTTAAAGGGGTCCATGAAGCCGGGCATCAGCGCCACATTTGTGGTGGTCTCGGCGAGAAGAGTGTCGATCACAGGGCTTGACCTTACCGGGGAAAGTTTGGAGAACCCTTAACCGCGATGATGGGGGACCGGCCCAAGCCCGCGGCAGACCTGGCAAACTGGGGTGGTACCCCATTCTCAGTGTGGAACGAATCCACCGCTCGACAGGACGTGAAATGCCCATCGCAACCCCCGAAAAGTACGCCGAGATGCTTACCAAGGCGAAGAAGGAAGGGTACGCGTTCCCCGCCATCAACTGCACTTCATCAGAGACGATCAACGCTGCCATCAAGGGCTTCGCAGACGCAGGCAGTGACGGCATCATCCAGTTCTCCACCGGTGGTGCCGAATTTGGTTCCGGCCTCGGAGTCAAGGACATGGTTGTCGGAGCAGTCGCGCTCGCCGAGTTCGCGCACGTTGTCGCCGACCGGTACGACGTCACCATCGCACTGCACACCGACCACTGCCCGAAGGACAAGCTCGACACCTTCGTCCGCCCGCTGATCGAGATCTCCCGCGAACGCGTCGCCAACGGTCAGAACCCGCTGTTCCAGTCGCACATGTGGGACGGCTCGGCGGTGCCGATCGACGAAAACCTTGAGATCGCCAAGGAATTGCTGCAGAAGGCCCGCGAAGCCAACATCATCCTCGAAGTTGAGATCGGCGTCGTCGGCGGCGAAGAAGACGGTGTCGAGAACGCCATCAACGACAAGCTGTACACCTCGGTTGAGGACTTCGAGAAGACCGTCGACGCCCTCGGCGTTGGCGAGAACGGCACATATCTGCTGGCCGCAACCTTCGGCAACGTGCACGGCGTCTACAAGCCGGGCAACGTGAAGCTGCGCCCCGCCGTCCTCAAGGAGGGTCAGGACGCCGCGATTGCCAAGCTCGGACTCGACGCCGACGCCCTGCCGTTCGACTTTGTCTTCCACGGCGGCTCGGGCTCGTCGGTTGAGGACATCGAAGAAGCCGTCAGCTACGGCGTCATCAAGATGAACGTCGACACCGACACCCAGTACGCGTTCACCCGTCCGGTTGCCGGTCACATGATGGGCAACTACGACGGCGTGCTCAAGGTCGACGGTGAAGTTGGTAACAAGAAGGTCTACGACCCCCGCAGCTACCTGAAGAAGGCTGAGACCTCGATGGCTGAGCGCGTTGTGGAAGCCTGCAACGACCTCGGTTCGTCCGGCAAGTCGATCGGCCGCTAAGAACTGCGGTTCGCGCAAAAGCTGTAACGCGAGCAATCGCGAGCAATAAGGAGGGGCGCCC